>NZ_JBELOA010000006.1:0-150245 GCF_040227205.1 Parafrigoribacterium humi | reverse complement strand
GCCGACAAATCCAGCGAATGACATCACCAAGAGCGAGTCTGTCGAGTAGCAGGTCAGACCGGCCCCGGAACCACCACCACTATCCTCAATGTCGAGTAGCCAGGAACGAGCGTATCGAGGCCCCCGGTTCCCGCTCGGTCGAGTAACGAGGACGGAGGAACTTTTCGCGGTGTGACACGGAATGAAGGAACTTTCGTGTCTGCTCGTGCGCTTTCTCCTCCTTTTCGGCAGCACTTGCCTGCTGGAAGTCGCACCGCGTCCCGGCCTCGATACGGCCGCGGTCGGCCTACTCGGCCAGCGGCACTGCCCGCGCCGCTTCCGCGCCCGCGACGCGCAGCCAGCGTGCGGGGTCGGCCATCGCGGCCTCAGTCGTGCCGGCAAGCTCTGCGAGCGACGCCGCCCAGAGCGGCTCGCCATCAGCGTCGACCGGCGGCACCGCGAGCTGTCCGGCAATCACACCGGCCGCGACCCCATGTTCACCGGCGAGCCCGATGAGCTGCCCGACGAGCTTGCCCTCCGCCGAGGTGGCGTCGAAGCGGCCCTCTCCCGTGAGGAGCAGGTCCGCCCGGGCCACGGCATCCGGGAGGCCCGTGAGCGTGGAGAGATAGGCCGCGCCCGGCTCGATCGTGGCGCCCCAGGCCGTCGAGAACCCGTACGCCGTGCCGCCCGCAGCCCCCGCACCCGGCTGCGCGGGGTCGCCGCCGAGCAGTCCGGAAAAACGGGCGAGTGCGGCATCCAGCGATTCGACCTGGTCGGGCCTCGCACCCTTCTGCGGCCCGTACACGGCGGCGGCGCCGTTCTGCCCGAGCAGCGGATTCGTGACGTCACTCAGCAGCACGACGTCCTCCGGCGGCGCGAGCAGCCTGCTCCGGTCGAGGGTGACGATGCTGCCCAGTCCGCCCGCGCGGAGCTCGCCGCCCTGCGCAGCGAGTCCGAGGGCCGCAAGCGCACCGGCCCCGCCATCCGTCGACGCGGATCCGCCGAGACCGATCACCAGGCGACGCGCGCCCGATGCGAGGGCCGCCCGAATGACCTGCCCCAGCCCGTAAGTCGTCGCACCGATCGGGTCGAGGGCCTTCATGAGCGGCAGCCCGCACATCTGGGCGAGCTCGACCACCGCAACCCTGCCGGGCAGTTCGAGCCACTCGCCGCGCACGGGCCTGCCGTCCGGGCCGGTCACGAGCCCCGCGTCGCGACGAACCGAGCCGGTCACCGCGGCCTCGATGGCGTCCAGTGTGCCCTCGCCGCCATCCGCCTGGGGGATCGAACGGATCGTGTCGTCCGGGCGCACCGAGTGCCAACCGTCGGCGATGGCCTCGGCGACCTCGCGTGCGGGCAGGGAGCCCTTGAACGAATCCGGCGCGATGACGATGGAAAGCTGCACGGTTCCACTCTGCTGCATCCGGCGCGCATCCGTGCTGCCGGGCGGCGCGTGCATCTGTCGGTACCCTGAACGGTGGGAGGGCAGCCATGGCAGAACAGACCGCACTCGACCTGCTCGAAGACGGCGACGTCGGCGATCTTCGCGAGTTGCGGCGCGCCCTCGACGAGGTGCGGGTCGGCGAGATCGTCGCGCTCATGGGCCGCGTCTCCTCTGCACGGCGGGCGCTGCTGTTTCGCCTGCTGCCCAAGGACCGTGCCCTCGCCGTGTTCGAGACCCTCGACAACGGACTCGCGAGCGAGCTTCTCGGCAGCCTGCGCGACGAGCGTGTCGGGCAGCTGTTCGAAGAACTCGATCCGGATGACCGGGTCGGCCTCCTGGACGAACTGCCGGCCAACGTGGCGAGGAGACTCCTGCAGGGCCTCTCCCGGCGCGAACGAGAGCTGACCGCGACCCTGCTCGGGTACCCGCCGCGCAGCGTCGGCCGCCGCATGAGTCCCGAATACATCAAGGTGCTCTCGACGATGACCGCGGGAGCGGCCCTCGAGCACGTGCGTGCCGCGGGGGAGGCTGCGGAGACCATCTACTTCCTGCCCGTCGCGGGGCCCAGTCGCGTCGTCGTCGGTGCGATCGAGCTGCGCGACCTGCTGCTGGCCGACCCGGATGCCGTGGTCGCCGACCTCATGCACGACCCGATCCTGATCAGCGCGACCGATCCACAGGAGGCCGCAGCGCGCCGCGTCGTCGAGGCGGACGTGATCGCCACCGCCGTCGTCGACTCCGAGAACCGCCTGGTCGGCCTGTTCACCTTCGATGACGCCGCAGAGATCCTCGCGGACGCCGAAGCTGAAGATGCGGCCCGCACCGGTGGCGCGGAGCCGCTGCGTCAGCCCTATCTGTCTGCGCGACTGTTCGCGGTTGTGCGCAGCCGCGTGGTGTGGCTGTTCGTGCTCGTGGCGGCATCCTCGCTCACGGTCGCGGTGCAGGACACCTTTGCGCCCACGCTGCAGCAGTCCCTGGCGCTCGCGCTGTTCATCCCGATGCTGATCGGCGCGGGCGGCAACATCGGATCGCAGGCGGCGACGACGCTCACGAGGGCGCTCGCACTCGACGAGGTGCGGCCTAAAGACCTGCTTCGAGTGCTGTTTCGCGAGCTGCGGGTCGGCATCATGCTCGGTGGGACGCTCGGGCTGTTGGGGTTCGTACCTGCGCTGTTCCTGGTGGGGCCGAGCATCGCGCTCGTGCTGCTTCTGACTGTCACCGCGATCGGCACTCTCGCGGCCGCGGTCGGCGGGGCCATCCCGCTCGGCGCGCGTGCGGCGAGAGTCGACCCGGCGATCGTGTCCGCGCCGTTCATCAGCACCTTCGTCGACGCGAGCGGGCTCGTGATCTACTTCCTCATCGCGAAGGCCGTCCTCGGCCTCTGATCGGCCGCGCCCTTGTGTCCCGTCCCGACCTCTCCGCCCGTGTTTCGCCCAAATGAAGGAGCGAAGCGCGCCGAGGCCCGGTATTCCGGGGGCACCCTTCCCGTGGGAGCGCTCCACTCCTTCATTTGGGCGACCACCACCACGGGAGAAGGGGCGGATGGGGGGTCAGTAGGCCTGGGGCTGGGTGAAGAGGCCGTTCGGGTCGTACTTCGCGCGCGCCGCGGCGAGGCGAGGCGCGTTGTCGCCGAAATAGGATGCGGCGGGGTCGGGCAGGCTCGCATCCGGATAGTTCACGTAGGCGCCGTCGCCCCACTCCGGTACGAGCGCGGAGCGGAACCCGCGCACGTAGGCGTCGTAGGGCGCGGGATCAGTTCCGTTCGCGAAGGTCGCGGTGTACTGCACGGTCATGAGGGCGGTGCGATGCGGGAAGGCCGTGGCACCGGGGGCGAGGTCGCGCACCTTGCCGCCGAGGGCATCCATCGAGATTCCACCCTCCCGCAGGCCGGGCACGGCGGATGCCGCAACGACTTGGGCGAGCATCGTGTCGATCCCGACGGAGTTGAGTTCGCGATACGGCACGTGCGAGGTCGCGGAGAACGACTCGCGGTGGAGCCTGCCGCCGACGCCCGTCTGGCACTGGGCGAGCGGGATGGTGCCGCAGCCCGCGTAGCTCATCATCGCATCGAGGTAGTTCTTCGTCGTTGCCGAGTTGCGCGTCGGCGTAGTTCCGACCTCGGTGAGGAGCGGCGCGAGCTGCACGGCGAGGTCCGATTTCGGGCCGATCCAGGTTCCCGAGAGAAAGAGGCCCGGGCCGTCGGTGTAGTTCGTGCCGCTGAGCAGTTTGAGAGTTGACCACAGCCTCGGGTCTGCCTGGGGCGCCCAGCGCTGCCAGGCGCTCACGACATCCGCGGCGGAGGAGAACGGCCATTGCAGGGAGAACATGGTCACGTTGGGCGCGGGCTGCGTGTCGAGCGTCAGCGAGGTGACGACGCCGAGATGGCCGCCACCGCCACCGCGGCACGCCCAGAACAGCTCCGGATCCTTCGTCGCGGTCGCCGTTCGCAGCGTGCCGTCCGCCGTCACGATCTCCACGGCTGTCAGCGCGTCGCAGCTCAGCCCGTAGGCGCGGGTGAGCACGCCGACGCCTCCGCCGAGGATGAGCCCCGTGGCCCCGACCGTCGCGCACGACCCGGCGGCGATCGCCCTGCCCGAGTTGCCGAGCGCGGTGTACAGCTGCACGAGCGAGACCCCCGCCTGCACCGTCACCGTGTTGTCGTTGTGCATGGTCACGTCGGTCATGCCGCGCGTGTCGATGACAAGAGACGGCGGCATGTCGGTGCCTGCTGCGCCTCCGGACGACCAGCCGGTGTAGCTGTGCCCACCGGAACGCAGGGCGAGGGGAACGTCTTTCGCTCTCGCGAACGCGAGTGCGGTGGCGACGTCTGTCGCGGATGCCACGGTCAGCACCCCGAGGGGCCTCGCGGTGTCGAAGCGCGGATTCTGCACCAGCCGCACGGTGTCGTAGTCCTCATCGCCGGGCCGCGAGAGCGTTCCGGTGACCGCGTCGGCGAGCTCGTCCCAGGTGGTGGGCTGCTTCGGTGTTGATGGCGCGATGGGCATGGGCCGCGGATTCTTCGGCTCGTCCTGCGTGCATCCGGCCGTGACGACGCCGACCGCGCCGACCGCGCCCAGAGCGAGGAGGTCGCGGCGCGAAAGGGAGGTCACAGCCCCATGCTACGAGCGGGGCCGCAAGACAGGCCGCAGGCGAGGGACGCGCGCCATGCCTGTGGGGGAGAAGCCATGCCTGCGTGCGAGAAAGAAGGTGCCCCCACGCAGATTCGAACTGCGGCCCCTGCCTCCGGAGGGCAGTGCTCTATCCCCTGAGCTATGGGGGCCAGGAGTACTGACCAAGGTTACCCCAGCCCGGTTGCCTCGCGTGCATCCGCATTGTTGGCGAAATCCGCCCTAAAAACGCGTGGGAAGGGCGGGAATCGCCAACGATCCGATGGGCTCAAGAGGAGGGAGTGGCGGGTTACTTCACCGCGGAGAGCGCCGCGGTGACGAGCCCCCGCGCGTCGTCCGCGGTGCCGAAGAACACCGAGCTCGTGGAGATCCAGTACGGGCCCATGAACACCTGGAGCTGGCCGACCTGGCCGTTCGTGCTGAAGTACGCCGCGTCGCCGAGTCCCGACGTCGCCGCACCCCTGGCCGCGGCGCTCTTGAGTGCGGTGAGATCGGATGCCCCGGGGTGCGCAATGCTCACCGAGGTGACGACACCGCTGCTGTCGTTGACCAGGCCACAGGAGATGCCCTTGAACGACAGCGCCGTCGCACCGTCGCTGCCCGCCGCAGGCTTGTATGCAGGCTGCAGGCTGGTGTTGGGGTTGAAGTCGTACACGACCTGCGGGGTGAGGAACGAGGCGCAGGCCACGCCGACGGGAGTGCCCGGCGCGCGAGTCGGAGCCGGTGCTGTCGTCGGGCTCGCTACGGCATTTGGCGTGGCGCTCGCGGAACTCGGCGAGGTCGCACGAGGGGAGTGCGTGGTCGACGAGGACTGCGTGTCCGTCTCGGCCTTGCACCCGGCCAGGCCGAAAAGCGCGAGAGCGCCGATGGTCGCCACCGCTGCGGCCCGCATCGTGAAGCTGTGAGCGCTGAGTGCCATCGGATCCCCCTGTGTCGTCGCAGCCAATTCTCACCCACGACCCCGCGCTCGGCCGCGAGGGCGCGCGCGGGCCGCACGATAGAATCGCTTCCCGTGACTCCAGCGCAACTCTCCGCCCAGCTTCTGTCGATCGTGAACGCTGTGCTCGAGCGCCGGGGTGCCGTTCCGCCCGCCCCGATCGAGTTGGCGGACGTGGCGCTCGAACGCCCCAAGAACCGTGACCACGGCGACTGGGCCGCGAACATCGCCATGAAGCTCGCCAAGCCGCTCGGACTCGCTCCGCGCGAGCTCGCGGCAGACTTCGCTGCGGGCCTCGAAGCGGTCGATGGTGTCGCATCCGTCGAGGTCGCCGGCCCCGGATTCATCAACATCAGGCTGGATGCCGCTGCCGCGGGCGCCCTCGCGAAGACCATCGTCGAGCAGGGCGAGGCCTTCGGTCGCGGCACGCTCTACGAGGGCGTCACGATCAACCTCGAGTTCGTCTCCGCGAACCCCACCGGCCCCATCCACATCGGCGGAGTGCGCTGGGCCGCTGTCGGCGACAGCCTCGCGCGCATATTCCAGGCACAGGGCGGCCTCGTCACGCGTGAGTACTACTTCAACGACCACGGCGCGCAGATCGACCGCTTCGCCCGCAGCCTGCTCGCGAGCTACTTCGGCGAGCCCGCGCCGGAGGACGGCTATGCGGGCCAGTACATCGCCGACATCAAGGATCGCGTGGTCGCGAGCTACACGGGTGACCTTTCCGCGCTGTCTCGCGAGGACGCGCAGGAGGTATTCCGATCATTCGGTGTCGACTTCATGTTCGGAGACATCAAGGCGAGCCTGCACGACTTCGGCGTGGACTTCGACGTGTACTTCCATGAGAACGAGCTGCACGAGAGCGGCTCGGTCGAGCGCGCGATTGCGCGACTGCGCGATCTCGGGCACATCTACGAGAAGGACGGAGCCACCTGGCTGCGCACGACCGAGTTCGGGGACGACAAGGATCGCGTCGTCATCAAGAGCGACGGCGAGGCGGCCTACATCTCTGGTGACCTCGCCTACCACCTCAACAAGCGTGAGCGTGGCTTCGAGCGCAACATCATCATGCTCGGCGCCGACCACCACGGCTATGTCAAGCGGATGATGGCCATGACCGCCGCGTTCGGTGATGTGCCCGGTGTCAACCTCGAGATCATGATCGGCCAGCTGGTCAACCTCATGCGCAACGGGGAACCGGTGCGGATGAGCAAGCGCGCGGGCACCGTCGTGACGCTCGAAGACCTGGTCGAGGCGGTCGGGGTGGATGCCGGACGCTACGCGATGGTGCGCAGTTCGACCGACTCGCAGCTGGACATCGACCTCGACCTGCTCGGGCGTCGCACCAACGACAACCCCGTCTTCTACGTGCAGTACGCGCACGCGCGCACCAATTCGGTGGCGAACAACGCGGCGGCCGCCGGCGTCGACCGCAGTGCGTTCGCCCCGGAGCTGCTGACCCACGAGACCGAGAACAACCTCCTCGGCATCCTCGGCGAATACACGCGAGTGCTCGTGCAGGCGGCCGAACTGCGTGAGCCGCATCGCATCGCCCGTTACCTCGAGGAGCTCGCGGGCGCCTACCACCGCTGGTACGACAACTGCAGGGTCACGCCGCTCGGCGACGAGCCGGTGACCGATCTGCACCGCACCCGGCTGTGGCTGAACGACGCGACCGGCCAGGTGCTGCGCAACGGCCTGGGCTTGCTGGGAGTATCAGCACCAGCCAGAATGTAGCCCGTGACGCCCTCGCCGAAGCCGAAGACGAAGCCGCCGAAGCGCAAGCGCCGAGTGGGCACCTCGTTGCGGTTCGTTCTGACGGCGGGCATCGTCTCCCTGATCGTCGTCGGCGTGATCGTCGCAGACAACGCGGCGCGGGGCCTCGTTGCAGACAAGATCGAGAGCCAGGTGCGCACCTCTCTCGACGTGCCGGCCAGCACGCCTATCGACGTGAGCGTCGGCGGAACCTCCGTGCTGTACCAGCTCATCTCCGGCAGCCTCGATCGGGTCGACGTCGGGGTGGCACGAGTGACTCTCGGGGCTCTCTCCGGCTCTGCGCAGCTCACGGCGGCGGACATCCCACTCGACACGAGCAAGCCGACGAGGCTCCTGCGCGTGGTCTTCGTCACCGATCAGACGGCACTGAAGGCGCTGTTCTCCACGGTTCCCGGCCTGTCGCCGAAGCAGATCACCATCAAAGACAGCAAGGTCATCCTCGGCACGGAGGTGACCATCGGCGGGTTCTCGCTGCCCGTGGGCATCGAGTTCACGCCCTCGGCGAGCAAGGGCAAGCTGCAGCTCACGCCCAACTCCATCGTCATCAACAACCTCGACTTCACGGCCGAGGAGCTCAAGAAATCCGCGTTCGGCTCCCTCGCGGAGTCTCTCTTCGCCAGCCATTCGATCTGCATCGCGCCGCTGCTTCCCAAGGGCTTCACGCTCGAGAGCGTCTATGTCGAGGGCAAGTCCATCCAGATCACCGTCTCTGCCGAGAACGTGAAGCTGAACAGCAAGACGCTCTCCAGCAAGGGAAGTTGCGAGCCGGAGGCGAAGGCAGGGGACAAGCCCTCGACGTAGCTGTCGGAGATCCCCCGCGCGGCTCGATCCGGGGCGCACCGAGGTCTCGTAATAAGATTCAGGGGACTTCAGGAACCGTGCCAGGTTCGCACCGCATCATTCGCAGACTCCCGTGAGGTTCCCCTTTGACTCTCAATCCGCTCGCCCCGGAGTGGTTGGTCCACCCCGCAGACGCGAACGCGCTCGCCTCGACGGTCTGGTCGCGGAACGCGACTCGCGACGCGTCCGGTCGGCTCGAGATCGCCGGGCTCGATGCCGTCTCGATCGCCGAGCAGTTCGGTACGCCGGTCTACGTCATCGACGAGGCGGATGTCCGTGGACGAGCGGCCTCGGCGCACGAGTCCTTCTCCCGCGAATTCGCCCGCGTCGGCTCCGCGGCCAAGGTCTACTACGCGGGCAAGGCGTTCCTCAGCGCGGAGGTGGCCCGCTGGGTGGCCGAGGCGGGGCTCAACATCGACGTGTGCACGGGCGGCGAGCTCGCGGTCGCGCTCGCCGCGGGCATCGCGCCGTCGAGGCTCGGTTTTCACGGCAACAACAAGTCTCTCGTCGAGATCGACCGCGCGGTCGGCGTCGGCGTCGGCGTGCTCGTCATCGATAGCATCATCGAGATCGAGCGGATCGCTGCTGTTGCCGCGCGTCACGGTGTCGTGCAGCCCGTGCGACTCCGGGTCAACAGCGGAGTACACGCGCACACCCACGAATACCTGGCTACCGCGCGCGAAGACCAGAAGTTCGGCATCGCACTGAGCGAGGCAGCGGATGCGGTGGCCGCGATCCGCGCACACCCCGAGCTCGAATTCCTCGGCCTTCACTCGCACATCGGATCGCAGATCTTCGACTCCGAGGGCTTCGCGGAGGCGGCCACCCGCCTGCTGACGCTCCATGCAGGCCTGCTCGAGGGTGGGCCGATTCCGGAACTCAACCTCGGCGGCGGCTTCGGGATCGCGTATACGAGTGTCGATGTCGCCCTGCCGCTCGAGGAGATCGCGGCCAGGCTCGCGGACATCGTGGCCGCGGAGTGCGCGAGGCTTGGCATCCCGGTTCCCGTCGTCGCGGTGGAACCCGGGCGAGCCATCGTCGGACCGTCCACCACGACGCTCTACACGGCTGGCACGGTCAAAGACGTGGAGGTCTCTGCGGGCGAGAGCAGCGCCATCCGCAAGTACGTGAGTGTCGACGGCGGCATGAGCGACAACGTGCGTCCCGCCCTCTACGCGGCCGACTACACCGTGCGCATCGCAGGCCGCACTTCGGATGCCGAGCCGGCCCTCGTGCGCATCGCCGGCAAGCACTGCGAGAGCGGTGACATCGTCGTGCACGCGGACTACCTGCCGGGCGACGTGCGCCCGGGCGACGTGCTCGCCGTGCCCGCGACCGGCGCGTACTGCTGGTCGCTCGCGAGCAACTACAACTACCTCGGAAGGCCGCCGGTGGTGGCCGTCGTGGATGGAACGGCGCGCGTCATCGTGCGCGGCGAAACCGAAGCCGACCTGCTTTCACGAGATGCAGGGCTGACGAAAGAAGACACACCATGATCGAGTACCGCAATCTGCGAGTCGCCCTTCTCGGGGCGGGCTCCGTGGGCGCCCAGGTGGCGTCCCTGCTGCTGAAGCATGGTGAGGAACTCGCGCAGCGGGCGGGTGCGGGCCTCGAACTCGTGGGGATCGCGGTGCGCGACCCGCAGGCCGCACGCACTGCGCACCTGCCGCAGGAACTCATCACGACCGAAGCCGAGTCGCTCATCCTCGGCGCGGACATCGTCATCGAACTCATGGGTGGTCTCGAGCCCGCGCGCAGCTACATCCTGCAGGCGCTCAACTCGGGCGCGGACGTCATCACGGGTAACAAGGCACTTCTCGCCACGCACGGCCAGGAGCTGTTCGAGGCCGCGGAGCAGGTCGGCGCCCAGCTCTACTACGAGGCGGCCGTGGCCGGTGCCATCCCGATCATCCGCCCGCTGCGCGACAGCCTCGCGGGTGACCGCATCAAGCGCATCCTCGGCATCGTCAACGGCACGACCAACTTCATCCTCGACCGCATGGACAGCGAGGGGGAGAGCCTCGATGCCGCCCTCGCCACGGCGACCGACCTCGGTTACGCAGAGAAGTCAGACCCGTCAGCAGACATCGAGGGGCACGACGCCGCCCAGAAGACCGCGATTCTCGCGAGTCTGGCCTTCCACACCACGGTGCCGCTCGAGAAGGTCCACCGCGAGGGAATCACGACCGTCACCCTGCAGCAGGTCGAGGAGGCCCGCAAGGCCGGGTACGTCGTCAAGCTGCTCTCGATCAGCGAGCGACTGACGGATGCCATCACCGGCCACGAGGGCGTCTCGGCCAGGGTCTACCCCGCGCTCGTTCCCCGCGACCATCCGCTCGCGGCGGTGCGCGGCGCCAAGAATGCGGTGTTCGTCGAGGCCGAGGCCGCGGGCGACCTCATGTTCTACGGCGCGGGGGCGGGCGGCAAGGAGACGGCATCCGCTGTTCTCGGCGACCTCGTCTCGGCCGCGCGCAGGCACGTCATCGGCGGCCCCGGCGTCGCAGAGTCGACGCACGCGAACCTGCCCATCCTGCCCATCTCGAGCATCACGACGCGCTACCGCATCACCCTCAGCGTGATCGACAAGCCCGGCGTTCTCGCCGCCGTCGCCGCGATGTTCAGCAAGCACGGCGTCTCGGTCGAGGCCGTGGAGCAGTCGGTGCGTGCCGATGGTGGCTCAGCCACCGCTACCCTTGTGATTGGCACCCACAAGGCATCCGAATCCGATCTCTCCGCGACGGTCACAGCCCTCGAAGCGAGCGACGTCGTGAATTCTGTCACCTCAGTATTAAGAGTAGAAGGTATCTAATGGCACAGCAGTGGCGCGGGGTTCTGCGCGAATACGCCGATCGTCTGAACATCTCGGACAGCACGCCCATCGTCACCCTGGGCGAAGGCGGAACACCGCTGATTCCCGCGCCGGCTCTCTCCGCGCGCACCGGCGCCAAGGTCTGGGTCAAGTACGAGGGCATGAACCCGACCGGGTCGTTCAAGGACCGCGGGATGACCATGGCCGTCTCGAAGGCCGTTGAGCAGGGTGCGAAGGCCGTCATCTGCGCCTCCACCGGCAACACCTCGGCGTCCGCCGCCGCCTATGCCACCCACGCCGGCATCACCGCGGCCGTGCTCGTACCGGAGGGCAAGATCGCGATGGGCAAGCTCGCCCAGGCGATCGCGCACGGCGCACAGCTGCTGCAGGTGCAGGGCAACTTCGACGACTGCCTTGAGATCGCGCGCGAACTGGCCAAGGACTACCCGGTGCACCTGGTCAACTCGGTCAACCCCGACCGCATCAGCGGCCAGAAGACGGCGGCGTTCGAGATCGTCGAGGTGCTCGAGGATGCTCCGGACTTCCACATCGTCCCCGTCGGCAACGCGGGCAACTACACCGCATACTTCCGCGGCTACAGCGAAGAGCTCGAGCGCGGTGCAACCACCAGGCTTCCGCGGATGTTCGGCTTCCAGGCCGAGGGCAGCGCGCCGATCGTGCGCGGGCACGTGATCAAGGAGCCGGAGACGATCGCGAGCGCCATCCGAATCGGCAACCCGGCATCCTGGGCACTGGCCACGGCGGCCCACGACGCGAGCGACGGATACTTCGGTGCGATCTCGGATGAGCGCATCCTCGAGGCGTATCGCATCCTGGCCTCCGAGGTGGGCATCTTCGTCGAGCCGGCCTCCGCGATCAGCGTCGCCGGACTGCTCGAACGTTCCGCCGCGGGCGAGATCCCGAAGGATGCCCGGGTCGTGCTCACCGTCACGGGCCACGGCCTCAAGGACCCGCAGTGGGCTCTTCGCACCCCGGACGGTGCGGACGTGAAGCCGACCGTGGTTCCCGTGGACACCGACGAGATCGCCGGCGTGCTCGGCCTCGCGAAAGTGAGTGCATGACCACAACCGCACCGGCGGGCCTGGCCGGCCGAGCCGTCACGGTCAAGGTTCCGGCGACGACCGCGAACCTGGGCCCGGGGTTCGACACGCTCGGACTCGCTCTCTCGCTCTATGACATCCTGACGGTCAGCGTGCGCCCGGAGCCCGGCGCGACGGTGCAGGTCACCGGTGTCGGCGAGGGTGAGGTTCCGACAGACGAGAGCAATCTCGTGGTGCGCGCCATCGCTCACACCTTTGCCGCGGTCGGGCAGCAGATGCCGGGGCTGAACCTGGTCGCGCACAACTCGATCCCGCACGGGCGTGGCCTCGGGTCATCCGGTGCGGCCATCGTCTCCGGGATCATGGCGGCCAAGGGGCTGCTCGCTGGCATCGTCGACATCGACTCCGGGATGCTGCTCTCGCTCGCCACCGAGCTCGAGGGTCACCCCGACAACGTCGCACCCGCGCTCTTCGGGGGCCTCACGATCGCCTGGACCACGGATGACGGCCCGCAGCACAAGAAGCTCATCGTGCACCGAGGGGTGTCGCCCCTGATCGCCGTGCCCCAGGGCACGATGTCCACGGAGCTTGCGCGCAGCCTGCGCCCGCTCTCCGTGCCGCACGCGGACGCCATCTTCAACGTCTCGCGCTCTGCGCTGCTCATCGCCGCGCTCATCCAGAGCCCCGAGCTGCTGCTCGCCGCGACCGAGGATCGGCTGCACCAGAGCTATCGCGCGAGCGCCATGCCAGACACGGACTCCCTCATCACCGAGCTGCGCGCGGAGGGTCATGCCGCCGTCGTGTCGGGCGCCGGGCCGTCGATCCTCGTGCTCTGCAGCGACCCGGCCGAGCGGCTCGTGGCCGCCGAGCTCGTGGAGCAACACGACGGAACACCCTGGCAGCCGCTGCTGCTCGCCGTCGACTTCAAAGGTGCTACAGTGATGATGCACCCGGTAGAAATCCCGAATTAGTTCGAATCCCAGTGTGCACATCACCAGCAATCGCCCACTCGCACGTGTTTACTGCGCAACCGCACAGTTCACGCAGTGAAGTGCGAACAGCTCTCCTGTAGGGGTATCCACATCCCGGACATCCACTCACCAGGGGAAAGGAACCCTCTTAGTGACTGACCTCACTGTTCGTGCCGATCGGCCGAACTCGAGTGCCGATCTGACCGGACTTCGCGTCGCAGAGCTTCAGGCTCTCGCGACCGAGCTCGGCGTCAGCGGCGCTACCAAACTTCGTAAAGGAGAACTCGTGGACGCAATCTCCGAGATCCAGAACAACTCACACTCCGATTCTCAGGATGCCCCGGCTTCAGACGCCCAGGCTCCAGCGGAGACCGCGGTCAAGAAGCGTGCTTCGCGCCGGGTCACGACTGCTGTCGTCGACACCGCGGCCGCGCCCGTGATCGACGTCGCGAGCCCTGCCCACAGCGAGCCCGTGGCACCTGCGGCCAGCACCGCGGGCGCGAGCATCGACTCCCGCGCCGAGACCACGACCGAGACCACAACGGATGCTCCCGCCACCGAGAAGAAGGCCCCGCGCGGCCGCCGCTCGGCTTCGGGCCACGTCAACCAGGGCGAGAGCGGCCTCGACCGCATCCCGGGCCAGGAGGCCGAGCGCGAGGCGCAGGACGACAACGCTCGTTCCGAGCATGCGCGCGCAGACAACTCCGGTGCAGAGCATTCGCGAGGCGACGCAGCCCAGGCGGACGGCGCGCACGACTCGCACGATTCCCACGATTCCCACGACGGTGCTGTCCAGCGCGGCGAGCGAGCGGATGACGGCTCAGGCGACGGCGCACAGCAGTCCCGCAACTCCCGCAGCCGCAACCGCAACCGCGGTGACCGCGGCCAGGGCGACCGCCAGCAGAACCAGCAGGGCGACCGCCAGCAGAACGACGACCAGTCCGGTGGCGACGGCGGCAACCGCAACAACAACCGCGGTAACCGAGGCAATGATCGCCAGCAGAACGAGCAGGACAGTGAGCGCGGCGGACGCAACCGCTACCGCGACCGCAAGCGTCGCGGGTCGGGCTCGAACGACGACTTCGAGCCGGAGATCACCGAGGATGACGTGCTCATCCCGGTCGCCGGCATCCTCGACGTCCTCGACAACTACGCCTTCGTTCGCACCAGCGGCTACCTGCCCGGCAACAACGACGTCTACGTCTCCCTCGGCCAGGTCAAGAAGTACAACCTGCGCAAGGGCGACGCGATCGTCGGTGCCATCCGCCAGCCGCGCGAGAACGACAACAACGGTCGCCAGAAGTACAACGCGATCGTCAAGATCGACTCCGTCAACGGTCTCGCCGTCGAGCAGGCCGCTGAGCGCGTCGAGTTCGGCAAGCTGACCCCGCTCTACCCGACCGAGCGCCTGCGTCTCGAGACCGAGCCGAGCAAGCTCACCACCCGCATCATCGACCTCGTGTCGCCGATCGGCAAGGGCCAGCGCGGCCTCATCGTCTCGCCGCCCAAGGCGGGCAAGACCCTCGTGCTGCAGGCCATCGCCAACGCCATCGCCAAGAACAACCCGGAGGTTCACCTCATGGTCGTTCTGGTCGATGAGCGTCCGGAAGAGGTCACCGACATGCAGCGCACGGTGAAGGGTGAGGTCATCGCCTCCACCTTCGACCGTCCAGCCGAAGACCACACCACGGTCGCGGAGCTCGCCATCGAGCGCGCCAAGCGCCTCGTCGAACTCGGCCACGACGTCGTCGTGCTGCTCGACTCGATCACCCGCCTCGGCCGGGCATACAACCTGGCTGCTCCGGCATCCGGTCGTATCCTCTCCGGTGGCGTCGACTCATCCGCTCTCTACCCGCCGAAGCGTTTCTTCGGTGCAGCGCGCAACATCGAGGACGGCGGCTCGCTCACCATCCTCGCGACCGCGCTCGTGGAGACCGGGTCCAAGATGGACGAGGTCATCTTCGAGGAGTTCAAGGGCACCGGCAACATGGAGCTTCGCCTGTCTCGTCAGCTGGCAGACAAGCGCATCTTCCCTGCCGTGGATGTCAACGCCTCGGGCACGCGCCGCGAAGAGATGCTCATGGGCGTCGACGAGACCAAGATCAGCTGGAAGCTGCGTCGGGCGCTCGCCGGACTCGAGACCCAGCAGGCGCTCGAGCTCGTGCTGACCCAGTTGAAAGACACCCAGTCGAACGTCGAGTTCCTCATGAAGATCCAGAAGTCGCTTCCAGGAGCGTCGGGGAGCAAGGAAGACTAGATCGTGTTCGAGTCAGTAACCACCCTGCTGGCCGAGCACGAGGATCTACAGGAACAGCTGGCTGATCCGGAGCTCCACTCCAACCCGGCCAGGTCCAAGAAGGTCAATCGGCGCTACGCGGAGCTCAGTCGAATCGTCGACGCGTACAACCGCTGGACGAAGTTGAGCGACGACGTGGCGGCCGCGACCGAGATGGCGGCAGAAGACGAGTCGTTCGCCGAGGAACTGCCGTCGCTCACGGCGGAACTCGAGCAGATGGCCGAGCGCCTGCGTCGGCTGCTCATCCCGCGCGACCCCAACGACGGTCGCGACGTGATCATGGAGATCAAGATGGGGGAGGGCGGCGCAGAATCCGCGCTGTTCGCCTCCGACCTGCTGCGCATGTACCTGCACTACGCAGAATCGCAGAAGTGGAAGACCGAGATCATCGAGCAGACCCTCAGCGATCTCGGCGGCATCAAGGATGTCCAACTCGCCATCAAGGGGCACTCGAGCGACCCGGCGGAGGGCGTCTGGGCGCAGCTCAAGTACGAGGGCGGCGTGCACCGCGTGCAGCGCGTTCCCGCGACGGAGTCGCAGGGCCGCATCCACACCTCCGCGGCGGGCGTGCTCGTCTTCCCCGAGGTCGATGAGCCCGAAGAGGTCGAGATCAACCAGCACGACCTCAAGATCGACGTCTACCGCTCGAGCGGCCCGGGCGGCCAGTCTGTCAACACGACCGACTCCGCCGTGCGCATCACCCACCTTCCGACCGGCATCGTGGTCGCGATGCAGAACGAGAAGAGCCAGCTGCAGAACCGCGAGGCCGGTATGCGCGTGTTGCGCGCCCGCATTCTCGCCCACAATCAGGAGATCGCAGACGCTGAGGCCTCGGCCGTGCGCAAGAGCCAGATCCGCACGATGGACCGCTCCGAACGCATCCGCACCTACAACTTCCCCGAGAATCGCATCGCGGACCACCGCACGGGTTACAAGGCCTACAACCTCGACGCCGTCATGAACGGCGCGCTCGGCCCGGTCATCGAGTCCTGCATCCACTGGGACGAAGAGGCGCGCCTCGAGGCCCTCGGCGGCGACGCCTGATCACCATGCGCAGCATCGCCGAACTCCGCAGCAGCGCGATCGAGACGCTCGCAGCGGCGGGCATCGAGTCATCCGATGCCGACGCGGAGCTCCTGATCGGCTACGTGCTGGCGCTCAGTCGCGGTGAGGTACAGGCGAAGGCGATCACCGGCACGGAGGTGAGTGCGACGGATGTCGCGGCCATTGATGAACTCGTGACGCGCAGGGCAGCCCGCGAACCGCTGCAGCACATCACCGGGCGCGCGCCGTTCCGCAATCTCGAACTCGCCGTCGGCCCCGGCGTCTTCGTGCCGCGGCCGGAGACCGAGCAGGTCGCACAGTTCGCGATCGACGCGCTCGCTGCCACGGCATCCGCGTCGCCCATCGCCGTCGATCTCGGAACGGGCAGCGGCGCGATTGCCCTCGCGATGGCGACCGAGGTGCCGCACGCAACCGTGTACGGCATCGAGCTGTCGCCGCGCGCCTTCCCCTGGACGGAGCGCAACTTCCGGGAGAGCGGTGCGACGAACGCCACTGCGATTCTCGGCGATCTCGCCGAGGCGTTTGCCGAACTCGACGGAAAGGTCTCCGTCGTCGCCTCGAACCCGCCATATATCCCGACGGATGCGATTCCCCGCGACCCCGAGGTGCGCCTGTTCGACCCCGCGCTCGCCCTCTACGGCGGCGAGGACGGCCTGGATGTCGTCCGCACGGTTTCCCGCGTCGGCCTGCGCCTGCTGCACCCGGGCGGCACCCTCGTGCTCGAGCACGGTGAATTGCAGGCCGCGCAGATCGCGGAACTCTTCGCGGCGGACGGCTGGCATGCGATCAGCAGCCACCGCGACCTCCTGGGCCGCGACCGCGCCACCACCGCACTGCGCTAGCGGTCACCGCCGTTCGAATTGCGGCAAAGTGTGGGTGTGCCGCGCCCGACACCCGCAGAATGCCGCACCGCGCGGGAGCAACTAGCGTGTGCGGACCGCCGCGAAGGCCTCGATCGCCTCCAGCAGGTCCGCGGATGTCGTGAACAGGTGCGTCGTGATGCCGAGTGACTGCGCGCCCGCGACGTTCTCGGGCAGGTCGTCGACGAAGAAGGCATCCTCGGCCGCGACGCCGTAGCGGTCGAGCACGGCTGCGAACACCGCGGGATCCGGCTTTCTCGCGCCGTAGTCGCTCGAGGTGAGGAGATGGTCGCCGAAGACCGGGACGAGCTCAGGGGCAAGGCTCGGCAGGTACTTCGAGGTGAGGGGTCCGTTGTTGGTGAGCAGCGTCACCGTGCCGAGTTCTGCCGCCCGTCTCACCGCGGCGATCGACTCCGGGAACGCGGTCATCGCACCGCCGCGCGCCCGCAGCCACTCCGCCTCGCTGAACGGGTAGCCGATCGCCTCGCTGAAGGCCGAAAGGTAGTGCTCTGCAGAGTCATAACGCCCCGCCTCTGCCGCACGCTCGCCACCGTGGTTCCACCAGCGCTCGCGGAGTTCCGCAATCGGCAGCCCGGTGATCTCGGTCAGGGTCTCCATTCGCGCATGCCAGTCGAAGTCGTACAACACGTCATCCATGTCGAAGATGAACAGCAGGGTCATTTTGATCGCCCGGAAAACCGGTCGATGGCGTCGTTCAACGCATCGACCTGCGGCACCCCGTTCACGGTGATGAAGTGGTGCACGTGCATCCCGAGCGTTGCAGCGCACTCGATGTTCTCGAGCGAATCATCCACGAACAGCGCGTTCTCGGGGTCCGTGTCAAAGTGCTCGAGCGCGCGCCTGCTCGCCTCTGGATCCGGCTTGCGCACGCCGAGCTGGCAGCTGACCAGGCGGTTTTCTCCCACGATGGCCGCGACATCCGGGGCCAGGGTGTCGAGTGCCTCTGCGAAGGGCGAGGGGTTGTTCGAGAACAGCGAGACCGTGCCGAGCGTGCTCGCGCGCCTCAGGGCATCGACGCTGCCGGGGATGGCCGTGCTGGCTTCACCCCTGGCCTCACACCACTGGGCGAGTGAGAGCGTGTAGCCCGTCACCTCCGCGAACTTCCCCAGGTATTCCGGCGCCGTGCGCCAGGCCCCCGCTTCGGCGCGCGCCTCGTAGCCCGCGGCCCACCAGCTCTTCGCGAGGTGATACTGGCTCGCTCCGGTGATGCGACTGAGCGCGGGCAGGCGCCGCATCATGTCGTAGGCGTAGAGGGTCTTATCGAAGTCGAACAAATACAGATCCACGCGGCTCCTCAATTCTGCTTTCAGCCTAAACGTGCTCGGCCGGGCAGGCGGCACCGCAAGCACAGATGCTCCCGCTACGATGGTGGTCGATATGGCGACCATCTATGACTGCTCGAATCAGAGCGAACTTCTCACTGGCATGCGGCTTGCCCGGGCAGCGATCGGGCGCGGCGATCTCATCGTCATGCCGACCGACACCGTCTACGGTGTCGCTGCCGACGCCTTCAACTCCGACGCCGTGTTGCGCCTGCTGGATGCCAAGAACCGCACGACCGCGTCGCCTCCGCCCGTGCTCGTGCCCGGCATCCCGACCCTCGATGCCCTCGCCGAGTCGGTCCCGGATGAGGTGCGTGCGCTCGTCAAGGCGTTCTGGCCCGGAGGGCTCACCGTCATCCTGCCCGCGCGTGATTCCCTCAAGTGGAACCTGGGCGAGACGGACGGCACGGTCGCCCTGCGCATGCCAGACGACCCGATCGCGCTCGAAATCCTCTCCGAGACCGGGCCGCTCGCGGTCTCCTCGGCTAACCTCACCGGCGAGCCCGCGGCGATGACCGCGCAGGATGCCGAGCGGATGCTGGGCGAGAGTGTGATCGTCTACCTCGACGGCGGTTCGGTGGGCACGCGCTACCCGAACGCCAGCGACGGCACGGGGTCGACCATCGTCGACGCGACGACACTCGGTCGCCCCGGCGGAGCCATCCGCATCGTGCGCCACGGCGTGATCTCCGACGAGGCGATCAACGAGGTGCTCGACGCGATGCCGAAGGTCTCGCTCGCGCGCGCCGATCTCGTTGCGACGCCGCCCGTCGGGGCCGCGGGAGAGAGCGACGCTGCGCCGGCCGCGGCAAAGAAGGCGCCGACTAAGAAGGCGCCGGCGGCGAAGGCTGCTGCAGCGAAGACACCCGCGAAGAAGGCTCCCGCGAAGACCCCCGCGAAGACCCCCGCGAAGACCCCCGCGAAGATGGCTCCGGCCAAGTCGGCTACCGCAAAGGCGTCGGCAACCAAGGCTCCGGCAACCAAGGCGTCGGCGACAAAGGCTCCGGCAACCAAGGCGTCGGCAGCGAAGGCCCCTGCAAAGAGCGCCGCGGTCGCGAAGTCCGCGGTCGCGAAGGCTCCGGCTGCCAGGGTTCCGGCTGCCAAGGCTCCGGCCAAGACTTCTACGGCGAAGGCCTCTGCCACACGGGCTCCAGCGAAGAAGGCTCCCGCGGCTAAGGCTCCCGCAAAGAAGGCTCCTGCCACAAAGACTGCGTCATCAAAGGTGCCGGGCGAAGCTACGCCATGAGGCTGATCTTCTACCTGCTGGCCGGCGTCCTGTCCGCCGGCATCACGTTCGGCCTCTCCGTCGTCATCTGGAAGCTGAGCATGCGGTATCGGCTCTATCCAAAGATTCGTGCGCGTGACGTGCACACCCGTCCGACGCCGCGGCTCGGCGGCGTTGCGATGTTCATCGGCATCGCCATCACCGTCGCCGTGGCGTCGCAGTTCAGCCAGTTCCATCTCGTCTTCGCCCGTCCGGGGCCGGTGCTGGCGATCTTCGGCGCGGCGCTCATCATCGTTCTGATCGGCGTCGCGGACGACATCTGGGACCTGGACTGGATGACGAAGCTTGTCGGGCAGATCATCGCGGCCGGTCTCCTCGCCTGGCAGGGCGTGCAGCTCACCTCGATCCCCATCGTCGGCGGGATGATCGTGCTCTCGTCCTATGCCGGGCTGCTCACGACGGTGCTGATCATCGTGCTGGTGATGAACGCGGTGAACTTCATCGACGGACTCGACGGGCTCGTCGCCGGAGTCGCGATCATCGCGAACGTCGTGTTCATGATCTACAGCTGGATCCTGGCCACGTCGATGGCGCAGGCGGAATACTTCAACCTGGCATCGCTGCTCACGGCCGTTCTCGTCGGTGCGTGCGTCGGCTTCCTCCCGCTCAACTGGCATCCGGCCCGCCTGTTCATGGGGGACGCGGGGGCGCTGCTGGTCGGGATGCTCATGGCGACGTCCGCCATCTCCGTCACCGGCCAGGTGGACATCGCCTCGCTGCAGTACACCAAGCAGCTCGCGCCGGCCTTCATCCCGATCCTGCTACCGCTCGCCATCCTCGTGGTCCCGCTCCTCGACTTCGGTCTCGCCGTGCTCAGGCGGTTGAGGGCGGGCAAGTCGCCGTTCACGGCCGACCGCAAGCATCTCCACCACCGCCTGCTCGACATGGGACACTCCCACTTCCACGCGGTGTTGATCTTCTACGCGTGGACCGCCGTGGTCTCGGTCGGCTGCCTGCTCTTCCTGTTCATCCAGGCCGCTTGGGCCGTGACCGTCATCGCTGTCGGGCTCATCGTCTGTACCTGGTTCACGATCGCGCCGCTGACCAAGCGCAAGGCGGTCGAGGCGGCCGTGCAGCTCTCGACGTCGCGTGACGCGGGAAGTGCCGTCGCCTCACGCTTCGACCGCCTCGACGAGGCCTCGGATGTCGCATCCGCAGGCGCCCAGGATTCAGCAGAGATGGGCGCGGCGACCGATGCCGCGCTCGACGCCGTCACCGCGGCGGAGGCCGTGCCGGACGACCGACCACAGAAGAAAGCGAGCGGCAGAGCATGAGCGCTGTTCCCGTGTTGAAGAAGATCCTCCTTTGGGGTGGTCTCCTCGCCCTCGTGCTCGTCGTCGCAGGCTCGATCGTCGGTTATGCGGTCGCGGGGTGGACCGGTGTCGCCGGTGCCCTCATCGGCACCGCGATGGCGGTGGTGTTCCTCGCGATCACGGCCCTGAGCATCCTCATCGCGACCCGCTACGGCCTCGCCGTGTTCTTCGGCATCGTCATGGGCGCGTGGATTCTCAAGTTCATCCTGTTCCTCGTCCTGGTGTTCCTGCTCAAGGACCAGGTCTGGCTGCAGCCCACCGTGATGTTCGTCTGCCTCGTGGTCGCTGTCGTCGGAACGCTCGTCGTCGACGTGGTCGTCATCGCCAGATCGAGGATGCCGTACGTGAGCGACATTGCTCTCCCCGGCGACGGTACAGGGCAGTCTTCGCCCACGCCCGGGACGGAACCGTCCGACGGTGCGGGGAGCGAGCAGTAGGGCCTCTGAGATTCGGTAAGAGGCAAATCTCTTGATAGAGTTTGTTTCGTTCGCCTCCCCCCTTTTCCCATCGCCGCGTGGTTTCACGCCCGACTCTGGAGTTAGCGCTGTTACTTAACGCCGTCACGTCGCTTCTTCCATTCGCCACCGATGGCGGTGGAGGTTTCCACGGCCCTTCCATCGACGAGTTCTTCCCTCCGGTCATCCTTTTCGCTGGTACGCCGTTCGAGATGAACCGCATCATGATGATCCGGGTTCTCATCGCTCTCGTCATCGTGCTGGTCTTCTGGCTGGGCACGCGCAAGATGAAGCTCGTTCCCGGCCGCGGCCAGAGCCTCATCGAGATGGGCCTCGACTTCACCCGCGTGAGCATCGCGGAAGACCTGCTCGGCAAGAAAGACGGCAACCGCTTCCTCCCGCTGCTGACCACGATCTTCTTCATGGTGCTCGGTCTCAACCTCACGGGTGTCATCCCCGGGCTCAACATCGCAGGCACCTCGGTCATCGGTGTTCCGCTCCTGCTCGCGGTGATCGCCTATGGCACGTTCATCTACGCGGGCGTCAAGAAGAGCCCGAAGAACTTTCTCAAGAACTCGTTCTTCCCCCCGGGGGTCCCCGGTGCGCTCAAGCCGCTCATCGCGGTCATCGAGCTGATCTCGACCTTCGTGCTGCGACCGATCACGCTCACCCTCCGACTCCTGATGAACATGATGGTGGGACACTTCCTGCTGGTCCTGTTCTTCGCAGCGACCCAGTTCTTCCTGTTCACCGCGGGGGGCTGGTACAGCCTCTTCGGCATCGGAACCTTCGCCTTCGGTCTCGCGTTCAGCCTCTTCGAGCTGCTGATCATCGTGCTGCAGGCCTACATCTTCACGCTTCTCACTGCTGTCTACATTCAGCTGGCAGTGCTCGAGGAACACTAGCGAGATCCGGCACCCGTCGGATCAGCAACAACGGAAGGAAACACCACTCGTGGATGCAACGAACCTCGCCGCCCTCAGCGGCAACATCGCCACTGTCGGTTACGGCCTGGCCGCGATCGGCCCAGGCATCGGCATCGGTATCGTCGTCGGCAAGACCGTCGAGTCCGTGGCCCGCCAGCCCGAACTGCAGGGTCGCCTCACGGTGCTCATGTACATCGGTATCGCCTTCACCGAGGCACTGGCGTTCATCGGTATCGCGACCTACTTCTTCCTCAAGTAATGCTCGCCACAGTCCTCGTACAGGCAGCGGGGGGTGAAGCCGCGCCCAACCCCATCCTTCCTACGATCCCCGACCTCTTCTGGTCGGCCGTGGTGTTTGTCATCATCCTCGTCGGATTCTGGTTCCTCGTTCTTCCGAGAATGAAGAAGATGCTGGATGAGCGTGCCTCGGTCATCGAGGGAGGCATCAAGAAGGCAGAGGTCGCCCAGGCCGAGGCCGCGTCGGCTCTCGACAAGTACACGGAGCAGCTGGCCGAGGCTCGTGCCGAGGCCGCGAAGATTCGTGAGCAGGCACGCCTGGACGGCACGCGCATCCTCACCGAGCTCAAGGAGCAGGCCTCCACCGAGGCCGCTCGCATCCTCGCGAACGCCACGGCGCAGATCGAGGCGGAGCGCCAGGGGGCACTCGTCTCGCTTCGCGCTGAAGTCGGCTCGCTCGCAATCGATCTCGCCTCCGGCGTCATCGGTGAGAGCCTGTCTGACGACAAGCGTGCGGCGAGTGTCGTCGATCGCTTCCTCGCTGAGCTCGAGGCTTCGGAGGGCACGTCTGCGCCCAAGGGAGCGTCCAGATAGCCATGGGATCAGCAACCAGGGAAGCGCTCTCCGCCGGCCGAGCTGCACTGTCCGGCCTCGCGGCTCGCGAGGTGACCTTGCAGTTGGCCGAGGAGTTGTTCGCGGCCAGCCGGGTCATCGGCGACTCGACACAGTTGCGCGCGCTGCTCTCGGATGCGTCCGGAGACGGCAAGGAGAAGTCGGCAGCGATTGTCGCCGTCTTCGGCCCGACGGTGGGAGCGACGGCCCAGGCCGTACTGCTCGACGCCGTGTCGAGACGATGGTCTGACGACAGTGACCTGGTCGCAGGCATCGAGGAGTTCGGCTACCGCGTCGCCGCGCAGTCCGCGGGCGCCGCGGTCGCCATCGATCGCGAGCTCTTCGAGTTCAGTGCGCTCGTCGCCTCGAACAGCGAACTGGAGCTCGCCATCGGCAGCAAGCTCGACGCCGCGGGCAACAAGGCCGGTCTCGTCGAGAAACTGCTCACGGGCAAGGCCAGCGCACAGACCGTCGCGATCGTCCGCCACATCGTGCAGGCACCGCGTGGGCGC
Organism: Parafrigoribacterium humi; assembly: GCF_040227205.1. Classification (NCBI taxonomy): domain Bacteria; kingdom Bacillati; phylum Actinomycetota; class Actinomycetes; order Micrococcales; family Microbacteriaceae; genus Parafrigoribacterium; species Parafrigoribacterium humi. Next base: position 126,393 of record NZ_JBELOA010000006.1, on the reverse strand, counting down.
AGGTTCGGCGCGTCGATCCAGCGTGCAGCGGCGATCGTCGCGGATCAGGCCGGGATGTCCGTGGCCACGGTCACGAGCGCGGTCCCGATCGCGGCCGCACAACTGGTTCGGTTGGAGAAGGGACTCGCCGCAAGCTACGGGCGGGAGCTTCGCATCAACCAGGTCGTGGACCCGGACATCATCGGCGGCCTGCGCGTGCAGGTGGGTGACGAGATCATCGACGGCAGTGTTGCGAGCAGGCTCGTGGAGCTTCGCCTGCAGCTCGCCGTCTAGGAGTCGCAACAGAGAAGTCGGTCGCCGAGAGGCGATTCGAGAGAGATCCAGAACTCGGGAACACACTCCCGTAAAGGTAAAGGGAAAAAATGGCAGAGGTAACGATTAGCCCGGACGAGATCCGTGACGCGCTCAGAGAGTTCGTCAAGTCGTACGACCCCACGAAGACCTCGAAGACCGAGGTCGGCCAGGTCGTGGATGCCGCGGACGGCATCGCCCACGTTCAGGGACTTCCCGGTGTCATGGCCAACGAGCTCATCCGCTTCGGCGATGGCACGCTGGGACTCGCACAGAACCTCGACGAGAACGAGGTCGGTGTCATCGTGCTCGGCGAGTTCAGCGGCATCGTCGAGGGCATGGAGGTCACCCGCACGGGTGAAGTCCTGTCCGTACCCGTCGGAGATGCCTACCTCGGTCGCGTCGTCGACCCGCTCGGCAACCCGATCGACGGACTCGGCGACATCGCCTCCGAGGGCCGCCGCGAGCTCGAGCTCCAGGCCCCGGGCGTCATGCAGCGCAAGTCGGTGCACGAGCCCATGCAGACCGGAATCAAGGCCATCGACGCCATGATCCCGATCGGCCGAGGTCAGCGCCAGCTGATCATCGGCGACCGCCAGACCGGTAAGACGGCCATCGCCATCGACACGATCATCAACCAGAAGGCCAACTGGGAATCCGGCGATGAGAACCAGCAGGTTCGCTGCATCTACGTCGCGATCGGCCAGAAGGGCTCGACCATCGCGAGCGTCAAGGGCGCCCTCGAAGACGCAGGCGCCATGGAGTACACGACCATCGTCGCCTCCCCGGCCTCCGACCCCGCAGGCTTCAAGTACCTCGCGCCCTACACCGGTTCGGCCATCGGCCAGCACTGGATGTACGGCGGCAAGCACGTCCTCATCGTCTTCGACGACCTGTCCAAGCAGGCGGAGGCCTACCGCGCTGTCTCGCTCCTGCTGCGCCGCCCGCCGGGCCGCGAGGCATACCCCGGCGACGTGTTCTACCTGCACTCCCGCCTGCTGGAGCGTTGTGCCAAGCTCTCGGATGAGCTGGGCGCCGGTTCAATGACCGGCCTGCCGATCATCGAGACCAAGGCCAACGACGTCTCCGCCTACATCCCGACCAACGTGATCTCGATCACCGACGGCCAGATCTTCCTGCAGTCCGACCTGTTCAACGCCAACCAGCGCCCCGCGGTCGACGTCGGCATCTCCGTCTCGCGAGTCGGTGGTGACGCGCAGGTCAAGTCGATCAAGAAGGTCTCTGGAACGCTCAAGCTCGAGCTTGCCCAGTACCGCGCACTCGAGGCGTTCGCGCTCTTCGCGTCTGACCTGGATGCGGCCAGCCGCCGCCAGCTCGCTCGCGGCGCCCGTCTCACCGAGCTGCTCAAGCAGCCGCAGTACTCGCCGTTCCCGGTGGAGCAGCAGGTCGTCTCGATCTGGGCAGGCACCAACGGCAAGCTCGACGAGGTGCCGGTGGAAGACATCCTGCGCTTCGAGCGCGAGCTGCTCGACTACCTCGGCCGCAACAGCAAGGTTCTCGACACCCTGCGCGAGACCAACGTGCTCGGTGACGACACCGTCGCGGAGCTCGAGAAGGCGGTCGACGCGTTCAAGCTCGAGTTCCAGACCGGAGAGGGCAAGCCGCTCGCCTCCGTCGGCAAGGAGGTCTTCGACGCCACGGCCGAGGAAGACGTCAACCAGGAGAAGATCGTCCGCCAGAAGCGTTGATCGGGCGACCGACCACCAGAGCCAAGAACTAAGAGGAAGAAAGACATGGGAGCGCAACTTCGGGTCTACCGGCAGAAGATCAGGTCTGCCCAGACGACCAAGAAGATCACTCGGGCCATGGAGCTGATCTCCGCTTCGCGCATTCAGAAGGCGAAGTCGCGGATGGCGGCATCCGGGCCGTATTCGCGTGCCGTGACGCGCGCCGTCTCGGCCGTTGCCAGCTTCTCCAATGTCGACCATATCCTCACCACCGAGCCGGAGAAGGTCGAGCGCGCGGCGATCGTCGTGTTCGCCTCCGACCGCGGTCTCGCCGGTGCGTTCAACTCGAACGTGCTCAAGGAGTCCGAGGAGCTCTCCACGCTGCTGCGCAGCCAGGGCAAGGACGTCGTGTACTACCTTGTCGGGCGCAAGGCCGTCGGATACTTCAGCTTCCGCAAGCGGGCCTCGGTGCGCAACTGGGTCGGTGGAACGGACAATCCTGAGTTCTCGACGGCGAAGGAGATCGGCGATGCCCTCGTCGCATCCTTCATCGCCCCGGCGGATGAGGGTGGCGTCGACGAGATCCACATCGTCTACAACCGTTTCGTCAGCATGCTCACCCAGACCCCCGAGGTCGTACGCCTGTTGCCGCTCGAGGTCGTGGAGGGTGTTGAGCCGCCGGAGAAGGATGAGCAGCTTCCGCTGTATGAGTTCGAGCCGGAGGTCGACAAGGTGCTCGATGCACTTCTGCCGGTCTACATCGAGAGCCGCATCTTCAACGCGATGCTGCAGTCGGCAACGTCCAAGCACGCCGCAACGCAGAAGGCAATGAAGTCCGCGAGCGACAACGCAGACAAACTCATTCGCGATTACACCAGGCTGGCGAACAACGCTCGCCAGTCCGAGATCACCCAACAGATTTCCGAGATCGTCGGCGGTGCCGATGCGCTCGCGACCAAGTAGTAGCTCACGAGCAAGAACGACGAGAATAGAGAACACATGACTACGACAGACTCTGCTCCTCAGACTGGGGCGGCCAAGAAGCCCACAGCCAAGAAGCCAGCCGGCACAAAGTCGGCGGTGTCAGAGTCGACCGCCTCCGCAGGCGTCGGCCGTATCGCGAGGGTCACCGGCCCGGTCGTCGACATCGAGTTTCCGCACGACTCCATCCCCGGCATCTACCACGCCCTCAAGACCACCATCGCGGCCGGCAAGATCGAGCACGAGATCACGCTCGAGGTTGCGCAGCACCTCGGTGACGACCTCGTGCGTGCGATCGCCCTGAACCCGACCGACGGTCTCGTCCGCGGCCAGGAGGTTCGCGACACCGGTGCTCCGATCTCCGTTCCGGTCGGCGACGTCACCAAGGGCAGGGTCTTCAACGTCATCGGTGACGTGTTGAACGCTGCTCCCGGTGAGAAGATCGAGATCACCGAGCGCTGGCCCATCCACCGCAAGCCACCGGCATTCGACCAGCTCGAGTCCAAGACCGCCCTGTTCGAGACGGGTATCAAGGTCATCGACCTTCTCACCCCGTACGTGCAGGGTGGAAAGATCGGGCTGTTCGGCGGTGCCGGTGTCGGAAAGACCGTGCTCATCCAGGAGATGATCCAGCGTGTCGCGCAGGACCACGGTGGTGTGTCGGTGTTCGCCGGTGTCGGTGAGCGTACCCGTGAGGGCAACGACCTCATCGCCGAGATGGAAGAGGCGGGCGTCTTCGATAAGACCGCCCTTGTCTTCGGCCAGATGGACGAGCCGCCGGGCACGCGTCTTCGCGTCGCGCTGTCGGCACTGACCATGGCCGAGTACTTCCGCGACGTGCAGAAGCAGGATGTGCTGCTCTTCATCGACAACATCTTCCGCTTCACGCAGGCCGGCTCCGAGGTCTCCACGCTGCTGGGCCGCATGCCCTCCGCCGTTGGTTACCAGCCGAACCTCGCGGATGAGATGGGCATCCTCCAGGAGCGCATCACCTCGACGCGTGGTCACTCGATCACCTCGCTGCAGGCGATCTACGTCCCGGCCGACGACTACACGGACCCGGCTCCCGCGACGACCTTCGCGCACCTCGACGCCACCACGGAGCTCAGCCGGGAGATCGCGTCGCGCGGCCTCTACCCGGCCGTCGATCCGCTCACGTCGACCAGCCGCATCCTGGACCCGCGTTACCTGGGCGAGGACCACTACAACACGGCCATCCGCGTGAAGGCGATCCTGCAGAAGAACAAGGAACTGCAGGAGATCATCGCGATCCTCGGTGTCGACGAGCTCTCCGAGGAAGACAAGGTCACGGTTGCGCGCGCGCGCCGTATCCAGCAGTTCCTCTCGCAGAACACCTACATGGCGAAGAAGTTCACGGGCGTCGAGGGTTCGACCGTTCCGCTGAAGAACACGATCGAGTCCTTCTCGAAGATCGCCGATGGTGAGTACGACAGCGTGGCTGAGCAGGCGTTCTTCAACGTCGGTGACCTCGATGACGTCGACAGGAAGTGGGCCGAGATCCAGAAGGAGAACGGCTAACAATGGCCGAGCTCACGGTGAGCATCGTCTCAGCGGACAGTGAGGTGTGGACAGGAACCGCATCGATGGTCGTGGCGCGCACCACGGTCGGCGAGATCGGTCTCCTGCCCGGCCACGAGCCGGTGCTGGCCATTCTCGGCAGCGGCGAGGTACGTGTGACGTCTGAGGGCCGTACGATCACGGCGAATGCCGATGACGGGTTCCTTTCCTTCGAGCACGACACGGTCACGATCGTCGCGCGCAGCGCCGAACTGGTTTAGGTCCAGGTCCAGGGGCGCGTGGTGTTGATCGCAATGGCTGGGTTGCCGGGCTCAGGCAAAAGCACCATCGCGCAGGTTCTCGGTGGCCGGCTCGGCGCATCCGTCGTGTCTGTCGACCCGATCGAGGCCGCAATCCTCAAGGCGGGCATCGACAGCGACCAGCCGACGGGGCTTGCGGCGTACCTCGTGGCGGAGACGATTGCCGAGTTCGTCCTGACCTCGGGCCACGACGTGATCGTCGATGCCGTCAATGCTGTCGATCCCGCCCGCGAGCAGTGGGTCGGTCTGGCGGAGCGACAGGGGGTGAAGCTCAAATTCATCGAGGTCGCCTGCAGCGACCCGGAACTCCACCGCAGCCGTCTGGAGAATCGGCCGGGTCACCCTCTTCCGTTCCGGTCGGAAGCGCTCGCGCATGCCGTGGAACAGAGCCTCGACGAGTACTCGTCATGGGCGGGGCCGAGTGCCGCGATCCCACGAATCACAATCGACACCGTGCGGCCGCTCGGATCGAACGTCGAGAGCGCACTCGCGTTTCTCCAGGGTTGATCGTGCACGCTGAGCCACCCAGGTGCTGATCCTCTTGCCGCCCTCGGAGACCAAACGCGACGGGGGAGCAGACGGCTCGAGCCTCGATCTCTCCCAGCTTGGTTTCTCCTCGCTGGCACAGCCACGAAGGACCGTGATCGCGGCGCTCAGACGGCTCGCGCGCAACCAGTCCAGAATGGCTGCGGCGCTGCACCTCGGGCCGACCCAGCACGCTGAACTCGTGCGGAACCGCACGCTCGGGAGCTCACCGACCCTGCCCGCGCTCGATCGTTACACGGGCGTACTGTTCGACGCGCTGGAGGCTTCATCGCTGCCCGCGGATGCGCGCAAGTTCGCTCTCGGTCACGTCGCGATTCACTCCGCGCTCTTCGGGCTGCTGCGCGGTGGCGACCCGATTCCGGCGTATCGACTCTCCCACGACAGTCGCATAGCGGACTGGTCGTTGAAGAAGATGTGGCGTGAGCCGGTGGCGGCGGAACTCGCGGCGCGGCAGGATCTCGTGCTCGACCTGCGCTCTGAAGGCTACGTAGAACTCGGGCCGTCGCTCGGCGCTCCGCAGTCGTACTTTGTGCGGGTGGTCTCCGAGAGTGCCGATGGCGTGCGCCGTGCCCTCAATCACTTCAACAAGAAGGGGAAGGGCGAACTCGTGAGGGCCATTGCACTCTCGGGAATCGACCATCCCGATGTTGAATCGCTGCTCGACTGGGCGGCGGACAGCGGCATCCGTCTGGCGCGTGGCGCGGATCGGGAGCTCGAACTCGTTGTGGCTTCGAGCGTTCGGTGACCGCGCAGCGTTGGTTAGGATGACAGAAACCAGAGGAGACTCGTGAACTACGACCCCAACCCCGCCGGCCCATTGGTCGCCGTCATCTTCATTCTGTTCATCGGGTTTGTCTATGTACTGGTCTTCGCGGGCATCTACGCGCTGTACGCCTGGCTGCTGTCTCGCGTGTTCCGCAAGGCGGACATCCCGGCATGGAAGGCCTGGGTACCCGTCTACAACTTCTGGGTCTTCCTGGAGCTGGGTGGTCAGCCAGGGTGGCTCGCGATCCTTTCCGTCGTGCCTGGGGCGAGCATCGTCACGACCGTGTTCATGTGCATTGCGGCATATAACGTCGGCCTGGCCTTCGCGAAGGAGGGCGCATGGGTGGTCATGTTCATCTTCCTGCCGTGGCTCTGGCTCGGCTTCGTCGGCCTGGATTCCTCGCGGTGGGAGCCCTGGCGTTCGCCCGTGCCGCCGGTCTACGGAGCCAATATCCCTCCGCGGATGCCCCCGTCGTCACCCGGCTACTAGCTGGTTCTCGGCCGCACGCCAGCAGCCCACCACGTGGTCGTCGACCATGCCCGTGGACTGCATGAGCGCGTACATCGTGGTCGGCCCGACGAATCTGAATCCCCGGCTCCGCAGCGCCTTGCTTAAAGCCGTCGATTCCGTGGTGACCGCCGGGATCTCTTTCAGGCCGGACGGCCTCGCGTGATGGCCTGACGGAGCGAAGCTCCAGAGCAACTCCTCGAATGAACCGGGACGCTCGCGCATCATCTCGTTCACGATCCGCGCGTTGGAGATGGTGGCCTCGATCTTTGCCCGGTTGCGGATGATGCCGGTATCGGCCATGAGCACCCCGACGTCGTGCGGCGTGAACGCCGCGACCCGCTCGGGAGTGAAATCGTGGAACGCTTCACGGAAGCCGGGTCGCCTGCGCAGGATTGTGATCCATGACAGCCCGGCCTGGAAGGCCTCGAGGCTGAGCTTTTCGAAGAGCTCGCGATCTCCGCGAAGTTCCCTGCCCCATTCCTCGTCGTGATATCGCTGGTACTCGGGGTCCGTCGCACCCCAGGAGCAGCGGCCGCGGCCGTCGTCGCCGTAGACGATACCGGTGACGGCTTCCGTGCCAGGGCCGGCGGTTTCGGCGACGGAACTCACGAGGCAGACGCGATTCCTTCGTGCTCCAGGAGCCAGCGTTTCGTGGCGATGCCTTCGCCGCCGCTGTAGCCCGTGATGCGCCCGTTGGAGGCGAGCACCCGGTGGCACGGCACGATGATGGGGATCGGGTTCGCTCCGACGGCACCGCCGACGGCACGCCCGGCGGTGGCACGACCCGTGGCATTGCCGAGGTAGCCGTAGGAGACGACCTCACCGAATTCGATCTCGGAGAGCTGCTGCCAGATCTCCTTCTGGAAGGTGGTTCCCTGTACTTCGACCGGGACGTCGAAGTCACGCCGGGTGCCGGCGAAATACTCTTCGAGCTGTTCGACGGCCTTATCGAGCACCGGATTGGTGCGCTCGGGGAGCGACTCGTGGGGGAGGTGCCCAGCGTGTTCGATGCTGAGCGAGGTGACGGCGTCGTCATTGCCGAGGAGCTCGATCCTGCCGATCGGGCTCGTCGTGCGACGCAGGTACTGCGTAGCGGTTGTGGTGGTCATGTTTCGACTGTAACCCCGGCATCCGACATTCTGCGGGGTGGTATCAAACACGTGAAATGGAGCGCGTCGTTGCCGAGTGGGGAGGAGCAGTGGTCGGCCGTAGGCTGAAGTAATGTCTGACATCGAATACCGCACTCTCGGCCCTTCCGGCCTCGTCGTCTCCACCATCGGCCTCGGCTGCAACAACTTCGGCAGGAAGAAGACCGCGACGGCCACCCAGGAGGGCACGGACGCGGTCATCCACGCGGCCATCGACGCGGGCGTGACCCTCTTCGATACGGCAGACATCTACGGATCGGAGCGTGGCCTCAGCGAGACTCTCATGGGACACGCGCTGAAGGGCAGGCGCGGTGAGATCGTGCTCGCGACCAAGTTCGGGATGGACATGGCCGGGACGAACGGTCCGGACTGGGGAGCGCGCGGGTCCAGGCGGTACATCCGTCTCGCGGTCGAGGCCTCGCTCCGCCGCCTGCAGACGGACTGGATCGACCTGTACCAGCTCCACCAGCCCGATCCGCTCACCCCGATCGAGGAGACCCTTGCGGCCCTCGACGAACTCATCACGGAGGGCAAGGTGCGTTACATCGGGCACTCGAACCTCACGGGATGGCAGATCGCGGACGCCGAGTACCGCGCGATTCTCGGCGCGCATCCGAAGTTCATCTCCGCACAGAACGAGTACAGCCTGCTCAGGCGCGGGGTCGAGGCCGAGGTGTTGCCCGCGGCGAATGCCTACGGGCTCGGCTTCCTACCGTTCTTCCCGCTCTACAACGGCCTGTTCACCGGAAAGTTCACGCGCGCGGGTGGGCCTGCGGACAGTCGCATCATGGCCATCCGCCCGCAGGTGCTCGACGACGTCGACTGGGATGTCATGGAGGCCTACGAGGCCTTCTGTGCGGCGCGCGGCATCACGATGCTCGCGGCGACGTTTGGCTGGCTTCTCGCACAGCCGGGGCTCACGAGCGTGATCGCCGGGTGACGAAGCCCGAGCAGATCGTGCAGAACGCGGATGTCGCCGCCAGCTGGAAGCCGACTGCCGATGAGGTCGCGGAGATCTCCGCGCTCTTCGCCTAGGGAGTCAGTCGGTCGGACTGACGACGAGCACGATCTTCCCCAAGCCGTGACCGGACTCGAGGTCCCCGTAGGCCGCGCGCACCTCGCCCATCGGGTAGCTCGCGCGGATCGGCAGCACGAGGGCGCCGTCGGCGGCGAGTCTCGCGAGTTCCCCGAGTTCCTCTGACGTCTTTCCACCGCCTCCAACGGAGCCGAGGCCGTGCCTGGCGGCGGCGGCGCTGTCTGCGATCGTGTTGATGCGCGCGGCAGGAACTCCGAGCGCTAGTGCGACGTCGATGGACTCGCCACCGACGGTGTCGAGCATTGCGGTGATGCCCTGCGGGGCGGCCTCTCGAAGCCGCTCGAGCATCCCTTCGCCGTATGCGACAGGAACGATGCCGAGGGCACGGAGGGCGTCGTGGTTGCGGGGGCTCGCCGTTCCGATCACCGTCGCACCCGTGAGCCTCGCGAGCTGGGAACCGAGCAGGCCGACTCCGCCCGCTGCGCCACTCACGAGCACGGTGTCTGCGGAGCCGAGTGCGAGCGAGTCCGTCGCGCGCTTCGCGGTGTTGCCGACGAGGCCGATGCCACCGGCGGTCAGCCAATCGAGTGCTGTGGGCTTGGCGGCGAGCGAGGTCGATGGGACGACGACGTGCTCCGCCTGCGCGCCGCGCCCGATCCATCCGAGCACCTCGTCGCCCGCGTGCCAGCCGGTCACGCCGGCGCCGACCTCGTCGACGACCCCGGCGAACTCCGAGCCCTGGAGGCTTGGCAGCGCGAGCTTCGGCAGCACTCCGTGGCGCACCTTGACGTCGAAGGGGTTGAGCCCGGCCGTGCGCACGGCGACCCGCACCTGCCCGTCGCCCGCGTGTGGCTCTGGGACTTCGACGACCTCGAGGACTTCCGGCTCACCGTAGCTGGAGAAACTGACCGCGCGCGACATCCCTGATCCTTTGCTCGACGTGGTCCAAGTCTAGGCAGGGGCACTGGGTAGCATGACAGCACAGTGAGAAGGGAGCGGTCGATGGCGGATGAGCGCGGCCGGTCCATGATTGCCCGCGCGGCACTCCTGCTGCGCGCCTTCGACCAGCAGCACGACGCCATGACGGTCTCCGAGCTCGCGACGAGGACCGGCCTGCCCATCGGCACGGTTCATCGAATCGCCGGCGATCTCGTTGCCGAGCGGCTGCTCGACCGCGAGGGCACGAGCTACTCGATAGGAACGGGACTGTGGGAGGCGGGCGAACTCTCCGCGGTGAGCCTGCGCTTTCGCGAGACCACGCTGCCGTTCCTGCTCTCGCTCTACGAGGCGACGGGGGAGAACGTGCACCTCGCGATTCTCGACGGTTTCGAGGCCCTCTATGTGGCGCGGTTGGTCGGCCCACGCTCTGTTCCCACGATCTCGAGAATGGGCGGACGACTTCCCCTGCACACGACGGGAGTCGGCAAGGCACTCCTGGCCTTTCAGGACGACGGCTTCCTTGCGGAGTTCTTCTCGAGGCCGCTCGCCACCCCCACGCGATACTCGCTCGGAACGGAAGCGGCGGTGCGTGCGGAACTCGACGAGATACGCGCGAGCGGGTTCAGCACGACGCGTCAGGAGATGACCCTCGGCAACGCCGCGCTCGCGGTGCCCGTGTTCGTGGGCGATGGTGCGCCATACGCCGCGGTGAGCCTCGTGACGCACCTGGCGCGCGCGGACGAGAGGCGCAATATTCCCCTGCTCAAGGCATCCGCTGCCGAGATCGGCGCCGCTCTCGCGGTGAGCCTGCGTGGCGGTCGCCGGTGGCCGGCCTCGCCCGAGAGTTTTCCGCTGAATGGAAAAAACACCTAGGTGGTGAGGACAAACGCTGGGACGCTTGTGAGGTGAGCACGGATCCAGCAGGTACAGACGCGACAGGAACAGGCACAGGTACGGCCACGGACCCCATGGCGACAACGGCCAGCCAGGCCGAGATCTCGGACGAGATCGCCGCGAGGCAGAAGAAGTACCAGGACTCGGTCGCGGCCGGGGCGCCGCGATCCGAGGGTGTCGAACTCGACTTCCCGCCCTACCGGAGCAGCCTGTTGCGGCATCCGACCAAGGACCTGCACCACGTCGACCCCGAGACCATCGAACTGTGGTCTCCCGCGTTCGGGCACCGGGATGTCGCGGAGGTCGAGGCGGACCTCACCATCCAGCATCGGGGTGAGCCGCTCGGCACGCGAATGGTCGTCACCGGGCAGGTGCTCGATGGCGAGGGGCGCCCGGTGCGGCATCAGCTCGTCGAGGTGTGGCAGGCGAACGCCGCGGGCCGTTACATCCACAAGCGGGACCAGCATCCGGCGCCGCTCGACCCCAACTTCACCGGCACGGGCCGCTGCATCACTGACGACAACGGTTTCTACCGCTTCCAGACGATCAAGCCCGGCGCGTATCCCTGGCGCAATCACACGAACGCCTGGCGGCCGGCGCACATCCACTTCTCGGTGTTCGGCTCGGCCTTCACCCAGCGGGTCATCACGCAGATGTACTTCCCAGGGGACCCGCTGTTTCCGCTCGATCCGATCTTCCAGTCGATCCTCGATCCCCGGGCGCGTGAGAGGCTCGTCGCCGAGTACGACCACGACCTCACGACGCCGGAATACGCGCTCGGCTACCGCTGGAACATCGTTCTGACCGGCCCGCAACGCACCTGGACCGAGCCGGAGGACGCGGAATGACCACCCCAAAGCTGCCAGCGACTCCCGGCCAGACCATCGGGCCGTTCTTCGGCTACTCGCTGCCGTACGACGGGGGAGAAGATCTCGTCGCTCGCTCGCATCCGGGCGCCATACGCCTGCACGGAACCGTGTTCGACGGCGCCGGAGCGCCCGTTCCCGACGCGCTCGTCGAGATCTGGCAGGCCGATGAGCGCGGCGAGATTCCGCAGCGGGCGGGCTCGATCAACCGTGACGGCTATACCTTCACCGGCTTCGGCCGTTCCGCGACCGACGCGGTCGGGCACTACCAGTTCACGACGATCGAGCCCGGCTCAGGAGCGGGTGGGACAACCCCGTTCTTCGCGGTCGCACTCTTCAGCCGCGGCCTGCTCGGCACGCTCCGCACGAGGATCTACCTCCCGGAGTGCAACGCCGAAACCGACCCGTTCCTCGCCTCGCTGGACCCGCAGCGGCGTGCCGGCGCCATTGCGTCTCGCGAGTCCGACGGTAACCTGCTGTTTGACCTGTATCTGCAGGGGGACAAGGAGACCGTTTTTCTTGAGTTCGACAGCTGACCACGGTGGTGACGGTGCGGCGACGGCAGCAGACTACGGCCTGCTCTCGCCGCAATGGGTCGGAACCGCGCTCTCGCGTCTGACCTCGGACGCGGCATTCCTCGATGCGATCTTCGACGTCGAGGTCGCTCTCGTCCATTCCTACGAGACCCTCGGCATCGCCCCAGCGGGCGTCAGCGTCATCGTGCGCTCCGTGGTCGATTCCACGGCGTTCGACTTGCCCGATATCGCGCTGCGCGCGAGGGACGGCGGCAATCCGGTCATCCCCCTCGTCAAGGATCTTCGTGCCGCCGTCACGACGGCGAACACCGAGGCTGCGTTCTGGGTGCACCGCGGCGCCACGAGCCAGGACGTGCTCGACACCGCGATCATGTTCGTCGCCCAGCGCGCAGTACGACAGATTCTCGCGGATGCCGAGGCCGCCATCCGCTCCCTGTCCGGCCTCGCAGACGGCAATCGCCGCACCATCATGGTCGCGCGCACCCTCACGCAGCACGGCGTGCCCACCACGTTCGGGCTCAAGGCCGCGGGCTGGCTCGGCGCGGTGTCCCAGGCCACGCGCAGGCTTGCGGCAGTGCAGCTTCCGGTGCAGTGGGGTGGTGCAGGAGGAACGCAGGCCTCCTTCGTCGCCCTGGGTGGCACGGGAACCGGCGTTCGACTCACGGATGAGATCGCGACGAACCTCGGGCTCGCCACGTCCACATCGCCCTGGCAGACGCAGCGCGCGCCGATCACGCGCCTGGGCGACGCGCTCACGACCCTGTCGGATGCGTTCGGCACGGTTGCGAGCGATGTGCTCGTCATGGCCCGCCCGGAGATTGCGGAGTTGAGCGAGCCGAGCAGGGCCGGACGAGGCGGCTCCTCCTCGATGCCGCAGAAGCAGAACCCGATCCTCAGTGTGCTCGCGATGTCCGCGGCCCGCAAGGCACCCGCGCTCGCGGCGGAACTGCACCGCTCGGCCGGTGCAGCCGTGGACGAACGCCCGGACGGTGCCTGGCATGTCGAGTGGCAGACCCTGCGCGAACTGCTGCGCCTGGTCGGTGGTGCAGCAGCACTCATCGCGGAGTTGACCGCGGGTCTCGTCGTGCACCAGGGCGCGATGATGCGCAACCTCAAGCTGAGTGGACCATTGGTCGTTGCCGAACGGATCATGCTGGAGTTCGCTTCTCTCGTCGGAGCCGCGCGCATCCAGGAGATCATCGCAGCCAGGGCGGCAGATCAGACCTTCGATCTCACCGCAGCACTGCGTGCGGAACCAGCGCTCGCGGAGATCAGCGCGGCCCATCTCGCCGAGGTGCTGTATCCGGTTGCGTACCTCGGCGATGCCGATCTCCTGATCGACCGTGCGCTGGCCGCGGCGGCAGGAGAGGTGCAGTCGTGACCGTTCCCGTGCTCGCGGCGGCGCGCACCGAGCGCCCAGGGGCGCCGACCCTCGTGCTCGGTCCGTCCCTCGGAACGACCACGAGGCTGTGGGGGAGTGCGATCCGGCTTCTCGCAGGCCACTTCGACATCCTTGCCTTCGACCTGCCTGGGCACGGCGCATCACCGGCAGTCACTGAGCCGTTCAGCACGGGAGAACTCGCGGATGCGGTCGTGAACGTTGCCTCGCTCGCGGGGGCGGAGCGGTTCTACTACGCGGGGGACTCGCTCGGCGGGCAGGTGGCCCTCGAACTGGCACTGCGGCATCCCGATCGCGCGATCGCCGTCTCGATCATCTGCTCCGCCGCGAAGGTGGGCGAACCCGAGGCGTGGTTCGAGCGCGCGGAGACCGTGCGCGCGCAGGGCACGCCGGTGCTCGTCGGCCCGTCCGCGGGGCGCTGGTATGCGCCGGGGTTCATCGAGCGCGAGCCCGAGTTGGTCGGTGCCATGCTGCTCGACCTCTCCGACACGGATGACGAGAGCTACGCGCTCTGCTGCGAGGCGCTTGCGCGGAGCGACCTTCGCGCGCGGCTCCCCGAGATCGCGGTGCCCGTGCTCGCGCTGTGGGGCGCGCGGGATGTCGTGATTCCGGCCGACGATGCTCGCGCCGTCGCCGAGACGGTGCAGAACGGCCGCGGGATCGAGCTCGCCGGCGTGGCTCATCTTGCCCCCGCGGAGGATCCCGACCGCGTGACGGAGGCTCTCCTCGACTTCTTCGGCACTCACGCCGATCCGACCGACGATCCCGGTGATTCGACGAAAGGCCACTGATGGCACAGGATTCCCGCACCAACCGAGACAGCTACGACGAGGGTATGGCTGTGCGGCGCGAGGTGCTCGGTGCGAACCATGTCGACCGTGCGAACAAGGCGGCCGATGCCACGACATCCGATTTCCAGGATCTGATCACCCGTTACGCGTGGGGTGAGATCTGGACCAGGCCCGGGCTCGACCGCCGGATGCGCAGCGCGATCACGATCACCGCGCTCATCGCGCACGGCCACTACGATGAGCTCGCGATGCACCTGCGAGCAGCCCAGCGCAATGGTCTCAGCCGGGAGGAGATCACCGAGATCCTGCTTCAGGTGGGGATCTACTGTGGCGTTCCGGCCGCGAACTCGGCCTTCGCCATCGCCCAGAAGGTCTTCGCGGAGGAGCCGCCCACCGACTAGACGGTGTTCGTGCTCTGCTTGCTGAGTGAGTACTCACTCAGTTACACTCGAACCCGTGCCGAGTCCAGAGACGACAAAGAACGAGGGAACTCGCGCCAGGCCGCTTCCCCTCGATGACCGTCGCGCGATGATCCTCGACGCCGTGATGCCGCTTCTGAAGGAGCACGGCCGGGACATCAGCTCGAAGCAGATCGCCGAGGCGGCGGGCATCGCCGAGGGCACGGTGTTCCGGGCCTTCGGCGACAAGGAGAGCCTCATCGAGGCCGCCATCGCCAAGTTCCTCGACCCCGAGCCGCTGCGTGCCGACCTCCGCGCCATCGACCCACGGTTACCGCTCGACCAGAAGGTGCTCGCCGTGATCATGCTCATGAAGAGGCGCTTCGGCGACATCTTCAGGATCATGGCGCTCGTCGGTGGGCCGCCGCCTCATCGGCCGGATGCTGGCCAGGAGTACTCCGCGATCGTCACCATGCTGCTGGAGCCGGAGCTCGAGCGGCTCAACTGGCCGCCGGAGCGGGTGGGCCAGATCATCCGCCTCATCACCTTCGCCTCCTCCCTGCCCATGCTCACCCACAACATGGAGTTCACCGAGACCGAACTCGCGGCGATCGTGCTCCACGGCATCGTCGGGCACGAGAGCACGACCGCCTCCATCACCACCATCGGAACGAAAGAAAGCCGGCACTGACAGCCATGTTGCTCACGATTCTTCGCCGTTACCTCGCACCCCACTGGCCACTGCTCGTGGGAGTCGGCGTTTTCCAGGCGGCGCAATCCATCGCCTCGCTCTACCTGCCGAACCTCGTTGCCGACATCATCGACAACGGCGTGGCCAAGGGCGATGTCGGACACATCCTGGTCATCGGCTCGATCATGCTCGCCATCACGCTCGGCCAGATCGCCTGCGCCATCACTGCGGTCTACTTCGGGGCGAAGGTGTCGATGATGGTCGGGCGTAATCTGCGCGGCGCGATCTTCCATCGGGTGAGCGCGTTCTCCGAGCGCGAGGTCTCGCAGTTCGGCGCACCGTCGCTCATCACCCGCACGACCAACGACGTGCAGCAGGTGCAGATGTTCGTGCTGATGACCTGCACGCTGTTCGTCTCCGCTCCGATCCTCGCGGTCGGGGGCGTCATCATGGCGATGCAGCAGGACTTCGGACTGTCCTGGCTGATGGCCGTGAGCGTCCCGGTGCTGCTGGTCTCCATCGGCTTCATCGTCTCGCGGATGGTTCCGCTGTTCCGCCTCATGCAGAAGCGCATCGACAAGGTCAACCAGGTCCTGCGGGAGCAGCTCACGGGCATCCGGGTCATCCGCGCGTTCGTGCGGGAGAACATCGAGACCGCGCGCTTCGAGAAGGCCAACGGCGAGTTGACCGAGACCGCTCTCGGCGCAGGCCGGTTGTTCGCGCTCATGTTCCCGATCGTCATGCTCGTGCTCAACGTGTCGAGCGTCGCGGTGATCTGGTTCGGTGGTCTCCGCGTCGAGTCCGGCGAGATGCAGGTCGGCGCGCTCATCGCCTACCTCAGCTACCTGCTGCAGATCCTCATGGCCGTCATGATGGCGACCTTCCTCGGCGTCATCCTCCCGCGTGCCTCCGTGAGCGGCGACCGCATCGGCGAGGTGCTCGAGACGAAGTCGTCCGTGGTGATGCCCGAGCACGGGATGACGACGCTCGCAGGCCGGGGAACCGTCGAGTTCGTGGATGTCTCCTTCGCGTACCCGAGCGCGGAGGAGCCCGTTCTGCACAACCTCAACTTTGCCGTGCGCGACGCACAGACCACCGCGATCATCGGCAGTACCGGAGCAGGAAAGACGACGCTCGTAAACCTGCTGCCCCGGCTCTTCGATGCCACGGGCGGTTCCGTCTTCGTCGACGGCGTCAACGTGCGTGAGCTCGACCCCGACCTGCTGTGGAGTCGAATAGGACTCGTGCCGCAGAAGCCGTACCTGTTCGCGGGAACCGTCGCGAGCAACCTGCGCTACGGGAAACCGGATGCGACCGACGAGGAACTCTGGGAGGCGCTCACGATCGCCCAGGGAAGGCACTTCGTCGAGGAGATGGAGGGCGGGCTCGAGGCCGCGATCGCCCAGGGTGGCACCAACGTCTCCGGCGGGCAACGCCAGCGACTCGCGATCGCCAGGGCACTCGTGAAGAAGCCGGAGATCTACATCTTCGACGACTCGTTCTCCGCGCTCGACAGTGCGACGGATGCCCGGCTCCGCACGGCCCTCGCCAAGCACCGCAGCGACGCGACCATCATCGTCGTCGCGCAGCGGGTGGCGACCATCATGGACGCCGACCAGATCATCGTGCTCGAGGGTGGAGAAATCGTGGGCCGCGGCACGCACGACGAACTGCTGACGACATCCACCACCTACGCTGAGATCGTCGAGTCCCAGCTCACCGCAGAGGAAGCAGCATGAGCGAGACGACGGAAGAGCGCCCGAGGTCGGCCAGGCCGCCCATGCGCCGTGGCCCGATGGGCGGGGCGAGCATGCCCGCGGAGAAGGCGATGAACTTCGGGGCATCCGCCAAGCGGCTGGCCGGGCGGCTGAAGCCCCACTGGGTCGGCGTGCTCTCGGTGTTCCTGTTCACGGTCGTCAGCGTCACCTTCAGCGTGATCGGGCCCAAGTTGCTCGGCCAGGCCACCACCCTCATCTTCGAGGGCGTGATCTCGAAGGGGCTACCGTCTGGCGTCACGAAAGCGCAGATCATCGCGGGACTCAGGGCGAAGGGTGACACGGGCCAGGCTGACCTCCTCAGCGGGATGCACCTTACCCCGGGTATCGGCGTCGACCTGCACGCGCTCAGCACGGTGCTCATGTGGGTACTCGCGCTCTACGTGCTCTCCTCGGTGTTCGGCTGGCTTCAGGCCTATGTTCTCAACGAGGTCGTACAGCGCATCGTGTTCCGGCTGCGCCAGGACGTCGAGGAGAAGATCAACCGCCTCCCGCTGCGCTACTACGACACGATGCAGCGCGGTGAGCTGCTCAGCCGTGTCACGAACGACATCGACAATGTGTCGCAGAGCCTGCAGCAGACGCTCAGCCAGATGGTCACCTCCCTGCTCACCGTCGTCGGCGTGCTCGTCATGATGTTCCTCATCTCGTGGGTACTCGCGCTGATCGCCCTCGTGACCATTCCGCTGACGGTGCTGATCACGGCGCTCGTCGCGAAGCGCTCGCAAAAGCTCTTCGTGCAGCAGTGGAAGTACACCGGCGAGCTCAACGCCGACATCGAGGAGAACTTCACCGGCCACTCGCTTGTCAAGGTATTCGGTCGCCAGCGAGAGGTGGGCGCGGTCTTCGATGACAAGAACGAGCAGCTGTTCAAGGCCAGCTTCGGCGCGCAGTTCGTCTCGGGAATCATCATGCCCTCGATGATGTTCGTCGGAAACCTGATCTACGTCGCGATCGCCGTCGTCGGTGGCGCCTTCGTCGCTGGCGGGTCGATGAGCCTCGGAGACGTGCAGGCCTTCCTGCAGTACTCCCGCCAGTTCACCCAGCCGCTCACGCAGCTCGGCAGCATGGCAAACCTCATCCAGTCCGGGGTCGCCTCCGCGGAGCGCGTCTTCGAGCTGCTGGATGCCGAGGACCAGTCCGCGGATCGCTGGCCCGCCGAGTCTCCCGCGGCATCCGTCGGGCGCCTCGTGTTCGAGGACGTCTCGTTCCGCTACTCGGAGGACAAGCCCCTCATCGACCACGTCTCGCTCACCGCCGAGCCCGGACACACGATCGCGATCGTCGGGCCGACCGGCGCGGGCAAGACGACGCTCGTGAACCTCATGATGCGGTTCTACGAGCTGGACTCCGGCCGCATCACGCTCGACGGCGTGGACATCGCCGCGATGACGAGGGACGATCTGCGCGGCCGGATGGGCATGGTGCTGCAGGACACCTGGCTGTTCGGCGGCACGATCCGCGACAACATCGCGTACGGGCGGCCGGATGCGACGGAGGAGGAGATCATCGACGCCGCGACGGCAACATACGTCGATCGCTTCGTGCGCTCGCTGCCCGACGGCTACGACACGATTCTCGCCGACGAGGCGGAGAACGTGAGCGCCGGGGAGAAGCAGCTGCTCACCATCGCCCGCGCGTTCCTCGCCAAGCCCAGCGTCCTCATCCTGGACGAGGCGACGAGCTCGGTCGACACGCGAACCGAGGTGCTCGTGCAGAAGGCCATGGCGGCTCTGCGTTCGGACCGCACGAGCTTCGTGATAGCGCACCGGTTGTCGACGATTCGGGATGCCGACCTCATTCTGGTGATGGAGAACGGCCAGATCGTGGAGCAGGGCAACCACTCCGAGCTTCTCGAGGCGAACGGCGCGTACGCCCGGCTCTACCAGGCGCAGTTCGCCGGGCCCGCGAACGACCTGGTCGAGGAGGCCTAAACCGCTGAATAGGCCCCGCGCAACCATCCCGCCATCATCTCGCTGGTGGCGGGAGTAACAGTCTCGCGGCGGGAGTTGCAACTCCCTCCGCGAGACTGTTACTCCCGCCGAACGGGTCATTACGTCCCGTCACGCGAGCGTTTCTCCCGCCGCGAGGCGCACGACGGCGACAGTGCGGCGGCGGACGGTCAGTGACCGGTGAGAGGGGCCATGAGCTTCGCCGCTAGTGACGGGTAGCGGGTGATGCGCTCCTCCAGGTCTGCCGCCTCCATCGCGAGCAGGCCGAGGTTCGAGCCGACGAAGCGCAGCGGCTCGAGTTCCCAGCTCGGTGAGCGGTGGTTGGTCCAGGGAAGCCGGGTGAGTTCGGTGTCTTGCCCGGTGATGAGGTCGGCCAGGGTGCGCCCGGCCAAGTTCGTGGTGCTGAGTCCGTCGCCGACATAGCCTCCAGCCGAGGCGATGCGAGTCGCGGGGTCGAAGCTCGCGTGCGCGTGCCAATCGCGGGGCACGCCGAGCGGGCCGCCCCAGCGGTGGGTGACCGCCGCATCCGCCGCCTGGGGGAACAGCTCCACGAGCGTCCTGCGCAGGTGCTCGAAGACTCGCGGCACCCGATCGTATTCAGGGCGGATGCTGCTGCCCCAGTGATAGCGCGCCCCGCGGCCACCGAAGGCGAAGCGGTTGTCTGCCGTGCGCTGCCCGTAGATGAGCAGGTGCCTGTAGTCGGCGAAGGTCTGACCCTGCTCGATGCCGATCTCACGCCAGGTGTCGTCGCCGAGCGGCTCGGTCGCGATCATGAGGGAGTACAGCGGCAGCACGCGGCGGCGGGTCTTCGGCAGCGCGGAGCCATAGCCCTCCGTTGCGAGCACCACGGTGTCCGCGGTCACCGTGCCGTGGGTCGTGAGCACGGAGCCAGTGCTCCAATCGAGCACCTCGGTCTCTTCGTAGATCGTGCCGCCCAGACGCTCGACCGCGCGAGCGAGGCCGCGCACGAGCTTCGCCGGGTGCAGTCGCGCGCAGGCCGGGTCGAAGGTGGCGGCGAGCGTGCCGACCGGCGCGGCGACGGGGCTCTCGATCAACTCCACCCGGTCGACGCCGTAGTGCGCGGCCTCCGCGACATCCGCCCTGGCCCGGGCGAGTTGCGGCCGCGAACGGGCGTAGACGAGGGTGCCGGCCTTGGCGAAGTCGCAGTCGATGCCCTCGACATGCGTCACCCTGCCGACCTCGTCGACGGTGTCGATCATGGCGCGGCGCATGGCGAGGGCGGCCTCGAGGCCGTGCCGTCGCTCGAGCCCGGCGACGGACGCGGGGAACAGCGCGGAGCACCATCCGCCATTGCGCCCTGATGCCCCGAAGCCCGCGATGTTCTTCTCGATCACCGCGACGCGCAGTCCCGGGTCGCGCTTGAGCAGGTAGTACCCGGTCCACAGCCCGGTGAGGCCGCCGCCGACGATGGCGACGTCAACCGAACTGTCGCCCGGCAGCGAAGCCCGCGCCGCGAGCTCGTCCGCGCCGGAGCGGACCACTGAGTCGAGCCAGAAGCTGAGGTCCCGGTATCCGCTTTTCATATACTCCCCGCAGTCACGAAAAATCGCAGCGTGCTTACGGAAATTCAGGAGAGTGGTGGCGCAAACGCGCGGTAGGCCGCGTGTGAGCACGCTTTTCGTGCCACAGTCCTGAATTTCCGAAAGCACTTGAGCCTTCGATAGTGGATTGGCTAGATCTTCGTCCAGGCCTCGGTGAGCACACCGCGGAGGATGCCCTCGATCTCGTCGAACTCCTTCGGGCCGACGGTCAGCGGTGGAGCGAGCTGCACGACGGGGTCGCCCCGGTCATCCGCGCGGCAGTACAACCCGGCCTCGAACAGTGCCTTGGAGAGGAAGCCGCGCAGCAGTCGCTCGGACTCGTCGTCGTCGAAGGTCTCCTTGGTGACCTTGTCCTTGACGAGTTCGATGCCGAAGAAGTATCCGTCTCCGCGCACGTCGCCTACGATCGGCAGGTCGAGCAGCTTCTCGAGGGTCGCGCGGAAGATCGGCGAATTGGTGCGCACGTTCTCGTTGAGCTTCTCCTCCTCGAAGATGTCGAGGTTGGCGAGCGCGACTGCGGAGGACACCGGGTGTCCGCCGAAGGTGTACCCGTGGTAGAACGCCGTGTCGCCGTGCTTGAACGGCTCGTATAGCTTGTCGCTGATGATCGTCGCGCCGATCGGGGAGTACCCGCTCGTCATGCCCTTGGCGCAGGTGATCATGTCGGGCTGGAAGCCGTAGGTCGTCGAGGCGAACATGTTGCCGATGCGTCCGAAGCCGGTGATGACCTCGTCTGCCACGAGCAGCACGTCGTACTTGTCGCAGATCTCGCGAACGCGCTTGAAATAACCGGGAGGCGGCGGGAAGCATCCGCCGCTGTTCTGCACCGGCTCGAGGAAGATCGCGGCGACGGTCTCGGGGCCCTCGAACTCGATCATCTCCTCGATGCGGTTCGCGGCCCACTGCCCGAAGGCATTGAGGTCGTCCGCGTGCTCGGGGGCACGGTAGAAGTTGGTGTTCGGCACCCGGAACCCACCGGGGGTCACCGGCTCGAACATCTCCTTCATCGCCGGGATGCCGGTGATGGCGAGGGCGCCCTGCGGAGTGCCGTGGTAGGCGACGGCACGGGAGATGACCTTGTGCTTGGTCGGGCGCCCCTGCAGCTTCCAGTAATACTTGGCCAGCTTGAACGCGGTCTCGACCGCTTCTCCGCCGCCGGTGGAGAAGAACACGCGGTTGAGATCTCCCGGGGCATAGCCCGCGAGCCGGTCCGCCAGTTCGATGGCACTCGGATGCGCGTACGACCAGATCGGGAAGAAGGCGAGTTCCTCAGCCTGCTTGGCCGCGACCTCGGCCAGTCGCCTGCGGCCGTGGCCGGCATTCACGACGAACAGCCCGCTCAGGGCGTCGAAGTACTTCTTGCCCTTCGAGTCCCAGATGTGGTGGCCTTCGCCCTTGACGATGATGGGCACGCCCGGGCCGTCCTCCATGACGGACTGCCTGGCGAAGTGCATCCAGAGGTGGTCCTTGGCCTTCTGCTGCAGCGCGGCCTCGTCGTATTTGGTCGACGGTGACGTTGCGGACGGCGCTGCCGTCTCGACGGTGGTGGTCATGATTACCTTGTTCCCCAGTTATAGAACTGTTTCTGCAGTTTGAGATAGACGAATGTTTCTGTCGACAGCACGCCGGGAATTCCGCGGATGTCGTGGTTGAGCAGTTCGATGAGGTCGTCGTCGTTCTCGCAGACCACCTCGGCAAGGATGTCGAAGCTGCCGGCGGTGAGAACGACGTAGTCCACCGCGGGTATCCTGCCGAGCCTCTCCGCGATCACGGTGGTGTCACCGCTCGCGCGCACGCCGATCATGGCCTGGCGATAGAAACCGAGTTGCATCGGGTCGGTGACAGCGACCACCTGCATGACGCCGGAGTCCGTGAGTTTCTGTACGCGCTGGCGCACCGCTGCCTCGCTGAGACCGACGGCCTTGCCGATCTCCGCATAGCTGCGTCGGCCGTCGGCCTGCAGTTGTTCGATGATGGCCTTGGAGACCTCATCGAGCTGCGCAGTCTTGGCTGGTTTTCCAGAAGCAGTCATGCGTCGATTCTGTCAGTGAAACCAGGTTGTGACAAGCGAATCCGCATCTGAATAGTATTTCGACAACGAAATCAGTGGGTCTGACACTGGCATAAGGATGGTTCCGTCGCTAGGTTTGAGGCATGAGCATCCCAGAGCTGCAGAACTTCATCGACGGTGAATACCGTCCGGCCCGTGCGGAGTCCTCCTTCGCGGTCATCGATCCGGCGACAGAGGAGAGTTACGCGACCTCGCCCGTGAGCAGTGCAGCGGATGTCGACGCCGCGTTCTCCGCGGCATCCGCGGCCTTCGAGGAGTGGAGCGAGGCGACCCCCGCCCAGCGCCAACTCGCCCTGTTCCGGATCGCCGACGCGATGGAGTCACGCGCGGAGGAGTTCGCGGACCGGGAGTCACAGGACACCGGCAAGCCGAGGGGCACACTCGTCGAGGACGAGATCCTGCTCTCCGTCGACCAGATCCGTTTCTTTGCGGGGGAGGCGCGCAACCTGCAGGGCAAGTCGGCTGGCGAGTACATGAAGGATCACACCTCGTTCGTCCGGCGGGAGCCGATCGGTGTCATCGGCCAGGTGACCCCGTGGAACTATCCGCTGAACATGGCGGTGTGGAAGTTCGCCCCCGCGCTCGCCGCGGGAAACACCACGGTGCTGAAGCCGTCTGACACGACGCCGTCATCCACCCTGTTCCTCGCGGAGGTGGCCGCGGAGTTCCTGCCGAAGGGCGTGCTCAATGTGATCGCCGGTGACCGCACTACGGGAGCGTTGATGGTGGAGCACGCGACCCCGCAGATGGTCTCGATCACGGGATCCGTGCGCGCGGGCATGGAGGTGGCACGGGCCGCCGCGAGCGATCTCAAGCGGGTTCACCTCGAACTCGGAGGCAAGGCGCCCGTCATCGTGTTCGACGATGCCGACATGGAGAAGGCCGTCGCGGGCATTGCCGCGGCCGGGTACTTCAATGCAGGCCAGGACTGCACCGCCGCGACTCGCGTGCTCGTGCAGGCGGGCATCCACGACGAGTTCGTCGCGGCGCTCGCGGCGTACGCGCGCGAGAACGCGAGAACCGGCGCACCGAGCGAGTCCGGCATCCTGTTCGGGCCGGTGAACAACGCGAACCAGCTTGCCCAGGTGCAGGGATTCATCGAGAGGCTTCCGGAGAACGCCGTGGTCGAACTCGGTGGACACAGACGGGGGAGCACGGGCTACTTCCACGAGGCGACGATTGTCTCCGGCCTCGAACAGACGGATGAGGCGGTGCAGAACGAGATCTTCGGCCCGGTGATCACCGTGCAGAGATTCTCCGACGAGGCGCAGGCGCTCCGCTGGGCGAACGACGTTCAGTACGGACTCGCATCGAGCGTCTGGACGAAGGATCACGCGCGCGCGATGCGCTTTGCGAAGAAGCTCGACTTCGGCTGCGTGTGGATCAACACCCACATCCCGATCGTCGCCGAAATGCCGCACGGCGGGTTCAAACACTCCGGCTATGGCAAGGATCTCTCCAGTTACGGCTTCGAGGACTACACCAGGATCAAGCACGTCATGAGCTACATCGGCGACTGAGCGGGGGCGGCCGCACGCATCCGGCCGAAACGTTCTCACTCTGACGCTCTAGGCTGGCTGCGTGCATGAGGATTTTGACGACACAGTCCTTATCCCGTCGCTCCGCCAGCGTCAGCCGGAGAGCGAGGTGGATGAGGACACCGTCGTGCCGCACGAACCGAACGACCACGAATCCACCGCTCCGCTTCGCCCGCCCGCCCCGAGAACTGCCGCAGCGTCGGTGGTCTCGACGGTGGCAGCGAGGCGGCCGTCTCCCGTCGTGGCCGGGGATCATCATCCGCCCGCCCTGGTCGAACCGCCACAGCACAGGCCGCGCAGGGTCCCGCTCACGCATAAAAGATTGCAGGAGTCACTGCGCGATCCGGCAATCGCGCGCGACGCCGCCGTTCTGCCGGAGAGTCCCGTGCATGCGCCGGGTCCGGTACGCGCGCCGAGTCCGGCATCCTCGGCACTTCCGTCGCCCGCGGCAATGGCATCGGCCGCCGCTGCGCTCGCCCGGACGCCCGAGCCGTTATCGGTGCCGCCTCGCACTCCTGCCTTCGTCTACGGGTTCAGAATGGCAGGCCGGCCTGCCGTCGACCTCGACGTGCCCGCACTCATCGGTCGCAAGCCGACAGCGCCGCGCGTCATTGGAAAGGCATTTCCTCGATTGGTCAGGGTTCCATCGCCCCTGAACGAGGTATCGAGCACACACATCGAATTGCGTCAGGAAGGAAAGTCGGTCATCGTCACAGATCTGAGGTCGACCAACGGTACGGTCGTGCGGATGCCGGGCGCGCGCCCGGTCAAGCTGCGCCAGGGCGAGTCGCTCGTGGTGCGGCCCGGAACCCTTATCGACATCGGCGACGGCAACGTATTCGAGATCCTCGCGCCGCCCCGGCTGGGCGTAGCCGGGGGCTCTGCGGGCGCTGGGACGCGTGCATGACCGAGATCGGTGCGAGTACGGAGAACTACGCGATAGCGGTGCCGGGCCGCGAGAGTGATGCCCTGGTGCTGTCGTGGGGTGCGGCGACCGACGTCGGGCGCAGGCGTGACCACAACGAGGACAGCTTCCTGGCCAAGCCCCCGATCTTTGCCGTGGCCGACGGGATGGGCGGCCACTCCTCGGGCGACGTCGCGAGTGCCGCGGTCGTCGCCAGGCTCGCGGAGAGTGTCTCGGGGGAGTTCGCCGAGCAGGATGCGATTGCCGAGAGTCTTCGGCGCGCGACGATCGACATCGGCGAAGCCAGGGACGACCAGCATCTCGGCGTCGGAACGACCGTGACCGGTGCGGCGCTGACGCTCACGCACGGCAAGCCGTCGTGGGAGATCTTCAACGTCGGAGATTCCCGCGTCTACATGTTCGAGCACAACGAACTGGCCCAGGTGACCGTCGACCACTCCGTCGTGCAGGAGCTCGTCGACTCCGGGCGGATTCGGGAGGAAGACGCCGAGTCACATCCGGACAGCAACGTCATCACTCGCGCTGTCGGGTTCAACGCAGAACCGATGCCTGACTACTGGACGCTTCCGCTGCGAGTGGGGCTGAGGCTGCTGCTGTGCTCGGACGGCCTGACCAAGGAGGTCAACAGGGAACGCATCCGGTTGCATCTCGCCGCGGGGCTCAGCGCGAAGGAAACGGCGCTGGCCCTCGTGGATGCCGCACTCGCGGCGGGCGGCAGGGACAATGTCACGGTCGTTGTCGTCGACGTCGTGGAACACACCGACAATGCGAAAAAACTCCCCCAAAAGGGGGGCAAATAGGGCCGTCATCAGGGTCTTTTCCCCGGGTTGCGCCAAGGTCCAGTGCCTACAATGGGACACTGGGTCTGACGGCTGTGCTGCTCACGGTTGCGCGACTCCTGCGCCGACGACCGAAGGGGAGCCATGGTGAGACGACTGCCGTCGCAGCCTCCGGTGCTGCCTGGTTTCTCACACATCCACGTTCTCGGCTCCGGTGGTTTTGCCGACGTGTTCCTCTATGAACAGAACATGCCGCGCAGGCAGGTCGCTGTCAAGGTCATGCTGAGCGAGATGGTCAACGATCACGTTCGCCAGATGTTCCAGGCAGAGGCGAACCTCATGGCGCAGCTGAGCGCCCATCCCTCGATCCTCACCGTGCACCAGGCCAGCGTCTCGTCGGACGGTCGGCCGTACCTCGTGATGGAGTTGTGTTCGTCGTCACTCAGCGAGCGGTACCGCAGGGAACGTCTGCCGGTGGCCGAAGTGCTGCGGATCGCCGTGAAGATCGGCAGCGCGGTCGAGACGGCGCACCGCTCCGGGGTGCTTCACCGCGATATCAAGCCGTCCAACATCCTGATGACCGCGTACGGACACCCGGTGCTCTCCGACTTCGGCATCGCCGCAACACTCGGTGAGTCCGACTCCCAGGAGGTCGCGGGCATGTCGATCCCGTGGTCCGCACCAGAGGTGCTCATGGACGAGACCTCCGGCACCGTCGCCTCCGAGGTGTGGTCGCTCGCCGCGACCGTCTATTCGCTCCTCGCCGGGCGCTCGCCGTGCGAGATCCCCGGGGAATCGAACAAGTCATCCGACCTCATCTCTCGCATCAATCGCGCGAAGATCCAGCCGATCGGCAGGGCGGATGTTCCCGCGAGCCTGGAACAACTGCTCATCAAGGCGATGTCTCGCAAACCGGAGAACAGGCCGCACTCCGCGCTCGAGCTTGTGCACGAGTTCCAGGCGATAGAGACAGAGTTGGGCGTGCCGCAGACGCCCATCGAGGTCGCCATGGACGACTGGGCGCTCGCGACCGTCTCCGATCTCGAGGATCGCACCCGGGTCCGCAGCGTCGCGGGCGCGGTATCGACGGGCAAGGCGCGTCGCAGGCGCCGAGCGACCTCGGCCGACGCGAGTTACGCGCCCGTCGGCACGGTGCATCGCCAGGGCAATGCCTCGAGCACGGGAACCAGGCCGATCGCGCAGGGCAGGGGGATGCGGGCGCTGGCCTGGAGCGTCGTCGCGAGTGCCGTGGTGGTGATCGTGCTTCTCGCAACGGTCACTCTCGTTCTCGTGAGATCCAACAGCGATGGGATACCCCAGGTGACGGATGTGACCGCGACGACGAGCGGACGAACCGTCGTGTTCAGCTGGGACGATCCCGGAATCACCGAGGGCGATTCGTACCAGGTGACCACGGCCGACGGTAGTTCCAGCATCCAGAGCGCGACGAGGTTCCCCGTTGACGCGCAGACAGGGGAGCGTGTCTGCATCACGGTCGCCGTGAACCGGGCGGGCAAGGTCGGTCCTCCCAGTGCCGAGAAATGCGTCGACTTCACGGGGTGATGGGCCACGATGTTTAGGCGCTGGCTCTCGACACACCGCTCGCTCGCCATAACGGCGACGAGCGTCGCTGCCGTGGCCGCACTCGTGGTCACGGTCGCGGTCGTGTCCACCGGCTATACGGCCCAGCACCTCACCCTGAACGACGGTTCCGTGTGGGTGTCGAACGGCACAGACCAGGCGGTGGGCCGAGCCAACACCCAGGTGCTTGAGCTCAACACCGTCGTCGCCAGCACCGGTGTCGAGCTCAACGTCGTGCAGAACGGCGCGGATGTGCTGTTGGTCGACCAGAGCGACAGCAAGATCGACATCATCGACCAGGCCACCTCCACGGTTGCCGACAGCGTCCCGCTGCCTCCGGCAAACCCGGAGGTCCTGCTCTCGCAGAACACCGTCGTCATTCACGCACGGACAACCGGCCAGGTGTGGATCGTCCCGATCGGCGGTCTCGCGAAGTTCGACACGGAATCCCAGCCCACCCTGAGTCTCGGAGCGAACTCGTCCGTGAGCATGACCCCCGACGGGGTGCTCTACGCGTACTCGGCCGAGGCACACCAGGTGTCGAGGGTCGACGTCGAACAGTCGGATGCCGTCACGTCAAGCACTGCCGTCTCGAGTTCTCGCGACGACCGCGGTGCCATGTCCATCACCTCGGTCGGAGACCACTGGGCCCTCTTCGATGCGACCTCGCGCACCCTCATGCTGGACGGTCGCACCGTCAACCTGTCGTCGTCCATCGCCGCGGGCAGCTCGCCCGTGCTGCAACGGGCATCCACCACCGGCGACGCCGTGCTCATCGCGGATCGCGACGGCCTGGTCAGCGTGTCCCTGGACGGCGGAGCGCCGCGCACGCTCGAAACGGGGAGAAGCGGTTTCGCGGCCGCCCCGGCGCAGATCAATGGATGCTCGTTCGCGGCCTGGTCAGACGGCACGGCCTGGAGGCGGTGCTCCGGTGACGCGAGTGCCTCGACTCTGCGACTGGCGAAGATGCCGACAGGTGCCGCACGGCTCGAGTTCGTCTCGAGCGGAGATCGGGTGCTGCTCAATGACCCTCGTGGCGGTGGCTCCTGGGCCGTGCAGGATCACGGACAGCTGATCGACAACTGGGCAGAGCTGGTCGCCGTCAAACAGGACAAACAGCAGGTCGAGCACAACGACGACCAGACGCCTCCGGAGTACGAGAAGACCCAGGTGCCTCCTATCGCCATTGACGACTCCTTTGGCGCGAGACCGGGCAGGTCGAGTGTGCTGCCCGTTCTGCTCAACGACTATGACCCGAACGGCGATGTTCTCGTCGTCTCGTCTTTCACGCCGATCGACGAGAGCGTCGGGCGGCTCGACCTCATCAACAACCAGCAACAGCTCCAGATCACGCTGACCGATGCCACGAGCGCTCCCGTGACGTTCCAGTACACGATCACGGACGGCAGGGGTGGGTCGGCGACCGCGACCGTCACCGTCACGATCCGCACGCCGAATGAGAACTCCGCACCCATCCAGGTGCGCAGGAGCGGGATCCTGGTCGCGCAGGGCGGGCGCGCGACGACATCGGTCCTCGGCGATTGGGTCGATCCGGACGGGGATCCGTTCTACCTGTCCGGAGCATCGACGACTCCGCCGGACACCGTGAGCTACCAGCCGGATGGCACCGTGGTGTTCACGGAGGGCGGCGCGTCGAGCGCGCTTCGGTCCGTAGCGCTCTTGGTCTCGGACGGCACGGCGGTCGGCACGGGGAGCATCGCGGTCACGGTCAAGGCCGTCGGGAAGGTTCCCATCGTCGCGGATCCCTTCGTCATGCTCGGATACGCGGGGCAGGAGGTGACGGTGTCGCCGCTCTCCCACGTCAGGGGCGGCAGCGGAGTGCTCAGGCTCGCGAGCGTGCCAGCGAAGGCGGGCACGACGATCGTTCCCAACCTCGACACGGGAACGTTCCGGTTCACGAGCAGCCAGGTCGGTACGTTCTATATCGACTACGTCGTCAATGACGGCGACCAGACCGCGAACGGCGTCGTCAGGATCGATATCGCCGCGCCTCCGGACGTCAACACGACGCCGATCACCATCCCGAAGACGATCTTCGTCAGCACCCTGGGAACCAAGACAGTGGACGTCGCCTCGAGCGATATCGATCCCGCCGGCGGCGTGCTCATGGTCACGCGCCTCGAGAACCTCGCTGTGAATTCGGGGGTGCGTGCGGAGATCCTCGACCAGAGTGCCGTCAGGGTCACGCTCACGGCCCCGCTTGAGAACGGCCCGGTGAGATTCAACTACGTGGTGACCAACGGTCTCGCAAACGCGCAGGGCGTCATCACCGTGATCCAGATCCCCGATCCGGCACTGCTCCAGCCCCCGGTCGCCAACGACGACAGCGCGACGGCCAGGGTCGGCGACGTCATCAGCATCCCCGTGCTCGCCAACGACGTACAACCGGATGGCAAGGAGCTCACGCTCAAGCAGCAACTTCCGACCGGTCTCTCCGGCAGCTCTGGGCTGTTGTTCGCCTCGGGAGACGTGCTGCGCTATCTCGCGCCGTCGAAGCCGGGTAACTTCACGGCGGTGTACGAGGTCGCCGGGCCGGACGGGCAGGTGGCGCAGGCGCAGGTGAAGATCGCGGTGCGCGAGGCGGTCGCATCCACCAACAATCCTCCCGTTCCGCTCACGGTCACCGGGAGAGTGGTCGCCGGTGAGACGGTGAGGATCAAGATTCCGCTGAGCGGGATCGATCCGGATGGCGACTCCGTGCAGCTGCTCGGCCAGGCCACGAACCCGCAGAAGGGCTCGGTCACCGCGATCGGCCCGGACTACCTGGACTACGAGGCCGGCAGCTACTCTGCCGGGACCGACTCGTTCACCTACACGGTGATCGACGCGCTCGGTGCGAGAGCGACGGGGACCGTGAGAGTGGGCATCAGCCCGGCCGTCGATGCCGCCAGGAACCCCGTGGCCACCCAGGATGACGTGCTCGTTCGCCCCGGCCGCACGGTGTCTGTGCGGGTGCTCGACAACGACTCCGACCCGGATGGCGGCGTGCTCAAGGTCACCTCGGTGAAGGCCAACGAGAGCGACGTCAAGGCGAAGATCGTCGGCGACATCGTGCAGGTAACGCCACCCCGGGCTCCGGGCAGGTACGGGCTCGTGTACACGATCGAGAACAAGTACGGCGGCACGAGCTCCGCCTTCATCACGGTGACCGTCGATCCGAATGCCCCGCGCGCGTACCCGATCGCCGACGACACGGTGCTCACGCTGTCCGACATCCTCGGTCGCGACAGCATCGACGTCGACGTGCTCCAGAACGTGTTCTTCGCTGACGGTCCCGTGAGTGATGTCGACCTCTCGATCGTTCCCGGCTACGGCTCCTCCGCGACGGTGATCTCGGGCAAACGAGTGCACGTGGTGATCGGACAGAAGAGCCAGATCATCCCCTTCGCCGTTGCGAACCCCGATGATGCGACGATCGTGTCCTACGCCTTCATCTGGGTGCCTGGGCTCAGCGATGCCCTTCCCCAGATCAACCGCAAGGCGCCGCCGCTGCAGGTGCGCAGTGAGTCGACGCTGACCATCGACCTCGACGACTATGTCGTCGCCATCGGCGGCAAGAAGGTGCGACTGACCGACTCCGGCACGGTGCAGGCCACCCACTCGGACGGAAGCAACCTCGTCGTCAACGACCACACGCTGCGCTTCACCTCCGCCTCGAAGTACTTCGGTCCCGCCTCCATCTCGTTCGAGGTCACGGACGGCTCGAGCGCAACGGATCCGCAGGGGCGCAAGGCGACGATCGTGCTCCCCATCACCGTGACCCCGCGCGAGAACCAGCCACCCGTGTTCAACGGCGGCGTGATCGAATTCGAGCCGGGACAGTCGAAGACCCTCGACCTGCTCAAGCTGACCACCTATCCGTATCCCAAAGACATCGATGAGCTCGCGTACACCGTCCTCGCGCCGTTGCCGACGGGCTTCACCTACACGCTCACGGGGCAGAAGATCACGATCAAGGCCAACGGAAGCGCGGCCAAGGGCAGCACGACGGCAATCGTGCTCGGGGTTCGCGATGATCTGAGTGCGGGCCAGGCCGGGCGTATCGAACTCGATGTCGTTGCGTCGACCAGGCCGCTCGCCTCCGCGGCACCAGACACCGTCATCG
Organism: Parafrigoribacterium humi; assembly: GCF_040227205.1. Lineage (NCBI taxonomy): Bacteria > Bacillati > Actinomycetota > Actinomycetes > Micrococcales > Microbacteriaceae > Parafrigoribacterium > Parafrigoribacterium humi. Next base: position 94,766 of record NZ_JBELOA010000006.1, on the reverse strand, counting down.
CTCCTCGCGGGCAGACAAAGACCGTGGACGTACTCGCCAATGACGAGGCGACCAACCCCTTCCCCGGCCAGCCCCTCAAGGTCATCGCGATTCGCGGCCTCGGTGGAAATGCGCTCCCACCGGGCGTGAAGATCGCGCCGACGGCCGACAACAGCAGACTCACGGTCACCGTTGAACCCTCTGCGGCGCCGGGAGACACGAACCTTCAGTACGAGATCGCTGACGTGACGGGAGACCCGGATCGATACGTCTGGGGTTCCATCACGGTGTCCGTGCAGGATCGTCCGGATGCCCCGACCGGAGTGCGCGAGGTCTCCTTCGGCGACAGGACGGTTCGGATCGCCTGGACCCCGTCCCAGTTCAACAACTCCCCGGTCACCGGATACCAGGTGACCGCGGTCAGGGCGGACACCGGCACCGTCGTCGGGACAACGGCCTGCGCAGTGACGAGCGGATGCGACATCCCGACAGGGGGCAACGGGCCGAACAACGCCGTGCGCATCTCGGTCACGGCCACCAACGCGATCGGTGAGTCCGATCCGGGATCGCTCGGGAGCACGATCTGGTCGGATGTGCTGCCGGCGGCCCCGGCATCCGTCACGGCGACCGCGACCAACTCCGCTCCGGCGGGTGGGTCGGTCAGGATCGACTGGTCCGGCGTGCCGGACCCGTCGAACGGCTCGCCCGTGGTCGGCTACACCGTCGTGATCGGCGGCATCAGCGTCAACGTCGGCGCAGGGACCACGAGCTACGAGTTCCTCAACGGTGGTGGGGAACTGGCGAACAACCAGTCTTACGGCGTGGCCGTGTACGCCAGGAACAGCGCTCAGGTGACCGGTGCGAGTGACTGGCGCAGCACGAGCTCGAGCGTGACGACTGTTGGACCGCCGAGCCAGGCCGCCGGCGGCGTCACGGCGATCAACGACCCGGCGACGGGGCACATCCAGGTGAGCTGGGGCGCGAGCGATCCGAACGGCCGCCCGTCGGTGACCTACCGCGTCACCCGGTACACGGCCGGCCAGGCGGCCCCGGCCACGTGCCCTGCCGGCGATCTCAACAACGCCAGCTCGCCGGTGCAGGACACCACCGCGGTCGACGGCGCCAGCTACTTCTACGTGGTCAGCGCGGACAACGGCCTGTACTGCACACCGACCGTGTCCGCGGTTGCGGTCAGCCTGAAGTCGCCCGGGCAGGCACGGGGAACCGCGACCATCGAGAATCACGCAGACTCCGGGCAGTTCGACATCAGGGCGGGCACCCTCAGCGTGACCTCGGGGACGGCGACGAGGTACCAGTACCGCCTGAACGGCGGAGCCTGGGCGGATGTCGCCGCGGGCCAGTGGCTCACCTCGGCCGCGAACACGAGCGTCTACGGCACCGCGGTCACGGTCGAGTACCGCGGATGTCGCGATGCCAGCGACAACTACTGTGGGCCTGCCTCAGCGGGGATCTCGCTCATTCCGGTGAACACGAGGGCCGGGATCACCAGTTGCCAGGCCGGCGGAGAAGTCGCGTTCGCGGCTCCGAACAACAACGGAGCGAGCGTGGCGGTGAGCTATAAGGTGAAATATAATCGCCCCGTGCTCGGCGTCGACGCATGGGATGCCACGTGGAGCGACTACTCGGCTCCGGTTCCGGCCAATGCAACACAGATTGCCGTGCAGGCCACTGTTACCGTGGCGGCGAACGGCATCGCATACTCTGATCCAGGGCAGGGGGGGCCAATTGCCTGCAGCCCATAAGCAACGACGACCACGTATTTCACACCGAGGGGCAGCACAATGACCATGACACCCGAGCAGGCAGCCTGGTTCTCCGACATCTTCAACCGGCTCGTCGCGAATGTCGACCAGGTCATCCTGGGGAAGACCTTTGTGGTCAAACTCTCCTTCACGGCGCTCCTCAGCGAGGGCCACCTGCTGCTGGAGGACTTCCCCGGTACGGGCAAGACCTCGCTCGCGCGCGCGATCGCGCAGAGTGTGTCCGGGGTCAACAATCGCATCCAGTTCACGCCGGACCTGCTTCCCGGAGACATCACGGGCGTGAGCATCTACGACCAGCGTTCCGGGCACTTCGAGTTCCACCAGGGCCCGATCTTCGCGAGCATCGTCCTCGCCGACGAGATCAACCGGGCGAGCCCGAAGACCCAGGCCGCCCTGCTCGAGGTCATGGAGGAAGGACACGTCACCGTCGACGGCGTGAGCCACGACGTCGGTGCGCCGTTCATGGTCATCGCCACCCAGAACCCGATCGAGCAGGCGGGAACATATCGTCTCCCAGAGGCCCAGCTCGACCGCTTCATCATGAAGGCCTCGATCGGATACCCGGACCACGCCTCGACCCTGCGCATCCTGGAGGGCGCAGGCACGAAGGCCCACGACGTGATCGTTCCCCCGATTGCGACCTCGGAGGTGATCGTCGAGATGGGTGCGCTCGCTCGTACGGTGCACGTCGACCCATCGATCAACGACTACGTCTCGCGACTCGTGGATGCCACGCGCACGGCCGTCGAGGTGCGGCTCGGAGTCAGCGTGCGCGGTGCGCTCGCGCTCATCCGTACCGCGAAGACGCTCGCCGCGGCGAACGGGCGCCACTACGTGATCCCCGACGACATCAAAGCGCTCGCAGAACCCGTGCTCGCGCACAGGCTCGTGCTCGACCCCGAGGCGGAGTTCGAGGGGGTCACTCCGTCGAGCATCATCAGCCAGGTGCTGATCGAGACCCCGCCGCCCACCGACAGGCAAGCGGTGTGAGCAACAGGACGGGCTCCGCGCGGTCGACCGTCAAATCCGCCCGGGGAACGACGAGGACGGTCTCGGGGGCGGCGACGCGTTCCGTGCGCTTCGACGCGCTGTATGACACCTCGACGGAGGGGCTCACCAACGCGCGCACGAAGATCGTCGGTAACCGCACGGGGTTTCTTGCCGACATGGTCATCTTCGTGGTGCGGGCGACCACGGGGATTCGCGGTGTGGTCTCCGGATGGTGGGCACGGGCATCCGCGGTCGTCACTCCCCTGGGCTGGTCGCTCGCGGTCCTCGTGCCGCTCGCGTTCCTGTTCGGCTACTTGTACTCCTGGCTCGAACTGGTCGCGGTGGCCTGGGCCGTTCTGGTGCTCGTCATCGTGGCCGCCGCCTACCTCGTGGGTCGCGGGAGCTTCATGGTGCGTCTCGAGGTGCCGCACAACAGGGTCGTCGTGGGAGAGTCCGCGGTCGGCATCGTCACGGCCAGCAATCCGAGCCGCAGGCGTCGCCCGGGCGTGAAGGTCGAGGTGCCGGTCGGAAACGGACTGGTTGAGCTCGCCCTGCCAGGTCTCGCGCGCGGTGCCGTGGTGCCGCACGAGTTCTCGATCCCGACCAGGAGGCGCGGAGTGCTTTCGGTCGGGCCGGTGCGCACGGTGAGGGCCGATCCGATCGGACTCGTGCGTCGGGAGCTGTTGTGGACCGATGCGACAGAGCTCTACGTGCATCCGAAGACGATCGGCATCCCCAGTACAAGCACCGGGTTCATCCGCGACCTCGAGGGCTCGCCGACCAGAGACCTGAGCAACAGTGACGTCTCGTTCCACGCGCTGCGCGAGTACCTCCCGGGGGATGAGCGACGCAACATCCACTGGAAGAGCACGGCGAAGACCGGCACATACATGGTGCGACAGTTCGAGGAGACCAGGCGCAGCCACCTGGTGATCGCGCTGAGCCTCGCGAGCGCCGACTATGCGAGCGACGAGGAGTTCGAGATGGCGGTGAGCGTCGTCGGCTCGCTCGGTACTCGCGCGATTCGTGACGCCCGTGACGTGTCCGTCGTGGCGAGCGAGCGAACCCCCGAGTTCGCCAAGCGCAAGGTGTTCGCCGTGCGCGAGCTCAGCACGGTCACGCGGTCACGGCTGCTCGACGACCTCGCCGTCGTGGATCGGGCGGAATCCGCGCTCGCGATCCTCGACGTGGCGCGCGTGACCTCCGACCAGGTGAGCGGCATCTCCGTGGCCTTCCTGGTCTGCGGTTCGACTCCGACCCCGGCCCAGTTGCGGGCGGCCTCCACGAGATTTCCGCTGGGTGTCGAGGTCGTGGCGATCGTGTGCGACCCCGAGACGGCGCCTGGACTGCGCAGGGTCGTCGGCCTGAGCGTCCTGACGATTGGGCTTCTCGAGGACCTTCGTGTCTCACTCGCGCGATCGGCCGCGGTATGACACAGACACCGCTGCGCCCGGGGTTCATCGTGGTCAACACCGCGATGGTATGGCTGACGACCGCCATCGCAGCCGTGGCGCTCTGGCCGATCTATCGGGGATCCGCTGTCGTCATCATGGTGGCCGTCGTCGCGATCGCGGCATCCGCCCTCGCCGTGCTCGGCGCGGTGTTCCGTTGGCCCGGTTATGTCATGGTGCTCGTGACGGTGGGCCTGTACGTGGTGCTCGGGGTCCCGCTCGCCGTGCCCGACAGCGCCCTCTATGGGGTGCTTCCCACGCTCGACGGCCTCATCGCGCTGCTCGGTGGAACGGCACTGGGCTGGAAACAGCTGCTCACGATCACCCTGCCGGTCGGCAGCTACCAGGCACTTCTCGTCCCGGCCTTCATCCTCGTCCTGCTCAGCGTCATGATCGGACTCTCGCTCGCGCTGCGCTCGAGGCACGGAGATCTCGCCGCTCTTGCCCCCGTCGTACTCGTCCTCGGCGCGCTCGTGCTCGGCCCTGAGCGCAGCAGCTGGCCGCTGTGGATCTCACTCGGGCTCCTCGCCGCCATCCTGGCCTGGCTGGCCTGGCGACGGTGGTATCGCAGGCGGGAGTCGATCAGGCTGCTCACGCTCGCAGACGCGTCCGGAGCTGTCGCCCGCGCGCCGCGACGCTCGCGGGGGATGTCCGGGCTGCGCACCATTCTCGGGGCAGGCATCGTCCTGGCCATCGTCGCGATCGCCGGTATCGGCGGTGCGCTCGTTGCGCCGCCGCCCGGCCCTCGCGAGGTTGCGCGCACCGCCATCGTGCAGCCGTTCGATCCGCGCACCTATCCGAGCCCACTGAGCGGATTCCGCAGCTATGAGAAGGTGCCCGCGGTCGACGACACCATGCTCACGGTGACCGGCCTGCCCGCGGACGGTCGCATCCGCATCGCCACCCTCGACAGCTACAACGGCGTGGTCTATTCCGTGGGTTCCGGACAGCCGGATGCGGCATCCGGGTCGTTCACGCGAGTGCCGTATGCCTTCGACCAATCCGCCGTGCACGGTAAGCAGCTCAGCATCCGGGTCACGGTGAGGGACTACAGCGGCGTGTGGGTCCCGACGGTCGGCAAGCTCGAGAGCATCGATTTCGGCGGCACGGACGCCCAGTCGCTGCGAGACTCGTTCTACTACAACAACAACAGCGGAACGGCGGCCGTCGTGCGACCGTTGAGATCGGGAGACAGCTACACCCTCAGGGCCGTCGAACCGGTGCAGCCGTCGCCCGCCGAGCTGGCCGAGCTGAAGCCAGGCACGGCGATCGTTCCCGCCATCGGGGTCGTGCCGGATGACCTGCTCACCACGCTCGACAGCTACGTGGACGGGGTGGCGGGTGACGGCGCTCGCCTCGCCGCGATGATCGCGGGTATCAAGAAGAACGGCTACATCAGCCATGGCGTATCGCCGAACGCCCCGTTCAGTCGATCCGGTCACTCCGCAGATCGCATCACCCAGCTTCTCACCGACCAGCGCATGATCGGTGACCAGGAACAGTACGCGGTGACCGCGGCGCTCATGGCCCAGCAGCTCGGCTTCCCCGCGAGGGTGGTGTTCGGCTTCGCGCCGACGACCATCGCTGCGAGCGGCCCGACCGCGATCAGCGGCAGCGACATCTCCGCGTGGATCGAAGTGAACACCACCGAATATGGCTGGGTGGCGGTCGACCCGAACCCCGCAGTTCGACCCATCCCCGAAGAGAAGCCGAAGGATCCCACCCGGGTGGCCAGGCCACAGTCGCCGGTGCAGCCTCCCGCGCAGCAGCCGTTCAGGCACGAGACCCAGGCGCCACCGGACAGCACGCAGGCCACCCCTGCGGGTGCCAACGTGCTGCTGGAGATCGTCCTCGCGGTGCTGCGCATCGCGGGCTGGACGATCCTCGCTCTCGCGGTGCTGCTGTCGCCGTTCATCGCCGTCATTGCGGCAAAGCGCCGAAGGAGAGTGCTGCGCAGGCGCGCCCCGCGCGCGGCGGATCGGATGAGCGGGGGATGGCAGGAATTCGAAGACGCCGTGATCGACCACGGGTATCCGACCCCGCCATCGCCGACCCGCACCGAGGTCGCCGCAGTCGTCGGCGGAATGCAGCCTCTCGTGCTTGCCTCGGTGGTCGACAGGGGCGTATTCTCACCCGACGACCCGAGTGACGAGGAAGTCGAGCGACTGTGGCGTTCTGTGCGCGAACTGCGCGCCTCTCTCGGCGAGGGGCTGACCCGGTGGCAGCGGATCAAAGCACTCGTCTCCGTGCGATCGCTCGGTGGCTATAGTGTGAAGAAGTTGTTCAAGCGATAGAGGATGCGTCCGGTGATCTGCAGATACTGCACTACCGAGCTTCCCGCTGGCGCGATGTTCTGCGGGGAGTGCGGCCGCGCCATCGCCGCTGAGGCTGCGGAGAAGCCGACTCCCGCGACGCCCGCACGCCCCATACCCCGCATGAGCGTACCGGCTGTCCCGCCGACTTTCTCGCACGACCCCGCAATGGCCGAGACCAAGATCGTCGATCTCGTCGCACACTGCGAGCAGTGCGGCGCGGAACTCGGCAGCGACGACATCTTCTGCGGTGAGTGCGGTTATGTCACACGTTCTGCGGGCCAGCACTTCAGCCGCCCGAGGGACACCGCGATCGTCCAGGGTGCACAGCTGGAGCGGGATGCCATGGCCGCAGCCGCATCGCTCGCCAGGGCCGAGGAGGCAAGCGCTCCTGAGGTGTCGTGGGGCCTCGGTGACTCGGGGGACGAACTCGAGGACATCGAGGCGACCCGCATCGTCGCCCAGCGCAGGACCGGTGCGAGGTTTGTGCTGCAGTTCAGCACGGGAGAGAGTTTCACCGTGTATGGAAGCGGCCTCGTCGGTCGCAATCCGCGCCCAGAGCCCGCGGAATACTTCGATCACATCGTGCGCGTCCTCGACCCCAGCAGGTCGGTCTCCAAGACGCATCTCGAGTTCGGCCAGGAGGCCGGGGCGTTCTGGATCAAGGACCGTTTCTCTGGAAATGGCTCGATCATCCGTGAGCCGGAGGGCGATCCCGTGCGCTGCCAGCCCGATCGCCGCTATCGCATCGTGCGCGGCACCCGCGTGGACATCGGGGAGCAGTTCTTCGTCGTCAGCTGACGACCGCAGGCCCCTCCTCTACTGCACGACCGTTGACGCAGTTCTGCAGAGATCACGCCTGGATGCTCGACGCTGCCGTTCCCGGATGCTGTGCTGTGGGGATGAACGCGCACACCAGTCAGGCCGAGCCCTCCCGTCATCGCGGCGAGACGGCGCGGCTTGTCCTGCCGCTTCGCCCAGTCCGTGCTGCGCCCCACAGCTTTCCCGTTGTCGCGACCCTCGCCCCCGTCGTCGGCTCCCTTGTGCTGTGGGCGGTGACGCGGTCGCCGTACGTGCTCGTGTTCGCCATGCTCGGCCCGATCGTGGCGGTGGCGAGCGTGGGAGACACCGCGATCCAGGCGCGCAGGGCTCTGCGACGGGAACGTCGCCGCTTCTCCGTGGAGATGGCCGAGGCTCACGCCACTGTCGCGCATGAGCACGAGAGGGAGCTCGCTGCCCTCGCAGCGACCTACCGGGATGCGAGGGCGTTGATGCGCGCGCCTCGCCGGGACCCCGAGCGCTGGCGTGGAACGCTGGATGCCGAGCTGCCACTCGTGCTCGGCTCCGGCCGTCGACGCAGCACTCTCGTGATCGAGGGAGAGGGCGCCTCTGCCCGGAACGCCGAGCGCGACGAGTGGACTGCCCCACTCGATGCCCTGCGCGAGGAGGCGAACACACTTCTCGGAGCGCCCATTGTCGCGGATGCTCGTGCCGGCATCGGCGTGTGTGGGCCGCCCGCGCTCGCGGCTGCCGCGGCACGCGGCATCGTCATCCAACTCGCCGCGGCCCTCTCGCCGGACGAGCACGAGATCGTGGCATCACCGGGTGGCGGAACCGAGTGGGTCGCGGCCCTTCCCCACGCCGTGACCCGGACGGGGTCCACGCCGGAAACGGTCGTGTTTCGCTCTCGCCGTTCGGCATCCCGACGGGCGCTCGTGGCGGTCGCGGACCACGCGGCTCTGCTCCCGCGAGAGTGCAGGACGCTGCTGCAAATCGATACGGCATCCGCTGCTCTGGTGGCTCCGGAGCCGCCAGCGAGCGCGGGAGGGTCGCTCAGCCCCGAGTTCGTGTCGCTGGAACAGGCGAGCGCGTACGCGCGGGTCCTGGCCGAGGAAGCCGCGGCGGCCGGACTCGTGGCAGGCGGAGGGTTGCCCGACAGCATCGCTCTCGCGGAACTCGTGTCAGGCGACTTCGTACCGGACGAGGATGCTCCGGCGGACTCACTCGCCTGTGCACCCGCGGTCGGCGCCGAAGGTCCACTCGTCGTCGACCTCGTGCGGGACGGTCCGCATGCCATCGTCGGTGGGATGACGGGCAGCGGCAAGAGTGAACTGCTCGTGGCCTGGGTGCTCGCCATCGCGGCGAGACACGGTCCGCGCGCCGTCACCTTCCTGCTCGTGGACTTCAAGGGCGGGTCCTCCTTCCACGCCGTGCAGCAGCTTCCGCACAGCGTCGGACTCATCACGGATCTCGATGAACACTCGGCGCAGAGGGCGCTCACGAGCCTCCGCGCCGAGCTCCGGTATCGGGAGCGCGAGCTGGCCGCGGCTGGCGCGAGATCCATCGAGGAGCTGCCGTGGGAGCATCCGCTCGCCAGGCTCGTGATCGTCGTCGACGAGTTCGCGGCGATGGTGCAGGGCTTTCCCGGCCTGCACGAACTGTTCGCTGACATCGCCGCGAGGGGGCGCTCGCTCGGCGTGCACCTCATCCTGTGCACGCAGCGGCCATCCGGGGTCGTGCGCGATGCCGTGCTCGCCAATTGCGCCCTGCGGGTGTCGCTCAGGGTCAACAATCCCGCGGACAGTGCCGCGGTGATCGGAACGGCCGCGGCGGCAGAGCTCCCGCGGCTGCCGATCGGGCGGGCACTGCTCAGTCTCGGCGGGGCGGAACCGCAGCCTGCCCAGATCGCGATCGCCAGCGAAGAAGATGCGGAGTCGGTCGCCCGGCGCTGGGCTGACCCGGGATGGAGCCCGCGCAGGCCCTGGTGTGATCCGCTCGAACCGTGCCTGCCGATAGGCGAACTGCTCGCGGGCGCGCCGGACGCGCACCTGGTGCTCGGACTCGTCGATCTCCCGCAGGAACAGCGCAGGACGCGCGCCCTCTTCGACCCACATGAGGACGGCAGCCTCCTGGTCGTCGGCGGCCATCGCTCCGGCAAGAGCGGCGCCCTCGCGGCGGTCGTCGCCGCGGCGGAGGCGAATCGCGCATGGCCCGACGGAAGCGTCACGGTGCCGTACGGCCAGGAGCACACCTGGGACGCCGTGACCGCACAACTCGACGTCGTGCGCGCCGGAGCCCCCGCGCCGTGCCTTCTCCTGCTCGACGATCTCGATGCGCTGATCGGCAGCCTTCCCGAGGACTACGCCTTCGCCCTCGCCGAGGCCGTAAGTGCACTGCTGCGGGAGGGCGGCAGGGCGGGCACCCAACTCGTGATCACGATGCGCAGGCTCGGGCCGAGCCTGCAGTCCATCGCGACGCTCTGCGACTCGAGGATCCTGCTGCGGTTGCCGAGCAGGCAGGAGCATGTCGCGGCGGGAGGAGATGCCACGGAGTTCGACGCGGGCCTCACCCCGGGGGCGGGCCACTGGAACGGCCATCGCATCCAGTTCGCGCTCGCACCCGAGGGAACCCTGGAGCGAGCGCCCAGGTCGGCCCGCGGCGGACATGCGCCGTTGCGATGGGAGAACAGCCCATCCTGGATCGTCGTGACGAGCCGCGTCACCGAGCTCTCGCGACGGCTGGGCGGGGGAGCGCGGGAACCGTCGCTCCTCCCGGCGGGCTGGGAGCTCGCTCGGCTCGGCGACCACGCGGACGCCGGGCTCACCGTGACCTCCGCCCGCGGCAAGGCCGTCATTGCGGATGTCGAGACCTGGCAGGCGCACTGGAGCCTGTTTGCCGGGCTGCGAGCGAGCATCCCGATCATCTTCGACGGATGCACCCCGGCACAGTTCCGCGCCATCACCGGGCTGCGCACCCTGCCCCCGTTCATCGCGCCCGGGTCGTCCTCCGCGTGGCTGCTCAGCCCGGAGGGGGAGCCCGCGCGCGTGACACCACCGTGGATACCGTCCGGAACTCAGGAAACGCTTGCCACTCACGAATGATTCCGCAGCGAAAAGCGCCATCAATGTACTGATTTCGCGTTTTTTGGGCAAGAACATAGTCGATTTGGTTGTTTTTAGGTGCGACGGGGCACCCTCATGTGTCAGTATCTACGAAACACACAGGACAAAGCCGTCCACTCGATACGCACCTGTCGACAGAGGAGTTGCATCCACATGGCCAGAGCACTGCCAGAAGATCCGTTCATCCGAAGCCTCGTTCAGCGCGCGCAGCGCGCCCAGCTCTCACGTCGTCACGTTCTGCAGGGTGCAGGCGTCGGCGCGGCAGCCCTCGCTCTGGCAGCGTGTTCCACCGGTGGCGCGCCCAAGCCGAAGTCGGCGAAGGACATCTCCGACACCGACAAGATCGTCCGCTGGGACAATTGGGCCCTCTACCTCGATGTCGACGACGCGGGCAACTACCCCACGCTCGAGGCCTTCGAAAAGAAGACCGGTATCAAGGCCACATACACCGAGGCTGTCGACGACAACAACACCTACTACGGCAAGGTGAAGGACCAGCTCAAGCTCGGCCAGGACATCGGCTGCGACACCGTTTGTCTCACCGACTGGATGGTCGACCGCCTCATCCGCTTCGGCTACACCCAGAAGCTCGACGACGCCAACATTCCGAACAAGAAGAACCTCGTTCCGGCTCTCGCCGACGTGGACTTCGACCCGGGCCGCAAGATGTCCCTTCCGTGGCAGGGCGGCTTCGCGGGCATCGCCTGGAACAAGGACGAGCTGCCGGGCGGCCTCAAGTCTGTCTCCGACCTGTGGGACAAGTCGCTCAAGGGCCGCGTCGGCGTGCTGTCGGAGATGCGCGACACGATGGGCTGCATCATGCAGGACCTCGGAACCAAGATCGACGGCAAGTGGGGCGACGCCGAATTCTCTGCTGCGATCGACGTGCTGCAGAAGCAGGTCGACGACGGCCAGATCCGCAATATCAAGGGCAACTCCTACAAGGAAGACCTGCAGAACGGCGACACCCTCGCGGCGATCGTGTGGTCCGGCGACATCACCCAGCTCAACGCCGAGGCCGGCGACCACTGGGCGTTCGCGATGCCAGACAAGGGCGGGACGCTGTGGAATGACAACTTCCTCATTCCGATCGGTGCCACGCACAAGAAGAACGCCGAGAAGCTCATCAACTACTACTACGACCCCGAGGTCGCGGCGCAGGTCGCGGCCTACGTGAACTACATCCCGCCGGTGGTCGGCACCAAGGAAGCGATGATGAAGCTCGACCCCGACCTGGCCGACAACCAGCTCATCTTCCCCGACGACAAGACCCTCTCGAACGCACACGTCTTCCGCAGCCTCACCAGTGCCGAGGAGCAGAAGTACGGCACGCAGTTCCAGGCGATCCTCCTCGGGGCCTGAGCCATGGCATCCGGGGCCTTTGCCGAAAGCGGGGCGGACCTCGAACTCACGGGAATCACGAAGCGGTTCCCGGGATTCACGGCGATCGAAGAGCTCGACCTGACGATTCCCGCCGGCTCGTTCTTCGCGCTGCTCGGGCCGTCGGGTTGTGGCAAGACCACGACCCTGCGGCTCGTTGCGGGGCTCGAGGACCCGACGGAGGGCAGGATCCTCATCGGCGGCAAGGACGTGACGCACCTGAAGCCGTTCCAACGGCAGGTCAACACGGTCTTCCAGAGCTACGCGCTGTTCCCACACATGACAGTGCTGGAGAACGTGGCCTTCGGCCTGCGCAGGCGACGGATCGGCGACCCGATCGGTAAGGCCCACGAAGCACTGCGGCTGGTGGAGCTCGACCACCTCGCAACGCGCAAGCCGCAGCAGCTCTCCGGAGGCCAGCAGCAGCGCGTCGCGCTCGCGCGCGCGGTCGTCAACCGCCCCGCGCTGCTGCTGCTCGACGAGCCGCTCGGTGCCCTCGACCTCAAGCTGCGCCGGCAGATGCAGCTCGAGCTCAAGTCCATCCAGAACGAGGTCGGTCTGACCTTCCTGCACGTCACCCACGATCAGGAAGAGGCCATGACCATGGCCGACACCGTCGCCGTCATGAACAAGGGCCGCATCGAGCAACTCGGTGCGCCGGAGGATCTCTACGAGCTTCCGCGCACGGCGTTCGTCGCGAACTTCCTCGGCCAGTCCAACCTGTTCACCGGGGATGTCGCGAGCACGACGAGCACGAGCATCACCGTGGACATCGAAGGATCGAAGATCACGGTGCCCAAGGCCCGTGCGCAGCGTCACGCCGGGGAGGTGACTGTGGGCATCCGGCCGGAGAAGGTGCGCCTGCTCACGGAGGAGCCCACCCTCGATTCCTCCACGAACTCGCTCGGCCCCGGGCGGGTCATCGACGTCTCGTTCAGTGGTGTCAGCACGCAGTATCTCGTGGCCATTCCGGGCATCGGCACCGTTGTCGTGTTCTCGCAGAACCTCGGGTTCGGCCCCGTTGTCGAGGAGAACACCGAGGTGTGGGTGAGCTGGCAGGTCGACCACGGGTTCGGCCTCGAGGATGAGCCAGGCGAGATGCCGCGGTTCCCCGCGGACACCGACACGGCCACCATCGCGGTGCAGCGCAAACGCGCCCTGATGTCGGAGCTCGAGGAGGCCTAGCGTGGCCTTCAGTGCATTCGCGACCGGCACTGCGCAGGAGCAGGCGCCCCGTCGCAAGAGCAAGATCGCACTCATCCTGCTGCTGCCCGGCATCCTGTATCTCGCACTGTTCTTCCTGGTGCCGCTTGTCTCGCTCGTGATGACGTCGTTCCAGCAGCCGATTCCGAACGGTGACATCGGCGAGTACCAGACGGCCTTCCGCTGGGAGAACTACACGGATGCGATCGGACTGTACGGCGAACACATCCTGCGCTCGTTCATCTACGCGATTGTCGCCACGATCTTCGCGCTGCTGTTCAGCTACCCGCTCGCGTACTTCATCGGCGTGAAGGCGCGGCGCTGGCCGCTGCTGCAGAACCTGATGCTCGTGCTCGTCATCGCGCCGTTCTTCATCAGCTTCCTGCTGCGCACCCTGGCGTGGAAGTCGATCCTCTCCGATGAGTCGGTGGTGATCACCGGGTTGAAGGCACTCGCGCTGATGGCCCCGGATGCCCACTTCACGGGCACTCCGGCCGCGGTCATCTTCGGTCTGACCTACAACTTCATTCCCTTCATGACGCTTCCGCTGTACTCGACGCTCGAACGCCTCGACACGCGGCTGCTCGAGGCGGGCGGCGATCTGTACGCGCGACCGTCGATGACCTTCTTCAGGGTCACGATTCCGCTGTCGATGTCGGGCATCGTCTCCGGCGTGCTCCTCACCTTCATCCCTGCGGCGGGTGATTACATCAACGCGAGCAGGGACTTCCTCGGTGGCACAGGCACAGCCATGATGGGCAACGTGATCGAAAGCAACTTCCTGGTCACCCTCAACTATCCGGCGGCGGCATCGCTCTCGATCATCCTGATGGCCGTGATCCTCGTGATGGTCACCGTCTACGTGAAGCGGAGCGGAACGGAGGATCTGCTGTGACCGATCAGGCGGGCCTGGTTCTGGCCAGGGCAGAGACGACGGAGCCGCGGCGGCCGGGGAGGCGACAGCGGTACGGGCTCGGCTCATGGCTGCTGCCCACGTACACGATCATCGCGCTCGTGTTCCTGCTCATCCCGATCGCGTACACCTTCGTGTTCTCCTTCAACAACTCCGTGAAGTCGAACATCGTCTGGCGCGGATTCACCCTCGACAAGTGGGCGAACGTCTGCGACAAGGCCGAGGTGTGCGAGGCGTTCGGCAACAGCCTGCTCATCGGCGTCGTGGCAACCGTGTGCGCGACGATTCTCGGAACCATGATCGCGATCGCGCTCGTGCGCTACCGATTCCGGTTCCGCTCGGCGATCAGCCTGCTGCTGTTCCTGCCGATGGCCACGCCCGAGGTCGTGCTCGGTGCGGGCCTCGCGGCCGAGTTCCTGAGCGCGGGCGTGCAGAAGGGCATCGTGACGATCATCATCGCCCACGTGATGTTCTGCGTGAGCTTCGTCGTCGTCACCGTCAAGGCGCGCGTCTCGACGCTCGACCCGGCGCTCGAGGAAGCGGGCAAGGATCTCTACGGATCGCCCAACCAGGTGTTCTGGAGAATCACCTTCCCGTTGCTGCTGCCCGGCATCATCGCCGCGGCACTGCTGTCGTTCGCGCTGAGCTTCGATGACTTCATCATCACCAACTTCAACTCGGGCACGACGAGCACCTTCCCGAAGTACATCTACATCTCGGCCGCGCGAGGAATACCGGCCGAGGCGAACGTCATCGCCTCCGCGGTGTTCATCCTCGCCATCGTGCTCGTGCTCGTCTCCCAGATCTCCTCCGCCATGAGGCGGAAGAGGCAGGCGAGGATCGGCTAGATCGTGACCGAGAACACCCCCTACCGCGACCGCGGGCGACTCGCCGAGCTGTGGCGGGTCGAGACCGAGACGTTTCGTGCGGCCAGGCCGCGCTCGGAACGGTTGTGGCGCGAGGCGACGCCACACATGCCAGACGGCGTCCCCATGCTGTGGATGGCCAAGTGGCCGGGGCCGTGGCCCGTCTTCGTCGAACGGGCGGCCGGGGCACACTTCGAGTGCGTTGACGGCATCGACCACGTGGACCTGTGCCTGGGCGACACCGGGGCGATGTGCGGGCACGCGCCTGCGGCATCCGTGCGCGCCATCACAGACCAGCTCGCCAAGGGGTCGACGTTCATGCTGCCCACGGAGGATGCAGCGGTCGCGGCCGAGCTGCTGACCGAGCGCTTCGGAGTGCAGAGTTGGCAGTTCACGCTCTCCGCAACCGACGCGAACCGCAGTCTCATCCGCTATGCGCGCCAGGTCACAGGCAGGCCCAGGATCGTGGTGCACGACTACTGCTATCACGGCTCGGTCGACGAGGCCTTTGCGACCCTGGATGCCGACGGTGCCGTGGTGGAACGCCGTGGCAACATCGGTGCTCCGGTTCCGCCCTCGGAGACCACGGCCGTCGTGCCGTTCAACGATGTCGCGGCGCTCGAGGCCGCGCTTGCGAGCGGTGAGATCGCCGCGGTGCTGATGGAGCCCGCGCTCACCAACATCGGGATCGTGCTGCCGGATCCGGGCTACCACGCGGCCGTGCGCGAGCTGTGCAGCCGCTTCGGCGTCATCCTCATCCTCGATGAGACCCACACCTTCAGTGCGGGGCCCGGCGGGATGATCTCCCGCGACGGCCTCGACCCGGATGCCGTGGTCGTCGGCAAGAGCATCGGCGGCGGTATTCCCGCAGGGGCATACGGCATGACGGAGTCGTTCGCGGCTCTCGTGCGGTCCAGCCTCGAGCTCGAGGACATCGACGTCGGGGGAGTGGGCGGAACCCTCGCGGGCAACGCGGTGTCGCTCGCGGGCATCCGCGCGACGCTCTCCGAGGTGCTCACCCCGGCGGCATTCGCCAGGATGACCGCTCGTTCGACGGAGTGGACAGCGGGTGTGCGGGCGGCCCTCGACGAGTTCGACGTGCCGTGGCAGGTCACGCAGCTCGGCGCGCGTGCGGAGTACAGCTTCCGTTCGACCCCACCCCGTGATGGCGCGGAGGCCGCCGCCGCGGACGACTTCGAGCTGCAGCAGTACCTGCACCTGTTTGCGCTCAACCGCGGCATCCTCATCACCCCGTTCCACAACATGGCGCTCATGTCTCCCGCGACGACCGCGGCCGACGTCGAGCGTCACACCGTCGTGTTCCGCGAGGCGGTCGTCAGCCTTTTCGGCTAGCAATCGCACTACTCTTTGTGGTCACGCAGACTTCTGGTAGGCGCGGAAGGCCAGGGTCGCCAGGGCTGTCATCACTGCGACGAGGGCCGTCAGCAGCCCGAGGTTGGTCCACACTGCAGCCCAGTCCGGGGCATCCTGCAGCGCCTGCCTGCCGGCGGCGACGGCCCACTCGAAGGGGTTGAACTTCGCGACGTTCCCCACCCACGCCGGCGAGAGCTTCGTATCCATGATCGCCGAGCTGAGAAACATCAGTGGAAACGAAATGAGCTGCGAAATACCGATCAGCGCGGTCTGCTGCTTCGCGAGCAGGGCGATCGCGTTCGAGAATGCCGCGAACACGAAGGTCAGCAGCACTGCGGCGAGCAGCAGCACGAGGATGCCGACGGCGCCTCCCGCGAATCGGGCACCCGTGAGCCAGGCGACACCGAGCACCACGAGCGTCTGCACGACGGTGAGCACGGCCTGGTAGAACATCGAGGAGACGATGAGCCCGGCGCGACTGGTCGGCGAGGTGAGGAAGCGATCCATCACTCCGCAATCCATGTCCTCGATGTAACTCGTGCCGGCCCACGCGGAGCCGAACAGTGCCATCATCATGACGATGCCCGGCGTCAGGAAGACGATGTAGTCGTCTCCGCCGCTGAATCCGGGGATGTTCACGACGGACGTGAAGAGCTGCCCGAACAGAAGCAGCCAGATGATCGGCTGGATGAGGTTCATGACCAGGAACGCAGGCATCCTCGCGAACGCCCTCAACTGGCGAGTGGTGAGGATGACGGTGTGGGTGACTATCGTGCTCATAGCGCGTTCTCCTTGCTGATCGTGATGCTGTGTCCGGTGTGTCGGAGATAGACGTCGTCGAGGCTCGGCCTCGCGACGGTGGCCGAGGCGACCTTCAGTCGTGCCTCGTCGAGTGCCGCGAGGATCTGGGGCAGGACGACAGAGCCGATGTCGGCCCTGGCCCGCAGGACGCGCCCGTCGGCCAGCACGTCGCTCAGGCCGTGCACCCTCGAGATCGCCCCGAGCGAGTCGGAGACGTCCGTATCCGGGGAGAGTTCCACGAACACCGCGTCGCCGTGCAGGCCGTTCTTCAGTTCCTCCGGGGTGCCGTGCGCGACGACCCGACCGTGGTCGACGATCGCGAGGCGGCTCGCGAGGTGGTCCGCCTCATCGAGATAGTGGGTGGTGAGCAGAACGGTCATCTGCTCCGCCCTGGCCATGGTCGCAAGCTCTGCCCACATCTCGGTGCGCGCCTCCGGGTCGAGTCCGGTGGTCGGCTCGTCGAGAAAGAGAACCTGGGGGCGGTGCATGATCCCGATCGCCACGTCGAGCTTGCGGGCCATGCCGCCGGAGTAGGTCTTGACCCGCCGTCCGGCCGCGTCGGCGAGCGAAAAGCGGTCGAGCAGCTCGGTGGCGCGTGCCTTCGCGTCTCTCGCGGGCATCCCCTGCAGTCGCCCCGCGAGCACGAGATTCTCCTGTCCGGTGTCCGTCGGATCGGACACCTGTTTCTGGGCGACGAAACCGATCGCCCGCCGCACGCGCTCCGGGTGCCGCGCGACATCGATTCCGGCGACGGTAGCCGTTCCGGAGTCAGCCGTGGTCAGTGTTGCGAGAATCTTCACGGTCGTGGACTTTCCCGCGCCATTCGGACCGAGCAGGCCGAAGATGGTGCCCGCTTCGGCCTCGAAACTGAGGCCGTCGAGGGCGGCGAGCCTGGGCTTGCCGCGGCCGCCCGGGTAGCTCTTGGTGAGTTCATTCGCCTGCAAGGCAGGCGGGTTCGAGTGATGTGCCACGATGGGCTCCTTGGGGTTGGAGCCTCGCGCGCGCGACGTCTGCGCGCCAAGGGGCAGTCTCGGCCCATAAGCTGGCGCCGGGACTCCAGGTAGCTGTTGACGCAGATCCCGCATGCGGGAGACCGGGGTTTCGGTGGCTCGGATGTTCCAGCATCCGGGCCACACTCTTTTGTTAGCGGGTTCTTCCTTCCTCGTTTGTGTGGTCTTTCCCCGTGCTATCGATGCTCGACGGGAACAGCATCCTTGCGAGCGTGAGGAAGAAGATTGCAAGACCCCCGAGCAGGGCAAGCCACGACCAGACGAAACCGATCGTGAAACTGAGCACGACGAAGGCGGCAAAGGCGAGCAGCCAGATGACGGCGCTGTACATACCGAACCGGGCGGCCGCGACCGGATCCTGCGAGAAACGATCCTCGATCTGGTACTGACGGGCGGCTTCGCGCACCCACGCCTTCTTTCGGTTGGTCTGGGTTGCACCGAGGAAGGCGAACAACACGAGCGCCGCCACGACACCGAGCGCGGCGAAGACGACCACCCACACGGGTAGGGCTCCGAGCGCGATCAGGCCGCCGAGCGCCAGCCCGTAGACGGCGAGGAGCGACGCGAGAAAGTATCCGCCCGCCCTCTGGGTAGACACCGGATGGTTGGTCGTCGTCTCGTGCGCGAGTGAATCGCCGACGATCCACGCGACTCCGGTCGAGGCGATGCCGCAGAGCGCGATGATCACTCCGGTCGGCAGCGGCAGCAGACCGGTGGCGCCGAGAGCCGCGAGGAGCAGGCCGATTACGGTGGCAAGTGCGGCGATGACAACCCCGACGACGAAGGCGGGCTTCGGTCGCACCCGGTAGACCAGATAGGCGCTCGCGTGTGTGGCCGCGTTCGATCGGGTGGTGGCGGGTTCGCTCGCGTCGATCTGCCCGACGAGTTCGCGGATGTCGCCGAGTTCGTCGACCGCCTTCGTCGCGGCCGCGCCCGCATCCATTCCGCCCGCGGTCAGTTCGTCGACCCTGGCCGCGAGATTGCCGCGGATCTCTTCCTTCAGGTCCTGGATCTCGGGGGTCATCTCGATTCCGGCGAAGGCCTCGTCCAGGTACCGGTGGATGTTCGAGTTGTCGATCGCGTTCATTCCGCGCCGCCTTTCACGTTCAGGAGAGAGTTGATGATGCGCTGGGTTGCCGTCCAGTCGCGCACGTTCTGCAGGTACACGGCCCGGCCTGCATCGGTGATGCGGTAGTACTTGCGCCTGCCGCCCTGGGTCTCGTCACCCCAGTAGGCCTCGACCAGGCCGTCCTTGGCGAGGCGGCGGAAGGTCGCGTAGAGGGTCGCTTCCTTGATCTCGTACTCGCCGCCGGTCGCGTCCCGGATCGTCTTGTAGATCTCGAATCCGTACTGGTCGCCCGTGCGAAGCACGCCGAGCACGATCGTGTCGGTGTGGCCACGCAGCAGGTCGGAGGCGAACGGCTCAGATCGGGCAGCGTTCGACGCTTCTGCGCCCAAGTTCACTGTCATGTCATGTACTGTATCAGACACAGTACTCGCGCACAACGAGAACCACGACCGAGCTGCGATTGGGCGGCGAGGCTAGGGGAGGATGCCGTCGGCCAGCCGCAGCTGACCGACGGGGATGCCGCCACCGAGGACCGGTGCCGTGAGCTCTGCGGCAAGTTGATCGGCCAGGTCCGCATCAACGGCGCCGACCGAGGCGAGGAGGCCGAGGGCGACCAGGAAGATGGCCCGCGGGCTTCCGTCGAGCATCTTGAGCGCGACGGCGGTGCCGTCGGGGGCGCCCAGCACCATCACGCCCTCGGCGCCCTCCTTCGCGAACAACCCGAGCCGTTCGGTGATCACGGTGTTGGGCTCGCCCTCGCCGTCGATCGCCCAGGGATTCGCAAGCACGGCTGAGACGAGTCGGGCTGCCGGCCCCGTGGGGTCGCTGCCGGGGGAGTCGGCCACGCGGCCGATGGCGGTAGCGAGGCCGCGCAGGGTGACCGCGAACAGCGGCGCACCGCATCCGTCCACCCCGACATGGGCGACGGGCCCACCAGTGAACTCCTCCACCGTGGCACGCACGAGCTGCTGCAGCGGATGCGCGGGGTCGAGGTAGCTGTCGATCGGCCAGTCGTTCTGCACGCAGGCCGCGAGGAACGCGGCGTGCTTGCCCGAGCAGTTCATGGCCGTTCTACGCTTGCCGAGACCCTCTGCCCTCGTGGCGAAGGCGGCATCCGCGTTCGATGGCCAGTCTGCCGGGCACTGCAGCGCGCTCTCGTCGAGGCCGGCCGCGGCGAGGATGTCGTGCACGACCGCGATGTGTCGCGCGGTTCCCGTGTGGCTGGCCGCGGCCAGCGCGAGCCGCTCGCCGTCGAGCTGCAGTCCGGAGCGCAGGATCGCTATCGCCTGCAAGGACTTGAGCGATGATCGCGGGTAGATCACCGCATCCGCGTTGCCGAATGCGCGCAGCAGAGATCCGTCCGGTGCGACGATGGCCGCGGCACCGAGGTGGCGGGACTCGATCATCCCCGAGCGTTCGAGCACGGCGAGTTCGACGGAGCCTGCGGCATCGAGCGGCTGGATCGCGGGGTGGGGAGCGTCGTGGACGTCGTCCATAGCGAGTCGGTCACGCATGCGCACGAGCCTACCGTCGGCCGTCGTCGGCCAGCGTCGGTCAGCAGCGGGAGCCGGGCTCTCAGCGCGGCGCTATTCGACGCCGACGATATCGCCCACATTCATAAGGCTTGACGAATATTCAAGCACAGACTAGTCTGTGCACGTGATTTGAGAATCTATCGGAAATGGGTGATCAATGAAAAAGAGATTAGCAATTCCCACAGCTGGACTCGCGGTGGTGTCCTTGCTGCTTTGGGGTGTCGAACCAGCCTTTGCTGCGGGCTCCACGTCTGCGAGCGATAACGCCATTGCCGCGATTCAAGCCGTAGCACCGTCGGTGCTCAAGGAGGCGGTGCCCGCCCAGAAACGCGCACCCTCGAAAGCGCTCAGCAAGTTCGCTTCGGGAGACGCCAGTGCTTCTCTTTCGCCTGAGGCATCCACTGGCATAACTACAACGAGCGCGGGTCGGTCAATCACAATCGGTTTACCGTCAAGGGCGCGTTCTGTCGTCACGGCGACTGGCATGGCTGCTTTTGATAACGATGACAACTCGGTTGTAGTTCCTGTGCTGAAAACGAATGGCAGCGTTCAGGTCGTCACGGTCAGCGCGAATGCAAACGCGCCTACGCGCTATGCCTATCCGGTAATCCTTCAGAAGGGACAGACTCTCAGCCTGTTACCTTCCGGCCAAGTGGTCCTGCTCGATGCCGTGGGTAACGCCCTAGGCATGATGACTGCGCCGTGGGCGCTGGATGCAACTGGTAACCCAGTTCCGACCAGGTATGAGGTCACAGGCAACGTCGTGACACAGGTTGTGGACCTTTACGCGCCAGGCATCGTTTTTCCAGTAGTCGCGGATCCGACGTTTGTTTGGATTTGGGGCGGCTACGGTTACCACTTCAACAAGGCTGAAACGAAACATTTGGCGGCTAACGCTCCAACAACTGATGTAGCGATACTTTGCGGGGTGCTTCCCGCGGCCTTGGCCCTCGGATGTGGAGCCCTGGTAGTTACCTTGATTGGAACTTGGAGTGCGACAATGAAACACGCGGCAAGCGTTGGACGATGCATCCAGTTCAACTATTACTACGTGCTTCCGCCGTGGATTGCTGAAGTTAGTTGTTAAGGAGGCATAGACGATGAACCAATTCAAGGCACTCGTTCAAGACCTGGTCACGGCCGTGGTTCTTGGCGTGCTTATGTTCTCGATCCTCCTGATATTCAGGACAACCGGTGAGAGCCTGGTCTCCGTTCCGCTAGGGTTCGGCGCGATTTACTTTCTGTCGGCGCGCTGGAGACACTCTCGGAAGGAAATTTCCTCCCGCTAGTCCATAACGTAAGCGAATGCCTCGAGAACCTAAAACGGTTTTCGAGGCATTCATTCGTCACGTCGGCCTGAGCGGCTCGATGGGCAGAGTCGGCGCTTGCTGGGATAACCCGGCAACGGAATCCTTCTTTGTGCTCCGACAGACGAACGGGCTGAACAACTGCCGGTCGCTGTCGGCGCGTAACAACGCCTGAAACTGGAACCTCGCGAACGGGGGGCAGGAGAGGATGCCGAGCACGGCCGAGACGAGCCGGCCACGCGGCCGATGGCGGTGGAGCGACCGCGCAAGGTGACCGCGATCAGCGGCGCACCGCATCCGTCCACCCCGAGATGGGCGATGGGTTCGCCGGTGAACTCCTCGGCGGCTGGATCGCGGGGTGGGCAGCGTCGTGGGCCTCGTCCATCGCGATTCGGTCACGCATGCGCACGAGCCTACCGTCGGCCAGCGTCGGTCAGCAGAGCGTGCCGGGCTCTCAGCGCGGCACTATTCGACACCGACGATATCGCCCACATGCAGGTGATCCAGGCGCGCGGCATCGGCGAGAACGTCGAGGCGGGTAATCCTTCCCTCCGTGATCGTGAATGCCATGATCGACACGACCCGTCCGTTCAGCACAGCGGCTACGCCCGGGCATCCGTCGATCAGGATGGGCGTCGAGTGGGCGGCCAGTCGCGCCGACAACACCGCCTGCTCCGTGATTGACTGCGCGCCCTCGATGACCTGGCGGCTCGCGCCATGGTCGGCGTGTAGAACGGCGCCATCGTCGAGCAGTGAAAGCAGCGCCGTGAAGTCACCCTGCTGGGCGGCACCGAGCCAGGCGTCGACGAGCTCACGCGAACGACGCGGCCGAGGCCGGAGCGTGTCGGGCGCGCTCCGGAGCCGGGGGGGGCACGAGAGGCGAGCTGGCGGGCGGCATCCACCGATCGATCGAGAGCCTCCGCGACCTCCTCGAATGGGCATCCGAAGACATCGTGCAAGACGAACGCCACCCGCTCGGCCGGACTGAGCGTCTCGAGCCCGACGAAGAGGGCCATGCTCACCTGGTCGCTGCGCTCGACTTCCGCCGCCGGATCGCCCGTCAGCGCGACAGGCTCGTCCCGCCACGGCTCGACCTGCCAGGAGTGCTCGCGCGTGCGCCGGGGCGCCCGCAGCAGGTCGAGGCTAACCTGCGAGACCACCGTCGTGAGCCAGGCATCGAGATTTTCGATCTCGTTGACGTCGACGCGCTTCAGGCGCAGCCACGTCTCCTGCACAGCGTCCTCGGCGTCGGAGCCCGATGAGAGCAGCCGGGTGGCGATCGCCAGCAGCCGCGGTCGGGCCTTCTCGAAGCGCCGAACGAGATTTCTTTGATCGGCCATGTCACATCCTCATCGTCTTCATCGTCACCACACCGACGAGGCACACGGCCTCGATGTGACATCGACAGGGAGTCGAACCATGAATACACCCATCCTCGTGACCGGAGGCACCGGCACCATAGGCAGTCGGGTCGTCCCGATCCTACGAGCCGCGGGAGCGGACATCCGCATCCTCAGCCGTCACCCTCGCGCGGACGAGCCCGGCATCGAACAGGTCGAAGGCAACACGGTCACCGGCAACGGCCTCGCTTCGGCACTGAACGGGGTGGACACCGTGCTGCATCTGGCTGGCGGCGCGAAGGGGGACGACATCGCGGCTCGCACCTTGGCGAATGCGGCCAGGTCTGCCGGAATCGGTCACCTCATCCTCATCTCGGTCGTCGGAGCAGACAGGATGCCGATCGGATATTTCCGCACGAAGGCGACGGCCGAGCGGGCTATTGCCGAATCCGGTGTTCAGTGGACGGTGATGCGCGCTGCGCAACTGCATGAATTCGTCTTCCCCGTGGTGAAGGGTCTCGCCCGAATGCCGCTCACCCCGGTACCACGCGGCCTGCGCTTCGAGCCGGTGCACGTCGACGAGGTCGCCGCCCGCCTGGCGGAGCTCACCCTCGCGGGACCAGCCGGCCATGTGGACGATATCGTCGGGCCAGAGGTGCTCGACATCCCTCAAATGCTCGCCACCTATTCGGACTTATTCGGCCACCGTCACCCGATGCTGCCCATCCGACTGCCCGGAGCGATCGGCCGGGCCTACCGAGCCGGCGAGAATCTTGCTGGTCCATCGGCGCAGCGCGGGGTGCGCAGTTGGGCGGAGTTCCTCGCCGAGCGCAGCGCGACCGTGCGCCAACCCGCCGACGTCGCGGAGTAGCGTTGGAGCATGAATCTCGAGCACCACTATTCCGTCGAACTCGAATGGACGGGCAACCGTGGAAGCGGTACGAGCGGCTACCGCGACTACGGTCGCGACCACATCCTGTCGGCCTCAGGCAAGCACGACATCGCCGGATCGAGCGACCGCACCTTCCACGGCGACGCCGACCGGTGGAACCCCGAAGAGCTGCTGCTCAGTGCCCTGAGCCAGTGCCACCTGCTCAGCTATCTGCACGTCGCTGCGAGCTCCGGCGTCGTCGTGACCGCCTATCGCGACAGCCCGGTCGGCACCATGATCCAAACCCCGGATGGCGGCGGCCACTTCACAGGCGTCGTGCTGCGTCCCGTCGTCACAGTGAAGTCTGCCGACATGGTGGACGCGGCACGGGCCGCGCACCACGAGGCGAGCCTCAAGTGCTTCATCGCCGCATCCGTCAACTTTCCGGTGCTGCACGAGCCGGAGATCCGCGTGGAGTCCACCGCGGCCTGAGCCGCACGCTAGGCCGGCAGCCAGCCGTTCTCCTCGGCGATCGTCACGGCATCCGCGCGGTTGCGCGCGTTAGTCTTGCCGATTGCACTGGACAGGTAGTTGCGCACCGTGCCCTCCGAGAGGTGCAGGCTGCGCGCAATGTCGGCGATTGAGCCGCGAGCCCTCGCGGCACTCAGCACGTCCGTCTCGCGCTCGGTGAGCGGTGAGTCTCCGCTCGTGAGCGTCTCCGCGGCAAGCAACGGGTCGACGACCCTGAGACCCGAGGCGACCCTGCGCACGGCATCCGCCAACTGGCGTGCCGGCGTGTCCTTCACGACGAATCCGCTGGCCCCTGCCTGCATGGCGCGGCGCAGGTAGCCGGGGCGGCCGAAGGTCGTGACCATGAGGATCTGGCAGGCGGGCAGGGCCTTCTTCAGCAGCGCAGCGGCTGCGATCCCGTCGAGACCGGGCATGTCGACGTCGAGCAGCGCGACCTCTGGCGTCGATTCGAGGGCGGCGTCGACGACCTCGTCTCCGCGCCCGACCTCCGCGACAACCTCGATGTCGTGTTCGAGCCCGAGCAGCGCTGCGAGAGCCCCGCGAACGAGCGCCTGGTCGTCGGCGATGAGCAGCCGGATCACAGCGACACCCGCAGGGAGAAGCCGCCGGAGGGGGAGCGGCCCACCGTCAATCGCGCGCCGACGGGAGCGAGGCGCTCGCGAAGCCCGGACAGCCCGTTTCCGCTCCTCGAGACCTCGGTCGGGCCGCGACCGTCATCGCGCACCTCGACGAAGGACTCACCGAGGAGCACTTCGCACACGCTCGCACCGGAGTGCCGCACGACGTTCGTGACGCCCTCCCTCACCACCCAGCCGAAGAGTTCGCGAAACTTTGCCGGCACGACGTCGACGCTCCCAGGCAGCTCTGCGCGGATGCCCGCAGCCTCGAGCGCGGATCGAGCGCTCGTGAGCTCAGTGGCCACGCTCACTCCGCGGTAGCCTGCCACGGTGGACCGCACGTCCGCGAGGGCACCCCTCGCGAGTTCCTCCACCTCTGCGATCTCCGTTCTCGCGCGCGCCGGGTCGGATTCGACCAACGCTCCGGCGAGCTCGGCCTTCACGGTGATGACGGTGAGCGAGTGCCCGAGGATGTCGTGCATGTCCCGGCTGACCCTCGTTCGTTCCTGCTCGACCGCGAGCCTGGCCAGCTCGTGCTGGGTCGCTCGCAGCTGGATCACGCTCTGGATCTGCCGGGAGAACGCCGCCATCATGAGCGAGATCGAGGCGATGACCGCGGGTACGGCGAAGAGAGCGTCGCCTGTGACCCCTTCGCGCAGTTCGAAGACCAGGGCGAGGAGCGCAAGCACAGCCACATAGCCGAGAACCCAGCGCAGGCGCACCGTGCTCATCGCGGCTGCGACGCCGACGTAGGTCCAGAGCGTGTACACGCCCCAGTCGAGCCATGGAAGAAGTGCGAACGAGAGCGCCCACAGCGCCGTCGGCGGGAGAAGTCTGAACCGTGCGGGAAGCATCCAGTTGAGCGGTGGGATGAGCGCGAAGGCGAGGCCGAAGATCGTGAGCAGGGTGACGATCGCCACGCGATCGCCGACCGCGGGGAACTGGCCGACGGCCTCGAAGCCCGCGTTCACGAGCCAGACCAGGCTGATGAGTGCGCCGAAGTACCAGCGCCGGGCCCCGCGCCGGGCCACTCCCCGCCAGAGGCTGGCCGGGGTCGGCTCGTTGTCCCAGGCTCGCGTCACGCTGTCGATAGTAATGGCACAATCGGCCTGAACCTCCGTCGAAGCGGGGGTCCAGGCCGGATGCGTTGTGATGGTGATCACACCCTCTTGGTGTCGCGGCGGAACATGAGCGCCGCCCCGGCGCTGAACAGGATCAGCCACGCCACGACGTTGACGATCGCGGCCCATTCGACCGTGCCGCCGAGCAACGGCAGCCTGGCGATCTCGCCGAGCCCGTAGACCGGGGTCCACTTTGCCAGGTCCTGCACGAGCTGCGGGAACTGGTTGAGCGGGGTGAACAGGCCGCCGAACAGCGCGAGGATGGCGAGGATCGGCCCGAGGAACTGCATGACGTTCTCCGAAGGCACCGTGTAACCCATGAACAGGCCGAGCGCGGTGAACACGAGAGACCCGAGCCAGGCGGCGAGTCCGGAGAGGATCCAGACATCCAGGGGCATGTGAACCCCGGCGATCGCGCCGGCGATGAAGGTCGCGACGACGGCGAGGAGCCCCAGCGCGAGGGTCGCTACGACCTTGAGGGCGATGTACGCCACGGGGTTGACCGGGGTGAGCCGCAGCTGCCTGCTCCAGCCGGTGGCCCGCTCAACCGCGACGGCACCGCCGCCAGCGGTCGAGGTGACCATGGCTCCGTAGACCGCCATCGAGATGAGGATGTAGGCCGCGACCGACAGCCCGCCCTTACTGACCGGCACGCCCGTGAGCGAGGTGTTCTTCAGCGGCAGGCCGACGATCAGGAACAGGGCGATGGGCATGACGACCGTGAACACGAGCGTCCTGCGGTTGCGGAGGCTCCGTCGCAGTTCGATGAGCAGGAAGGTGAGGTTGAACCCGCCGAATGGCGGAACCTTGCGCGCGAGGCGGGATGCCGTGGTGGCGATGGGGGGAGCGATCGTGGTCATGGTCAGTTGCCCTTTCCTGCGGTGACGGATGACGAGTCGTCATCCGAGGTGAGTGCGAGGAAGGCGTCCTCGAGGTTGTGAGAGGTGATCTCCAGATCGTGCGCGTCGGTGTTATCGAGCAGGTAGCGGGCGACGGCATCCGAGTCCTTGGTGTTCACGAGCACGGAGTCGGAGTGCGTTTCGACGGAGTCGACACCGTCGATCGCCGCGAGTTCCGCCTGGTCGAGATTGCTGACGGAGGCGCGCACGGTGCGGCCGGCCGCGAGGTTCTTGATCTCCGCGGCGCTGCCGTCCGCGACGATCTCGCCGCGTCGCACGAGCACGATGCGGTCGGCATAGGCGTCCGCCTCGTCGAGGTAGTGGGTGGCGAAGATCACGGTGCGGCCGGAACGGGCGTCCTCCCTGATGGCGGACCAGAAGTCGCGGCGGCCCTCGACATCCATTCCCGTCGTCGGCTCGTCGAGGATGAGCAGGCCGGGGTCCGAGAGCAGGGCCATCGCGAAGCGGAGGCGCTGCTGCTGACCGCCCGAGCATTTCTTGACCATCCGGTCGCCGATGTCCAGGATTCCCGCGCGCTTCAGAACCTCGTCCACCGGACGCGGGTCTGCGAAGAGGCTTGCCGTGAGCTGCACGGTCTCCCGTACTGTCACGTCCTTGAGTAGGCCGCCGGTCTGCATGACGGCGGAGACGAGGCCGTGGGCGATGGCGCTGCGCGGGCTCTGGCCGTAGATGCTCACGGTTCCGGCATCCGGCCTCGTGAGTCCGAGCAGCATGTCGATCGTCGTGGTCTTTCCCGCACCGTTCGGGCCGAGGAAGGCGATGATCTCGCCCGGCTGCACCTCGAGGTCGATGCTGTTCACGGCGCGAACCCTGCCGAAGTTCTTGGTGAGTCCGCGCGCGGACACGGCCGGCGTTGCGGCATCCGTCGTGCCGCCGGCAGCGATCGGATGGGCCAGGGTACTGAGGGGTGTGTTTGTCATAAGACAACGATCGAACCCGGATGGCCTTCGACCAGCACACGGGCGTCACGGCTTGCCCGTGACGTTTGTCATGTTTTCCGTTGCGGGGAATAGGCTCGTACAGCTTGTGCATAGACGAATCGTGCACACTTGTTCCGGCCCGGTGCCATTCCGCCACTCTCGTTATCCAGAAAGCAGTTGTGTGTCACAGTCACGATCGTTGCCCAAGGTACTGAGCGCGGTTGCCGCGCTGGGTCTTCTCGTCTCCCTTGTGGGCTGTTCCGGCGGCGGTAGTTCCTCCGCCTCCGGGTGCACCCCGACCGCGGCCGGAGACGCGAGTGCCCAGGTGAAGGTGAGCGGCACGATCGGCACAGAGCCGAAGGTGACGATGCCGAAGAAGCTCACGAGCAAGACGACGCAGCGCACAGTCGAGATCGAGGGCAAGGGCAGGGCGGCGCTTCCCAACAGTTCCGTGGACATCGACTATGCCGTATACAACACCACGAACGGCAAGAAGATCGACTCCACCAAGTACGGTGCGGGCGGCACGGCGATCACCCTCGACAAGGGCAACCTGCTGCCGGGACTCTACAAGGCCATCCACTGCGCGACGCCGGGTTCCCGCGTCGTCGCGGTGATCCCGCCGAGCGATGGCTTCGGGCAGGCCGGATCCTCCGACCTCGGCATCACCGCAACAGACTCCATCGTGTTCGTCATCGACGTGCTCAAGACCTCCGCGCCCGTGAAGGTGCTGAAGAAGGCCGATGGCGCGCCGCAGGAGGCCAAGGCCGGGTTCCCGACCGTGGCGCTCGCGTCCAACGGCGAGCCGACGATCACGATGCCGAAGGCAGACCCGCCGAAGGACCTGCAGATCGAGGTGCTCAAGAAGGGCACGGGCCCGGTGGTCAAGGACGGTGCGACCGTCACGGTTCACTACGTCGGTGCGATCTGGGCGACCGGCACTGTCTTCGACTCCAGCTGGACCAGGGGAACCCCGGCGACTTTCTCGACCTCAGGGGTCGTCTCGGGCTTCGGCAAGGCCATGATCGGCCAGACCGTTGGCTCCCAGGTCGTTGCGGTCATCCCGCCATCGGAGGGTTATGGCTCGCAGGGTGACGGTTCGGGGACCATCAAGGGCACGGACACGATGGTGTTCGTCATCGACATCCTCGCCGTTCACTAGACAGCGGGCGACTCGCGGCCGCCTGACGCTGGTCGCGAGTCGCTAGAGCGCGCCCTCGTCCGCTGCCTGCGCGGTCGCGTCGCCCGTCGGGCGCGGATGACGCGGTCCGGTCCTCGGATCGTGCAGGAGTGCCGTGAGCACGAGCGCGATGAGCGGCAGCGCGATCAGGATGCTGAGCACCGGCTGCAGCCCGATCGAGTCCGCGATCGTGCCGAGAATCGGCGTGAACAGGCCACCCACCGACACGGCGAGTCCAACGGTCACGCCGCTCGCCGTGCCGATCCGGTGCGGGAGATAGTCCTGGCCGAGGATCACGAACACCGCGAACGGGATGAAGATGGCGAAGCCGGCGATCGCCGCAAACACCATCGCGAGCGGCCAGGTCGGTGACAGCACGATGCCCGCCATGGCGGGGGCGGTGAGGGCGAAGCCGACCCGGATGCTGACGAGACGTCCCCAGCGATCGGCCAGCCATCCGCCGGTGAGGGTTCCCACCGCGCCGCCGACCAGGAACACGGTCAGCGCAGCTCCGCCCTGCACCGCGTTCGCGTGCAGGTCGTGGATGAAATACAGCGCGATGAACGAGGTGAGTCCGAAGAAGGTCATCGAGCGCACGATCACGACGGCGGTCAGGCGCAGGAACGCGGGCCAGTCGTCGACGCCCGTCACCACCGCTGGGCGCTTCACGGCCTTGACCCTGCCGTCGAGAACCCTCCGGAGCCTGAGAATGAGAATCGTGGCCATGACCGCGGCGGGCACGATGAGGATCGCCGTGCCGCGCAGCCCCGTGAGCAGCAACAGCGGAGTCGCGATGAGCGAGCCGAGTGCGAAGCCGACGTTGCCGCCGAGCGCGAAGATGCTCATCGCCCTGTTGCTGTCTCCGGAGGCCTGGCGGGCCGCGCGCGCCGCCTCGGGGTGGAAGGCCGCGATGCCGAGTCCCGAGAGCGCAATCAGCAGCCAGGTGACGAGGTAGCTCAGCGAGAGTCCGCTCAGTCCGACTCCGATCGCCGCCGTGAGCATCCCGGCCGGAATCATCCAGCGCCTGGTCTTCCTGTCACCGAGCCAGCCGAACGCCGGCTGAGCGACGGAGGAGAGCACGGTCGCCGCGAGCGTCAGGCCGGCGACGGCGGCGTAGCTGTAGCCACGCTCGGCAACGAGAAAGGGGAGCAGCGCCGGCACGATCCCCTGGTAGATGTCATCGGACAGATGCGCAGAGGCCATCATGGCGACACCGCGGCGATTGACCGGGAGACCATTCATTTTCTTCAGTGTATTGCCAGGATGTCGCCACCCGGCGGGCGTGCGCGCCTCAGCGACCGAGCAGCTTGTCCAGGTTTCGGCGATCTCGCTTGGTCGGCCGCCCGGCGCCCCGGTCGCGCTGCGCGACGACCGCGACCTCCTCCTTCGGCGGTGGTGGGGGAGTGAGGTCGTCTAGGCATTCCGCCGCGACGACCGCGCCGACGCGCTTGACGACGAGGCGCCTCACCCGCACGATGCGCTCGCGGCCGTCGCCGCGCATCCGGATCTCGTCGTCCGGGTGCACGGACTGCGCGGCCTTGACCCGTTCCCCGTTGACGCGAACGTGCCCGGCGCGGCACGCGGCGGTTGCCGCTGAGCGCGTCTTGTAGAGGCGCACGGCCCAGAGCCATGCGTCCACGCGCGCCGCGGTGATCGCTGGGGTTGCCTGGGGCATGTGCCCAGCGTACGAGCGATGGATTGATCTGTCAGCGCGTCAGGCTAGTTTGTACGCTATGCGTCGCGTCATCGTGCTGGGGTCAACCGGGTCAATCGGAGTTCAAGCACTGGAGGTGATCGCCGCCAACCGCGATCGATTCGAGGTCGTCGGCCTCGGCGCCGGCCGCAACAGGGCGCTTCTCGACATGCAGGCGCGGGAGTTCGGCGTGCAGAACACCTCGCTCGGTGCTACGGAGGCCGAGCAGCTCGTGAGCACGGTCGAAGCGGATGTCGTGCTCAACGGCATAACCGGCTCGGTTGGCCTCGGACCGACCCTCGCCGCGCTCCGCACGGGGACGACACTCGCGCTCGCGAACAAGGAGAGCCTCATCGTCGGTGGCGACCTCGTGAAGGCCGCGGCGGAGCCCGGCCAGATCGTGCCGGTCGACTCTGAGCACTCCGCGATCGCGCAGGCGCTCCTGGCTGGCACGAAACCGGAGGTGCGCAGGCTCGTGCTCACGGCGTCCGGCGGTCCATTCCGAGGACGAAGTCGTGAATCGCTGAAGTCGGTCACTCCGGCGGAGGCGCTTGCGCACCCCACCTGGGACATGGGGCTCGTGGTGACGACGAACTCGGCCACGCTCGTGAACAAGGGACTCGAGATCATCGAGGCGCACCTTCTGTTCGACGTGCCATACGACGACATTGCGGTCACCGTGCACCCCCAGTCGATCGTGCACTCGATGGTCGAGTTCGTCGACGGGTCGACGATCGCGCAGTGCTCTCCTCCGAACATGCGGCTGCCCATTTCCCTCGGGCTCGGCTGGCCTGAACGCGTGGCAGGGGTGGGCATCCCGCTCGACTGGAGCGTTGCGAGCAAGTGGAGTTTCGAGCCGCTCGACGCCGTGGCCTTCCCCGCCGTCGAACTCGCCAAGGCTGTGGGTCGCTCCGGTGGCACCTGGCCAGCGGTCTTCAACGCCGCGAACGAGCAGGCTGTGCTCGCCTTCCACGCCGGGCGTATCGGCTACCTCGACATCGTCGACACCGTCTCCGCCGTGATCGACCGGCACTCGCCCGCCGAGTCAGCGCTCACGCTCGACAGGGTGCTGGATGCCGAGCGCTGGGCGAGGCGAGCTGCGGACGAGCTCATAGCGACCGCGTAGCCCGCGCTGGGCCGCCACCCAGCCTTTGTCGCGTACGCTTTCGACGTGGAAACCGTGCTCCTCTACATTCTCGGCATCGTCATTGTCGCGATCGGCTTCATCGTGTCGATCGCGCTCCACGAGCTCGGCCACCTGAGCTTCGCCAAGCTGTTCAAGGTGCGGGTCGGCCAGTACATGATCGGCTTCGGCCCCACCCTCTTCTCTCGCACCAAGGGTGAGACCGAATACGGAATCAAGGCGATTCCACTCGGCGGCTACATCTCGATGGCCGGCATGTATCCGCCGGCGCACCCGGGCGAGAAGGCGCGGATGTCCGGCACAGACACCTTCGCCGTGCAGGGCGACGGCCAGGAGGGCCCGGGCCGAAACGCGCGCACCGGCATGATGCAGACGCTCGTCCAGGATGCCCGCACGGCGAGCGAAGAGGCCGTGCCGATCGATGACGAGAAGCGCTCGTTCTACCTGCTTCCGATCTGGAAGCGCATCGTCATCATGCTCGCGGGCCCGTTCATGAACCTGGTCATCGCGGTCGTGCTGTTCGCCGTCGTGCTGTGCGGCTTCGGCATCCAGTCCGTGAGCACCACAATCGGCAGCGTCTCCACCTGCCTGGTGCCCGCGACCTCGACGTCGCAGAAGTGCACGTCGGAGGCTCCGGAGGCGCCGGGAGCCGCGGCCGGGATCAAGCCGGGCGACACCATCGTCAGCATCGACGGCACGCCGATCGAGAGCTGGACGCAGGTCTCGTCGATGATCCAGAAGTCGCCGAACACGGCGCTGACCGTCGTCGTGAAGCGCGACGGCGCCGAGAAGACGCTCACCGCAACGCCCCAGCCGACCGAGCGTTACCGCTACGCGGCCGACGGCACGACGGTGCTGAAGGACGCGGACGGCACGGCGCTCACCGAGACGGTGGGGATGCTCGGGGTCACAGCCGCCACGGAACTGAAGCAACAGCCGATCACCTCCGTTCTGCCCGCCGTGGGCAGCAACATCGCGAGGGTCAGCCAGGTCATCGTGCATCTTCCGCAGCGCATGGTCGACGTGGCGAAGGCCGCCTTCGGACCGGAGAAGCGCGACCCGAACGGACCGGTGAGCGTCGTCGGAATCGGCCGCATGGCCGGGGAGATCACGAGCATCAACACCGTGCCCTTCGTCGACCGGATGGCGTACCTGGTCGGGCTCGTCGCCTCGGTCAACGTCGCACTCCTGGTCTTGAACCTCGTGCCCCTGCTGCCTCTCGACGGCGGCCACGTCGCTGGCGCGCTGTGGGAGGGCATCCGTCGCTTCTTCGCGAAGCTGTTCGGGCGCAAGGATCCGGGGCCGGTCGACATTGCGAAGCTCGTGCCGCTCACCCTCACCGTGGTGGTCATCCTCGGTGCCATGAGCGTGCTCCTCATGTACGCGGACATCGTCAAGCCCATCGCGATCCAATAAGGCCGGCCGAGCAGCGAGGAACGAGCGTATCCAGGCCCTCGTCCTACACTTGGACGATGCCCGCGATAAACCTCGGAATGCCCGCATCGCCCGAGACTCTCGCCCCGCGCCGAAAGTCGCGCCAGATCTCCGTC
Organism: Parafrigoribacterium humi; assembly: GCF_040227205.1. NCBI lineage: Bacteria > Bacillati > Actinomycetota > Actinomycetes > Micrococcales > Microbacteriaceae > Parafrigoribacterium > Parafrigoribacterium humi. The sequence goes on along the minus strand of NZ_JBELOA010000006.1, from coordinate 61,003 downwards.
GGCCGGGTCAAGGTCGGCGGCGACGCACCGGTGAGCGTGCAGTCGATGACGACCACGCAGACCACGGACATCAACGCCACCCTGCAGCAGATCGCGGAGCTCACCGCCACCGGCTGCGACATCGTTCGCGTCGCCGTGCCGCACCAGGACGACGCGGATGCCCTCAAGATCATCGCCGCGAAGAGCCAGATCCCGGTGATCGCCGACATCCACTTCCAGCCGCGCTACGTGTTCACCGCGATCGACGCCGGTGTCGGGGCCGTGCGCGTGAACCCGGGCAACATCCGCAGGTTCGACGACCAGGTGGGTGCCATTGCGGCGGCGGCCAAGGCCGCGGGCGTCTCGATCCGGATCGGCGTGAATGCGGGCTCCCTCGAGCCGAGTCTCCTCGAGAAATACGGCAGGGCCACTCCGGAGGCGCTCGTCGAGAGCGCCGTGTGGGAGGCGAGCCTGTTCGAGGAGCATGACTTCCACGACTTCAAGATCTCGGTAAAGCACAATGACCCGGTGACCATGGTCAAGGCCTATCGCCTGCTCGCCGAGCGTGGAGACTGGCCGCTGCACCTCGGCGTCACAGAAGCCGGGCCGGCCTTCCAGGGCACGATCAAGTCGGCGACGGCCTTCGGCATCCTGCTCTCCGAGGGCATCGGAGACACCATCCGCGTCTCACTCTCGGCACCGCCGGTGGAGGAGGTCAAGGTGGGTCTGCAGATCCTGCAATCGCTCGGCCTGCGGGAGCGTCGCCTCGAGATCGTCTCCTGCCCGAGTTGCGGGCGGGCCCAGGTGGATGTCTACCGGCTCGCCAACGAGGTGACGGATGGCCTCGAGGGTGTCACGGTGCCGCTGCGGGTCGCCGTGATGGGGTGCGTGGTCAACGGACCGGGGGAGGCCCGCGAGGCCGACCTCGGCGTCGCGAGCGGCAACGGCAAGGGCCAGATCTTCGTCAAGGGCCAGGTCATCAAGACCGTGCCGGAGTCTGAGATCGTGGCGACCCTGATCGAGGAGGCGAACCGTCTTGCCGCGGAGATGCCCGCCGGCGCCGTCGGCACTCCCACCGTGGTGTCGGTGTAGCGAACGGTCGGTTTTCCACCATCCGACCGGAAATGACCCCATTGCGCCCCGGACTGGGGTCAATAAGGGCAGGTTTTGTACCCCATATCGGGGTTCACGCCGCTAGTCAGCCCAGTTAGAGTCTTATCAGCAAGGGCATTAGCCGATGAGATGTACCCCACTCGGTGGTATTTCATGGACTTCCCTGCGATGCATCGCGTCCGTCGCTGCCTTTCGGGTAGGCAGCGACGGAGCGCGGCGGGCGGGGAAGACCCGCGGCTCCACACATCGAGCCCCCCTCGAGGGATCCGCGGGTCGCCCCGGCGGATCGGGGGTGACCGGCCCGGTACCCGGCGGATCGGCTGCGGCACCGAAGCTAGAGTAGTTTTCGTGCCAACACGACTCTCCCAGCTCTTTGTCCGCACCCTCCGTGAGGACCCCGCCGACGCGGAGGTCACGAGCCATCGCCTGCTCGTGCGGGCCGGATACATCCGCCGCCAGAGCGCGGGCATCTTCGCCTGGCTGCCGCTCGGCCTTCGCGTGCGCCGCAAGATCGAGGCGATCATTCGCGAGGAGATGGAGACCGCGGGCGCCCAGGAGGTGCACTTTCCCGCGCTCATGCCGCGCGAGCCCTACGACGCTACGGGGCGCTGGGAGGAATACGGCGACCTGCTGTTCCGCCTGAAGGACCGCAAGGGCGCCGACTACCTGCTCGCCCCAACGCACGAGGAGGTCTTCACGCTGCTTGTGAAAGACCTGTACAGCTCGTACAAAGACCTCCCGCTGTCGATCTACCAGATCCAGGACAAGTACCGTGACGAGGCGAGGCCGCGCGCGGGCCTCCTGCGCGGCCGCGAGTTCACCATGAAGGACGCGTATTCCTTCGACTACACGGATGCCGGGCTCGAGACCAGCTACCAGGCCCAGCGCGACGCCTACGAGCGCATCTTCCAGCGACTGGGTCTCGAGTACGCGATCGTGCAGGCGGACGCGGGCGCGATGGGCGGGTCTCGCAGCGAGGAGTTCCTGCACCCCACCCCCATCGGTGAAGACACCTTCGTGCGGTCGGCAGGCGGCTACGCGGCCAACGTCGAGGCCTTCCACACCGTGGCTCCGGCCGCCCGCTCCTTCGAGAAGCTCACACCGGCCGAGGTGCTCGACACCCCGGACTCCTCGACCATCGAGGCGCTCGTCGAGGTCGCCAATGCCCGGCACCCCCGTCCGGACGGTCGGGCCTGGACCGCCGCAGACACCCTCAAGAACGTCGTTCTCGCGATCACCCGCCTCGACGGCACCCGCGAACTCGTGGTCGTCGGGCTCCCCGGTGACCGCGAGGTGGATCTCAAGCGCGCGGAGGTCGCCTTCGCGCCCGCCGGGGTCGAAGCCGCAAATGACGCGGACTTCGCGAAGCACGCGAAGTCCGGCAAGGCCGCGCTGGTCAAGGGCTACATCGGGCCGTGGTCCGCTGCGGGCGCCGTGCTGGGCGAGGAATCGGCCACGGGTATCCGCTATCTCGTCGACCCCAGGGTCTCCGAGGGCTCCGGCTGGATCACCGGCGCGAACGAGCCCGGCAAGCACGTCTTCGGACTGGTCGCCGGTCGTGACTTCACCGCGGACGGCATTGCCGAGGTGGCCGAGGTTCTCGCGGGGGATCCCGCTCCGGATGGCTCTGGCCCGGTCGAACTGGCCCGCGGCATGGAGATCGGGCACGTCTTCCAGCTCGGGCGCAAGTACGCGGAGGTGCTCGGCCTCAAGGTGCTCGACGAGAATGGCAAGCTCGTCACCGTGACCATGGGGTCGTACGGCGTCGGGGTCACCCGCATCATGGCCGTGATCGCGGAGTCGAACAACGACGAGAAGGGTCTCATCTGGCCCCGCAACGTCAGCCCGTTCGACGTGCACGTGATCGCCGCGACCAAGGAGCCCGTGGTCTACGAGGCCGCGGAGTCGCTCATCGCCGAGCTCGAGGCCGCGCGTTTCGACGTGCTCTTCGACGACCGGCTGAAGGTCTCTCCCGGCGTGAAGTTCGGGGACGCCGAACTGCTCGGAGTGCCCATCATCGTGATCGTGGGCAAGGCCGTCGCAGACGGAACCGTCGAACTGTGGGATCGCCGCACGGGGGAGCGCACGCCCGTCGCCATCTCGGAGCTCGTCGCCGCCATCCCGTCGGTCTGACTGGGAGCGGGCCGGCCCGCACGAGTGCGTCCACAGAGTCAGCCGACGGTCGCGAGGTCGGGTACCGTAGACAGACGGCATTCGCCAGGAGAGTTCGGCGAATGACAAGATACTTGTGAATAGTGGAGGCCCTCAGTGGACATCGATCTGGGCGTGCTGCGGCTCATGGAGCGCGAACGCGAAATCCCCTTTGAGGAACTGGTCGTGATCATCGAGCAGGCGATCTTGACGGCCTACCTCAAGCACACCGAGCAGGCGGAGCGCAAGGAGGGCGTCCCGGCCGCGCGCGTGAGCCTGGACCGCAAGACCGGGCACGTGAGCATCTACGTGCCGGAGTTCAACGACGACGGCGAGGTCATCGGCGAGGCCGAGGACAGCCCGAGCGACTTCGGCCGCATCGGAGCCTTCGCGGCGAAGCAGGTCATCAACCAGAAGCTGCGCGATATCGCCGACGATCACGTGCTCGGTGAGTTCAAGGGTCGCGAGGGGGACATCGTCGCGGGCATGATCCAGCAGGGCCCGAACCCGCGGATGATCCACGTCGACCTCGGAACCGTCGAGGCGATCCTTCCGCCGGAGGAACAGGTGCCGGGTGAGGACTACGCGCACGGTTCGCGCATCCGGGTCTATGTGACGTCGGTGAGCAAAGGGCTCAAGGGGCCGCAGATCACGGTCTCGCGCACCCACCCGTCGCTCGTGCGCAAGTTGTTCGCGCTCGAGGTGCCGGAGATCGCCAGCGGCGCTGTGGAGATCATCTCGCTCGCCCGAGAGGCTGGTCACCGCACGAAGATCGCGGTGCGTGCCAACGAGCCGGGGGTCAACGCCAAGGGTGCCTGCATCGGAGAGCTCGGGCAGCGTGTGCGCGCGGTCACGGCGGAGCTCAACAACGAGAAGATCGACATCGTCGACTACAGCGAAGACCTCGCGACCTTCGTCGCGAACGCGCTCTCGCCGTCGAAGGTCACCTCGGCGTTCGTGATCGATGCCGCGACGAAGGCCGTGCGCGCTCTCGTTCCCGACTACCAGCTCTCCCTCGCGATCGGCAAGGAGGGCCAGAACGCTCGTCTCGCGGCCAAGCTCACTGGCGCGCGGATCGACATCCAGCCCGATTCGATCCTCGAGTCCTAGCCGAAGCTACACGGCCGCCCTATTCGGCGCGTCTCGGGCGGATGCGGCGAAAGCCCGCGGCCAGTGCGCGCCAGCCGATGAGGAAGAGCGCGAGCGTCACGGCGGCGACGATGATGAACGGGAGCGCGATGCCTGCCCCGCTGATGACGCGAAGCAGCATGCCGAGCACGAGCGTGGATGCCCACAGCACCACGCCGGGAAGTGCGATCCCCAGCGGCGCGCGCCACGCCCGCATGATGAGCCAGCCGATCACGAGGCCGACGAGAAAGGGCCAGGCGGTGCCGAGCGTGCCGGCGAGGGTTATGCCCTCGTCGTGGCTCTGTCGCCCGAAGGCCACGAAGACCAGGACCAGAACGACATCGAGGGCGGCCGACAGGGTCGCGGTCGAGACGGATGCGCGGGGAGCGGTCATGCAGAGAAGTCTAGGTAAGGCAGCATGGAACATGGCAGTGCCGGAATGTTTCCGTGCAGAAAGGGGTTGCACTTGCGTGGGTCTAGTATGGAACCCGTAAGAACCTGTCTCGGCTGCCGCAAGCGCGACGTCAGATCCTCCCTGCTGAGGGTCGTCGCACGGAACGGCGAGGTGGTTGTGGATCGTTCCGCAACGCTTTCCGGTCGAGGCGCCTGGGTGCATCCCACCCTCCCTTGCATCGAGACCTCGATTGCCCGCAAGGCTTTCGCTCGTGCGCTGAGAGTGGATGGGCCGCTTCAGGCAGCCGGGTTGCTTGCACCAGTCGGTGCCTCATCCGAGACACCCGAACGAACAGGCTGATTGAACCATGGACAACTAATGAGCGGCTCGAAATGAGACCCGTCCGTAACTAACGGTCTGCCCCTGTCCGGGTGCAGGCCCAGACAGGAGAATTGTGGCTGCAAAACCACGCGTACACGAAGTCGCTGCCGAACTCGGCATCGACAGCAAAGTGGCCCTGGACAAGCTCAAGGAAATGGGCGAATACGTCAAGGGCCCGTCATCCAGCATCGAGCCACCCGTCGCCCGCAAGCTGAAGGCTGCGCTCGCCGAGGCGGGCATCACGGCTCCGGCCAAGCCGGCGGAGACCGCTGCGCCCAAGGCGGCTGCTCGTCCGGCGCCCGCGCCTGCCGTGAAGCCTGAGGTCAAGACCGAGGCTCCGGCCGCTGCGCCCGCCGCCGAGACTCCGGCTGCCAAGGCGCCCGAGGCTCCCGCCGCGGAGAAGCCCGGCCCCGGTGCCGCGACTCCCTCTGCTCCGACGACCCCGAGCATCCCGCGCCCCGGCGCTGCTCGCCCGGGCAACAACCCCTATGCGACAACCCAGGGGATGCAGCGTCCAGGCGCTCCTCGCCCGGGCAACAATCCCTATGCGACGACCCAGGGCATGAACACGCGCCCGCCGTCGCCCAGCAACATTCCTCGTCCTTCCGCTCCCCGGCCGGGTGCTCCTCGCCCGGGTGGTCCCGGGCAGGGTCACCGTCCGGGTGGCTTCGGCCAGCGTCCCGCGGGCACGGGCGGCGGATTCCGTCCGGGTGGCGCAGGTCGCCCTGCCGGTGCCGGTGGCTTCCGCCCCGGTGGTGCTCCCGGATCCAACTTCGGTCCGAACCGTCCGGCGGGCGGTGGCGGTCGCGGTCGCGGCCCCGGCGGTGGAACCGCAGGTGCCTTCGGTCGCGGTGGAGGCAAGAGCAAGGCGCGAAAGTCGAAGCGGACGAAGAGAGCGGAGTTCGAGCTCAGAGAGGCTCCGTCGCTCGGCGGCGTCAGCGTTCCTCGCGGTGACGGCAAGACCGTCATCCGCATGCGGCGCGGCGCGTCCATCACCGACTTCGCCGACAAGATCGACACGAGCCCCGGCAATCTGGTGACCGTGCTGTTCCACCTCGGACAGATGGCCACGGCCACCGAATCCCTCGACGAGGCGACCTTCGAGATCCTGGGCGCAGAGCTCGGGTTCAAGATCGAGATGGTCTCTCCCGAGGACGAGGACCGCGAGTTGCTCGCGGGCTTCGATCTCGACCTCGACCAGGAGCTCGAAGACGAGACGGACGAAGACCTCGTCTCTCGTCCTCCGGTTGTCACGGTCATGGGTCACGTCGACCACGGAAAGACCAGGCTCCTCGACGCGATCCGCAACGCCAACGTGGTTGCGGGTGAGGCGGGTGGAATCACCCAGCACATCGGTGCGTACCAGGTCATCACCAATCACGAGGGCCACGACCGGGCCATCACCTTCATTGACACCCCCGGTCACGAGGCGTTCACCGCAATGCGCGCCCGTGGCGCACAGGTGACCGACATCGCGATCCTCGTGGTCGCGGCGGACGACGGCATCATGCCGCAGACCGTTGAGGCGCTCAACCACGCCCAGGCGGCGAACGTGCCGATCGTGGTCGCGGTCAACAAGATCGACAAGCCGGATGCCAACCCGGCCAAGGTGCGCCAGCAGCTCACCGAGTTCGGCCTCGTCGCGGAGGAGTACGGCGGGGACACCATGTTCATCGACGTGTCTGCGCTCAACAAGGTCGGCATCCCCGAGCTTCTGGATGCCGTGCTGCTGACCGCGGATGCCGGACTCGACATGCGCGCGAACCCCAACAAGGACGCACGCGGTGTTGCCATCGAGGCGAAACTCGACAAGGGACGTGGCGCGGTCGCAACCGTGCTCATCCAGTCCGGGACGCTCGAGGTCGGGGATCCGATCGTGGCGGGAACGGCCTACGGCCGTGTTCGCGCCATGTTCGACGAGAACGGCGAGCCGGTCACCTCCGCGGAGCCGGCGCGCCCGGTCGCGGTGCTCGGACTCACCTCCGTGCCCCGCGCGGGCGACACCTTCCTCGTCACCGACGATGACCGCACCGCCAGGCAGATCGCCGAGAAGCGCGAGGCCGCAGAGCGCAACGCCCTGCTCGCCCGCAGCCGCAAGCGCATCAGCCTCGAGGACTTCACCAAGGCCCTCGAAGACGGCAAGGTCGAGTCGCTCAACCTCATCATCAAGGGTGATGTCTCCGGCGCCGTCGAGGCACTCGAGGAGTCGCTGCTCAAGATCGAGGTCGATGACTCCGTGCAGTTGCGCATCATCCACCGCGGTGTCGGTGCCGTCACGGAGAGCGACATCAACCTCGCCACCGTCGACAACGCCATCATCATCGGATTCAACGTGCGCCCCGACCCGAAGGCCCGCGAGCGCGCCACCCGCGAGGGTGTCGACGTGCGGTTCTACTCGGTCATCTACGCCGCACTCGAAGACGTCGAGAACGCACTCAAGGGCATGCTCAAGCCCGAGTTCGAAGAGGTGCAGTCCGGTGTCGCAGAGATCCGCGAGGTCTTCCGTTCCTCCAAGTTCGGAAACGTCGCGGGTGTCATCGTGCGATCCGGAACGATCACGAGGAACGCGAAGGCACGCGTCATCCGCGAGGGTGTCGTCGTCGGGGACAACCTCGCGATCGAGTCGCTGCGTCGCTTCAAGGATGACGTCACCGAGGTCCGCACGGACTTCGAAGCCGGTATCGGTCTCGGCAAGTTCAACGACATCCAGGTCGGAGACGAGATCGAGACGATTGAACTCAAGGAGAAGCCGCGGGTGTAGCTCGTGGTCGGCGGATGTCGCGATCCGGCACGGAAAACGGGGCCCTACCCCGAGTTTCCTTAGCCGGACCGCGACATCCGCCTCCAGCCGGACCTTCACCCGTACGGTAGAAGGGCGAAAGGGACACTTGGTAGCGAGCGTGTCGAGGCCCAGGGTGTCACATTAGGACAGGAGTACAGCAATGGCTGATCCAGCACGCGCCGCCAAAATGGCGGATCGCATCAAGGTGATCGTGGCCAAGGCGCTCGAACGCGGTCTCAAGGATCCGCGGCTCGGCTTCGTCACCATCACCGACGTTCGGGTGACAGGCGACCTGCAGCACGCCTCCGTCTTCTACACCGTCTACGGCACGGACGAGGAGCGCGCGGATTCCGCGGCGGCACTCAAGTCGGCGACGGGGATGCTGCGCAGCGAGGTCGGCAAGAACATCACGGCGAGGCTCACCCCGTCGCTCGAATTCATCGCGGATGCCGTGCCCGAGAACGCCGCGCTCATCGAGACGCTGCTCGCGGAGGCCCGCACCCGAGACGCCGAGGTCGAGAGCCTCAAGAAGTCCGCGCAGTACGCAGGCGAGGAAGATCCCTACGTCAAGCCGCGGGTCATCGCAGACGAAGACTGACGCCAGCCGAGACTCGCTAACGTCGGAGATTCGGGGACACGCCGTGTTATCCGGCCGATTTTCACGGCGTGTCGCATTTCATCCTTCTTTACCGTTCTCACGGAACTGGTAGGCGGTGATCGCGCGCAGGGCCGCCACGTGCCTGGCGAGGGCCTGACGGCCGAGGTCTGTCGCGCTGAGCCAGGTACGTGGGCGCTTGCCCACGTATCCCTTGCGCACGGCGACGTAGCCGACGGATTCGAGCAGCGACACCTGTTTGCTGAGGACCGAGTCGCTGAGCTCGATGGCGTCGCGCACGACCTTGAACTCCGCATCCTCGACCTTCGCGAGGGTAGCGATGATGCTCAGCCGAACGGGCGAGTTGAGGTGTTCGTCGATCTCGTGCCGCGGATGCGTCGCGTCGATGCTCACCGTTCCTCACCCCGCAGGAGCCCGGCGACGGTGACCGGCGCGGCGGTGAGGATCGCGTACGGCACCCAGAACCACGCGGTGCGCCAGTCTGTCGAGACGGTCAGTGCGACCCCGATGGCATACAGCGCGATGGTCAGGGCGAAACCGACGCCGTATCGCCGACTCCAGCCACGGTTCGACGCGCGCCTCACGCGCGGGTACCAGAGGCAGGCGCCGACGATCCCGACGCCGTAGAGCGCGGTCACGGCGATGACAAGCCAAAGGATATGGGTCGGGTAGACGTAGACCACCGCGAGCAGGAAGAGTGCGACGGACGCACCGATGACGGCCGCGAAGAGGCCGCTGAGGCGACGCGCGGACCGTGAGATGTCGGAGCCGTGACCGCCGCCGATGGCCGCAGCCCGAAGCTGATCCGGAAAGTCCTGGCCGTCGTTGTGCGCCGTGCTGTCGTTCGTCATGGATGCCTCCCCGTGCTGGTGCGAGCGTGTTGATAACCAGTATGGCAAGTACTTTCCAAATCGGCAAGTAAACAGATTACGGCAGCGAGTATCCGCCGTCCACGCGCGTGACGAGGCCGTCGCGCAGCAGGCCGGCCAGTGCTCGCTCGCGTTGCGCGGCATCCGACCACACCGCGTCGATCTCCTCGACCGTCACGGGGATGTCGGATGCGCGCAGCTCGGCGACGATGAGCCCGCGCACCTGGCGATCGGATCCCTCGAACTTCTTCTGCACCGCCGCGCGGGGCCCGAGATAGGGCGGGTAGCCGTCCAGCCGCCAGGCGCATTGTGCTGCGATCGGGCAGTCGTCGCACCTCGGCGCGCGAGCGGTGCAGACCAGTGCGCCCAACTCCATGATCGCGGCGCCTGCGAGCCGGGCATCCGCATTGTCGAGCGGCAGGATGGCCTCCATCGCCGCGAGGTCCCGTCTGGTCGACGGCGGGCCGGCTTCGCCCTGCCCGTCGATGGCGCGCCCGATGACCCGGCGCACGTTGGTGTCGACCACCGGATGCCGCTCGCCGTACGCAAAGACGGCAACGGCCCTTGCCGTGTAGTCACCGATGCCCGGAAGCGCGAGCAGCTCGTCCAGCGAGCGCGGCACGACTCCGCCGTGCCGCTCGGTGATCGTGACCGCCGCCGCGTGCAGGTTCAGCGCCCTCCGCGGGTAGCCGAGCCTGTGCCACGCGCGCACGGCCTCGCCGGAGGGGACCGCTGCGAGATCTGCCGGCGTCGGCCAGCGCTCGAGCCATTCCGTAAGGCGCGGGATGACGCGCACGACCGGCGTCTGCTGCAGCATCACCTCGCTGACCAGGATGCCCCAGGCGCCGAATCCGGGCCGTCGCCATGGGAGGTCCCGTGCTTCTCGCCGGAACCACTCGCTCACGGCGGGGACGATGCTCACGGCTCAACTCTAGGTTCATCCCTTGCGGCGGGAGAACCGTGCTCGTGGCGGGAGTCATACATCCCGCTGCGAGTTGGTATCTCCCGCCACACGAGTACGGCTGCCGTGGCCCGGCACCGCGGCGGCCACCGGAATAGGCTGGAGTCATGGCTAGATGGGCACCGCTGAAGAAAGACCAGATCGAGGCGTTGGCGAAGGAGATCCTGCACAACTACGGTCGGGGGCGGGCGGTCATCGCCATCGACGGCGGCACCATGGCGGGCACGCGGCAGTTCGCGGATGACCTGGCCGCCACCGTGCGCACACTTGGCCACGAGGCCTTCCGCGCCTCGATCGACGACTTCCACGCACCCCGCAGCATCCGCGAACGGGGCGGACGACTCTCCCCGGCAGCCCGCTACGAAGACGGCTACGACTACTCCCTGCTGCAGCGGGTGCTCCTCGACCCGTTCCGCGCGACGAGTGGCACCGGATTCGTGCTCGCCGCCTTCGACGAGAAGCGCGACGCGCCGTTCCAGTCGAAGTGGACCACCGCGAGCCCGGACGCGCTGCTCATCGTCGACGGCGCCTTCCTGAATCGCTCAGCGCTCGCCGGGTTCTGGAACTACTCGGTGTGGCTCGAGACGCCGTCGCGCGAAGCGCCGGCGGTCGAGCCGGGCGAGGAGCTGCGGCGCGATCTCGCCGCCGACGAGCTCTACATCGATGAGGCGAATCCGCGCGGCGCGGCGGTGGCGATCATCGACAACAGCGACCCGGAGCATCCGCGTCGCATCTTCGCCGACAGCTGCTGACCATCTTTCGGAAATTCAGGACAATGGCCGTTCGATGCGGACACAGAGCCTCGGATCGGCCGATATCCGTGCCAGAGTCCTGAATTTCCGAAGGGCAGGGCGGAGTCAGCCGAGGCGGTCGGCAACCTGGGCTGGCGTGAGGAAGATGCCCGTGCGCTCGACCTCGTGCACCATCGCGACGAGTTCCCGTTCGACCGGGGTGGCGATTGCGACCCGCTCTGCTGCCGCGACGACCGCACCGTTGAGATAGTCGATCTCGGTCGCCTGGCCCCGACGGATGCTCTGCAGCGTCGACCCCGGATTGGGCGTCGCGCCCATCCTGGCCTTCATCGCGAGCGGGATGAGCTGCCCGACATAGACGGGCAGCCGCACGAGCAGTTTCAGCAGCGTGGCGCTCAGCCCCTGCACCCTCTCGAACTCGATGCCGAGGGCGAGCCCCACTCGCACGGCCTCTCGCATGCTCTCGGTCATGATCCGTCTGAGCCTGCGATCGGCGATGACATCCTGGGCACTGAGTCCCGTGATGGCGGGGAGCGCGTTGATGTGGTTCACCGCGAGCTTTGTCCACTGCGCCCCCTCGAAGTTGTCCGTGATGGTGACGGGCATCACCGCGCCGAGCACTCGGGACACGTAGAGGGCGCCGGAGACCGAGCCACCGATGCAGGTGACTCCGTCCGTGGTCACCGAAACCTTGCCGGGGGACAGATAGGACGCGGCATAGAGGGCGAGTGCGCCGACGACGTCTGCGCCCGGCAGCACACGCCGCGCGACCGTGAGTGCATCGAGGCCGTTCTGAACGATGACGACGGGAATGCCGTAGAGGAATTCGGAATTCTGGCGAAGTGCCGCTTCCGCGTCCTGCGCCTTGGTCGTGACGAAGGCGAGTTCGGGAGTGCGGGTCAGGATGTCGCTGGCGGCCACCCGAGCGGTGAAGTTCCCCCAGGCTCCCGCGAGCTCGATCCCGTTGTCGAGGATCGTGCGCAGCTGGGTTCCCCGTGCGGTCACCGTGACCTCGTGTCCGCCACGCGAGAGCAGGGCGGCGATCGTCCCGCCGACAGCGCCGGCACCGACGATCGCCACTCTCATGCTCGAATCCTATGCTGAGACGGTTTCCCGCTCTGCCTGCGCCGCCACAGTCGGCCCATCATGGTTGGCGGCGCGACCCGCGGGCAGGGACAGCGCGACGATCGCGGTCGCCGCGAGCACGAACGCCCCCACCAGCACGGCCGGGATGGCGGCACTGACGTACGCGGTGGGGGTGAGCTGGCCGCCCGCCCCGGTGAAGACGGCGGTGAGCACCGCGATGCCGAGTGCGACCCCGATCTCGCGCAGTGTCGAGTTCGTGCCGCTGGCCTTCGCGTGGTCCTCCGCGCGCATGGTCGCGAGCACGGCCGTGGACGACGGGGCGAAGACGAGTCCCATTCCGACGCCGGCGATGAGGAACGGCGCAACCATCTGCGCGTAGGGAAGCGTCGCGCTCATCGTTCCGGCGAGCCAGAACAGCGCGATCGCCTCGAGGGAGAGGCCGGTGACGATGAGCGCGCGCGTTCCGACGCGACCGGAGACGATTCCGGCGAGCGGGGCGACGACCATCGGCGCGAGCGTCCACGGCATGGTCTGCACGGCTGCGTCGAGGGGCGAAGCGCCCTGCACGATCTGCAGGAACTGGATGAGGATGAACACGGCCCCGAACATCCCGAAGCTGAAGCCGACACCGACCAGGTTGGCCACGGAGAAGCTGCGGTCGCGGAACAGGGTGAGCGGAAGCAGCGGCGCGGGGGAGCGCCACTCCCAGAGCACGAAGGCGATGAGCAGCACGGTGCCGCCGATGAGCGAGGCGAGCACCTCGAGGCTGTCCCAGCCCGCGGGGTTTCCCCGCACGATGCCGAACACGACCGCGAGCACGCCGAGTCCGACGAGGAGCAGGCCGACGAGATCCGCGCGCACCTTGGCTCCAAAGCTGTTGGGGAGGGCGATCAATACGAGGGGGATCGAGAGGATGCCGACCGGCACGTTGATCCAGAAGATCGCCTGCCAGTTCCAACCCTCGACCACGGCACCGCCGATGAGCGGACCGACGGCAACACCGAGGCCGGCGACGCCGCCCCAGATGCCGATGGCCAGCGCCCGCAGTCTCGTCGGCACGGAGCCCGCGATCAGGGTGAGCGAGAGCGGCATGAGCGCGGCCCCGCCGATGCCCTGCACTGCCCGGGCCGCGATGAGCTGGCCAGGGGTCGTGCTGAGGCCCGCGAAGGCGGAGGCGACGGTGAAGACGAGGATGCCGGCGGCAAAAACCGTGCGCCGTCCGAAGCGGTCGCCGAGTGCGACGGCCATGAGGATGAAGGTGGCGAAGCTCAGCGTGTACGCGTTGACGAACCACTGCAGCTGCTCGACCGACGCACCCATGTCTTCGTGGATGACGGGGAGCGCGTTGGTCATGACGAGGTTGTCGAGGCTCGCCATGAACATCGGCAGGGAGGCCGCGAGGATCGTGAGCCAGATGGGCAGGTGGTGGCGGAGGCTGCCGCCGGAACTGCTGGAATTCGGGGGTATGGATGCGTCGGTCATGGGAGTCTTTCGAGAATCGAAATAAGTAATCGGACGATTACCAACGCAACATTAGTTATTGACTGATAACCTGTCAAGCGTGAACGAGAAAACCCGGATGCGCGCGGAAGATCGGCGAGAACTCATTCTCGCTGCGGCCACGAGGGTGTTCGGTGACTACGGCTATGTCGGTGCCACGACGAGCCAGGTGGCGAAGGCCGCCGGTGTGAGCCAGCCCTACGTCGTGCGCATGTTCGGCACGAAGGAGAAGCTCTTCGTCGAGGTGCTCGGTCGAGCCCTTGGCCGGCTGCTGGACACCTTCCGGGCAGAATTGGCCGAGGAGTCGGATGTGCCGCTCGCCCGCCGCTTCGGCCTCGCCTACGTCAATCTCGTCAGCGAACCGGGGCTCTTGCTGTCGCTCATGCACGGCTTCGTCCTCGGCAGCGACCCGGTCGTGGGGGAGGCGGCGCGCTGCGGTTTCATGGACGTCTATGCCTTCCTGCGCGATGAGGCCGGATTCGATCCCGGCGAGGTGCAGGGCTTCCTCGCGGGCGGCATGATGGTCAACACCATGGTGGGCCTCAGGATGACAGACGACTACGACACGAACCCGGCGGTTCGCGAGCTGCTGGCCGCGGCGTTCCCCGAGAAGCTTGCGCTGCTGCGCGAGATGGCGCAGCGCCAGCGGGAGCGAGAGGCTGCAGAGCGAGAGACGAGCGAGCACGAGGCCCGGGCGTGACGGCAGCCGCCGGCGTGACAGGGCGGCGCAGCGGCATCCTGCTCGTCGACAAGCCGCAGGGCATCACGAGTCACGACGTCGTCGCCCGCACGAGGCGCCTGGCCGGTACGAGAAAGGTGGGCCACGCCGGCACCCTCGATCCGATGGCGACGGGCCTGCTCGTGCTGGGCGTCAACAGTGCGACGAGGCTGCTCACCCACCTGGTCGGGCTCGACAAGGAGTATTTCGCCACGATCCGGCTCGGGGCCTCCACCAACACGGATGACGCGGAGGGCACCGAACTGAACCGCGCACCCGCGGACGCCGTCGCCGCAATCACGCCGGAGGCCATCGCAGACGGCATCGCCCACCTCAGCGGCGAGATCAGCCAGGTGCCGAGCAGTGTCAGCGCCATCAAGGTCGACGGCAAGCGCGCGTACACGCTCGCCCGGGAAGGGCAGGAGGTCGAGCTCGCGGCGAGGGCCGTGACGGTGTCGGCATTCGAGCTGCTCGACTCCCGCAGCGAAGCGGGCTTCCTCGACCTGGACGTGCGCGTCGAGTGCTCCTCGGGCACCTATATCCGCGCGCTCGCCCGCGATCTCGGTGCAGCGCTCGGTGTCGGCGGGCACCTGACTGCGCTTCGCCGCACCCGTATCGGTCCATTCGCTGTGACGGATGCCGCGGAGATCGCGACGATGGACGTCGCCTCGGTGCTCCTCGACCCCGCCCTCGCCGCCGCCCGCCTGTTCCCGAGCTACGCCCTCAGCGCACAGGAGGCAACGGACTTCGGCCACGGCAAGCGACTCGCCATCGCGGACCCACAACTCGCCGCCGCGCGTGGCCCGATCGCCGCGGTCGAACCGGATGGGAGACTGGCAGGGCTTATCGTGCTGACTGATGGAGTGGCCAGGCCGTTGGTGAATTTTCCGAGAGACGAGGGTGATACGTGATCGAGTGGTTCTCATGGCTGCAATTGGCCGTCGCGGTGCTCGCCGGTGTGTTCTGCATCGTCATGGGACTGGTCGGCCGACTGCCGAATGACTACACGCTCGGCGCGACCCTGCTCGTCGAACTGCTTCTGATCGTGCAGCTGGTGATGGCGATCATCGCACCCCTGGTCGGCAACCCGCCGACCGGTAGCGTTCTCGAGTTCTACGTCTACCAGATCTCGGCGGTCATCCTTCCGCCCGCCGCGGTGTTCTGGGCGCTCATCGAGCGCAATCGCTGGAGCACGGTGATCCTCGGCGTCGCCTGTCTCTCCATCGCGGTCATGGTGTACCGCATGTATCAGATCTGGACAGTTCAGATGGCCTAATCTTGAGCGTGATGCCTAACAAATCCAGCAATACCGGCAATTCCCGCGCCACCGGTGTCGGTCGCGTCCTCGTTGTCGTCTACGCAATCCTGGCCCTGGCGGCCACGGGTCGCTCCGTCGTTCAGATCATCGAGCGCTTCGACGAGGCACCGCTCGCATACTCGCTCTCCGCACTGTCAGCGATCGTCTACATCGTCGCGACGATCGCGCTCATCGCACCGGGGATCGCGTGGTACCGGGTCGCCTGGGCCACGATCAGCTTCGAGCTGCTCGGCGTGCTCGTGATCGGCAGCATCAGCGTCTTCGTGCCGGATGTGCTCGGCCTGTCCGGCGCAGATCCCTTCGGCAAGCAGTCCACCGTGTGGTCCGTCTACGGGCTCGGGTATGTCCTGATTCCGCTCGTGCTGCCCGTGCTCGGAATGCTCTGGCTCTCGCGACACCGCCCTGCCGTCACATCCGTGCAGGCCTGAGACGTGCAGTTCTATACCTCAGTTGACCAGATCCCCGAGGGCTATGGTCCCAGCGCCGTCACGATCGGCAAGTTCGATGGCGTGCATTCCGGCCACCGTGCGGTCATCGGCGAACTGCTGGCGATGGCGACGCCCCTGGGACTCGTGACGACGATCGTCACCTTCGACCGGCACCCGCTCGCCCTGCTGAATCCGGAGCGCTGCCCACCCGCGCTCGTCAGCAATGAGCAGAAGATCGAGCGACTCGCCGAGACCGGCGTGGACACCACTCTCATGCTCGAGTTCAATCGGGCACGCAGCCAGCAGTCAGCGGACGAGTTCGCGAAACAGGTGCTCGTGGACGCGCTCCACGCGAGGATCGTCTTCGTCGGCAGTGATTTCACCTACGGATCGCGTGGACTCGGTACCGTGCAGACCCTCGAGGCCGCGGGGCGCGAGCACGGCTTCGAGGTGCGGCTCGTGGATGACGTGCGCGCCAGGGAGGGTCGCCGTGCCTCGTCGACGTGGATTCGCGAGGCGCTCGCCGCGGGCAACGTCAGGGAGGCGAGCGAAGTGATGGGGGCGCTGCCGACCCTGCGATCTGTTGTGGTCCGCGGCGAACAGCGCGGGCGTGCCCTCGGCTTCCCGACGGCTAATCTGCGCCCCGGGCCCGAGGGCCTGATTCCCGCTGACGGTGTCTATGCTGGCTGGCTCGGGGTCGATGGCGAGAGCTACCCCGCGGCGATCTCCGTGGGCAACAACCCCACATTCGATGGCGTGCCGGAGCGTCAGGTCGAGGCCTACGTGCTCGACCGTGACATCGACCTCTACGACAAGACGGTGACCGTCTCGTTCGTCGACCACATCAGGGGCATGGAGAAGTTCGACGGCATTCCCGCGCTGATCGCGGGTATCGAGAGCGATGTCGCGCGAGTGCGCGACATCCTGGGGGTGCCTCATCGCGACGCCTGAGTCTCGCCGGCTCCCGCTCTGGGCGGGCAGGACGGTCGCACTTCTCGGCATCATCCTGGTGGCACTGAACCTGCGCACGGCGGTCGCCGCGATCTCACCCATCGTGAGTGAGATCGGCACAGAGATCCCGCTCAGTGCGGTCGGGCTCGGCCTTCTCGGCATGCTTCCTCCCGTCTGCTTCGCACTGTTCGGCATCCTCACTCCGCTCGCGACGCGGCGTGCGAGCCTCGAGCTCATCACCACGCTCGCTCTCGTCGGCGTCCTCGTCGGCCACCTGCTGCGCGCGACCTCGACGTCGTTCACGATGCTCGTGGTGGGCTCGGTCGTCACCTTTGCGGGCATGAGCGTGGGGAACGTGCTGCTGCCACCGCTCGTGAAGCGCTACTTTCCCGACCGCGTCGGCCTCGTTACCTCCCTCTACGCCACGGTCATCTCGGTGAGCACCTTCATCCCGCCATTCATTGCCGTGCCGGTCGCCGACAGCGCCGGGTGGCGGGTCTCGCTCGGGATGTGGGCGGTGACGACGATTGTCGCGATCGTGCCGTGGTGCACCCTGTTGGTGCGCGCGCGGTTGGACAAGACCGAGCCGGCGCAGCCGACGACGGAAGAGATCGAGACCGCCACGGCAGCCGCGCTCGGCCGCGTATGGCGCACTCCCGTCGCCTGGGCTGTCATGGTGGTGTTCTGCGTCTCCTCGGTGAACGTGTACACCTTCTTCGCCTGGATGCCGGACATGCTCCACGACATCGCCGGAAGCGACCAGGCCCAGGCTGGCGCGCTGCTCGGCCTCTACGCCGCCATGGGCCTGCCGACCTCGATGCTCGTGCCGGTGCTCGCCGCACGGATGCGCAACGTCAGCGGCCTCATCTTCGGTGCCGTCGTGCTGCTTCTGCTCGGAGATCTCGGCCTGCTGCTCGTGCCCTCGGTGGCAACCTGGCTGTGGGTGTGCCTGGCCGGTCTCGGCGGCCTCCTCTTCCCGCTCGCCCTCGTGCTCATCAACGCCAGGACACGCACTCACGAGGGCTCGGTGGCGCTGAGCGGTTTTGCGCAGGGAGTCGGGTACACGATCGCCTCTGCGGGGCCGTTGCTGTTCGGAGTGCTGCACGATCTGAGTGGCGGATGGTTCTGGCCGCTCGCGTTCCTCGTGCTCGTGGCACTCGCTCCGATCGTGGCGGGAATCGTGCTGTCGGGCTCGCGCATGATCGAAGACGAGTGGCACAGGCCGTATCGCTCAAAGAACTGAGCGCGAAAGCAGCCTCAGGCGAGCACTTCTGAGCGGTGGATGAGCGCAGCGGCGCCGATGAGTGGGCCGTCGCTCGACAGCCCACTGGGCACCACCTTCACCTTGGTGACGAAGCCGAACTGCTTCCGCGGCGCGATCGCAGAGCGGATGTGGTCGAACAACGCCGGGGTCACATGAGAGAACCCTCCTCCGATCGCCACGATCTCGAGGTCGACGAGGGCGGTGGCCGAGGCGATTGCCTGGCCGATTGCGCGTCCCGAACGCTCGATGGCGGCCGCGGCGATCGGATCGCCCGCGGCATAGCTCGCGCCGAGTTCTTCGCCGCTCGACCCGGACCAGCCCTGTCGTCTGGCCCAGGCGACCGTCATGGGGCCGGAGGCGATGGCCTCGACGCATCCGATACCGCCGCACGAGCACGGGTCGTCGAACCCCGCGACCTCGACGTGGCCGATGTGGCCCGCATTGCCGGTCGGGCCAGAGACCGTGTTGCCCTGCAGGATGAGCCCGCCCCCGATTCCGGTGGAGACGATCATGCCCATGACGTTGTCGTAGCCGCTCGCTGCACCGATCCAATGTTCCGCCAGGGTGATGCAGAGGCCGTCCATGCGTAACTGCACCGGCACATCCACTCGGGATGCCACGAGTTCACGAAGCGGAAAATCGCGCCAGACCGGAAGGTTGAGCGGGGAGACCAGGCCGTCGGCTTCGATGAGGGGTCCTGCGGAGCCGATGCCGACGCCGCCGAGGTGCAACCCAGCCGGGAGCGCCGACATCGCCTGGTCGACGACGAGGGTGACATTCTCGGCGAGTTCCTCGGAGCTTCGGCCCGGGCCGGTCGGTGCGCGGAAGCGGGTCTCCGGGAGCACGAGGCCGCTGTCGTCCACGACTGCAGCCTCGACTTTCGTCCCACCCAGATCGACGGCAAGCGCGAGGGTTCTGCTGGTCATGGTCCCAAGCCTACGGGCTTACTGCCCTCGGTCAGTTCCGCGGCGTACAGTTGCAGCGTGCCCGCAATGGAACTGGCTTTCGAGCGCCAGATCGAGCTTTCTCCCGCGATCGTGTGGGACGCGCTCGTCGACGCCGAGCTCGTCTCCGGCTGGCTCGCCGAGGCCGGCATCGAGCCCGTCGAGGGCGGGCGCTACGACCTGGTCTGGCTCTACAGCACCGACCAGCCGCCCACCTCCGGCACGATCCAGACCCTGGTCGAAGGCGAGCTGCTCGTCATCGACACGGACAACCGTGGTCAGATCGTCTTTGCACTCGAGGAGATGCGCGGGGGCAGCAGGGGCAGCTCGACGAGGCTCACCCTCACGGTGGCGGTCGAGCTCGACTCGGCGTTCCTCCCGCGAGTGCGGGCCAACTGGATGATCAGCCTCGACCAGCTCGAGGAGCTGCTGCGCGGGCATCCGGTGGACTGGGAGAACTGGGACAACGACCACATCGAGACCTGGACGGAATACCGCGACGAGTTCGCCACTCGCCGCTGAGCTGCTCGGCTGAGCACCGTCACGCTTGTGCTCTGCTCGTTTGAGCATCATGCTCAACGGATGTTGGAATTGTCCGCGAACGCGCCTAGCCTTGAATCGAGAGGGGGTGCCAGGATGACCGACCACGGACTGCAGATCGTGCGCGTCGCGGAGCTCTATTACGACGACCATAAGACCCAGGACGAGATCGGTGCACTTCTCGGCATCACCCGGTGGAAGGTCGGTCGCCTGCTCAACCAGGCGCGGGACGAGGGCATCGTCCGCATCGAGATCGTGCACCCGCGCGCGAGGCGCCTCGGCGTCGAGCGCGAGCTGCGGGAGCGTTTCGGGCTGAAGGACGCGGTGGTCATTCCCGCGGCAACCGACGGGATGGCCAAGGAACTGCCTGGCCAGGTCGCGCAGGCTGCCGCCGATTACCTGGCAGCGCTGCGCCCCGTGCCGCGCACCCTCGGCATCAGCTGGGGACGCACCTTGAGCGACGTTGCAGACCGGCTGCGCGACGGCTGGGCGACGGCGGTCACCGTCGTGCAGATCAACGGCGGGGTGAGCCTCAACCGCCGCGCGGGCACCGCCGCCACTACCGCCGCATTGATCGCGGAGAAGGCCTCCGGCCACGCCGTGCTGCTGCCGAGCCCCGCGATCCTGGAGAGGATCGAGACCAGGCTCGCGATTGAGGCAGACCGCACGGTTGCGGGAGTGCTCGAACAGGCGACCACGGCATCCGCCTACCTCTACAGCGCCGGCGTCGCGGACGAGAGCTCCGTGCTCGTCGACAGCGGCTACCTGACCCCCACGGATGTCGCGGAGCTCGTGCGCAAGGGCGCGGTCGGCGATGTGGTCGGCCGCTACATCGACGCCAATGGCAACACCGTGGACCCGGCGCTCGACGAGCGCACCGTCGGTCTCGGGCTGGACCAGCTCCGCAGCGCGGACACGGCGATCTTCGTCGTCGCGGGAGAAAGCAAACACGACGTTGCACGCGCGGTCGTCACGAGCGGCCTGTGCACCGTGCTCGTGACCGACGAGGCGACGGCACAGACCCTATTGGAGGAGAACAGATGACTCTCACACAACCCGTCACGCTGGCGCCCGCCGAGCGCGCCGTGCAGCTGCTCGGCGGTGATCTCACGGAGAAGAGCCTCAGGCTGCACCTGGAGGGGCTCTCCGGTGTCGATGCCGTCGGCCTCGAGGCACGCGCTGCGTCACTCGCCACCCGCTCGATCAAGACCACCTCGAAGGCGTGGGCACTCGACACGATCATCTCGCTCATCGACCTCACGACGCTCGAGGGCGCGGACACCCCCGGCAAGGTGCGCTCGCTCGCCGCGAAGGCGATGACGCCGGACCCGTCCGATCCGTCGACGCCGCGTGTCGCCGCGATCTGCGTCTACGGCGATATGGTGCCGTACGCGCTCGAGGCGCTCGGGTCGGCGCACTCTACGGACGGCATCCAGATCGCCTCGGTCGCCACGGCCTTTCCCAGCGGGCGCGCGTCAGTGCGGGTGAAGCTCGCGGACGTCCAGGATGCGGTGCTCGCCGGCGCAGACGAGATCGACATGGTCATCGACCGCGGCGCGTTCCTCTCCGGGCGCTATGGCGAGGTCTTCGACCAGATCGTCGCGGTCAAGGAGGCCTGTCGTCGTGAGGACGGCAGCTATGCCCACCTCAAGGTGATTCTCGAGACGGGGGAGCTCACCACTTACGACAACGTGCGCAGGGCGTCGTGGCTCGCGATTCTCGCGGGCGGCGACTTCATCAAGACCTCGACGGGCAAGGTGTCTCCGGCCGCGACGCTTCCGGTGACCCTACTCATGCTGCAGGTCGTCAACGACTGGTACCGGCTCACAGGGGAGAAGATCGGCGTGAAGCCGGCCGGCGGCATCCGCAGTTCGAAGGACGCGATCCGCTATCTCGTCACCGTCGCCGAGACCGCCGGTGAGGACTGGCTCGACCCGCACCTGTTCCGCTTCGGCGCATCCAGCCTGCTCAACGACGTGCTGCTGCAACGCCAGAAGCTCCGGACCGGCCACTACAGCGGCCCCGACTACGTGACGATCGACTAGGAGAACCACATGTCATTTCTGGAATATGCCCCGGCTCCGGAGTCGAAGGACATCCTGAACCTGCAGAAGAGCTACGGGCTCTTCATCGACGGAGCGTTCGTCACGGGCCACGGCACCCCGTTCGCGAGCATCTCTCCGGCGAACGAGGAGAAGATCGCCGAGATCTCCACCGCGGATGCCACGGACGTGGATGTTGCCGTCGCCGCCGCGCGTCGCGCCTACGAGCGCAGCTGGTCGAAGCTGTCCGGTGCCGATCGTGGAAAGTACCTGTTCCGCCTCGCCCGCCTCGTGCAGGAGCGCGCGCGCGAGCTCGCCGTCGCCGAGAGCCTCGACAACGGCAAGCCGATTAAGGAGTCACGGGATGTCGACGTTCCGCTCGTCGCGGCCTGGTTCTTCTACTACGCGGGCTGGGCCGACAAGCTCGACTACGCCGGCCTCGGGCCGAACCCGCACGCGCTCGGAGTGGCCGCGCAGGTCATCCCGTGGAACTTCCCGCTGCTCATGCTCGCGTGGAAGATCGCCCCGGCGCTCGCCGCGGGCAACACCGTCGTACTGAAGCCCGCGGAGACGACCTCGCTCACGGCCCTCCTGTTCGCCGAGATCCTGCAGCAGGCCGAACTGCCCGCGGGCGTCGTCAACATCGTCACGGGGGCAGGAGAGACCGGCTCGCTGCTCGTCAACCACCCAGACGTCAACAAGGTCGCCTTCACCGGCTCGACCGCCGTGGGCCGCGCGATCGCGAAGTCGACCGCGGGCACCGGCAAGAAGATCACGCTCGAGCTCGGCGGGAAGGCCGCAAACATCGTCTTCGACGACGCGCCCATCGACCAGGCCATCGAGGGCATCGTCAACGGCATCTTCTTCAACCAGGGACATGTCTGCTGTGCCGGCTCGCGTCTGCTCGTGCAGGAGAACATCCAGGATGAGGTGGTCGACCGGCTCAAGCAGCGGCTGTCCACCCTGCGGCTCGGCGACCCGCTCGACAAGAACACCGACATCGGGGCGATCAACTCGCGCGAGCAGCTGGACCGCATCCGCAGGCTGAGCGACGTGGGAGAGCAGGAGGGTGCGGAGCGCTGGACCTCGGACTGCGCGATCCCCGACAAGGGATTCTGGTTCGCCCCGACGATCTTCACGAACGTCTCGACCAGCCACCGCATCGCGCGAGACGAGATCTTCGGACCGGTGCTGTCCGTGCTGAGCTTTCGCACCCCGGCCGAGGCGATCGCGAAGGCGAACAACACCCCGTACGGGCTCTCCGCGGGCATCTGGAGCGACAAGGGATCGAAGATCCTCGCCGTGGCAGACAAGCTGCGCGCCGGTGTCGTGTGGGCCAACACCTTCAACAAGTTCGACCCCGCGAGCCCCTTCGGCGGTTACAAGGAGTCCGGCTACGGCCGCGAGGGCGGGCGCCACGGTCTCGCCGCCTACCTGCAGTCCGCTGGCTGGTCCGACGCTGGTCGAGCAGAGAATGCCAAGTCCATCAAGAAGGGAGCCACCAAGTGAGCCACCTCGCCATCCCCAAGACCTACAAGCTCTACATCGGCGGAAAGTTCCCGCGCAGCGAGTCCGGGCGCAGCTACGAGGTGCTCGCAGCGTCGGGCGCCTTCCTCGCCAATGCGGCCAAGGCGAGCCGCAAGGACGCCAGGGATGCCGTGGTCGCCGCCCGCGCCGCCGTCTCCGGCTGGTCCGGTGCCACCGGCTACAACCGCGGCCAGGTGCTGTACCGCATCGCCGAATTGCTCGAGGGTCGGCGCGCCCAGTTCGTGGACGAGATCGTCTCCTCCGAGGGCATCTCGGCCGCGGCAGCGAACCGCCAGGTGGACGCGGCCATCGATCTCTGGGTCTGGTACGCCGGCTGGGCAGACAAGTACGTGCAGGTCGCGGGCAACGGCAACCCCGTCAGCGGTCCGTACTTCAACATCTCCACCCCGGAGCCGACCGGAGTCGTCGCGGTCATCGCGCCGCAGGACTCCTCCCTGCTCGGTTTCGCGAGCGTGGTCGCGCCGGCACTCGTGAGCGGCAACACCGTCGTGGTGCTGGCGAGCGAGAAACTGCCGCTCAGCGCGATCAGCCTGAGCGAGGTGCTCGCCACGAGCGACGTTCCCGGCGGAGTCGTCAACGTGCTGACCGGATCGACCGCGGAGGTCGCGCCGTGGCTCGCGAGTCACGCGGATGTCAATGCGCTCGACCTCGCGGGCGCCGCGGACCTCGACTGGGTCGAGCTGCAGATCACCGCAGCCGACACCCTCAAGCGCGTACTGCCACCGGAGGAGGGCATCCCTGCTCCGTCGGTGGAGCGCGTGACCTTCTTCACCGAGACGAAGACCGTCTGGCACACCAAGGCGCTCATCTGATCCTGGCGCTCGCGAGCCAGGATCGATCCGCGTAGGGCCGATTGTTGGCTGTTTCCGCCCCAAAACTCCACTTTTAGGGCGGAAACAGCCAACAATCCGCTCGACAATACGGGACTAGGCACGCTCAGGTGTGCCAGCTAGAATGCGAGGATCGTCACCCGGAACCACCAGCGCATCACCGTTGGGTCTGGATCCACAGCAGGCGCCTTTCCCGATGAATTCATCGGGCACCGACAATTCGGGCTGCCGTGATTCTCGCGGCCGCACGAGAGATGCAGCGTGCGCTGCGATGCCGTGACCCACAGGGCTCCGGCGCTGAGAGAGAAGACGGATGACCCACCACCTCGTGCTTGTAGACGCGGTACCGTCGCACTCGTTCGATCGCGAGGACGTCGTGCTGCGCAAAGGCCAGTTCACGCTCGTCAACACGCGGCTCACTCCCCGGGAAGCGATGATCGAAGACCTCATCGCAGTACGCGGCGCGCTGGATGAGGCGCAGATCGAGTACCTCCTGGTGCGCGGAAGCGATGGTCGCCCCGTGCTCGCGGTTGACCGGAAGCGCCGGGCGTCCCTCGCCGAAGCGTTCGCGACGGCCTTCGCGAACGAGCCGTTCTATTCCAAGACCGGAAAGGCACGGGCTCACTTTCTCGCGGATGGCACATTGTCCCGCTCGCGCAAGGCTCGCGTGTTCCGTCTGTTCCGGCCGCGCATCGAACCAAACGGACGGCTGCGTTACGGGGCGTCGAACGGCATCCGGCTCGAGCTCTGGGACTTCGGCGTCGACGAGATCGTCGCGCCGGCGGCGAACGCGCTCATGCGCACGAGCGTGCCCCGCTCCGAGGCCGTGGACGCCACCGTGAGCCTGTTCGGGCTGGAGTGGCCGACGCTCGAGGGCATGTTCGCCGCCCACGCGAGCGATATCACCTTCGACATCGACATGGTCTTCTCTTGGGTCGACGGCACGGACATCGAGTTCCAGCGTGTGCGGGCCGCGCGGATGCAGGCCTACGTCGTCGGCGAGGGCGACGATTCAGAGGCCAGGTACCGCCAGATCGACGAGCTCAAGTACGCGCTGCGGAGCGTGTACCTCTTCGCGCCGTGGGTGCGGCGCATCTTCATCGTCACGGACTCGCCCCGCCCCGTCTGGCTGGACGAGCATCCGTCCGTCACCATCGTGCGCAGCGAGGAGTTCTTCCAGGACCCCGAGGCTCTGCCCACGCACAACTCGCATGCGGTCGAGAGCCAGCTTCAACACATCCCCGGACTCAGCGAGCACTTCATCTATTCCAACGACGACATGTTCTTCGGGCGTCCGGTCTCACCGGACATGTTCTTCTCGCCCGGCGGCGTCACGAAGTTCATCGAGTCGAGAACCCGCATCGGTCTGGGCCGGGCCGATACGGCGCGCAGCGGCTTCGAGAACTCCGCGCGGGTCAACCGCAGACTGCTGAACGAACGCTTCGGGCGGGTCACCACCCGCCACCTCGAGCACGCGGCCACCCCGCTGCGCAAGAGCGTCCTGCTGGAGCTGGAACGCGAGTTCGCGGAGGACTTCGCTCGCACGGCCAGGAGCGCGTTCCGGTCGAGCACCGACATCTCGGTCACCAACTCGCTGTACCACTACTACGCGCTGCTCACCGGACGCGCCGTCGCGCAGACCCAGGCGAAGGTCAAATACATCGAGACGACGCTCGCCTCCTCCCTCGCGGCAATGGACGAACTGCTCAGGAAGCGTTCATACGACTTCTTCTGCCTGAACGACGGCAGCGCGCCGGAGATCTCGGTCGAGGAGCGCACCACGGCGGTCCGCTCCTTCCTCGAGCGCTACTTCGGCATTCCCGCGCCATGGGAGCGTGCGGAGACGGGCGCCGAGCTCGGACGCCTGGACCGGGCGCAGGAGTCCTGATCGGCGGAGCTACGCCAGCACGGTGATCGGCATGGTCATCGGCGGCTCCTGCGGCACGGGTGCGCTCTCGGCGTCCGCGATGCGGATTCCGGATGCCGCGAGCCGCCGCCCGGTCTCCTCGGCATCCACGTAGTCGAGGGCCGCATACTCGCCGACGGGTACGACCGAGTGGAGCACGGTCCCGCGGTACACGTGAACGAGGTTGAACGCGCGCGCACCGTCCCTGCCGCGGGTACCGCCGACGGGAACGTTGAGGTCCTGGGTGTAGCAGGTGGCCGAGGCGACGGAGACGGGGATTCCGGCGAAGGTGCCCATCGAGGAGTAGTGCAGGTGTCCGGCGATGATGCTGCGGATATCGCTGCCCTCGAGCACCTCGGCGAGCCCTGCCTGCTCGCGCAACTCCACCGCGACGGCGAGGTCCAGCACGCTCGGCAGGGGTGGGTGGTGCATGGCGAGGATGGTGCCGTGCGGCGCGGGCACCGAGAGCTCCTCGGCGAGCCAGTCGAGCTGCGCATCCGTCACCTCGCCGTAGTGCTCGCCGGGAACACTCGAGTCGAGGGTGATGACCCGCAGCCCGTTGACGTCGTAGCTGCGATCGACCGGGCCTGCCGTGGGCAATTCGCCGAACAGTCCGGAGCGGAAGGCCTGCCTGTTGTCGTGGTTTCCCATCACCCAGATCACCTGGGCGCCGAGCCGCTCCGCGACCGGCTCGACGATCGAGCGCAGCTTCTGGTAGGCGTCCGGCTCGCCCTTGTCTGCCAGGTCGCCGGTGAAGACGATCGCCTCCGGCCTGCTGCCGGAGCTCTCGAGCTCGCCGAACAGCTGCCGGAGATGCCGCTCGCTGTCGAGGGTGTTGTACAGCCGACCCTGTCCCGCGAGCAGGTGGGTGTCGCTGAGGTGGAGGAGAAAGTGGTCCGCCCGAGGATACTCGGCCGTTCGAATGCTCACGCGATCCGTCCCTGGCTCTGCTGTGCGGACGCGGCGATCGCGCCAACGGTGTTACAGCACACATTCGACCATCGCGAAGTGGACGTTAGGTGTCCGCCACGCGGCACAACCGCGGATGGGGAAGTGGAATGCTGGTGCAGCACCCGCGATAGGGGTTCTGTCTGGAGATTCCCAGCGCGAGCGCGCATGATGTAAAGGCTGATACTCGACGCGCGGCGACCGAGAGGTTATGGATAATGACCGAAGAAACCATCGTTTTCCTGGGTGACAGCATCACCCAGGGCGGCGACTGGGCCGCGTGGTTTCCCGAGTTGAACACCGTCAATCTCGGCGTGGGCGGAGACACCACGGATGACGTTCTCCTGCGCCTGGACTCCGTGGTGGAGGCACATCCGGATGAGGTCATGCTGCTGATCGGGACCAACGACCTCGGCACCAGGCAGAGCGTCGAACATCTCGTGCGCAACATCCAGACCATGCTCGTATCGCTGCGCCGGGACCTGCCGGGTACGCGCATGCTCGTGCAGTCGATCCTGCCGCGAGGGCGCGAGTTCGCCGATCGCATCCAGGAGGCGAACATCCACCTGCGGCAGTTCGCGGCGACGATTCGCGCGCAGTATCTCGACCTCTGGCCGGCGTTCGCCGAGCCCGATGGCGAGATCAACCCCGCGTACTCCGACGACCGCCTTCACCTGAACGACGCGGGCTACGAGGCCTGGCTGGGTGAGCTTCGCCCCGCGCTGCAGCGCCTCAAGGATGAGCCGCCGATGACGAGCCCGATCCGGGCGATCCACGTCGACGACTATGCGAGGCCAGAGCCCGCCTGAGTCGCTCGGGGCGTGTCCGCAATCGCTCCGCCGCGGCGCGCGGGAGGATCGTTGGATGTCCAGCGAGCGCTTCATGCAGATCCACGGTCCCCAGTTCCAGGCAATGGCCGAGCGTGTGCTTGCGGTCACCGCGTTGACCTCGCGCCTGAATCTCCTGCCGTTCGACGACGAGGCCGGCAAGGCGGCACTTCTCGAACAGATCCTGGGCAAACCTCTGCCGGAGCGGGTGACGATCTATCCGCCGTTCTTCACGGACCACGGGCTGAACCTCGAACTCTCGGAGCGGGTGTTCATCAACCAGAACTGCACCTTCCTGGACCGGGCGGGCATCCGGATCGGCACGCGCACCATGATCGGGCCGAAGGTCACCTTCATCACCGTCGGTCACCCGGTGGATCCGGAGGAGAGACGCCAGTATCTCACCGGCGCACCGATCGACGTGGGTGAGAACGTCTGGATCGGCGCGGGAGCGACCATCCTGCCCGGGGTGACCATAGGTCGCGACGCCGTGATCGCCGCGGGCTCCGTCGTGGCGGACGATGTTCCGGCAGCGAGCCTTGCCGCGGGGCCGAAGGCGACCGTGCGTCGGCAGTGGTGAGCTACAGCTGGGCAACCAGGCGCGTGTAGAACTCGACACCGCGCAGGAAGGTGGCCACGTGCATCCGCTCGTTCATCGCGTGCAGCGTGCCGCGCTCCTCCGTTGACATCTCGAACGGGCTGAAGCGGTAGACGTGGTCCGAGATGCGCGCGTAATGGCGGCTGTCGCTCGCGGCCATCATCACGTATGGCGTGACGATCGTGCCGGGAAAGGTTGCCTCGATCGTGGATTTCACGAGTTCCCACGCCGGCCCGCTCGTGGGAGAGACGGGCGATGGCTCGTTCGGGTGCAGCACCGAGATGGCCACGAGCGGATCCCTGATCGCCCTGCGCACGTGCTCGACGGCCTCCGCCACCGAGGAATCAATGGCCACGCGGATGTTGACGGTCGCCTCTGCGCGCTCGGCCAGCGCGTTCGCGGCCTGGCTTCCGCGCAGCTCTGTGACGGCCTGCGTCGTGCGGATCATGGCTGCCGTCTCGTCGCTCAGGCGCCGGAACAGCGGGAGCAGGAGTGGCTTCGTGAGTGAGAGCCGCGTGAACACGAAGCGCAGCGCGCCCGTCGCGTGCGCTCCGAGCGTGCGGATCATCTCCTCGGTCGGCGCCGAGAATCCGGCGCGGAACGGCCTGCGATTGAGGCGCACGATGGCGCGCGCGAGCCGCACCGTCGCGGTGACCTTCGGGGGAGTGGAGGCGTGGCCGCCGTGCTGGTCGACCGTGAGCTTCAGGCTCAGGATGCCCTTTTCGCTCACCCCGACGACCGCGATGGGGTCACTCACCCCGGGGAAGATGTTCTTGACCACGGCGCCACCCTCGTCGATCACGAGCCCGGGGCGGACGCCGCGGCTCTCGAGCAGCTCGACGATCGCGCGTGCACCGCTGCCCTCGGTCTCCTCGTCGTGGCCGAAGCTCAGGTAGACATCGTTCTCGGGCGTGTGTCCGGCGAGAATCTGGGCCTCGACGCCCTCGAGCACGGCGACGAGCGATCCCTTGTCGTCGAGGGTCCCGCGACCCCAGATGAGCTGGTCTGCGCCCTCGCCGACGAGCTCTGCCGAGAACGGCGGATGCGTCCAGCCGTCCGCGCTCGCCGCCACGACGTCGTAGTGCGCCATCAGCACCGTCGGGGTCCCGCCGCCGCGCCCCTTCCAGCGGTAGAGCATCGAATGGCCGCCCACGAATTCGCGATCGAGCGCTTGGTGCACGGCCGGGTAGAGCCGGGGCAGCAGCGCGACGAACTCGTCAAAGGGAGCCCAGTCGGTCCCTGCCGGGTCGAGGCGGGAGATTGTGGGGAGGCGAACGAGAGCCTGGAGGCGAGTGACGGCGTCGTCGGTCATGGGCCTATTCTCACGCAACAATAGAGGCATGACCTCATACCCGACGCCGGAGTTCCGGCGCACAGCACTGGCGCCAGGGCTTCTCGGAGCCATCGTGCTGATTGCGGGACTCGCGCTCCTCGACAACACGGGCGCGTACCTCTGGATCCGGTTTCCGGTGAGCATCCTGGCCGTCATCGTCTGTATCTATGCCTGGCAGGGCAAGCAGCCCTGGTGGTTTATCGGTCTCGTGCCGATCGCTGTGCTGTGGAATCCGGTCTGGGTGATCGAGTTGCACGGGCAGTTCTGGGTGGCGCTGCAGTTCGTCGCGGCGCTCGTCTTCATTGCGGCGGGCATCCTGATCAAGATTCGCAACCCCGAGGATCGCAACCGGCGCGGGGGAACGCGCAGCGATGCCCGTCCGGACCCTCACGGTGGCAGCCGCGGCAATCGTCGGGAGCGCCGAGACGGGCGCAGCTGACCGGCTGTCGTTTTTCGCAACAGGCGGCTCCGCGTTCCGCTTTTGACCTCTTTGGGCCTAAACTGGGCCCTGCGCCCGGTGAATCCGTTCATCGCTCCGACCTTGGTCATCAAGTTGCTTCGGAGTTGGATCCACCGCCTCTCGAGTGAGTCTGCCGGTATGCACCGGTAGATGAGACGCGAAGAGCGCATCCCCAGGGATGCGGTGCGGTCACCTCTATAACGTGGTGGCCCGTGTTCCAGACCAGGAGGATCATGGCCCGCTCAGGCCAATCGCGCGGCAGCGCTACCCAGGGACAGTCCGGGAAGGCGACGCGCAAGCCCGTCCAGCGCAAGGCATCCGGGCGTTCGTCCCAGCGGCGTTCGCGCGGAAGTGACGACGTCGGAGTCATCCCCGTGCTCGCCCGCGCCGTGCGCGAGGTCGAGGGCGCGGCGGAACGAGGCAAGGTCGGTCCGTCCAATCGCACCAAGTTCCAGGTGATCGCGCTGCTGATGCGCGAGGAGCGCGCGAAGGCGAAGACCGACGCGAGCCTGACGGATGCCGAGCGCACCGAGCTTCTCAAGCGCCTCGATGGCGTCGCCACCATCCTCGCCAAGACCGCGGCACGGGACACCTCGCTCATCAGCCTTCTCGCGGAAGAGGCCGCGGTGACGGATGCCGCCCGCAAGCTCCGCCGTGACATGCTCATCGCCTCCGGTGCGGAGCTCGGCCCGGAAGAGCTCATCCTCGTCAAGGAGCCGGTGCCCGTGGCTCCGGAGGTCGAGAAACAGGTCGTGCCGCAGTCTGTCATCGCCCGCCAGCTGTCCAACCCCTTCCTCGCTCCGGACTTCACTCGCCCGGTCAAGGTCAAGCCCGCAACGCACCGCCTGGCCAACTGGGAGCTGCTCGACCCGCTGTTCCGCGCTTTCGAGTATGGCTCGGGCGGCACGGTCGCGAGCATGGAACTTCCCGAACCGTCGGCCGCGGACCGCGCGGTGCCGCAGGGCCTCGTGCTGTTCAACCACCAGGCGGAGTTCGTCGCGAGCGCTCGCGAGGGGCACCGCACCTACCTGCTCGCGGACGAGCCCGGCCTCGGCAAGACGGCCCAGGCACTCCTCGCCGCCCAGGTCTCGAACTCCTACCCGCTGCTCGTCGTAGTGCCGAACGTCGTCAAGATGAACTGGGCGCGCGAGGTCGAGCTGTGGACTCCGAACCACACGGCCACGGTCATCCAGGGCTCCGGGGAGAACCTCGACGCCTTCGCCGACGTCGTGATCGTCAACTACGACGTTCTCGACCGTCACATCGGCTGGCTGCGCACGCTGGGTTTCAAGGGCATGGTCGTCGACGAGGCGCACTTCATCAAGAACCGGGACTCCCAGCGTTCGAAGCACGTGCTCGCCCTGGCCGACAGCATCCGTCAGAGATCGCCGCGGGCGCTCATGATTGCGCTCACAGGTACGCCGCTCATCAACACGATCGACGACTTCCGTGCGATCTGGCAGTTCCTCGGCTGGATCGACGGAGAGAAGCCGACGGCGAGGCTCATGGCAGAGCTCGAGGAGAACGGCCTCACGCCCGCGGACTTCGGCTTCTTCGCCGAGGCCAGGCAGACCGTGATCGACCTCGGCATCGTGCGACGCAAGAAGCTCGATGTCGCGAGCAACCTCCCGTCGAAGCGCATCGCCGATCTCCCGGTCGAGCTCGACGACGACCTCGGTCGCAACATCAAGCAGGCGGAGGCCGCGCTGAGCGCGCGACTGCTCGATCGATTCCGTCGGGCCGTGGCCCTGTCGAAGACCGAGCACGAACGCTCCAGCCTCATTCGGATGGTTGCGCACGCCGAGCTCGAGGAATCCAAGGCCGCCAAGAGCGGAGACAACGTCTTCACGATGGTGCGCAAGATCGGACAGGCCAAGGCCGTGCTCGCGGCGGACTACACCGCGCAGCTCGCGCGCTCCGTCGGCAAGGTCGTGTTCTTCGCCAAGCACATCGACGTCATGGATGCGGCGGAGGAGACGTTCGCAAAGCAGGGTCTCAAGACGGTCTCCATCCGCGGGGATCAGACGGCAGCGTTCCGGGAGAGCCAGGTGCGTGCGTTCAACGAGGACCCGCAGGTGAGCGTCGTCGTTGCGTCGCTCACGGCCGCGGGCGTCGGTATCAACCTGCAGGCGGCATCCAACGTCGTTCTCGCCGAGCTCAGTTGGACCTCTGCGGAGCAGACGCAGGCGATCGACCGGGTGCACCGTATCGGCCAGGAGGAGCCGGTGACCGCGTGGCGAGTCATCGCGGCCCAGACCATCGACGCGAAGATCGCCGAGCTCATCGACAGCAAGGCGGGCCTTGCGGCTCGCGCGCTCGATGGTGATGACAGCGAGGTCGTTGCGGAGTCGAGCGTGCAGCTCGATGCCCTCGTACACCTGCTCGAGACGGCGCTGGAGCAGGCGGGGGAGTAGCCCGGATCAGAGCGCGCGTGCCCGCTCGGCGAGACGCGTGATCGCGGCCACAGGGATCGGCAGCCAGTCTGGTCGATTGCGCGCCTCGTAGACGGCTTCATAGATCGCCTTGTCGATCTCGAACGCGTCGAGCAGGGTGCGATCCTCTCGCAGATTGTGTCCCGTGCGCGCGCTGTACCCACCGACGAAGGCACGCCTGCAGGCGAGCGACCACTTCGTTGCCGAGGCTCCGGAGTGGGTGAGCGCGACGGCTCCGGCGACATAGTCAAAGGAACGCAGCATCCCCGCGACGTCGCGCAGCGGGCTGTCCGGCCGATTGCGCTCGGACATCGGGCGCAGCGGCTCCCCCTCGAAGTCGAGCAGCACCCAGCCGCGACCGGGCACCGCGAGTACCTGGCCGAGGTGCAGGTCGCCGTGGATGCGCTGGAGCTTCGGCCAGCGCGCCGCCGCCGCGCGCTCATACGCCGACTCGATCGGGCGTCGCCACTCGGCCAGTTCGGGAACCTCCGCGACGGCGAGGTCAAGCCTGTGCCGCATGCTCTCCATGCTGTCGCGGATGCCGGCCTCCGTGCTGTGGCTGGCCCCGAGAGTGCGCGCGAGCGTCTTGTGCGTCTCGGCCACCGCCTCGCCGAGCGCGCGCGCCGCAATGCTGAAATCGCGGTTCTCCTCCGCGGCGGCCAGCGCAACGCGCCAGGCATCCTCTACCCCGGGGAGAAACTCCTGCGCGGAGGCGAGATCACCGGTGGCGGTGCCATCCTCCCTGCCCGTGTCGCTCCAGCGTCCGGTGACGTGGCCGACCGGCCGCGGGACGATGAGCGAGCCCGCGGTGCCGAGGGCCTCGAGGAGTGTGACCTCGGGGTTGTCTCCGTGGTGAAGCGTGCGAAAGAGCTTGCAGATCACGGGCCGCGCGGGGGCGCCGTCCGTGTCCTTCATCTCGTAGACGATCGAGGTGTTGGACTGCTCGCCGCCCAGCACCCTCGAGGTGACGATGTCGACATCCGCCCCGGTGAGTGCTCGATGCCCCCGCGCGTACACGGCGGGTTCCGTGGCGGGTGTGCCGTGCGTGCTCGTGTCTGCTTCGCTCAGGATGAGCTGCAGCAGCGCCCGGGCGAAGGCCGGGTCGTGGGGCCCGTCGAAGAGGTACACGGGCTCCCCGCGCGTGTCTGCGTATTCAGCGAGGGGAGCGACGGGCACAGAGCCCGACGCCGTGCGACGTGCCGTCAGCGGCACCTGGTACAGCCGGGCAGGTGCTGCTTCATCGAGCACGAGCACCACGTAGATGCTGGCTTCTCCCGTGGGGTCGATGAGTTCGTAGCCGCCGACGATTCTCGCCCGGATGGTCCGTCCCTTGCCCGAGTACCAGCGCTGAGTGGAGATCCAGCTCGCAAGCCGGCCGAACGTACGCGGCTCCGAGATGGCGGCCAGCAGCGTGTCGATGCCCGGCGCGGTGCCCCCGCGCGACGGCGTAGCGGATGCCGAAATCACGACCACCTCCCGCGGCGAATGAGCGAAGCAGACCTGTGCAACGATACGCATGGAGCGTGGTGAGGGGCCACATTTCAGGTGATTCGTGGATACCCGCAGCGGGTCCCGACAAATAGACAGAACTGTCTACGTGGAATCAAAAACCCCGTAATTCCGGGGAATCGCTTGTACCCCATGTCCCCCATAAAGCTGACACCCGCCCGGGGGCGCCCCCTTTTGGGGGCAGACGCGGGGTGTGTCGCACACTATCTTCTAAATATGCACTAGCCGGGGGGCTAGGGACGACGGAGGCAGCAAGTCCGTAGGTCGAATCGCGGGGGTGATTCGGCTCAGTGAACGGCCAACCGGTCACCGTCGCCCTGCATCATTTTGAGCCGCCGGTCGGATCCCAGGGATCCGGCCGGCGGTTCCCATTTAATCGCCGGATCGATGGCCCGGGCGTGCACTCCGCGGGGCCCGCACGCCCGATTCTGGGTATCTCCAGAGAATATGAGCGTGGAGTTACGTGTTGAATGGGTCGATCACATCATTCGGCACCACCGATCTGACTGAGGAGGCTCCATGCCTACCGTTACCGTGACCAGTGACACCCTGGACCAGACCATCACCGACAACGAGATCGTGCTTCTCGACTTCTGGGCCGATTGGTGCGGACCGTGCAAGCAGTTCGCGCCCGTCTTCGAACAGTCGAGCGAGGTGAACAGTGACGTCGTTCACGGCAAGGTGGACACCGAGGACCAGCAGCAGCTCGCTGCGGCCGCGCAGATCACCTCGATTCCCACGCTCATGGCCTTCAAGAAGGGCGTTCCCGTGTTCCGCCAGTCCGGCGCCCTTCCGCCCGCAGCGCTGGAGGATCTCGTCAAGCAGCTCAAGGAGCTTGATCTGGAGGCCGCGCTCGCGGCAGCGGAGGCTGCAGAGGCGGCCGACGGCGGCGCTTCAGCGGAGAACTGATTGCGTCGGCGCGGGCCCGATCGGGATCCACTCGGGGCGTGCGCTTCGCGTCTGATGAGCTTTGCGCCGCATAATGGAGTTCGAGCTTGCCGCGCGGCGGGCATCTGACCTGAGGATTTCACCCCGATGCACATTCCGCTGTCCACACTTCTGACGCTGCCCACGAGCATCCCGAGCCCGGACCCCGCACTGGCACAGTTCCAGATCGGGCCGTTCGTCATCCATACCTACGCCCTGTGCATTCTCGTGGGGATCTTCGCGGCGGTGATGATCACCTCGCGCAGGCTCACCAAGCGTGGTGCGGAGCCCGGCATCGTGATCGACATCATTCTCTGGGCTGTGCCCATCGGCATCATCGGAGCGCGTTTCTACCACGTGTTCACACACGGAAGTGACTACTTCTTCCCCGGCGCGAACCTGTGGAACGTCTTCGCGATCTGGGACGGCGGCAACGCGCTCTACGGCTCACTCATCGGTGGGGCGATCGGCGCGTACATAGGATGCCGCCTCTCGGGCATCCGGTTCTGGGCCTTCGCAGATGCACTGGCTCCGGCGATGCTCGTCGCGCAGTCTCTCGGACGCTTCGGGAACTGGTTCAACCACGAACTGTTCGGCCTTCCGACGACCCTGCCGTGGGGCCTGCAGATCGAGTCGACGAACCCGAAGTTTCCTGCTGGCCTGCCGGAGGGCACCCTGTTCCACCCGCTCTTCCTCTACGAGATCATCTGGAACCTCATCGGCGTCGCCATCATCCTGCTGATCGAGCGCAAGATGAAGCTGCAGTGGGGCAAGGCCTTCGGCGTCTACCTCATCTGGTACGGCCTCGGCCGCAGCTGGCTCGAGTCGATCAGGATCGACCCGACGAGCGATGTCTTCCTCGGCATCCCCGCCAACGTCTGGGCGTCGTTCATCGCGATCATCCTGGGCATCGTGCTCATCGCTGTGCAGACGCGGCGGCACCCCGGCTTCGAGCCCTCGCCGTATCGCCCAGGGCGGTCGCGGCGGGTTGTGGCTTCCGCACCCGCGGAGGATGTCTACGGCGATGAGCCGGAGGCTGAATTGGTTGCGGCTGCCGCGACGACGGCCGACGTTCCCGCCAAGGCCGTGGCCAAGAAGTCGGCAACTCCTCGAAAGAGGTCGGCAGCGAAAGACTGACCGCGATCGGGGTGGGTTCTGCGGGGCGGTTCAGCCCAGCAGCGTCAGCATGAGACGTGAGTCCTCGAGCGCCTCGACCGCGTGCGGGAGGCTCTCGTCGAGTCGCATGAGGCCGCCGGGAACGAGCGTCGTCTGCTTGCCGGCGGCGGTGATGACAAAACGGCCGTCGAGCGCCTGAAGCAGCAGCTGCTTGGGTGCGATGTGTTCCTTCAGCACCCAGCCGGACTCGAACGCGAGAACGATGACGCGAACGCCCGGTGCGGCGAGCACCGTGCTGTGGCCGAGCTTGCCCGGGATGACGGGCGCGAGCTCGAAGAGATTGTCGCGAACGGTGAGTGGGGCTTCAGAAACGGGGATGTCCATGTCTCCACGCTAGACCTGCTGCGGCTGTGGATCGAGCGGCCCGACGGCCCTGTTAGCCTCGGAATCATGCCCAGGATCGCGTTTATCAGCACAGACCCCGACTTCATCGGGCATGACGACTCCGATCTCGCGCCGCTGAGTTCCGCCGTGCGGGCACTCGGGCTCGAGGCCTCCGTACCCTCCTGGCGGGATGCCTCCGTCGACTGGTCGGAGTTCGACCTCGCCGTCATGCGCAGCCCGTGGGACTACGCGGGTGCGCTGCCGGAGTTTCTCGCCTGGCTCGACCGCGCGGGTCGGCAGACGCGCATCCTGAACACGCCGGAGGTTATCCGCTGGAATCTCGACAAGCGATACCTCGGGGAACTCGAGGCCAGGGGAGTGGCCATCGTGGAGTCGCACTTCTGCGACGCTGCGGGAGAGGTGGAATCTGCTCTCACGCGGATCGGATCCCCACGCGTCGTGGTGAAGCCCACGGTGTCGGCAGGCTCTCGAGACACGGGGCTGTTCGAGCGGAGCGATGAGCGTGCCCTGCGGCTCGCGGAGCACATCCTCTCGCTCGGCAAGACGGTCATGGTGCAGCCGGCGATCGACAGTGTTGCGAAGGTGGGAGAGCAGGCGCTCGTGTATTTCGACGGCCGCTTCTCGCACGCGCTCACGAAGGGCCCCATTCTCGATCTCGGCGGTCAGTTGCTCGGCGGACTCTACCGGGAGCAGATCTCGGCGGCGGAGGCCACGCCGGAGCAGCGCGCGCTCGCGGAGAGCGCCATGACCGTGATGACCGCGCTCTTTCGCGAGCGCGGCATTGCCGAGGAGGCCGTCGTTCCGCTCTATGCACGGCTCGACATGGTGCAGACGGAGTCCGGTCCGGTGCTTCTGGAAGCCGAGTTGTTCGAGCCGTCATACTTCGTACACACGGCCGCGGCATCCGAGCATCGCTTCGCCTCTGCACTGCTCGCGCGCCTCGCAGGACACACCGCGGCCACGCTGGTGGTGTAGCGCTCCAAGCGTGCGCTCACCCCGGCAGCATAGGCTGGGGCTGCAGTTCCGTAGAAGTGAGGCAGAGAGTTTTGCGAGTCATCAGCTATAACCTTCGCAAGGATCGTGCCAGTAGCGAATTGCTCACCATCACCCAGAGCTTCGAGCCGGATGTGCTGTGCCTCCAGGAGGCGGACACGTCCATGCTGCCCGAGGTGCTCGGCCCGCTGCGGCTCGCGAACTCTACCCTGCGCAACCGACTCGGGCTCGCCCTCTACTACCGCGACGACCGTTTCGCCTCCATCGACACCCAGAGCTTCGAGTTGAAGAAGTCACTGCACGATCGCATCCTGAAGCCCGCGCACGAGCGGCTGATCGGCATGCGGATGCGCGACCTGGCCGAGAACCGCGAGCTCGTGATCGCGTCGTTCCACGCGGCGCCGCTCACCGCGAGCAACTCGCTGCGACGCCACCAGATCACCGCCGCGCACGAGCAGTTGCGCGCGCTCGGTCCCGGGCTTCCGACACTCATGGTCGGCGACTACAACTACCCGGTGTTTCAGAACAACCTGAACGAGCGGATGCTGCACTCCGGCTACAACCTCACAGTGAGCGACAGCAGAACCTACACGCGGTACAAGTTCTTCCGCGGATACTTCGATCTTGCCACCTCGAGCGGGCTCGACATCGACAGTGTCAAGACCTTACCGCGCGGCACCTCGGACCACATGCCCATTCTCGTGACCGCCACCTACAGTGAGATGGACTCGGCGGCGTAGCTCGCGGGGTCGTCAGTCCGCGGTGGGTACCGCGAACCACGGCGGGTGCACGGCGACCCTGGGCTGGAACCGCGACCCGGCGAGGATCGAGCGCACGGTCGCTCTGGCCTTCTCGTGGGCGACCCCGATCAGCGTGATGGCCTCGAACGGTACGGCGCCGTGCACGAGGACCTCGGCGCGCAGCACCATGCCGTCGTCGCTGGCGAGCATCCGTCGCAGTGATCGCTCGGCGTCCTCCCGCGTCGTCGCGTAGCGGGTGCGGGCATCCGCCGCGTCTCCGTCGGCAACGATCGGATACGGCAGGTCCTGCGGCGCAATGCGCGCGAAGGTTGTGACGAGCACGACGAACTCTGCGGAAGGGAGGGTGCGGGCCGCCCGGGTCAGGCGCGGGTCCGGCGTGCCCGCCCGCATGCCCGCCCAGACATTGGCGTCCGGGGAAAGGAAGAATGGAACATAGTCGGCCACGGTGCCGGCCGCCCCGGCGATCGTGGCCGCACGCCTGGCCTCACGAGTGTCAGGGGACGAGATGTCGATCTCGGGGCGAGCATCCCAGGTCGTTGCAGCATCGGCGTGCAGCACGCCGTCCACGAGCATCCCGGTCAGGTTGTCGAGGTGCGTGAGGTGATGCACGCGCTGCTCGGACAGGATGACCGGCTTGGCCTTCGACGCGGCACCGGCGATTCGGCGAGGCGTTGCGGTGCCGCTGCCCCCGGATCGCGGCGCTCGCGCCCTGGGTGCGCGGGCGGCCGAGATGCTGGGAGCTGGGCGGGTCTTCGGGGTGCAGATGTCACAGCGGTCGATGGGCAGTCCGTGGATGCATTCGTCGGTCACCTTAAGACTTTACGTTGCGCGGAGACCCTGCTCGCACCACGAGTGACCAGCCACCGCTCAGCGAGCGAGGGTGAGCAGCGAGAGCAGAACGGCGTTCGCTCCGGCGAGGCCCGCGAGCAACACGACGACGATGACGGGAACCCTCGGTGTCGTCGAGGTGACGGGCACACCGGGCAGGGGGGAGGACCCGGTGGCCGCTGAGTGGCGGGGCGAGGGAACAGCCTGGCTCGGCTGTGCGGTCTGTGTGCTCTGCGGCGCATCGTCGATATCGACGGGCGTGGCGATGGACGAGGTATAGAACTCTGTCCAGGCCGCACCGTTCCACCAGCGTCGCTGCGCGGGGTTCTCGCGGTCCGGGTACCAGCCGGCGGGGATGCGGTGAGCGACGATCGAGTCTATGACCGGGCGAGCCGTCGTGGAGGGCGCGGAGCCTGAGGGCACGGCCGAGGCGGGCGTCGCGCTGACGAGCAGTGTGCTGACAGCCATGACCCCTCCTTCCGCAGGTGCCTGAAGGGTGCACGACACATCCCCCACCCGTCACCGTACGCCGGGGTGAACATCCGCGCCTGCCCCATTTCGCGGGGGATGCACGGGCATTCAGGGGATGAACAGAGCCCGTCACCGAACGGATGTCGGTGACGGGCTCGTGGTCGATCTCGGGCGCAGGTGCCTTTACGCGGTCAGCGCGAAGCCACCGGTCCAGGAGGTCTTTTCCTGGGCGGCGAGAGTGAGCTGCAGGAAGCCGAGCGACTCGAGCTCGCGAGCACGCTTGAGCGAGCCCGCGTCGACGGCCTTGAGCCCGCCATCCGTCACGATCGTCGCGAGGGCTGCCTTCGCGTCCGCGTCGTCGCCCGCGATGAGCACCGAGGTCTTCTCGCTGCCGACGCTGCCCCCGTGGAGGGTTGCCGCGAAGTTGGTGTTGAACGCCTTCAGCACGGAAGCGTTCGGCGCGATGGCGGCGATCACCTCGCTGTTGGAACTGTCCGCGGGCACGACGAGCGAGTCGAAGGTGGCGAAGTCGACCGGGTTGGTGATGTCGACGATGGTCTTGCCATCGAGCTGGCCCGCGTAGTTCGAGAGCACCTCTGCGACAGCGGGGTGGGGGAGTGCGAGCACGACGATGTCGCCGGTGATGGCGTCACCGATGGTTCCCGCTGTCGCGCCCTCCGAGACGGCGGCAGCCTTCGCTGCATCGCGTGCGAGCAGCTGCACGTCGTTGCCTCCGGACAGCGCGAGCTTCGCGATTGCGCCGCCCATGTTGCCTGCTCCGATGATGGTGACCTTGGCCATGATGTTCTCCCGAGTGATGGAAATTAGTTGTTGATACAAGTGATAATACTCTTTTTACTTGAAGCGTCAAGTATTTGGTAGACTGCAGTCATGGTGAACACGAAGTGGCTGAGCGCGGAGGAGATGACGGCGTGGAGGAAGTTCGTCGCCGTCGTCCAACTGCTGCCGGGAGCGCTCGATACGCAGCTGCAGCGCGACGCCGACCTCAGCCACTTCGAGTACTTCGTGATGGCGATCCTCTCGGAGGCACCGTCGCGCACACTGCGGATGACGAGTCTCGCCCTCGAGACCAACGCGACCCTTCCGCGCCTGTCGCACGTCGTCGCGCGCCTCGAGAAGCGCGGCTACGTGAGACGCAGCCCGTGCGAGGAGGACCGCAGGGCGACGAACGCGACGCTCACCGCATCCGGTTGGGAGAAGGTGGTTGCCTCGGCACCGGGTCACGTCGGTGCCGTGAGGGACGCCGTCATCGATCCTCTCGACGCCCGAGACATCGCCGACCTCGATCGCATCATGGGGCGGATGCTCGCGAGGCTCGACACGGAGGGTCGCCTCTCGGCGTCGCAGTAGCTGCCGCAGTCGGGTCAGAGCCCTTCGGCGACCTCGTCCACGATCCCGACGAAGCGGCTGCCGATACCGTCTACCTCGTGTCGGTAGGTGTTCGCGGCGGGCGCGGGCAGCTCGCTCGCGAGGTGGCGGCTGCAACTCAGGTAGCTGAAGGCCGGCCACCACTTCTTGGGGCGCGCGGCCTCCTCGAAGCCACAGACGTCGCACTTCAGCTGCACCCAGACCGGCTTCCTGCCGGTGCGGTTCGCTCGCGACTGCGCGAGCCAGGCTGGCGGGTTCGTGTCGAGCTCCGAGAACTCTTCCTCGGAGAGGCGGTTCGGGATACCGTGCCTCCGGGCCATTTCCAGCGGAATGTCCAGCCGCAGCGCGGCCTCGTGTCTGGTAATCATCGTCCTCAAGAGTAGGTGCTGGGCGGGCCTACGCGGGCAGAGCGGCGACGAGGCGGTCGCGCAGTTCGTTCGCGCGTGCGGCGAAGGCGCGCTGCTGGCGTACGTACTCCGCCTTGCCCTCCGCTGTCTCGACCGCGATCGGCTCGTATCCCCACGCGCTGAGGTCGTATGGCGATGCCCGCATGTCGAGAACGCGGATGCTCGCAGCCAGCTCGAACGCATCCAGGAGGAGTTCGCCCGGAACGAGCGGGCCGAGCTTGACCGCCCACTTGTAGACGTCCATGTTCGCGTGCAGGCATCCGGGCTGCTCCAGCACGGGCTGGTTCTCGCGGGTGGGGCGCAGCCGGTTGAGCGGCGCGGCCTCCGGCGTGAAGAAGCGGTAGGCATCGAAGTGACTGCAGGAGATGCGCGCGCTCTCGACCACGGCATCCGTGTCGCCCTGGCTGAGCCGGAGCGGCACCTCGTGCCTGTGGTCGCCCTGCCGGTAGACCATGGCCCACTCGTGCATGCCGAAGCATCCGAAGTTTGCCTCGCGGTTCGCCGTCGCGTCGAGCAGCGAGGTGACGAAGCGGATGCTCGCACCCCTGGACTTGAGAAACGCGGTGGTGTCGACCCGCAGGGCGTCACCCTCGGCGAGGTACCACTTCCACCCGGCGCGCTCTGTGCTCGTCGCGCCCTCGAGCGCGACTCCGGCCCCGGGGTGCCAGCGACGCAGCAGCCGCGGAGGGGTGGGGTAGTAGGTGAAGAGAAAGTCTTCGACCGGATGTGTCTGCCCGGTGCCCGCGCGCTGCCGCCAGCCCGCGCTGAGCCGGTCTGCGCGCTCGCGGTGCGCCTCCTCGCGCGCACGCCACTCCGCGGGGGCAAGCACTGTCGCGTCCGTGAGGGTGGCCATGCAACGAGGCTAGCTGCATCCGGTGGGCGCGCGGCTCGCCGCTACCGCACCACGGCGCGCCGCTCGGTCGCGGGCAGGGGTGACAGACTGGAGCGATGATCGACGTCACGGTCGTGGGCAGCGGACCGAACGGCCTCGCGGCCGCGGTGACCGCGGCGCGCGCCGGTCTCGGCGTGCGGCTGCTCGAGGGAGCGTCGACGCTCGGCGGCGGTCTGCGCACGAGCGAGCTGACGCTGCCGGGCTTCCGTCACGACGTGTGTTCAGCCGTGCATCCGGCGGCGATGGCGTCCCCGTTCTTTCGGGAATTCGGGCTGATCGACCGGGTCGACTGGATCGTTCCTGAGATCTCCTACGCGCATCCGCTCGATCACGGCGAGGCGGGCATCGCCTGGCGCGACCTCGATCGCACCGCGGAGTCACTCGGCCGGGACGGTCGGGCCTGGCGCGCGCTGCTCGAGCCGCTCGTGCAGCGGGTCGACGGGGTCGTCGACTTCACCGGATCGCAGCTGCTCCGGATGCCGAGGGACCCGATTGCGGCCCTGCGCTACGGCCTTCGTGCGCTGGAGCAGGGCACCGCCCTCGGCGACCTCCGCTTCCGCGGTGAGGCTGCCCCGGCGATGCTCACCGGCGTCGCCGCCCATGCGAGCGGACGGCAGCCCTCGCTCGCACCCGCGGGAGCGGGGCTGCTCCTTGCGACTCACGCGCACGCGGCGGGCTGGGGTTTTCCGGCCGGCGGCTCGCAGGCGATCGCGGATGCCCTGGTCGCCGACCTGCTGGCCCACGGCGGCACCGTCGAGACCGGCGTTCCCGTCGACTCGCTCGCGCAGCTCGAGCCATCCCGTGCGACGCTGCTGGACACCTCGCCGAAGCTGTTACTCGGTGGCGAGCTGCCCGCGCGGTATCGCCGCGCGCTCGGCCGCTACCGTTATGGCCCCGGCGTTGCCAAGGTCGACTTCGCGCTGGCCGGGCCGGTGCCGTGGTCCAACGCCGAGGTACGGCGCGCACCCACGGTGCACCTGGGCGGCACGAGGGCCGAGATCGCGGCGAGTGAGAACGCGGTGGTGCGGGGGAGTGTTGCGGAGCATCCGTACGTGCTGGTCACCCAGCCGAGTGTGCTCGATGCGACGCGCGCGCCGGAGGGCAAGCACGTGCTGTGGGCGTACATCCACGTGCCCTCCGGCTCGACGCTCGACGCGACCGAGCTGGTCACGGCGCAGGTGGAGCGCTACGCTCCGGGGTTTCGGGGCCTGGTTCTCGCAAGCGCGGCGAGCACCGCGACGGAGCTCGCCGCGTACAACCCGAACTACGTCGGCGGAGACATCTACAGCGGTTCGCTCGACCTCAGGCAGCTTGTGAAGCGTCCCGTGGTCTCGACGACGCCCTGGCGCACCCCGATCGACGGCGTCTACCTGTGCTCGTCGGCCACGCCGCCGGGCCCTGCGGTGCACGGGATGAACGGCTGGTATGCCGCGACCCTCGCGCTGAAGGAGCGCTTCGGCATCACCGAGCCGCCCGCGCTGCGCTGACCCCTGCTGCCGATTGCAGCTCTCGCGTCCCTCGCGGCGGGAGAAGGCGGCTCGTGGCGGGAGTTGCAACTCCCTCCGCGGGACCATGTCTCCCTCCGCGAGGCGACATTGGTTGAGCGTGACCTCGTCGCGTAGCGTTGAAGTGTGAGCTGGTTCGACGCCCAGGATTACGAGTTCGCCAGGCAGGTGCTGCAGCGGGGCATCGCCGTGATGTTCCTTGTGGCGTTCCTCTCCACCGCCGCGCAGTTCCGCGCGCTGCTCGGAGAGCACGGGCTGTTGCCGGTGCCTCGGCTCCTGGAACAGAAACGACACCTGCGCGGATTCACGGTGTTCCGCTGGGGATACAGTGACCGGATGCTGCTGGCCGTTGCCGGTATCGGGATCATGCTCGCGGCATCCGTCGTTCTCGGCCTGCCCCAGCTGGGTCCGCCGTGGGTGCCCGCGCTCGTCTTCCTCGCGCTGTGGCTGCTCTACATGTCGGTCACGAATGTCGGCCAGACCTTTTATGGCTTCGGCTGGGAGATGCTGCTGCTCGAGGCCGGATTCACCGCGGCGTTTCTGGGCTCGGATGCCGTGCCGCCGCCCGCGCCGATCCTCCTGCTGAGCGCATGGCTGGTCTTCCGCCTCGAATTCGGCGCGG
The DNA here is from genome assembly GCF_040227205.1 of Parafrigoribacterium humi. Taxonomy (NCBI): domain Bacteria; kingdom Bacillati; phylum Actinomycetota; class Actinomycetes; order Micrococcales; family Microbacteriaceae; genus Parafrigoribacterium; species Parafrigoribacterium humi. The sequence goes on along the minus strand of NZ_JBELOA010000006.1, from coordinate 16,379 downwards.
GCATGATCAAGATCCGCGGCGACCGCTCGTGGCGCGATCTCACCGCCCTGTACTACCACCACGAGACCCAGCCGATGCCGAATCCGTTCAGTCGCTTCGCGCACCTGCTGCCGAAGCCGGTGCACAGGGCCGAGGTGCTCGGAAATCATTTTGCGCAGTTGATCGTGCCGTTCCTGCTGTTCGCCCCGCAGCCGGTGGCGAGCGCGGCTGCTGCCGTCGTCATCCTCACCCAGCTCTGGCTCGTGTTCACGGGCAATTTCGCCTGGCTCAACTGGATCACCGTGGTCCTGGCCTTCAGCCGCATCAGCGACCCCGTGGCGCACTGGGCGCTTCCCTTCATCCCGCTCGACTGGGGTTCGGGCGAGGTCACCCCGATCTGGTGGATGGTGCCCGTACTCGCGGTCACTGCGCTGCTCGTCGTGCTCAGCTACTGGCCGATCAAGAACCTCTTCTCGCGCAGACAGTTGATGAACGCGAGCTTCAACCGCTGGCAGTTGGTCAACGCCTACGGTGCCTTCGGCAGCGTGACCAAGCGGCGGTTCGAGGTCATCGTCGAGGGAACGCTCGACGCTTCGCCCGACGATGACGCCGACTGGCGGGAGTACGAGTTCAAGGGCAAGCCCGGCGACCCGTCGCGGATGCCGAGGCAGTTCGCGCCGTATCACCTGCGGCTGGACTGGCTCATGTGGTTCCTGCCACTCGGCTCGGTGCACGAACCGTGGTTCTACGCCTTCCTCGGCAAGCTGCTTGAGCGCGACCGCGCGACTCTGCGGATGCTCAGGGCCGAGCCGTTCGGCGGCGTGCGGCCCCGCTGGGTGCGAGCGCGGCTCTACCACTACCGCTTTACCACGCGACAGGAAAAGCGCGCCACCGGGGCGTGGTGGGTGCGCGACTCGGCCAGGGTCGTCATCCCGCCGGTGTCGCTGCCGCCTGAGAGCCCGCACTGACGCCCGCTTTGTCGCGGGTCGCACCTATCCTCGTGACATGACCCCGGATGAGCTGCGCGAGCTGTGTTTATCGCTGCCGCAGGCGATCGAGACCTTTCCGTTCGGCGAGGAGACCTCCGTCTTCAAGACGAGCGGGAACGACAAGCTCTTCGCCGTCTCTGCGCTCGATCCGCGGTCGCTGTCGGTGACCCTCAAGTGCGATCCGGAAGACGGCATTGCGCTGCGGCAGGAGTTTGCGCAGATCACTCCCGGCTATCACATGAACAAGAAGCACTGGATCACGGTCACCCTCGACGACGCGCTTCCGGATGAGCTGGTCGAGCAGTTGGTTCGCGGCAGCCACGCGTTGGTGCGGCCGCGTATTCCCCGTGCGCGAGAGGCACGGCCACTGAGTTAGCGTTAGGGAATGCCCTCCACTTTCGCACTACTAGACCTTGGCGATTCGCAGTTTGTCTCCCTCACCACTTTCCGCAAGACGGGTGTCGGCGTCGCGACCACGGTCTGGATCGCGCGCGACGGTGACGCCCTGCTCGTGACAACGCCGCAGGGCAGTGGCAAGGTCAAGCGCCTGCGCAACAATTCCCGCGTGGAACTACGGCCGTGCTCACGCATGGGAAAGGTTGCGGATGATGCTCCCACAGCGGGCGGGCACGCCGAGATCATCGAGGAGACGCCTGCATTCGCCTCGGTGTTTCGCAAGAAGTTCGGACTGCAGTACCGCCTGTTCATGGCGATCGAGAAGCTCAGCAAGAAGGGCAAACGCCCCCGCTTCATCCTGCGCATCACGGACTGACGGCGGGCTCGGGATTCTCGAGCATTACTGAACTTGGAGCGTTCTGCCATTACTATCTGCGTATGGGTGCGAGAAAGACGCGGGAGGGCACCGTCTCCAAGTGGGATGACGCGCGCGGCTTCGGATACATCGCCCCGGCTGATGGCGGGCGCCACGTGTTCGCTCACATTCGGGCATGGCCGCGCGGCGCCGGACGCCCCAAGCTCGGTGACGTTGTGACTTTCGAGACGGAGCTCGCGCCAGACGGCAGAACCCGTGCCAGCTCGGTCCGCAGGCCGTATGAGGTGATTCGCCGTGAGAGCTCCGGCGCCGCGACAGGCACGAAAGCGACCATCTCCTTGGTCGGCTTCATCGGTCTCTACCTCGCCATCGGTCTTCGCTGGCCTGTGTCGCCGTGGTTCGCCGTCTTCTATACCGTCGTCAGCCTCATCACTTTTCTCGTCTATGCGCGCGACAAGGTCGCGGCACGTACGGGGCGCTGGCGTACGAAGGAGAGCACGCTGCACCTGTTGGCGCTTGCCGGAGGATGGCCGGGTGCCGTCCTCGCGCAGCTTCTGTTGCATCACAAGAACAGAAAAGCGTCGTTCCAGGCGGTGTTCTGGGTCACCGTGGTGGCCAACGCCGGAGCATTCGTCTTGGTGAGCAGTCCGCGATTCGTCGCGGCGTTGGCCAAGCTCATCGAATCCTTGGGGGCGTCCCAGGCCTGAGTCGCGCCCACGCTGCCAGCCGTCGTCGTGTGGCTGACTGTCGGATCAGGCCTGCAGCGCCGCGACCTTCTCGCGCAGTTCGTCGTTGCTGGGCTCCACGAAGTGGGTGTCGTCGGGGAAGACGATCACCGGAATGTTGGTGCGTCCGCTGATGGCGCGCGCCTTGTCTGCCGCCGCGACATCCGCTTCGAGGTCGATGTAGTCGTAGTCGACACCGAGCTCGTCGAGGAGTTTCTTGGACCTGCGGCAGTCGCCGCACCATTCGGCGCCGTACATGGTGATTCGTTCGCTCATACCTCTAGCAAACCACTTTTGCGGATTCTGCATTCCGCGACGGTCGTGCGCCATCGCAGCATGGAGCTCGCTGAGCCCTCGACGTGTCTCTAGCTGCGACGCGTCTTCAGCTGCGCGGGTCGCTGCCGAACATGTGGCGGGACAGCGCCTGGATGTCCCGATCCGTGTTCTCGAGTTTCACTTTGATGATGCCGAACTTGGAAAACTCTGGGCTTGTGCGCGGGGCTCCACAGCGGCATTCAGGCCAGCTGTGGATCGCATCGTTGTCGCAGGCGTGGGGAGGGGAGGCGTTCCGTTACGCGACGAACTCCTTGGGCAGCACGACGTTGTCGGGAGCCGAACGAAACAGCGGCGCGACCTGGGCAGGCGTGTATCCGGCGATGCCGCATCCGATCTTCGTCACGAGAAATCGAAGTTCCGGATGCTCCCCAGCGAACTCGAGAAACCGCGCGACCTCGCTCCCCATCGTCTCGAGCCCGCTCATGGTGTCGATGCCGTATGACTGCCCCTGCAGCCCGTTGCCCTGCCCCCACACGGCGCCGAACTTCTCGTACGCGGTGAGTGCGGCCCCGGCTCCGTGTGCCCCGGACGCGTTCGAGCCGAATACGAAGATCTCGCCCGGCTGCAACTCGGTGATGGTCATGGCAGCAGTGTAGATCGGCGCTACACGGTGTCGGCGACGTTCGGGAACTGCACCACGGCCTGCACGGCGGCGTGATCCGAGGGCCAGCCCTCCTGGTATCTCGTGGTGTTGATGGCGGCGCTGAGCACGGTGACCGTCGGCGTCGTGAGAATCCAGTCGATGCGTTTGGTGTCGTGCTGCGGTTCGCGGTAGTTCGGAAAGCTTCCCCAGACTTCGGTCAGCCGCGTGTGCGCCGTGTCCCAGGTGTCGAGCAGCAGGCCGTGCCCGGTGAGCTCGTCGTATGGATCCGTCTCGGCATCCGTATTGAAGTCGCCGGTCATGACGGTGGGCAGCGGCGACGTGGAGACGATGCGGCGCAACTCGTCGGCAGAGCGCAGCCGTGAGGTGCGGGAGTAGTTGTCGAGGTGAGTGTTCACGGCCTGGAACTCGATACCGGTATCGAGGTCGCGGAAGCGTGCTGCGACGACGACGCGCGGGGTGCGGTTGCCCCACGAGACGGAACCGGGCACGTTCGGCGTGTCGGAGAGGGCCGTCTGTTGCCAATCAAGGAGGTTCAGCCGGTCGGAGTCGTAGTACATCGGGCAGGCTTCGCCGCGGCTGTTCGTCTCGCGGCCGTGCCCGATCGAGCGGTAGCCTTCGCCGAGTGCGTGGCGCACGAAGTTCGCCTGCTGGAACAAAGCCTCCTGCACCCCGAGCAGCGCAGGCTGTTCGGCCTCGAGTAGCCGCTTGATGAGCGGGCGGCGATGCACCCACCGATCGGGGCTGTGCGGGTTGAGGTGCGGCATGCGGCGACGGATGTTGAAGCTCATGACATGCAGGCCGGGGGCGGCTATCGGCCCGATGAGTACGCTATCCGCCATGGGGTCAGCCTATGGTGCCGTGCTCTGGCGCGATCCCGCTGGTGGAGTAGCTGCGGCCGACGTATCCGGACCCAGTCCGGAGGTAGCTTGCTATCGCGGCTCGGTGCCGAACACCTGACGCGAGATCGCCTGGATGTCCCGATCCATGTTCTCGAGTTTTATGTTGGTGATGTCGAACTTTGCATTGATGTCGGCGCGTACTGCCTCGAATCGCGCGTCCATAGTGCGGTTGAAGTTTGTCGTCACGATGCCGATCAGCCCGAAGAATGCTGCGGAGAAGACGCCAAGCAGTACCCAAACCTGCGGTTCCGTCACTTCGATCACCCATTCATTCTCGCCCGGCGGCACGCAAAAGAATAGGGGCGACCAACCTGCGGCATACTTCCATGGCGGTATCTGTGGAAAATCCCGGTTGCCGAGGCTCTGTGGAGGAAGGTGGCTCGACGCCCAGCTGTCGGCACTTGGCGATACCCTCCCAACATGACACTCAGATGGGAAGAAGTCGTCGTTGACTGCCGGGACTTTTCTACGCTTGGGCACTGGTGGGCGGATGCGCTCGGCTGGGACATCATCGACGAGAGCGATGAGGAGATCGAGCTTCGTGATCCGCGCGGCTCCGGTCCGACCCTGTATTTCGGGAACGTACCGGAAAGCAAGACAGTCAAGAACAGACTGCATCTGGACTTCGTTCCGGACGACCAGGATGCCGAGGTGACTCGCCTGATCGCCATGGGTGCCCGGCGAATCGACATCGGGCAGGGTGAGGCCAGCTGGGTCGTGCTGGCCGACCCCGACGGCAACGAGTTCTGCGTGCTTTCCGCACGCCCGTAGGCGCGGGTACAGAATTATCGTTTCTGTGCGTACTTCCTGTGCGCTGCCTGCCGTGACATACCGAGCACGGCGCCGATGGCATCCCATGAGTCGCCAGCGGCATGGGCTTCGCGGATTGCCTTCTGCAGATCGCGCTCCGCATTGTCTTTTGCGGTGAGGGCAGCGTCGATCGCGGTCAGGCGACGGCCGCTTCGTCCATGATTGGACGCCGGGTCGATGCTGTCGAGCCACTTCTCAACGCTCGAGGTCTCATTCTGCTGGGTCATAGTTGTCACCTCCCTTGAAGTAGAACTTCGGTCTGAGCACGTCGGCGTGGATCATTTGGTATCTCCATACTGTCATCACATTGTTGACAGGCCGAGGATGGCTAATGAGGAGCACGCGTGCCGATAGTGTGAGAATTCCACACCCGAATGGAGCGTTCATGCCCGGTCCAGGTTTTGCCGTCATCGACTTCGAGACCTGGGCTCGCAAAGTAGAAGCTCTGGGTGGCGACGGCCGCGCGCCTCGGCCGGCGCGGTGAGCGTTCGATCTTCTCCAGCGCGGTGATGAGGCGCTCTCCGTAGCACGTCATTTCGAAGGCCGAGGCATCCGCAAGGTACTCGCGCCTGCGCGAAACGGCGGCACTGACGAGCGGGTCGATCACGTACGCGACGATCGCGAACAGTGCCGTGATCAGGAGGATGCCGAGACCGATCATCGCGAAGAGCAGTTTGCTCTTGAGCCCGGCACGCATCATGGCCAGGGCGACTCCGCTGGCGAAGAGCGCGCTCGCCATCACGGCTTCGAGCTCCGTGCTCGTCATCAAGTCCAGCGGTCCACGGGCCACGGCGACTGTGCGGCAATTGAAAACCAAATAGACAGCGCGATCACGATGAGTGCGAACGGCGCGATGAGCGCGATCGAGTATCGCTTGTTGCGTTCGATCGCGCGGTACATCGGCGTCCTCTCCGTTGCATGCTGTGCTCCGATGTTAGCGGTGAGACCGACGCCGCCCGTCGAGGGCTGTCCCGATCGATCGTCGGCGGCGCGGAGTAGCGTCAGAAATACGTCGGAGCGAGCTGTGCCAGCGCGCGAGAATCGGCTGTGTGATCTGGAGGGTCAGAAGATGCGAGTGTTCCGTTACCGCAAACCATCTCTCAAGCGACTGCTGGGCGTCACCGCAGTGAAACGCAAAGTGAAGCGCTCGCTCGGCATCTCGCAGCTGCAGGGATACACCCGACCCAGCCGTATCAAGCAGAAGATCAAGTACCGCGCGGGTTGGTATTCGCCGGTCGCCCGCGGTATCCGCCAGACCTCGAAGGGCAAGTTCCGCACGCCGTTCGGGCTGTGAGCGCTTCGTGACCGCTGGCGCAACGCCTACGCGACCGCGGGCTCGTTCGGGCATCCGCTGAGGATGCGCGACATTGCGTCGTGCTCGGCCGACGTCACCCACAGGCCGTACTTCGCCTTCACCGAGACCTGGTGCGCGACATAGGTGCAGCGGAACGACTTGGCGCGCGGCAGCCAGGTCGCCGTGTCGCCCGCGCCCTTCTGCGAGTTGGAGCGCCCGTCGACAGCGAACAGGTTGATCGGATCATTCGCCAGGGCGATGCGCTGCTCCTGGCTCAGCTGCTGCGCGCCCGTCTGCCACGCATTCGCCAGCGCCACCACGTGGTCGATCTGCACCGCGGTCGACGTCGTATTGCCGCGCACGAAATTGATCGTCTCGCCCGTGTACGGCGACACCAGCACACCGCTGGTCACCTTGCACGGTCCGCTCTTCACCGTCGACGCGAAGTCGCGCTGCAGGATGTCGTTGCGGGTGTCGCATCCGTTGTGGTCGACATCGAGCCAGGCAGTGCCGAACTTCCCGGTGCGGTCGTAATCGGTCAGTGGCGATTTGCCCTTGACCGGCAGGGCGGCGAGCAGGGCGAGCGCGGTCGTGTTGGTGGAGGCAGTATCTGCCGGGCCGGTGGCGGTCGCTGACGCGCGGGGGGAAGCCGCGGCTCCGGCGCTCGCGCTGAGGTTTGGACTGCCTGCGTCCTGCACGCTCGACTGCTGCTTGGAAGCGACCGTCGCGTCGTCTGCGGAGAGTTGCGGCGACACGACCACACCGGCAATCGTCGCCACCACGGATGCGGCCAGCACGACCGCCGCAACCTTGCGACCCGGGATGGATATCCAGCCCGGCCGGCCCGTGACCAGCGAGTAGATCGAGGTGATGAGTGCGAACACACCCCAGATGATCAGGAGGCCACCGACGCCTGCGGTCACGATGCCGGCGACGCTCCAGATCAGGAGCACCGTAGAGACCAGCCAGAAGAACAGGCCGAACTTCGGGCGCCACGTTCGTCTGGGCGGCGGTGTGCTCATGGTCGGGTTCCTCACTCGGGCGCTGCTTCCTCCAGTTAAGACCCGTCTGCTCGGCGCGAGCAGCCCCAGAACGGGGCGACGTGACTTCCCAGAGGCCATCTCTAGGGTGTATACCCTTGATATACGAATAGAGAGCCTATACGCTCTTAGTTGTGATCAAGTCGTTTCGGCATAAGGGTCTCGAGACGTTCTTCACCACCGGCAAGAAGTCGGGTATTCGACCTGATCACGCAAAGAAACTACAAAAACAGCTTGCAGTGCTAGACAATGCGCGGTCGATACAGGATTTGCCTCAATCCTGGAAGCCGCATGCGCTTTCTGGCACTGCTGCGGCGGGACGCGACGTCGCCGGGCACCACGCTATCTGGGTGACAGGCAATTGGCGGTTGACCTTCGTTTTCGAAGGAAGCGACGTACACCTCCTGGACTATCTCGATTACCACTAGAAAGGGCAGACACCGTGAGCATGCATAATCCTCCCCATCCCGGGCTCCTGCTCGATGACTACCTGGGTGACACCAGCATCGCTGAGGCCGCGCGCCGTCTCGGCGTGACGAGGGCCACCCTGTCGCGCATCCGGAACGGCCACTCGGCAATCAGCGCGGATATGGCTGTGCGCCTCGGACTACTTCTCGGCACCAGCCCGGAGCTGTGGCTGGGGATGCAGAGCAGCTACGACCTGTGGGTGCAACTACAGAAGCCGCGCCCACCTGTGCTGGCACTCGCCAGCTGACGCACTCGGCAGGAGCTCGGCCACGGCGACATGTTTGAAAGTTACCTTGACGGTTTCTGTGATGAAAGGTAACTTTGTGCGATCGAAGTTTCTTTTTCGGAAAGGGTGACATTGCCGAAGTCGACAAAGGAAATACTCGACCACAGGGAAGTGCTACTGGCCGACGTCTTTGAAAGCTACGAGCCTCGCCCAGGGGATGAACGTGACGGCCGGGCATATCAAGCGCTGCGAGCGGCGGTTCGGAAACGGTCGGAAGCCGAAGGTGAGATCGTTGACGCGGTATCGGCAATGCGAGTCGCACGATGGTCCTGGACCAGCATCGGTGGAATCCTCGGCACGACAGGTCAAGCGGCACAGCAGCGATACGGGAAGCATGTCGTTCGGCAGTAGGGCGCTGAAGCGGCAATCATCCTCGGAGCATGCCATTCACGAGTATTACAGCCCCTAGTAAGAATTATGATGGCCCCATGAGAATCACGTCGAAGGGTCAAGTCACCATCCCGCAGCACATCCGTGAGCGTTATGGCTTCATGCCCGAGACAGAGATCGACTTCGTCGAGCGAGACGGAATGGTGGTACTCGAGACGGTTCGGGGGCGCCGTCCCGATGCCGCCGACCGCTTCGTCGCGAGCCTGCGCGGCACCGCGCAGAGCGCGCTCAGTACCGACGAGATTATGCGGCTCACGCGCGATTACGACAATGAGTGATCCTGTCCCGCCGTCTGTCGGGTTCCTCATCGATACGAACGTGCTGCTCGACATCGCCACAGCTGACCCTATTTGGGCGGAATGGTCTGCGGGTGCGTTGGCCCATGGCATCCGCACCGGTCCTGTCTATATCAACCCGCTCATCTATGCCGAGGCAAGCGTTGGCTTCAGCGGCATCGACGAGATCGATGAGCGGATGCCCGCCCACATCCTGCGCCGGGCACCTCTGCCCTATGCGGCTGGCTTCCTCGCGGCCAGGGCCCACCAGGCGTATCGCCGTCGTGGTGGTACCCGCGTTGCAACCCTCCCGGATTTCTATATCGGAGCCCATGCGGTCGTCGAAAACCTGACCCTCGTCACTCGGGACGTGCGGCGTTACCGAACTGCATTTCCCACACTCCGGACGCTGTCTCCTGGGTGAACCCGCCTGCTCGGCTCATGCTCGTTCGAGGATTCCCTTCAGCGCGAGCGAGCTCGGCAGTTCCCCGTAGAGCCGCCCGCGATCGGGGCCGAACCTCGCCGCCACGAACGCGTCTGAGACGGCGGCGGGGGAGTGCCGGATGAGCAGGGATGCCTGCAGCGTCAGGGCCAGCGCCCCCACGAGGCGACGGGCCTGGCTGGCCGCGGCAGCGGCATCCATCGCACTGATTGACCGGGCGAGCTCACGCGTGGAAGTGAGGTGCGCGTCGAAGGTGGCGTTGACTCCCGCCGAGAGCGACACCTCCGCGTCGAAGGCATCGAGGGTCGCCGAATCGCGGGCGATCGCGCGCAGCACGTCCAACGCGATGACGTTGCCGGAGCCCTCCCACACCGCCATCACCGGCTGCTCGCGGTAGCGGCGCGCGAGCGGAAACGTCTCGATGAAGCCGTTGCCACCGAGGCATTCGAGCGCCTCGTAGGCGTGCGCAGGTCCGCGCTTGCAGATCCAGTATTTGCTCACCGCCGTTGCCAGGCGCCGGAATGCGACCTCTGTCTCGTTCGCATCGGCGTCGTGGGCGCGGGCCAGCCGCATGGCCGTCGCGGTGGCTGCCTCCGAGTCGAGCGCGAGATCCGCCACCACCGCCGTCATCGCGGGCTGGTCCACCAGCAGCGCGCCGAACGCCTTGCGGTGGCGCACGTGCCACAGCGCCTCCGCCACCGACTGCCGCATTCCCGCCGCCGTGCCGAACACGCAGTCGAGCCTGGTGCGCGACACCATCTCGATGATCGTGCGCACACCGCGTCCCTCCTCGCCCACCAGGAATCCCACCGTCTGGTCGAACTCCACCTCGCAGGAGGCATTCGAGCGATTGCCGAGCTTGTCCTTCAAGCGCTGGATGAAAAACGGATTGCGGATGCCGTCGGCCAGCACCCGAGGCACCAGAAAGCAGCTGAGCCCCGGCTCCGTCTGCGCGAGCACGAAGAAACCGTCGGACATCGGCGCGCTGCAGAACCACTTGTGGCCGGTGAGGCGAAAGCTGCCGTCGCCGGCGTCCACGGCCCGCGTGGAGTTCGCGCGCACATCCGACCCGCCCTGTTTTTCGGTCATCGCCATGCCGAACAGGGCGGAGCTCTTGCCAGCCCCGAGCGCACCGTCATAGTCGCGGCTGAGCAGGCGCGGCAGCCACTCGCGGCTCAGCTCGTCGCTCATCAGCAGGGTCGGAACGGCCGCGTGCGTCATTGAGATCGGGCAGGCGTGGCCGGGCTCGACCTGCGCGAAAAGCATGAAGGTCGCCGCCCGCGCGACATTCGCGCCGGGGCGCGGCTCTGCCCACGCGGAAGTGTGCGCACCCTCGGCCACGGCCGCACGGATGATGCGGTGATACGACGGGTCGTAGTCGACCTCGTCCACGCGGTTGCCCCAGCGGTCATGGGTGCGCAGCTGCGGCTCGAAGCGGTTCGCTCGCGCGGCATCCTGCTGAAACTGCTCGGTGCCGACCAACTCGCCCACGCGGGCCAGATCGTCGAGAGCCCAACCAGCGTCATACTGTCGCACCGACTCGACCAGCGGGACGTTCGTGCTGAACTCGTTGATGCCCGCGCGCAGCGGAGCCTGGTTCACAACCTCGTGAGTGCTCATGAGAGCGAGGGTACGCGGGCGTGCTCCGCGCCGCATGTGTCGGCGCTGGGTTGAGCGCGCTACTTCTGGATCTCGAACTCCGCGGTCGTGACGCCGATGCAGGTGTCTTCGACGAAGTCCATGCCCGCCTTCGTGGCGATGTCGCGAGCCTCCTCCGAGGTGATCTCCATCTGCAGCCAGAGCGCCTTGGCGCCGATCGCCGCGGCCTGCTCCGCCACACCGGCGGCCTCCTCCGATGGGCGGAAGACGTCAACGATGTCCACAGGAACCGGTATGTCGGCGAGGCTGTGGTAGGCCTTCTGTCCGAGGATCTCGTTGGCGTGGGGGTTGACCGGGATGACGGTGAACCCGGCCTTGAGCAGGCGCCTGGGGATGCGGTGGGCCGCCTTCTTCTCGTGCCTCGAGGCCCCGACGACCGCGATCGTTGTCGCCTCGTTCAGCAGCTCGCCCAAGCGCGGATCCGTCATCGGAATACTCCCCATATCGTGTCGTTCACCACTACGCGAGCCGCGCCGAGGCGACTCCACGATACCTGCAAGTTCTGCGCACCGCGGGGGTGTTACCTCAGATCAGGCCGCGCAGGAACTCCTCCGGCGTGCTGCCGCTCTCGCGCGCTCGCCGGGTCAGGCGCGCGAATTCTGCGGGGGTGAGCTGCAGCGCGAGAGCGTGCATTTTCGGCTCGTCGAGGGTGAAAAGAGCGGTATCCGGTGCGGGCGCCTGCGGCTCGGGCAAACGTGGTGCGGACCGCTCAGGCGCGCCGGCTGCGCTGCCGCGCCACCCGGGACCGGAGGGCACGGCGGCACCTCGCTGGTAGGCCTCCGCAGCCGCCCGGGCACGGGCATCCGCGGCCTCGTTGAGCACGTGGCCGATGTGTCCGCGCACCCACTCGAATCGGTAGCGACGCCCGGTGATCGCGTCGTCGATCTGCTTGAGGAGCTCGACGTTCATCACAGGCTTGCCGTCGCCCTTGCGCCAGCCCTTTTTCTTCCAGCCGGGCATCCACTTGGTCACGGAATTGATGACGTACTGGCTGTCGCACAGGATGAGCAGGTCCTCGCCCGAGTGCTCCGTCGCGCGGAACAGCTCGAGCACGGCCGTGAGCTCGCCCTGGTTGTTGGTCGCGCGCGGCCAGCCGCCCGCGGCCCAGTTGTCGTCGTCGACGTACCACGCCCATCCCGCCGGGCCAGGGTTGCCGAGGGCCGAGCCGTCGGCGGATGCGGTGATCGTCATGCAAGAACTCCCTGGGTCGAGGTCAATCGTAGTGAACCGCCCAGACCTCGGGCCTCGGATGCGCGGGGCGGTTCGCCCGAGTCGTCTCCAGCCAGCAGAATGGTCAGGTGCCCAGCGCTGACGACATCACACCCGGCCTGTATCGCCATTACAAGGGGAACCTCTACGAGGTGATCGGCGTGGCCCAGCACTCCGAGACGGAGGAGTCGCTCGTCGTCTACCGCGCGCTCTACGGGGTGCGCGGGATGTGGGTGCGCCCCTTCGGCATGTTCGTGGAGGATGTCGAGGTCGACGGCCGGCGCGTGCGTCGCTTCGCACCGCTCGAGAGCGATGCGCGGCGGCCGGACAAGGAGCACTGAACTGGCTTTTCCGGGGTTTCTGCCCGGCTCAGGCGGGTCGGGCTGCCGCGGGTCGGGCTGCTGCAGTGCCCCGGCTGTCGCCCGTGCTGCCGTCGACTTCTCCTCCCTGACCTGCCTGTGTCGGCGTAATCCACAGTCACTGCTCCGAACTCACCGTGCCGGGCGGCGAAGGTCGACCATGGGCGGATGACACCAGCACGATACGACGAAGCGAAACTCCTCCCGTTGACCACCAACGCCCTCATCGAGGAGCGTGTAGCCGGTCTTCTCGGACGCGCCATCCAGCGACAGCTGTGGTTGCTGTTCCTCGACGAGCACGGTGTGCAACTGCCCACACTCATACCGATCGACGGCCTGCCGCCTCTTCCGCCGGGCCTGTCGGACACCGCGCTGTGCTCAATGCTCCGCCACGTCACGGAGAGTGCTGGTGCGCACTCCCTCGTCTTTGTTCTCGAACGATATGCGGATGCCAGATTGACCCCCACGGACATCGACTGGGCCCGCGCTCTGCATCGCGCCTGCGATGAGGCCGAGGTGCCACTTCGCGGGATTCTGGTGAGTCACAGGAGGGGAGTGCGCTGGGTCGCGCAGGACGATTATCGCTTCGGTGGTGGTGTCGGTGGCGACAGCGCAGCAGATGCTGGTGGCATCGGATAGGGAGGCTCTCGTGGAGTCGCCGGCGTCGGCTCGCTCTCAGGCGGGAGCGGCGGAAATGGCGCCCGGGTGGAGGCTGTGCGAGTCGGGCCCAGGCAGGTGCTCTCCTCCCGACCTCTCCTCCACAGTCGTGACCGCCAATCACTTATCCCAAGATTGCCCCATAATACTTTCGAACACACCTTCGAAAGAGGAGGATAGTCGTATGTCATCCACCTCCCATCCGCTGGTCTCGGCGCTCGCCGCGGCCCTGCACGCGATGGATGCGGTCACCACCGAAATTGCGGAATATCGGGGTCTCAGCGATGAGGAGTTTCGTGAGGCAGCCAGATTGTCGAACCTGCTGTTACGGGCGGCCCAGGTGCACGGGGTAGTGATCGCTGGCGAGCTCGCCCACCGGTCACGGCCGGAATTGGGCAGCGCCGGCCTCGCTCGGCGCGAAGGTTTTCGCACGCCGGAAGAGATGATGCGCGTGACCAGCGGGTCCACGGCGAGGGAGGCTGCGGCGGCGGTCAGGGTGGGGCGTCTTGTCCACGAGAGCGCGGAGGATTCTGGCGTCGACAGCACGACCGGCGAGGTCCTTGCGTCGGAGCGGACGTGGCTTGCCGAAGTGGGGAGGGCCGTCGCTGCAGGCGCAGTCTCGATCGATGGCGCTGAGTCCATTGAGCGCGGTGTCGGTAAACCTTCTGTGCACGTAAGCGAGCAGACGTTGACAGAACTGGTTGGACAGCTCTGCGCCGAGGCCGAAATGCTCGACGCCGATCGGCTGTATCGTCGTGCGCGCGAGCTTCGGGACGAACTGGACGATCTCGGCCTCGCCGAGCGGGAGGCAGAACGCCGTGCGCAACGCAGCCTCGCGCTCTATCGCCAGCGCGACGGCATGGGCCGGCTCGTGTGGATGATGGACCCCGAGACTCTCGCGTCCGTCGCAGAGCTCTTCGACCGGGCAACGTCACCCCGTCGCGGAGGTCCGCGCTTCGTCAGCGCCGAAAGCCAAGAGATAGCAGAACAGATCGAGGCCGACCCCCGCACAACGGCGCAACTGGCATCCGACGTGTTCGAACACCTGCTCGTCGCTGGTGCCGATGCGGATTCCAGCAGGCTTCTCGGAACCGGCGCGCCCGTGGTCCGCGTGCTCGTCACGAAGCGGGCACTCGGCTCTCGCGCTGGACACGCTCGCATCGAGGGGCAGGCCGACCCGGTGTCCATCGAGACTGCCGAGCGGCTCGCGTGCACCGGTGCGACAGCGGAGGTGAGCATCGATGGCGAGGGGCAGCCGTTGAATGTGGGCCGCGAACAGCGACTGTACAACCGCACGCAGCGGGTAGCGCTCGCAGTGCGAGACGGCGGGTGCCGCTGGATCGGCTGCGACAGACCGCCATCCTGGACCGAGGCGCACCACGTCAGATTCTGGGCGCGAGACGGCGGAAAGACGGATGTCGCCGACGGCATTCTCCTGTGCCGACACCATCACCTGTTGCTCCATAACAATCACTGGGAGATCGAGCGCGCGGGCGGTGATTACTGGTTGATCCCGCCACCCGATGTCGATCCGGGCCAGCGACGACGGCCCCTTCCGAGTAAGAGCTCTGCCCTCAGGGAGCTGATGCGCGAGCGGCCAGCGGTGCGGCCCGTCGAGCGGCCAGCGGTGCGGCCCGTCGAGCGGGCGAGCGGTGCGGCCCGTCGAGCGGGCGAGCGCGTGAGCGGCGGGGCCCGAACGTGGCGATCACGTGGGAGTATGGATCAGTGACCTACCTCGCTGATGATTCCCGTTACGATTCCATGAGCTACCGGCGCGTCGGGCGCAGCGGACTCACACTCCCGGCCGTGTCGCTCGGGCTGTGGCAGAACTTCGGAGACACCGTACCCATGGATCGCCAGCGCGATATCCTGCGCAGGGCGTTCGACCTCGGCGTGACCCACTTCGATCTCGCCAACAACTACGGCCCGCCCTACGGCAGCGCAGAAGAGAACTTCGGCGAGCACCTTCGTCGCGACTTCGCGCCCTACCGCGACGAACTCGTCATCTCCACCAAAGCCGGCTACGACATGTGGCCAGGCCCGTACGGCAACTTCGGCTCGCGCAAGTACCTGCTCGCCTCCCTGGACCAGTCACTCGGTCGCATGGGACTCGACTACGTCGACATCTTCTACTCGCACCGCGCCGACCCGGACACCCCGCTCGAAGAGACCATGGGTGCCCTGCACACCGCCGTCGCCTCGGGCAAGGCGCTCTACGCCGGCATCTCCTCCTACTCGCCGGAGCGCACGGTGCAGGCAGCGCAGATCCTCGCCGATCTCGGAACACCGCTCCTCATCCACCAGCCCTCGTATTCGATGTTCAACCGCTGGATCGAGGGTGGACTGCTCGACACGCTCGAGCGCCTCGGTGTCGGGTGTATCGCGTTCTCACCGCTCGCCCAGGGCCTCTTGACCGACCGGTACCTTCAGGGGATACCCGAGGATGCCCGGGCCGCACGCGAAGGCTCGATGCAGAAGACGATGGTCAACGACGACACCCTCGCGGCCATCCGGGCCCTGACCGACATCGCCGAGAGCCGCGGGCAGAGTCTCGCCCAGCTCGCCATCTCGTGGACACTGCGCGGCGAGCGCGTCACCTCCGCGCTCGTCGGGGCGTCCTCGGTGCATCAGCTCGAAGCGAACCTCGGCGCCGTGGCCAGGCTCGATTTCACCACGGACGAACTCGCCGCCATCGACGCGCACGCGACCGAGATGGGCATCAACCTCTGGGCTGCATCGAGCGCGGTCGGTGCGTCTGCCTGAGCGAGGGACAGCTCAACGGCTCAGCTCAACGGCTCAGCAATCCGGCACGATCGGGGTTCTTCTCGAACCACTCCGCCACGTACCAGCACATGGGCACGATCTTGAGGCTCGTGGTCTTCTCGACGTCGTCCATGGCGAAGGTCACGACCTCCGCCGCGTAGCCTTTGTTGCGCATGCGCGGGTTCGTGTAGGTGTGGTGGAACGAGATCGAGTTGCCGCTGATCGTGTAGTCGGCGACCGCGACGATCTCCCCGTCGATACGCAGGACGTAGCGGCGGGCATCCGGCTCGTGGCTGAAGTCTTTCGTCACACTCCCACACTAGGTGTAGTTCCCTGTGACGTTGTGAACGCGTTGGGCTGGGGTTTGGCCGCCGAGTCCGGTGTGGGGTCTGTGGTGATTGTAGCGATGGAGCCATCCTGGAT
>NZ_JBELOA010000005.1:43859-163239 GCF_040227205.1 Parafrigoribacterium humi | reverse complement strand
GATCCACGACTAAGGGTCGCGGACCATAACAACCCCGATCCAGCCCCGCAATCCCGGGCCCAGATCAAGAACCCATCCACACCTTCTTGCCTATAAGCCCTATCTGCCGCCTCAGGCGGCGCGCTCGTAGGCTTCGCGCAGCCGGGCGAGGAGTTCTGCGTCCAGCTGTCTGCGTCCAGCTGGGCGGCATCCGCGATTCGTACGCGGTGAGTGACCATGCTGTTCCACGAGCCGGCGCGGGTGAGGCGCTCGGTCGGTTCTTCGCCCTTGAGTTCGATGCCGACATCCATGCGCGCCACCGACGTGTCGACCACCGCGAACTTGCGCCTGCCGCGCAGCAGCCTGAGGCAAGTGTACTCAACCGAGACATCGGGATGCAGTAGTCACTCAGGCAGGCAGACCCTGATCCCTCATGGCTGCCTCGTGGGCAAGCAGGAGGTACGCGCTGGCCGTCCAGGTATAGGCGCGATCACGCAGGCCCTCACCGGTGACGGCGTCGAAGTTCTCGGCGAAGCCCGACTTCTCGCACAGTGACAGGAAACCTCGGCTGACTTGGTCTGCGAGTTCATGATGGCCAGCACGGCGCAATCCGTCTTCGACGATCACGGTGGACGGCGCCCAGATCGGACCACGCCAATAGCCATCCGATTCGTACTCAGCCGTATCGAGGCGCTGGGTCGCTGGCCCCCACTCGGTCAGATGCTCGGCAATGCCGGATGCAAGTTTGTCTACAATCTCGGCAGGCAGAAATTCGGCAGCGAGGATCGGCAAGAGGGTGAGCAGACTCGTCGTCTTGCTGCGGCGTGCGCCGTCGACCGACAACGCAAAGAAGCGCTCACCATCCCAGAGCTCGAGCAGCGCCCCGACGATGAGGTCGCGTTCGCGGGCCCAGACATCCTCTTCGCCAGTGCCGAGTTCGACGGAAAGGTCCGCGAGAACATCCAATTGGATGACCATAAAAGCAGCAAGATCCGGCGACTCGATCACACGGTCGTTGTCGAAGGTCGTCGAGTTATCCCATCCACTGTCGTTGCCGTGCTGGTAGTGCGGGAGAGTGTGACCGGGCGCCCGACGATAGTCGAGCCAGAAGCGCGTCCAGCTGGCCAGCTTCAGATACACCTCATTGAGGGCCTCCCGATCGATCGCTGTGCCCGCTCGAGCTCGGACCTTGGCGAAGGACCACCCATGCACCGGCGGTTTCACGAAGTTATAGAGCACCTCTGAGTGCGTGATCGAGTCGGGGAGTGCCCCCGACGCGTCCTGAAAGTCGAACGGGGCGAGAAACTGATCCATCGCCGCCGCAAGATCGGTCGGCGCAAATGCCAGGGCGTTGAAACAGTGATCCCAACTCCACACCTTGTCCATCCAGTGCTTGGACATCAGTACCGATTCCCGCGAGAGAAAGCCCCTCGGCACGACCGTCGCCGACCATAGAACATACGCGGCGCGCTCGGCCGTGTGGCCCTCGGGCCCTCTCCACGCTGCGACAAGTTGGAGATATTCATTGAACGCAGTCGCCGAACGGAGGACCAGTGTCTCGAAGTCGGAAGAGGCGACATAGCCCGCACGAGCTACCTCAAACTCTTCGATGGCCACCTCCCAGCCGCCGTCTCCAGACGCGATGACGGCGCGCGCGGTATCGCCGAGAGCTTCCGCGCCATCGAATTGGAGCTCGCCGCGAATGCTCGTCACCCGATAGCGACGGCCGCTCTCATATGAGGTAAAGACGGCGGAACCGTCCAGAGGATCCCGAAAAAAGTAGGTGCCGCTAAAGGCCTCGAGCGCGGCGGAGGCATCGGCCAGGCGCAGCTCGAGGCCACGCCCACGCACGCGGATCGTTTCGAGGCCGTCGAAGACCGCCTCGATCTCGCCGCCATCCCTGTCCTGCCAACGCAAGGATGCGGGTGTGGCGGAGTTGGTGGTGCCGACCCGCAGGCCGGATCGTTCCGGCACCAGACGAAGAATGGCGTGCATCCCCGTCTGGTGAGTGACGAGGTGCACGTCGTCCCTGCTGTCATGCAACCCCACGACAGGGGAAAGGTCGAGCCAGGATCCCTTCGTGCTGAAGGGAATTTCGGTGATGTCAAACTGAACACCGGTGCGCGGCGGCATAAGGTGGCCTTTCAAGTCGAGCGGATATGACGGATTAGTCCTTGACGGCGCCGGCAGTGACGCCCGCTGCCACGTATCTTTGGGCCAAGACGAGAAGCAGTGCCGCCGGAATAGACGCGACGACAGCGGTCGCCATGATCGAATTCCACTCCTGGTTGTTGTTGCCGATGTAGCGATAGATGCCGAGCGTGATCGGTTGAAAATCGCCACCGCCGTCGAGAGTGGTCGCGAAGATGAAGTCAGACCACGCCCAGAGGAACGCGAACAGCGAAACGGTGACAATGGAATTGCGGCTGACGGGAAGCACGATGGAGATGAAGGTGCGCCAGGCCGATGCTCCATCGATTTTTGCGGCCTGGATGAGTTCGTCGGGAATGCTCGACATGAAGGCGGCGAAGATCAGTACGCCGAACGGTACGGCGATCGTCGAATCCGCCAGGATCAGGCCGGGGATCGAGTTCAGGATCCCGAGGTTCAGATAGATCACGTAAAAACCCATCGCCATGATGATCGCGGGAATCATCTGGGCGATCAGTAGCACGAAGCTGAGTGTGCTTCCGCCACGAGGCCGGAGCTTTGCGAGTGAGTAAGCCGCGGGAGCGGCCAGCGCGAGCGTCAGCACGACGGTGCCGATCCCGATCACAAGACTCGCCCCAAGAAACGGGAGCTGCTCGTGGAGCACATGCTGATAGCCCTCGAGTGTCGGGTCGAGTGGGAGAAGATTCGGCGGACTCTTTCGCAGGTTCTGGGCCCTGGTGAGCGAGACGTTGATCATCCAGTAGACGGGGAAGAGCATGAGGGCGGTCAGGACGATGCCTACCACGGTCTTCCACCAGGCACGAGCGCGCATCAATTGACATCCAATCGACGCTGCGTGCGGATGTAAATGAGGCCGAACACGAGAGCCACCAAAATGAGAAGGTTGCCGACGGCCGCTGCGGGGCTGAAGTTCGGCAACAGCGAGCCGAACCCGAGCCTGTACGACCAGATAGCGAAGGTTGTCGACGAGTCTGACGGCCCGCCCCTGGTCATGATCCAGATGATGTCGAAGACCTTCAGCGTGTAGACCAGGCCAAGCAGGATGGTGATTGCCGATACGGGGCGGAGCAATGGGAAGGTGACCTTCCAAAATGTCTGCCACCCGTTTGCGCCGTCGATCGATGCCGCCTCGTGCACCTCGACGGGAATCCCCTGCAGGCCGCTGTAGAGGATCACGAGGTTGAAGGGGATGCCGATCCAGATATTCGCGATCAACACGGCGACGAGAGACCAGTGCGGCGAGGTCAGCCAGTTGATCTGACCGATGCCCACTGCCTCAAGAAAAGAGTTGACGACACCGGAATCACTATTGAGCATCCAGGACCAGGCCGACCCCGACACCAGCAGCGGAAGCAGCCATGGCACGAGGAACAACGCACGCAGTGTGTTGTTCAAGGGGAAATTCTTGATGAAGAACGCGGCGAGTGCGAGGCCAATCGAGAACTGGAAAAGGATGGACACCCCGACGAAGAGCGCCGTGTTCAGAAGAGCCGGGCCGAATGTCGAACTCGTGAATACTGCGATGTAGTTGTCGATCCCGGCGAACGGTGCGGTGCCATCAATGAACGATCGAACCGTATAGTCACGCAGGCTCAGCTCGATGTTGCGGCCAAGCGGGTAAGCGTAGAACACCAGAAGGTAGATCACGACCGGGGCGATGAACGCCCATGCGGTCCAGCCGCCGCGACGCGAAATGCGTCCCGGCGAGTCGGTATGCGCGGTCATGATCTCCTCCTGGTGCCTGTGTACGAGCGCCTTGTTACTTCACCGCGGCTTGCGCGGCCTTCAGGGCATCTGCCGGAGTCGCGCTGCCGGTCAGCGCCTTCTGGACAGCGGCCCACAGCTGCTCGGAGATCTTCGGATACTTGGTTCCGAGGTTGTTTCCCGTGCGAGCCTGCGCCACCTGCACCGCGTCAATCCAGGGCTTGAGAGTGGCGTCCCCGGCAAGCTGCGCCTTCTGCGCATCCTGTGTTGCCGCAATGTAATTCAGCGTGTTGTCCGTGTTGACGACGTTCTTGGTGGAGGTCAGGCAGGCGACGATCTTCGCAGACGCCGCATAGCGCGACGAGTCCTTCTGAACGGGAATGCTCAGGAATTCACCGCCGGTCGGAGCCGGTGCCGCGCCACCGGTAGCCGCAGGCAACGGGATGACCAGGTCGCCCATCTTGGCGGCGTCGGCCTTCTGCCACGTACCGTTCTCTGCGAATCCGAAGTCACCGGTCTGGAACTCCTGCCACGAGGTCGTCTGCGTGTTGTTGATCACTGAATTGGGAGCGTAGCCCTTGTCGACCCACCCCTTCCACAGCGTCAGCGCAGAGATGGCCTGGTCGGAATCGAGCTTCGTGAGGTCGGCTCCCGAACCCCAGTACCACGGCAGGAACTGGAAGCTCCCCTCCTCGGTTCCGATTGCGGAGAACGTGATGCCCTTCTTGCCGATTGCCGTGACCTTTGCGAGGGCAGCCGACAGCGAATCCCAGTCCTTCACGCTGGCGATGTCCACACCGGCTGCTGCCAGGACCTTGGGGTTGTAGTACAGGGCCAGCGTGTTCGCACCGATCGGCACGCCATACGTCTTGCCGCCGACTACACCTGCACCGAGGATGTTCTTCGCGACGTCGCCGACGACCAGCTTGTTCTCGTCGGTCGATGTCAGGATTCCCGCCTCGGCAAGTGTCGAGATCACCGGGTTGTCGATGAGCAGGATGTCCGGGGAGTTCTTCTGCTGTCCGGCAAGCAGTGCTTTGTTCGTCAGATCACTCGTGTCGTAGCCGGTGCGCTTGATCGTGACCCCCGCCTCAGCGGCGCAGCTGTTGATGACCTTGGCCCAGGCAGAACTTGCGTCGTACTGGGGATACGGATCCCAGAACGTGTAGTTTGCCTTCGTGTGTGAGGTGTTGGCAGATGACGAGCACCCGGTCAGTGCCGCAACTGACATACCGACGGCCAGGATTATCGCCCCAGCTGCCCTTATTTTCGGATTGATTTCCACAGGTAATTCCTCTCTGAATGGTGCGCGGATGTCATTTCGTTTAGTTGTCGAACCGGTTCGATAATGTGACACACGGTACCTGCGCCGCGTTATCGGGTTAGCGGGTACTCCCCCGGTCCGTGATGCGTGGCTCGACGAGCTGGACCGTGTACTCCGCAGAATCGGAGTTGCCCATTCGGTGAACCAGTGCCTGAACCGCGGCGCGGCCCAGTTGATCGGGCGACGTTTCAACGGTCGTATACGGCAAGGAGAAAAGTCGACCGAAGTCTTCGGAGAAAATGCCTACGACCGAGAGCTCATCCGGCACTCGTACGCCCCTGTCATGAAGCACCGTAGGCAGCGCAGCGATCGTCGCGTCATTGTGCACGATCATGGCTGTCGCCTCGGGGTGTCCATCAAGAATTTCATTGATCTGTCGATTGACCCCGGGCTGCTGGGTCACCCCATCGACGGAGAACATCCGGATGCCGTAGCGGGAGGCGCGCTCCAGGGCCGCGTCGCGGAATCGCCAGGCGTACGCCCCACCACGCTCAAAGACGTGCTGCTGCGGGGTGACAAGAATGATGTCCCGATGTCCGCGCTCATGAAGATGATCCACGAGCACGCGCCCGGACTCCTCAAAATCCAGGTCGAAGACATCGACGCCGTCAGCCTTCTCCGGAATACCGACGAGCACTCCGGGCTGACGTGCGGCCTGTAACACCGGGATACGTTCATCGCGATGTGCGACGTTGAGAAGCACGATCCCGTCGACCATGTCCGAACTCGTGATCCGCCGAAGCGCTTGCGGCCCGTCAGTTTCTGTCACCATCAGGATGTCGTAGCCGGCTTCACGCGCGGCATCGGAGATCGGCAGAACATACTGCAGCATTGCGGGCGAGAACTCGTCTTCGAAGAAATGCACAAACAGACCAATGACCATTGTCTGCGACGTTGCAAGCGCCCGGGCCCCCGCATTGGGCGTGAATCCCAGTTCGGCAATTGCGACGCGAATGCGTTCGCGGGTCTCGGCAGAAAGCGATCGTTTACCGCTGAGCGCGTACGACACAGTGCTGCGGGAGACCCCTGCCTGCTTGGCCACATCGCCAATAGTCGCCATTGCCCATTCTTTCTTCGAACCGATTCGATGAAATGTAGCGCGATCAAGTAAGGGCTGTCAAGCTATTTAGCGAACCGATTCGACGCTGCCGATGAGGCGCAGGGCTTTCGGACGTCCTGGCGACTCAGTCGGCGCGATCGTAGGCCTCGCGCAGCCAGGCGAGGAGTTCTGCGTCCAGCTGGGCGGCATCCGCGATTCGTACGCGGTGAGTGACCATGCTGTTCCACGAGCCGGCGCGGGTGAGGCGCTCGGTCGGTTCTTCGCCCTTGAGCTTGATGCCGACATCCATCCGCGCCGCCGTCGTGTACACGACCGCGAACTTCTTCGCGCCGCGCAGAAGGCTGAGGTAGGTGTCGGTGGCGGCGACTGACACATCCGGGCCGAACTCGCGGATGTGCGTGAGGAGGTCCTCGTAGGGCTTCTGCCACACGGACTTGCCGCCAGCGAACTGCGCGGCGATGCGCTCGTCGTTGCTCGCGCGCGGTTGCAGAGCCTCCTTGAGGATGCCGAAGATCGCCATGGCGTGGCCGGAACCGAGGTCGAAGTCCTCCTTCAGCCAAGCGAGGATCGGGGTGGCCTTCATGCCCTCGACGAGGAGTCCCTTCTCCCTCGCGAGCGCGATGAAGTCCTCGGGACCCTTGCCGGTCTTCGCCTTGATCGAGTCCAGGTACGCCTGAAAGGTCATGTCGCTCCCTCTACGTTTCGACCGAGCGTAGCGAAATGACAGGGTGGATGGGGACACCGGTCGTCGGGAATCGCGCCGAAGGCGGGGGCGTGGTGGGCCTCTATGGGCGGAGCCTTCGGCGCGATTTCCGACGACGCCCCGAGCTACCGCTTCTTCTTTTTGGGCTTGAGGGACTTCTCGGCGACGGGGGCGGTGCCGGATGCGCGCTGCGCGGCATAGTACGCCCGCGCCTCGTCCTGCCGCTCGGCCTCGATGCCCGTGGCGATGGTCGCCCGCAGGTGCTCCGGCTCGAAGCCGAACGCATCCACGAGGTCCTGCGCGTGCGGACGCAGCCGCGTCACGAGACGGTCGATGTAGGCGCTCACGGCCTGCGCACGGTGCGCCGAGAGACGCCCGTGGATGAGGTACCAGGAGAGGTGCTTCTCGATGAGGCCGAGTCCGAACACGTCGTGCAGCCACGACAGCACGAGCTTCGTGCCGTCATCTTCTACCTTGTCGAGCGCGCGGGTGAACGACTCCCACTGCAGCAGTTCGGCGTGAGCGCGGGCCGCCTCGATGAGTTCGTTCTGCTGCGAGTTGAACAGGGCTGCGGCATCCGCCTTCGACAGCTTGGATGCCGGCCGCAGCCTGCCGGCGAGCTCCGAGATCATCGTCTCGACACGATCGGTGAGCAGCTCGCGCTGCGCGTTGGTCTCGCGCAGCTCGTGCACCGAGCGGGCGGTGGAGCCGAAGTCCTTCACAGTCTGGGCGAGCGTGCGCAGGCCCGTGCCGTGATAGGCGCGATCCGCCGCCTGCTCGACGACGTAGCGGGCCAGGGCCCCCGCATCCGCGTTCTTGAACTTGGAGCTGAAGTCGGTGAGCAGCCGCTTGGCCACGAGCTGCAGCAGCACGTTGTTGTCGCCCTCGAAGGTGACGTACACGTCGAGGTCGGCGCGCAGGCCCACGATGCGGTTCGACGCCATGAAGCCCGCTCCGCCGCAGGCCTCGCGAGCCTCCTGCAGGATGTCGAGGGCCACCCAGGTAGACAACGGTTTGAGCGCGGCCGCGAGGGTCTCCAGATCCTGGCGGTCGTCATCCGTCGTGTTCTTGTTACTGAAGACGGAGTCGAACTTCACCAGGAAGTCGTCGTGCGCAAAGTTCATCGCGTATGCGGTGGCCAGGCGCGGGATGAGCCTGCGCTGGTGCCGTTGGTAGTCGAGCAGCACCTCCTCGTCGTCGCTGCCCGCCGTGAACTGGCGGCGCTGGTTGCCGTAGGTGACGGCTATCGCGAGGGCCATCGCCGAGACCGTCGTGGCCGCGCCGTCGAGCGAGACGCGACCCTGCACGAGCGTGCCGAGCATGGTGAAGAAACGGCGACCGGGGCTGTCGATGCTCGAGGTGTACGTGCCGTCTTCGGCGACATCCCCGTACTTGTTGAGCAGGTTGGTGCGCGGGACGCGCACGTGATCGAAGTGCAGACGGCCGTTGTCGATGCCGTTGAGCCCGCCCTTCCAGCCGTCGTCCTCGCCGCCGATGCCGGGCAGGAAGTCGCCGTTCTCGTCGCGGATCGGCACGTAGAAGCAGTGCACCCCGTGGTTCACACCCTTGGTGATGAGCTGCGCGAACACCGTGGCGGCGATGCCGTCTCGCGCTGCGTTGCCGAGGAACTCCTTCCACGCCGCACGGAACGGGGTGTGGATGACGAACTCGTGGGTCTGCTCGTCGTAGGTGGCCGTCGTGGCGATGGAGGCGACATCCGACCCGTGCCCGATCTCGGTCATCGCGAAGGCGCCGGGAACGGTGAAGTCCATGATGCCGGGGAGGAACTTCCTGTGGTGTTCCTCGGTGCCGAGGTGGAGCACGGCCGAGCCGAACAGTCCCCACTGCACGCCGGACTTGATCTGCAGCGACGGGCTCGCCGAGACGAGTTCCTCGAACGCCGCGATGTTGCCGCCGTTGTCTTCGAGCCCGCCGAGCGACTTCGGGAAGGCACGATGCACCTGCCCCTTCTCCTGCAGGATGTGCAGCTGGGCCAGGGTGCGCTCGCGCTGCTCCTCGAGGCTGAGACCGAGAACGTCGTGCAGTGCCGGGTTCTTCGCGAACTCTCGGGAGGTGCGCCGGACATCAGCCCAGGTACCGAGAAGCTGCCTGCCGAGGCTCTCGACGTCAACGGATGCCTCGGGCGAGCTCTCGGCCAACTGGGCGTCGACCTGAGCATCGACCTCCCTCGATCGCCGGGTGTCCTTGGCTCGGGTGCGCGGTGTGACGTCGACCATGAAAGCTCCTTCGTTACCTGATGCCACGCTAGGCACGGGCGCCCGGGAGGGAAAATCCCCCGTCACGGAGCTACAAACGACGCGAAGAGGTGCGCGGGCGGGCTGTGGCTATCCGCAATCGCCGCGCTTTTCGCTGTGCGCACAAATACCTCTAGCGTTAGGGGATGCTCCCCGTCATCATCGGCCTCTCCGGCGCGCTTATTTTCGGCGCGGCCGACTTCCTCGGAGGGATGGCGGCCAAGCGCATCAGCGCGGTGCGCGTTACGGCGATCGGGGCGGCATCCGGGCTCGTGCTGCTCGTGGCGTCCATCTCAGTGGTCGGGGGAACGTGGTCGGCATCCGCGGTGCTGCTCGGTGCACTCTCGGGCGTGACCGGGGCGATCGCGATCGTGCTGCTGTATGCCTGCCTCGCGATCGGGCCCATGAGCATCCTGTCGCCGACGACGGCCGTGGTCTCGGCTCTCGTGCCGATGCTCGTCGGGCTCGTGAAAGGCGACCGGCTGAACGCGATCGGATACGTGGCCCTGGCGCTCGCGCTCGTCGCCGTGGTTCTCGTCGGCTTCGTCCCGGAGAAGGGTGCCGTGCGCCCCTCGCTCAAGGCGCTCGGCATGGCGATCGGCTCCGGCACGATGATCGGCGCGTTCATCGTCATCATCGACATGACCCCGTCCGATTCGGGAGTCGTGCCGCTCATCGCCAACCGGGCCACGAACGGGATCATCGTGTTCACGGCGATCGGTGTGATGGCGATGCTGGCTCGGCGGCGAGCGCTGCGGATCGACGCTGCCGCCATGTCGGCGTCGGGGCCGGGTGCGCTCGCGCTCAACGTTGGCGCCCGCGGTACCGACGCTCGCGGATGGCGTCCGGGGCTGATGTTCGCCACGGTCTCCGGCGTGATCGACGCGACCGCGAACATCTTCCTGCTCGTGGGACTGCGCATGGGGGAACTGACGATCCAGTCCGTGCTCACGGCGCTCTACCCGTCCGGGACGATCATCCTCGCGGCGATCGTGTTGAAGGAACGGATCGCGCCGGTTCAGGTCGTGGGCCTCGTACTCGCGATCGCCGCCGCGAGCATGCTCGCCCTGGCCTGAGTCTGCCTGGCCTCACCCAGCCCGCTCGGCCCGGGCACTCGCGCGCACCCACTGACCGCGAGTTACCCACTTCCGCCCCTTTTCGGCCCGAATTCGGACGATTTCGGGGCGAAAGTGGGCAACTCGCGAACTGCGGCTGATCCGGAATGACGGTGAGACGACAAAGTGGTGCATCCGAGGTTCGGCACGCAGCCTTGTCCCACGGGATCAGTTGGCCTCGCCCGCAGTAAGCGCGGAAAGGGCAGCCTGCACCTCGCCTGGGTTGTGCAGCCCGATGGAATCGCTCGGCGCGGTGCCAGCCGAGATCGCGACCGCGACGGAACCCACGTCCCCGGCATCCACGGTGCCCTCGGCGTGACGAGTGGTGACGGGTCCGAGCACCAGGGCGAATACCCGCCGCGACGATCCACTTTCGGCAGCGGCAACGCGCTGCATCATCAGCAGTGCGGCCTGCTCCATGCTCACGAGTCCACTACCCGGTACGGGCCACGACGCCGAGTCGCCGACGACAAGCGTGTATGCGCCCGCGTCGGTCAGGCGCGGCAGTGCCGCACGCAGTACCGCCATGTGGGTGGTCGCGAGGCCGGTGAATGCCGATTGCCAGTCCTGCTCGGTGATCTCGGCGAGAGTCCTGCCCTGCCACCATCCGCCGATCGGAGCGACCACGGAGTCCAGCCCGCCGCGGAAGTGCACGATCTGCTCGACGAGGTCCTGGGCGCCGGCGAAGCTCGTGTAATCGTGCACCACCAGGTGCAGGTGCTCGTTCGCCGCGTGCCCCAGCACCGCCCGGAACTCCGTCGAGCGCTCCTCGGACCGGGTGGGGACGATGACCTCTGCCCCCGCCTCGAGGAATGCGCGCACGACGCCCTCCCCGACCGCGCCGGTGCCGCCCGGCACCAGCACCCGGTGACCGGTCAGATCCGTAGCTGTAGCTTTCTTGTCGTTCATCAGGTCTCCCAACCATGATCGCATTTGTTGGTGTAACCAACGTTGTGTGGACCAACGATAACATCTATTCGTTGGCAAGAACAACGGTTAGGATCGGAACGTGACGGAAAATGAGTCGACAGCGCCGCCAGCTCGATTACGGGCGCTGCTCAGTTGGCAGGCGAACCGCGTGAACGTGCTCGGCTCCCGGCTCACCGGCACGCGGATGCCCGCAACCGGACGCGCGGACTTCGCCGTCCTCGCCGCGCTGGACGAGTACGGCCCCCACAGCCAGGCCGACCTCGGCAGGCAGCTCGGACTGGACCGCAACACCATCAACGGGATCGTGACCAGACTCGACGATGCCGGGCACATCATCCGCGCGACCGACGCCGCAGATCGACGCCGCAACACCGTCGCGATCACCCCGCTCGGCCTGCGATACCTCGACGAACTGCAGGTCGCGACCGACGCGGTGCAGGCAGAACTCGCGGCGCCTCTCTCGAAAGCGGAAGCGGCAGAGTTGCGAACGCTTCTGGGCAAGATACTCGACGCCCACCCGGGCCTCCCCGGCTAGCCCTCGCCACGGCGTTACTCAGGCGGCGTCTAGCGTGGCGAGCTCCTCCGGAGTCAGGGTCACGTCCACGGCCTGGACCGAGTTGCGGATGCTCTCGGGCCGCGATGCACCGGGGATCGGGATGACGTGGGGAGACTTGGCCAGGTGCCAGGCCAGCGCGACGACTTGCGGGGTCAGGCCCCGGGCATCCGCAATCTTCTGGAATGGCGCGAAGCGGCTTCCCAGTTCCGCCGCGTTCGAGATGCCACCGAGCGGGCTCCACGGCAGGAAGGCGATGCCCATCTCGTCGGCGAGCTCGAGCTCGGGCTCGCTCGATCGGAACGCGGGCGAGAACTGGTTCTGCACCGAGACGAGGCGGCCGTCGAGGATCTCCTGGGCGAGCTTCATCTGCTGCGGGTTGGCATTCGAGATGCCGGCCATGCGGATGGTGCCCGCGTCGAGCAGGTCACGGATGGCGCCAACCGAGTCCGCGTAGTCGACCTCTGGGTCTGGGCGGTGGAACTGGTACAAGCCGATCGCGTCACCGCCGAGGCGTCGCAGTGATGCCTCCGCCGCCTTCTTGAGATAGTCCGGATGTCCGTCGACGTACCAGGTTCCGTCGCCCGGACGCAGATGGCCGCCCTTGGTCGCGATCAGGACGTTCGAGGTGTCGCCACCCCACGAGGCGATCGCCTTCGCGAAGAGTGACTCATTGTGGCCGACCTCGTCCGCGTGCAGGTGGTACGCATCCGCGGTGTCGAAGAAGGTGACACCCTCGTCGAGCGCGGCGTGGATGGTGGCGATGGAGCGCGCCTCGTCTGGTCGTCCCTCGATCGACATCGGCATCCCGCCGAGTCCGATGGCGCTGACGGTGACGTCTCCGATGGTACGAGTCTTCATGCTTGCTTCTTCCATTGCGTTGGCAGTCCACCCAGCGTAATGCTGCACGCTGAAGGGCTCGCGAGCGTCTCGCGGTGACTGCGGTGTGACCGGTATGAAGGAGACAGCCGATGTAGGGCCGTAATAATTCCCTCTTCTCGCGCGAGCCGGGGAAACGTTCCTTCGTTGTGGGCGAGGAAGCTTCGGCGCGGCGGTCGTGGGGCTGCGCCTCAGTCGGCGACGAACCTCGCGAACTTGAGGCCGGCATCCGAGAAGCGGGCCATGAGTTCGGTGAAGCGGGCGACGGATGCGAAGCCCGGCCAGTCCGCGGGCAGCGCGCTCGGTGGCAGGCCGGGGTCGAGGTACGGGATGACGCGCCACTCGTCGAGCGTGCGGATCCAGGCCGCGAAGGCAGCGACGCCAGGCTCGGCAACGGCTGTCTCGGGTGCGGCGGATGTCGGCCCCAGCACGTCAGACATGGACGCGCCCACGGGCGTCGGCTCTGACCCCGCAAACCCGCCCGTCGCCTCGAGGAAGCCGCGGTGGAGCGCCTCGAGCGCGGGCAGATCCCACCACTCGGCCACGGCATCCGCCAACGAACCAGCGGGCTGCGGCGTCGCCGTCTCGAACAGGGTCGCGTAGCGGCGCAGCCCGAGCTCGTCGAGAATGCCCTCCACCTCTCCCATGAGGAAGCCGGGGCAGATCCACAGCGCGGACGACACGGTGCCACATCCGATCCAGGTCAGCTGCCGCCGCAACTGGTGCCGCTCGGCGCGCAGTGCCTCCGGAATCGAGAACGAAATGAGACACCACGGGTCGCCGTCGCCCATCTGGCGGAAGGTGAAGATGCGCCGGTCGCCGTTCTTGAGCATCGGCACGGCGCCTGGGTTGAGCACGTAGTCGGCGTTGCCGCCCGACCGCAGCAGCCCCTTGCGACTGACCCTGAGCACAGCCGTTCTGGCGTGCGACTCCGAGACGCCGACGGCGCCGAGCAGACGGATGAGTGCGGCGATCGATGCGCGCCCGCCCAGCTCTCGCAGGCACGCGCCCACAATCGTGCGCAGTAGGGACGTTGCGCTGCCCGGCCGCGAATCGAAGTCGTCGAGGATCATGCGCTCACTGCGCCAGCAGCTCTCGCACGGTGTCGAGCCCCACGAACAACTCGGTGAAACTCGTGCTGAGCGGCGAGAGTCCGATGCGCAGGCCGTTCGGCGCGCGGAAGTCTGGGATCACGCCGCGCTCCCAGAGGGCGGCGGTGACCGCGCGAAAGTCGTCGTGGCGGAGGGTGACGTGACTGCCACGACGCGCGGCGTCGCGGGGGGACGCGACGGTGACTCCGTGCTCGGCGAGCATGGCATCCGTCAGCTCGATCGCGAACTCGGTGAGAGCGATCGATTTGGCGCGGATCGCGTCGATGCCGGCCTCGGCGACGAGCGCGATCATGTCCTGCATCGCGAGCATGCCGACGATGGCCGGCGTGCCGCTGATGAAACGGCGGATGCCCATGGCCGGCACATAGTCCGGCCCCATCTGGAACGGCTCGTCGCTGCCCAGCCACCCCCAGATCGGCTGCTGCACGCTGGCCTGCAGCGCCGCGCGCACGTAGCCGAACGCGGGCGCGCCCGGGCCGCCGTTGAGGTACTTGTACGAGCATCCCGCGGCGAAGTCGACGCCCCAGGCATCGAGCTGCACCTCGACGGCACCGACCGAATGGCACAGGTCCCAGAGCACGAGCGCTCCGGCCTCGTGGGCAATGCGGGTGATCTCGGGCACGTCGGCGAGAAAGCCGGAGCGATAGGCGACGTGACTGAGCACCACGAGCGCGGTCTGCGGTCCGACGACGGCGGTCACCTGCTCGGGAGTGACGCCCGCCGTGGTGTCCGCGTGGATCCAGCGCAGGGTCATGCGGCACTCCTCCGCAATGCCCTGCAGCAGAAACCGGTCGGTCGGAAAGTTGTCGGTGTCCACGACGATCTCGCTGCGGCCGGGCCGCGCAGCGATTGCCGCGCGGATGAGCTTGTAGAGGATGACCGTGGTCGAGTCGCCGACGAACACCTGGCCGGGCGCGGCGCCGAGCGCGGCCTCACCGAGCGTGTCTCCGATGCGCAGCGGCATCGACATCCACTCCTCGTCCCAGCCGCGGATGAGCCGCCCGCCCCAGGATTTCGCGATGAAGCCGCTCACCCGGTCGACGCTCGAGCGCAGTGGGCGGCCGAGCGAGTTGCCGTCGAGGTAGGCGACGACCGACGGATCGTCGCTGCCGACGAAGAGGTCGCGGTAATGGCCGAGGGCATCGGCGGCGTCGAGCGCGGCGGCCCGCTCGCGTAGCGCACTGAGCTGATCGGTCACGAGAGAACGGCCTCCAGGGAGTCGGTGGTGATGACGGATGCGGTGGCAAGCCACGCGGCCGTGTCCGGCGTGCGGGGCTCGGCGATGTAGCTCGCGCGGCGGCCGAGGTAGCCCGCGCCGGATGCGTTGCCCGCAATGGACGCGACGAGCGCGTCTGGCGAAAGCCCGGCATCCGCCAGCGCCCGCAGCTCGCGTTCGTTGATGCCGAGCGGAAGCGGACCGTTGCCGAGGTCGGTGCCGTACAGCACCGTGCCCCCGAGTTCAACGAAGCGGCGCACGTTCTTCTGCGCGATCTCGAACTCGCGGCCGCGCTCGCCCCAGCCGTGGATGTCGAGGGTGCTCACCCAGCTCTGCCGCCGCGCCATCGCCGCGAGCAGCTCGCCTGAAAGCGATTCGCTCCACGGGGCGTGCGCGAGCCGATCGACACCGACCGCGTAGGCCCGAGCTGCCTGACCAGACCCCTGGGCGTGCGCCGCCACGATGACGCCGCGCGCATGGGCGTGGCCGACGATCGCGTGCAGGGCGGCGTCGTCGAGCACCGGGCCGGCGTCGGAATTGAGGGCGATCTTGATGAAGCTCGCGCCCGCGTCGAGCTGTCGGTCGACGGCGACGGCCGCCGCTGCGGATGACGCCACCGGCTCGATCGCACCCTCCGGCGCCCAGCCCGCCTCCGTCGGATACCCGCCCGGTGCGGTCAGCAGGCGACCGGCGTACCGCACCGACGGGAGGGTGTCGTCGTCAGCCCACCCTGCCGCGATGACGGGGTCCCAGCCGAAGTCATCGACTGACGCGATGCCCGCCCCCGCCAGCGCACTTCCGTCCACCAGCCCGAGGTGCACGTGCGCGTCGCGAAAGCCCGGGAGCAGCGTGCCCGCCAGGTGCCCGGATGGCTCTGGGTCGGCATCCGTCGCCAGCCGAAAGCCGCTCTCGTCAGCGACGACCTTGCGCCCCGCCAACCACTCCCCCATCCAGCACTCACGGGTGCTGAACACTCTCGTACTCATGTGAGGTCTGCCAATCTGCTGCTCAGAC
The DNA here is from genome assembly GCF_040227205.1 of Parafrigoribacterium humi. NCBI lineage: Bacteria > Bacillati > Actinomycetota > Actinomycetes > Micrococcales > Microbacteriaceae > Parafrigoribacterium > Parafrigoribacterium humi. The sequence goes on along the minus strand of NZ_JBELOA010000005.1, from coordinate 147,223 downwards.
GGCGCCGGAAGAGCAGGTCGTCAGACCTCACCGCCGCTGTCATCCGATCTCCGTGCGCACGGCGAAGAGCTCGGGGAAGAAGGTGAGGTCGAGCGCCTTCTGCAGGAAGCTCACACCGCTCGAGCCGCCGGTGCCGCGCTTGGTGCCGATGATGCGCATCACGGTCTTCACGTGACGGAAGCGCCAGAGCTGGAAGTTGTCTTCGAGGTCGACGAACTCCTCGCAGGTCTCGTAGGCGAGCCAGTGCTCCTCCGGATGCTCGTAGATCTCGCGGAAGGTGTCGACCAGCTCCTCGTGGAACGCGTATCCCTGGGTGACATCCCGCTCCAGCACGGAGGTTGGGACGTCGAATCCGTGACGCGCGAGGTAGCCCAGGAACTCGTCGTACACGCTCGGCTCCGCGAGCAGGCTCGACAGCAACTCGTGCGCCTCGGGGTTGGATTCGAAGACCTTGAGCATGCCGGCGTTCTTGTTGCCGAGCAAGAACTCGACCGCACGGTATTGGTAAGACTGGAACCCGGATGCGTTGCCCAGGTAGCCGCGGAATTGGGCGTACTCGGTGGGCGTTAGCGTCGCCAGCACGGACCACTGCTCGGTGAGCTGGCGCTGGATGTGCTTGACCCTGGCGATGCGCTTGAGCGCGACCTGCAGCTCGTCGGCTGCGATCAGCGCTCGCGCCGAGAGCAGCTCGTGCCGCATGAGCTTCAGCCACAGCTCGCTGGTCTGGTGCTGGATGATGAACAGCATCTCGTCGTGGTGCACCGGGGTGCTCACTGGAACCTGCGCCGCCAGCAGCTTGTCGAGCTGCAGGTAGGAGCCGTAGCTCATCCGGTCCCTGAAATCCGTGACGATCTCGGACTCGATGGTGCGTTCGTTGCTCGCTGCGTTTGCCATGCGAGCTACCGTATTACACATCCGTGACGCTCGCTAGTAAAATGTCATGCGCGATGTTCGCCCGCGCTCATTCAGGTGTGTCGTTTCCTTGAAGCACCTCACGTAAGCGCCCGATCATATGGCCACGCCATCCTCCGCCGAGCGTCTTCAGCGTTAAAGCCTGGCGCGGGTCAGCCTCATCGAAGCCGTCGTGCCTGAGAAAGAGACGCGTTCCACGACCTTCGGCCTCAAGCCGCCATTCGACGGTGGTATCGAGGTGACCGCTGACCCACGTGATCTTCAGTCTCCGCGGTGGATCCAGCTCAAGCACTTCACAGTCGATCACCCCAGTGAATCCCTGTGCGGGCACGGGCTGGGTGGTGAAGGTGAAGTGATGACCAACGGTCGGCTCGAAGTCATTCGGCATCAGCCACTGCCCCAGCAGCACGGGGTCAGTCAGCGCATGCCACACCAGCTCTGGCGGATGCGGCAGAAAATCAGCGGTGTCGATCGCGGTCACCGTCGCGCCTCTTCTTGATTCTCGTCTACACCCGCTGCGAGTTCCGCCAGAGTGCCACCGAGCTTTCGAAGTCGGTCGCGCCAGAAGTCCTCATAGAACGCGAGCCAACCATCGACTTCGGCCAGGGGCTCCGCCGTGAGCCGATATAGGTTCTCACGACCGACCCTGCGTTCGGCGACCAAGCCCGAGTCAAGGAGAAGGCGCAGGTGTTGCGACGTCGCAGGGCGGCTCACCTGAAAGCGTGCCGCGAGTTCGCGCACGGGCTGCTCCCGCTCTCGAAGCGCGTCGAGCAATTGCCGACGGGCCGGATGTGCGATCGCCTGAAACACGTCGAGTTCAGGCATCGTCCCGCCAGCCGGCGGCATCCGACTGCGGCGCGTTCGGCGCGGACGCCTGCAACACGATTCCGTTGCCATCCGGGTCATCGAAGGTCACGAAACGGCCCCACGGCGCGCTCTGCACGTCACTCACCGTGAGCCCCTTCTCACCCAGTGTCGCCAGATCGCCCTCCAGATCGTCGGTCTCCAGAACCAATCCCTTGAGCGAGCCCGGCGGCATCGTCGGAAACCAGGTGACGAGGGTCAGTCTTGCCCCGCTCGGTGGAGCCACCATCACCCAGCGCATGTCGGGTGCGAGTTGCTGGTCGGCAAGCAGCGTGAGTCCGAGCGTATCGACGTAGAAGTCTTTCGCTCGGCCCTGGTCAGATACGGGGACGGAGACTACTTGAACATGAGAAATAGGCATGCATCCATATTGGTAAGGAATTGCTTACCAGTCAAGCCCTGGGCCGGATCAACTCTTCTTGTCTGGCCCCGCACCGATCGCCCAGACGCGGGGCGGTGTCGCCCCGTTCACAACGTAGTCGCCGATGATGCGCGCCTTGAACACCCACGGGTTGTGATTGGCTGCCGTGCGGGCATTTCGCCAGTGGCGGTCGAAGCCCTTTTTCACGCTCACTCCGGATGCCGCGAGCGCGTCGAAGACATCCGACGTCGCGTGGGTCGCCAGAGCGGTCAACACGACCTGCGCCTGCGCGGTCTCGAGCTCGGCGATGTCGTTGAGGCGCTCATCCTCGATCTCGTCGTCGAGGAATGCGCCCTCGTACGCACCCTGCAACGCGCGGGCGGCACGCTCGACCGTGGCCTCGGCAGCGTATCCGGCCGCGGAGACCTGTCCGATCACCTGAAGGATCTGCGGATCGGTGGCGAAGGAGTCTGAGTTGCCGTGCGAGAAGATGCGGGTGCGCTTGCGCACCTCCTCGGCGATGTCGCGCTCGGCTGCCTTGATCGAACCGGCCAGCACCGACAGCAGCACGCCCTGGTAGAAGGCGGTCTGGTATTTGAAGCGGGTGTCGAAGTCGATCACGTTCTCTACCGCGACCACGGCGTTCACGAAGGTGCTGGTGCCGGAGCCGGTGGTGCGCTGACCAAAACCATCCCAGTCGTCCTCGTGGGTGACGCCGGGCTGGTGAGCATCGACCACGGCGATGACCTTGACGTCGTTGTCGGTGCGCTGAGAGAAGACGTCGATCCAGTCGGCGAAGATGCTGCCGGTGGAGTAGTACTTGGTGCCGTTCACGTGGAACTGGGTGCCGTCGCCGCCCTCGATCGGGCTGACCTTGGTGATCACGTCGCCGATCTTCACGGCACCGATCTCGGTCCAGGCATTGCCCGCGATCTGCCCGGCGGCAAAGCGCTCCAGCCACACCTCGCGCTGCGCTCCCTTCGACACGAGTCGGTCTTCGACGAAAGCGAAGTGTCCGCGCAGGGCCTGCGGGATGTTGGAGTCGGCCGTGGCGAGCTCGGTCAACAGGCGGAACAGCTGAGGCAGTGACGCCCCGAAGCCGCCGTTCGCAACTGGAACGCGCAGGGCGCCGAAGCCGGCATCCGTCAGCTCCTTGATCTCTGCGTAGCCGAGTCGCTGTTCTTTCTCGCGCTCGAGCGCACCGGCTGCGATGCGCTCGAAGATGGGACGGAAGACTGCGGTGAGGCTCGAGTACTCGACCTCGGGGGCGGCGATGGCGGTTGACATGGGTGGACCTTTCGTGATGTGACGCGACAGGGCGAAAACGGATGCTACAGAGAGTAGATGCCGGATCAGGCCGACACGGATTCGGGCGCCTGACGAACCGCGCGCCGTGACGAAGGCCGGGCCAATAGGGCGGCAGCGCCGAACAGCAGCGCCACGATCACCAGCGCCACGAACGCGCTCGCCAGGCCACTCGGCCACTTGCCAGCGAGGCCGAGCAGTGCCGGAATCGTTGTCGTCACCTGGCTGGTGAGGATGAGCGCCCAGCCGGTGAAGACGGTCAGGCCCGATTTGCCGAGGGCCAGCACGACGAAGAACAGTGACCACAGAACGACCCAGCTCAGCCACAACACGCTCAGCACCGGATCGAGCGTAAGGTTCGCCACCACATATGCGAGACCGACCAGCGCAACGAGACCGCAGAACCAGCCGAGGCCAACCGAACCGAGCTGCCGCAGCGCGTCGAGGCCGACGTAGAAATAGGTGAGTCCGAACAGGAAGACCCCGCTGACGCTGAGGAGCGCGGCGGCGTTGCCGTTCGCCTGTACGGCGATCGCGACCGAGAGCAGCAGCTGGGTTCCGCCGATGAGGAGGTTGAAATATCCGCTATCCCTTCCCGGGATGCGACCGAGCAGACCAAGCCCGTTGATGAGGAGTGCAGCTCCCGACAAGATAAGGCAGATGAATGACATGGCTGCGACGGTACGCGCAGCCAATCTTCCCGAGCAATTATCGTGACGCCATGTAACCGTACGTTGCGCTTCGTGACGCCCGCCCCGCGGTTCTGCGCATATGGAACCCGGAAAGGGGGAGGAACCGCGGATTTCCAACGGGAAGCTCCTCCATTTCGTGCTGAACGGCCAAAAACTCCCTCCTCGCGGACGACTCCCTCCTGCCGACGCTGCCGCACGCGAACCATCTCGACCGCGACCATCCCTTCTCCACAGCGCCGCTCCGTCAACGTCATGCCTCACGTCGGCGCGATCGCATCCCCGATGCACGCGAGCTCGGCGACACTGTCGCAATGCACCTCTCCGCCGCAATGACCAGACTCGGATATCTCGCTGCGAGACGCCAGCTGGCCGAACTGGGACTCGCGCGATACCGGGTCGACCGCGCGCTCCGCGAAGGAACGGTGTGCGCCGTCAGACCCGGATGGGTCGCCACACCAGAAGCCAACCAGCTCGCGATCATCGCAGTGCTTCGCGGCGCGCGGCTCACCGGGGCGACAGCGCTGCGTTCATATGACATCTGGGCAGGGGATGACCGGCGGCTGCACCTTCAGGTTCCACCCAACGCGCACCGGGTGCCGCAGAATCCGTTGACGCCGCTCGCGAACTTCTCGCCGCCCAAGTTCACCCCGCGCGGCGTCGTGACCCACTGGGCGCCCGCTGTCGAGACCATCCGCCCCGGGTCATCCGCGCGCGCCATCCCGCCGCAGGAAACCCCGTCGAGCACAGCCCCGGCCTGGCGGGTATCGACGGTGGATGCGATCATCCAGTTCGCACGTACCGAATCGGACGAGCAGATCGCTGCCGCACTCGAAAGCGCGGTGCATAACCAGCGGCTGTCACGTAGCGCGGTGGCTCTGCTGCTCACTCGGTTGCCGCGTCATCAGCGTCGGCTCATGGCTCGGCTCAATTTCCTCGGCGAATCCGGCATGGAGACCATCGTGCGGATGCGGCTGGAATTGCTGGGTCTTCGCCTCCAGCAACAGGTGCGTATCGGCAGTGATCGCGTGGACATCGTGATCGACGGCTGGCTGATCATTGAGCTGGACGGCGATGAATGGCACGACCCGGTGCACGACAGGATCCGCACGAATCGGCTGATCCGCGCTGGTTATCGGATGCTGCGATTCGGCTACGAAGAGGTCTTCAATCGCTGGGACGAGACGGTCGCCACCATCCTCGAGATGCTGAACCGCGCGGCAATCGCCTGAGCCGCCTCTGAGTCAGTTGCTCCAGACAACCGAAAAGGAGGAGAGATCGCGGATCAGTCGCGAAATTCTCCTCCTTTCTGCGCTGACCAACAGAAACCTCCCTCGTTACGGTCGCGGGGTTCGTCCCAGAAACGCAGAACGACGCCCAACCGTGAGGGATGAGCGCCGTTCCGGCGAGAGCGCGTTACAGTGCCGCGAGCTCCCCGAGCACCGCGTCGCCGGGGGCAACCGGAGTCATCGTGGCCTCGATCTCGGCGCGACCGAGCAGCTCGTCCATGCGGCGGCGGCGAGCGCGCGTCACGAGCGTGACGACGGTGCCTACCTTGCCCGCGCGGCCCGTACGGCCGGAGCGGTGCAGGTAGGTCTTGTACTCGTCCGGCGGGTCGGCCTGGATCACGAGCGTGATGTCGTCGACGTGGATGCCGCGGGCCGCAACATCCGTCGCCACCAACACGTTGACCCGACCGCTCGTGAGCAGTGACAGGTTGCGCGTGCGGCGGGACTGGTTGAGGTCACCGTGCAGGCTCGTCGCCGGGATGCCGGCGTCTTCGAGCTGGTCGGCAAGCTGCTCCGCGAAGGCACGGGTGCGGGCGAAGATGAGCGTCCTGTGCTCGCCCCCGGCCAGCTCCTCGATGATGCGGAACTTGTCGCGCTGCTCGAGCAGGAGCACGCGGTGATCGATGGTCGACGACGCCTGGTCTTCACCGGCGACCTCGTGAACAGCGGGCTCCTTGAGGTACCGCTTCACGAGCGTGGCAACGCCCTTGTCGAGAGTTGCGGAGAACAACAGCTTCTGGCCGCCCTCCTTCGTCTCCTCGAGGATGCGCTGCACCGGCTCGAGGAAGCCCAGGTCGCACATGTGGTCGGCCTCGTCGAGCACGGTCACGAAGACCTCGCTCAGGTCGAGGCGGCCCTGCTCGATGAGGTCTTCGACCCGGCCCGGGGTGGCGATGACGATGTCGACTCCGCGCTGCAGGCTCATCACCTGGCGATGCTGCGGAACGCCGCCGACGATGGTCGTGGTGAACAGTCCGACGCTGCGGGCGATCGGCTGAACGGTGCGGTCGATCTGCATGGCGAGCTCGCGAGTCGGAGCCAGGATGAGCGCGCGGGGCTTGCGGCCCGGCTTGCGTCCTGCGCCACCGTGGTTCTCCATCAGGCGCTCGACCAGCGGTGCACCGAAGGCGATCGTCTTGCCGGAGCCGGTCTTGCCGCGCCCGAGGACATCCCTGCCAGAGAGCACGTCCGGAATCGTCGCCGCCTGGATCGGGAACGGCGTTGCCGCGCCCATCGCGATGAGCTGGCGAGTCATGTTGTCGCCGATGCCCAGGTCGCCCCAGGTCGTGCCGTTGACCTCTGCCGCCGTGACGACCTGCGCCTCGAGGTGCTCGAGGACGACGTCTTCGTGCTGGCCGGAGTGGCCAGCGGCGCGCGTCGGGTAGAGATCGCTGTCGCGACGCGGAGGACGCTCGGCGTAGTCGCGGCGGGGACGATCATCGAAGGACCGCTTGGGACGGTCGTCATACGAGCGCTTGGGACGGTCGCCGAAAGAGCGCTGCGGGCGATCGTAGGGGCGACCCTCGGGGCGGTCGCCGTAGGACGGGCGGTCGCCATACGAGGGACGCTCGGTGCGAGGAGCGCGGTCGTGGGTCGAGCGTTCGCCGTAGCTGGGGCGCTCGGTGCGAGCCGGGCGGTCGCCATACGACGGGCGATCCGTGTGCTGCCCGCGGTCGTAGGGGCGATCGTTGCCACGGTCCTTGTACGAGGGACGCTCGGTGCGGGCAGGACGATCGCCAGACGACGGACGCTCGGTGCGATTGGCGCGGTCACCGTAGGCCGGACGCTCCGTGCGAGCAGGGCGATCACCATAAGCGGGACGGTCGTTGTAAGACGGGCGACCAGAACGATCCCCATACGACGGGCGTTCCGTGCGCTGCGGACGATCTCCGTACGACGGACGCTCGGTGCGATTGGCGCGGTCACCGTACGACGGGCGTCCGGTGCGCTGCGGGCGGTCACCATAAGCGGGGCGCGACGGCCGCTCCTCGCCGGGAGCCCAGTTGGGGCGGCGGTCGCCAGTGTTGTCTCCCGAACGCTTCGCGCGGTCATCCGCGTTCCAACGCTGCTTCTTCACCGGCGCATCCGCGCGGAAGCCGCGATGGCCCTCGCTGCGACTGCCGGGCTTGGAGCCCGAGGAGTTGTATTTCTTGGTGGGACGGCCAGAGGTGGCCGGCTTCTTGCCTGCACCGAATTTATTCATGGGCATGGTTCTTTCCGGGTTGTTTAGTTGCATGGCAGCACGCAGCCAACAAGCTGCGCTTCTGCAGGAACCCGGGCGTTCTTTGACCAGGACCGTTCACATACGTGATTTTTCTCCGGCCAGCTCAGGAGTAGTTGAGTGACAGAGAAACCGGCCCGAAAGACTTACAAACCCATTCGCGAGACTTCGCGATGTCTAGAGCCGACTGGACTACGTTACCCGATCGCGCAGCAAAGCGCATTAGATTGTCCGGAACAGTAGATTGGCACGACCCTGAACCACGCACCCCACACAGCCCAGCCCCGCTTCGCCGCGCTCGCTGCCACGCTCGCGATCCTGGCCACGGTGCTCAGCGGATGCGCGCCCAGCGGTACGCAGGCTGTGCCCGCGAAGCCGGCCGTGCAGGCTGTTCCAGCGCAGGTGGAGACGACCCCGAACATCCGCGTCACGAGGGATGTCGTGTACGGGGCCGCGGATGGCGCGCCACTGACACTCGACGTCTGCACTCGCGTCGCGGCCACGACGGGCGAGCAGGCGCCCAAGCCCGCCGTGCTCGTGATCCACGGCGGCAGTTGGCGCTCGGGCGACAAGAGCAACGCAGCCTGGCTTCCCGCCTGCGAATGGCTCGGCGGCGCGGGCTTCGTCGCCTTCTCGATCAACTACCGGCTCGCACCACAGCACGTCTTTCCCGCGGCGATCGACGACACCCGGGCGGCCGTGCGATGGATGCGCGCACCGGAACAGGTGGACCGCTACGGCATCGACCCCGCGCGCATCGGTGTCTTCGGCGGGTCGGCCGGCGGCAATCTGGCGGCCCTTCTCGGCACCACCGGAACAGGCCCTCTCACGATGGGAGACCGTGTGGCCGCGGTCGCCGAACTGAGCGGGCCCACGGATCTCACTGCCGCGGGCCTCAGCCTCGGCACGACGTCGCCGTCGTTCCAGCAGATCGAACTCGACTACCTCGGTTGCACGAGCTTCGACCTCTGCCCGCAGGCGAGGGCGGCATCCCCGCTGTACCAGGTGGACTCGGGTGACCCGCCGTTCTTCATCGGACAGTCACTCGACGAGTTCATCCCGAAGCCACAGGCGGATGCCCTGGTCGCCGCCCTGCACAAGGCGGGCGTTGAGACCACCTACGCCACAGTGCCGGGCACACGCCACTCCCTCGCGATGCTCACCCCGCAGCTGCGCGCCAGGATTGTGGACTTCCTGCACGCCCACCTCGGCAACTGACCGCTCAGGTCACCGCCCGCAGGGTGCGGCGAACGATCAGATATACCGGTATCGAACCGAGAATCACGAGCATCAGGGTGTACGGAGCGGCAGCCGTGAAATCCAGGGACTCACCGTTCGTCGTGCCCCACAACCCCGTGGCCAGCGTTTTCGCGTTGAACGGCAGCAGCATCAGGGTCGTGGTCAGCTCTTTGCTCGCGTCCAGGCCGACGAGTAGTGCGCCCGTCGCAAGGCCCGGAAGTGCCAAGGGCAGGGAGATGCGGGTCAGCCTGCGCCAGGTTCGACTCCCGAGAGATGCTGCGGCCTCATCAAAGCTCACGAACGCCGCCTGCAGGCCCACGCGCTGGTTCGCGACCGCGAGTGGGAGATACAGGATCACGTAGGCCGCGATCAACAGCGCCGAGGTCTTGTAGGCCCCGGGAATAAGCCGCGTGGCTAGAAAAACGAGTGCGAGGGCGAGGATGGCGTTGGGCACCGAGTGGGCCAGCCACACTGAGCGTTCGGTGAGCTGCGCCGGAAGTGACGGATGCCGGCTGATCCACCAGCTCACCGGCAATGCGACGACCGTCGCCACCACCGCCGTCCACGCGGCGAAGGTCAGGGTCGTACCGGTGGCCTGCAGAACCTGCGCCCACGCGCTCGCCGCTCCGGGGCGGGCAATGGCCAAGCCTCGCACGGTCATCAGAACCGTGGGCCCAAGGGCCGCAAGCGGGATGACCAGCAGGGCCACGAACAGAGGCACACGAGCGCGCCCCAGACGCACTCGCGAGGGAGGTCGAACGGCGCCGCGACCCACGCTCAGCACGTGGGAACGACCGGTGAGCGCACGAGTGGACAGCAGCAGGATGACCGCGAGGCCCGCCAGCAGCAGCGAGAGCGAGCGGGCCGAGCCATAGTCGCCGTAGTCCAGCATCTCGCCCATGATCGTCGTCGTCAGGGTGTGCTGCCGCAGCTGCACCATCGCCCCGTATTCAGACAGAACGTGCAGACCCACAATGAGCGCACCACCTGCCAGAGCCGGACGAAGCTGCGGAACGACAACCCTCCACAGCACGGAGAGCGGTCGGGCGTTGAGGCTGCGTGCAGCCTCCTCCTGCGCGGGATCGATGTTGCGCACCGCCACGATGCAGGCGAGAAAGACATACGGATAGAGCGACAGCGCCATCACGACGGTGGCGCCGGTAAAGCTGGTCACCAGGTTGGACTGCGGCGCGTAGACCAGGCTCGCGGAGTAGATGGCGTAGGAGCTCACAAAACCCGGGATCGCCAATGGCATCGCGAACAGCACCGTCAGCACGCGCCGGAACGGCACGTCCGTGCGTACGACCAACAAAGCCGCCCCCACACCGAGCACGATGCAGACCACCGAGATGGCCGCAGTGAGGCCGACCGTGCTGACGATATCGGTGAGCGTGGTCGGGTAACTGAACTGCTTCGCGATGTCCCCAAACGAGATCCCCGCGAGGAACAGGTAGCCGATCGGCAGCAGTGATACGACGGCAACGACAACGGCGAGCGCGGCTACAATCCCGCGCCCGCCCCTGTTGCTGCCGCGCATGGTCAGCTCGAGAGGCCGAGCGTCTTGAGCAGGTTCTGCGCCTCGTTCTGATCCGCGTAAATACCCATGTCGTACTTGGGTGACTTCACCTCGCTGAGGTCGCCGGCAACCTTGCTCACCAGACCGGGCGCGGCAGGGTACTGGGCTTCGGTACTGTCGACACCCCCGTCAGCGATCACCTTCTGACCACCGCTCGGGTCGGCGAGCCAGTGAAGGAAAGAAGCCGCAGCATCCTGATGCTTGCTGCTCTTGAGAACACCAGCACCCGAGGAGAGGATCAGGTTGCCCGGATCCGTCTGCGGGAAGTGGTAGATCTTCGAAACCATCTTGTCTGGCCCACCTACTTCTGCCGCCTTGACCCACCAGTAGTAGTGGTTGGACAGGCCCATCGCGTGTTTGCCCGCCTCCACGGTGTCTCGCACGTTGCCGTTTTTCTGTTCGTTGGTCCCATTGGTCTTGATCGCCTCGAGGAACGTTCGCGTCTTATCCATCCCGATCGTGGAGATCAGATACTGCGTCGTTGCGACGAACGCTCCAGACGGAGCCCAGGCAAACTTTCCCGTGTACTCGGGTTTCACGATGTCGAGCAAGGACTTCGGAAGATCCGCCTCCGCGATAAGGGTCGGGTTGTAGTACAACACCCGGGCGCGAGCAGCATAGGCAACCCACGTTCCGTCGTCGGGGTTCAACGCCGGACGCACCTGGTCAAGAGTGTTCTTGGCGACGGGGACCAGAAGCTTGCTCGCACTCAGTTGAGCGACGGGGCCGGGGTCCTCGGAGAGGAAGACATCGGCGGGCGATGCCGCGCCCTCCGCCTGAATCTGACCAACGGTGGCGCCTTCTTGAATCCGGAACTTCACGCCCGTCTTCTCGGTGTATGCCTTGGTGAGCGCCTCGATCATCTGAGGATGCTGGTCCGTGTAGACCGTGAGCGTGACACTCGAAGTTTCGGGCGCCCTGGGCACGCTGTTCTGCTCGTTCGCTGTGGACGTGCACGCCGCGAGCGGCACCGCCAGTGCCAGAGCCATCGCTCCCGCGATGCCATACCTGAAGGGTCTGATGATCATAGCTGTGCCTTTTCTGCCCGAGGGCGTTCTGCTGCCGGGGTACGGAGTGGTTCGGCGCGGTCAGTGTGCGTAGGTCGACTGCGCATGGGTCGACTGTGCGTACGTCGACACAGGGCGGTTGACGCTCAACCGCACCTGTTCACCGAGGTCGAAGGAGTGATCGCCCATGACGCGCACGCGCACCTGCTCCTCGAGCCCCGGCACCTTCACTTTGAGCACGCCGTCGTGCCCGTAGAACTCTCGGCTGAGCACAACTCCCACGAGGCTGCGGTCGCGATCAGCCTGGCTTGTCGGTGCATCCGCCGCGCAGATGTGGATGTTTTCTGGCCGCACGAGAACGTCACACCTGCCCGAGCCGCCATGCCACGACGACACCGGCAGGGTGCCGAATGCGCAGGACACCGATACTGTGCCCGCCCCTTCATCGACGACGTCGCCATCGAGAACGATCGCGTCGCCGAGGAACCGTGCCAATTCGATGTCGAAGGGCTGAAAGTACGTCTCGTACGGGGCACCGGACTGCACGATGCGGCCATCGCGCATCACGACTACTCGGTCCCCGAGCGCCAACGCTTCTTCCTGGTCGTGGGTGACGAGCAGAACGGTGGCACCGATTGACTTCAAAAGGTCGCGCACTTCGGTGCGCAGCGAGTCGCGCAGGTACGCATCAAGCGACGAGAACGGCTCGTCGAGTAGAACAATTCGCGGGTTCGGTGCAATTGCCCGGGCGAGAGCGACTCGTTGCTGCTGACCGCCCGAGAGTTCGTGCGGCCACCGTTTCTCGAAGCCGCCAAGCCCAACGAGGTCGAGAACCTCCGCGACAGCCGTGCGTCGCGCCCGAGCGCCGTGACCGCTGAGACCAAACGCGACGTTTTGAGCGGTGGTGAGGTGGGGGAACAGTGCACCCTCTTGTGCGACGAGCCCAATGCCACGATCGTGCGCGGGAACAGTGCGCACTCCCGGCGCGAGAACCGCGCGTCCACCAACGTGGATGCTGCCTCTCTCAGGAAATTCGAAGCCGGCGATCGATCTCAGAAGGGTGGTCTTGCCCGATCCGGAGGGGCCGAGCACGGTGACGAATTCACCCTCCGCGACATCGAGATCCACCTGGCTCAGCGCGTAAACGGGCTGCGACTGCCGACGTCCGAGCGCGAAGCTCTTCGAAAGGTCACGTATCCGCAGCACACTCCCACTATAGGGCTAGGTAAGCCTTACCTAAAAGTATTAACAGGATATTGTTGCTGTTATTCAGGAAGCAGCTCAACGCGCGGCCCCGTCCCCGCGGCCCTCGCCGCACGCCGGTCGTGCCTTCGCTCCTTGGCTCCCTCGACGAGGTAGTAGAGCACCGGCAGCACCACGAGCGTCAGCAGCGTGGACGACACGAGTCCGCCGATCACGATGATCGCAAGCGGCTGCGAGATGAATCCGCCGTGGCCGGTGAGCCCGATGCCGAGTGGCAGCAGCGCGAAGATCGTCGCCATCGCGGTCATCAGGATCGGGCGGAGCCTTCGCGACGCACCGTGCACAATCGCCTCACCCACCTTCATTCCGCGCGTTCGATACTGGTTGATCAGGTCGACCAGAACGATCGCGTTGGTGACCACGATCCCGATCAGCATGAGCACACCGATGAGCGATGGAACGCCGAGCGGGATGCCCGAGATGAGCTGCAGGATGATCGCGCCGGTCGCCGCGAACGGCACAGAGATCAGCAGCAGGAGCGGCTGGCGCAGGCTCTTGAAGGTCGCGACCATCACCACGTAGACGATGAGGATGGCGACCAGCAGCGCGAGTCCGAGCTGACCGAACGCGTCGCTCTGCTGAGAGGTGACGCCGCCGAGTGTGGCTGTGGCACCGGCCGGAAGATCGGCCTTGGCTACGGCCTCGGAGACCGCGATGGATGCCGTGCCCACGTCATCCGTCTTCGGCGTCACGCTGACCGTGGCGCTGCGCACACCCTTGATGGTGGTGATGCTCGACGGACCGTTGACCTGTTCGACAGAGGCGAGGTCGCTGAGCGGCACGGGGCCACTGCGGGTGGGGATGGTGAAGTCTCGCAGCCCGGCGACGGTCGTCGGCGCGCTGGAGTTGTCGATATAGATCGATAGGGCCTTCTCGTCGATGGTGACGGACCCCGTGGCGCTGGGATTCATGGCCGTCGTCACCATGCTGCCGACGGCGATCTCGCTGAGTCCGGCCTCCGCGGCCTTCTGCCTGTCCACGACGACCGCGATGTACGGCAACGAGGCGGAGAGGTTGCTCGTGGTCTGGGCCACGACATCGAGCCCCGAGACCGCGGCGGTCACGGCATCCGCTGCATCGCTCAGCTCCGCCTGGCTGTTCGCCTTGATGTCGATCGCGATGTCGGATGATGCGAATCCGCCGGTCGCTGCGGCAAGACTGACGTCTCCCGCGTCTGTGATCTTGGCGACCTCCTTGCGCACGGTCTCCTGCAGCGCGGACTGGTCGACATCCGGGTCCGTCGTGATCGAGTAGCTGATGCCGCCGCCACCGCCGAACGCCGCACGCAGCGAACTGCCGCCGGAGCCGATCGAGGTCTGCACGGTCTCGATGCCCTTGATGCCGCGCAGCACGGACTCGACCTTCTTCGACGCCGCGTCTTCCGCCGCGAGGCTCGTGCCCGCGGGCAGCGTCTGGCTCACCGAGAGCGTGTTCTGGCCGCTGTCCCCGATGAAGTTCGTCTTGAGCCCCGCCGCCATGAACCCGCTGAGAAACAGTACGAGCACCGCGGCGATGATCGTGATGAGCGGGCGTTTGAGGGTCCAGTGGATGACCGGCAGGTACGCGCGCTGCAGCCGGGTCGGGTGGTTCAGCTCGTCCCGCGCGATCGCCACGGCATCCCCCGCAGCCGCGGGCGAGGTGTGCTTGCGCGCCGACTTCGCGCCGAGGAACCAGTACGCGAGCACCGGAACGATTGTGAGCGCGACGAACAGCGACGCGGCGAGCGCGATGGTCACGGTGAGCGCGAACGGGCGGAACAGCTCGCCCGTGATGTCACCGACAAGGGCCAGCGGCAGGAACACCGCAACGGTCGTGATGGTGGATGCAGTGACGGCCCCGGCGACCTCGCGCACGGCCGCGGTGATGGCCTTGACCTTCTCCTCGCCGAGACTGACGTGTCGCTTGATGTTCTCGATCACCACGATGGAGTCGTCGACCACCCGGCCGATCGCGATGGTGAGCGCACCGAGCGTGATGATGTTGAGCGTGTAGCCGGAGGCCTGCATCCCGATGAAGGTGATGAGCACAGACACCGGAATCGAGATCGCAGTGACGAGCGTCGAGCGAATCGAGAGCAGGAACACCAGGATCACGATCACCGCGAAGACGAGGCCGAGCAGGCCCTCTGTTGCGAGACTGTCGATCGACTGCTGGATGAACGGCGCCTGGTCGAAGACGACCGTGAACTTGGTGTCGTGGCCGAGCGATTTCTCGAGGTTTGGAATCGCGTCCTGCACCGCCTTCGACACCGCGACCGTGTTGCCCGCCGGGGTCTTGGAGACCGCGATCGTGATCGACGGTTCGCCATTGACGCGGGAGATTCCGGTGATCGGATCGTCCTCGATCTTCACTGTTGCGACATCCGCGATGGTCTTGGGCGCCGGCGCAACGGTCGCGGCACCGGCAGCAGCTACGGACGCCTGCAAGCGCGGGTCCTTCTGCGTGGTCGAGGTCGACGCGAGAGGCGTGGCCCCGAGCAGCGGCAGCGCGCCGAGCTGCTCGACCGAGGTGATCTTCGATCCGGCCTGCACCGTGAGCGTCTTGCCGTCTTCGGTGATCGAACCGGAGGGCAGCAGAGTTCCGTTCGCGTTCAGCGCGTCACGGATTGCCTGCGTCGTGAGGCCCGCGGCCGCCAGCTTGTCAGTGTCGGGGGTGATGACGACGCGCTGCCCGGTCGTGCCGAGCAGGGTCGCCTGGCTCACACCATCCAGCTGTTGGATGTCCGAGAGGGTCGAGTTCGTCAGCTCCGCGGAGAGGTCCCTGGCGTTCAGATCGCTCGTGACCGCGATCTGCACGACCGGCAGGTCACCGAAGCTGAAGGTGAGCACCTGCGGCTGCACGTCCTGCGGGAGCCGCGACGAGATCCGGTTGATCGCACTCTGCACCTTCTGCTCTGCGGTCGCGAGGTTCGTGCCGTAGCTGAAGGATGCCGTGACGGTCGACGAGTTCGCGCTCGACGTCGCCGTGGTGGTGTCGAGCCCCTCGACGCCCTGGATCGCGTTCTCGATCGGAGTGCTGACATCGGTGTTGACCACCTCTGGCGATGCACCGGGGTAGCTCGTGACCACGAAGAGCTGCGGCAGCGAGAGGGAGGGGATCAGCTCCTGCTTGAGCGAGGTGAGCGAGATGCCGCCGAAGACGCCGATCACGATGGTGACGAGGGCGATCAGCGCGCGGTTGCGCAGGCTGAACACGGAAAGTAGATGCACTGATTCTCCTGAGAACGCTGCGAACCGCTCGTGCGGCCGCAGTCACGGGGCGCGCACGACTCCGTGCCCCATTTGACGGTAGTCCAGCGCGATCCGTGACGCATACTCCGTTCGGAGTAGCTTGTCCCGCAACGGCCGGATCAGACCACTTCCGCGAGAAAGCTGGGGTCGCCGAGCGGGACGCGGGAGAGCGAACGCCAGGCCGTCGAAAGTGCGACGACCGCGCGATCCGTCTCCTCGGCCGGGTACGAGAACGGAAGACGCAGGAAGCGCTCGAACGCGCCGTCGATGCCGAAGCGCGGTCCGGCCGCGAGTAGGAGCCCCGCGTTACGCGCGGCGAGGGTGAGCTGCGAACTGACCGGATGTCCGAGGCCGACCCACAGGGTGAGGCCGCCGTGTACGCGCGGCACGGTCCACTCGGGGAAGTTCTCCCGCAGCGCGGCGACGAGGTGATCCCGCCCCGCCCGCAGCTGCTCCCGCCGGGTCTCGAGCACGGCATCGAAGTCGTCGAGGAGGTTTTTCACGAGGAGCTGTTCGAGCACCGGGGTGCCGAGGTCCCCCGCGCTCCTGGCCCGACCGAGCTTGTGGATGATGCCGCGATCTGCCCGGATCCAGCCCACCCGAACCCCGCCCCACACGGTCTTGCCGACGGATCCGATCAACACGACACCGGATGCCCCCGCACCGAACGGCGGATGCGCGTCCGGCCTGTCGATGGAGAGTTCGGCCATGGTCTCGTCGGCCACGAGCACCGTTCCCTGCCGCTCGGCGAGGGCGACGACCCGTTCGCGCAACTCCTCCGGCATCGTGCGACCGGTCGGGTTGTGGAAGTCGGGCATGAGGTAGCCGAGCGCTGGACTCGTGCGCTGGATGGCCTGCTCGAGGGCCGACTCATCCCATCCGTCATCGGTCGTGACGCTCACGGGAACGAGCCGCGCTCCGGTCATCCGAATCGCGTCGTAGGCGTGCGGGTAGCTCGGCGACTCAACGAGTGCACTGTCGCCGCGGGCGAGCAGGGTGCGGGTGACGAGGGCGATCGCGTGCTGCGCACCGATCGTGATCATGACCTGGTCGGCATCGGTGGGAAGGCCGCGCGCGGTGTAACGCCGGGCGACCGCATCGCGCAGCTCGGGCAGGCCGAGCGGATCGAAACCGCTGCCGCCGAGGTAGGCCGGGAACTCGGATGTCGCCCGCGCCGCCACCTCGGCGAGGCCCGGCAGCGCGGGCATCGCCGCCTTGCTGAAGTCGAGGTAACCGGCATATCCGGTGTCAAGCATCGCGGGCGCACGGGCGGGCAGCCTCGCGACGCTGCCCGACCCGCGCACGCTGCTCAGGCAGCCCGCATCCTTCAGCTCGCCGTAGGCGGCGGTCACGGTCGTGCGGCTGACGCCGAGCTGCGCGGCCAGTTCCCGCTCCGCCGGAATGCGCGTGCCGAGCGGGATGCGCCCGTCGAGGATCAGCAGGCGGACGCGGTCGGCCAGCGCCTCGTAGGCCGGCGCCGTGCCGGAGTCCCGCCATCCGCTCAGCAAAGAGGCCAAAGCACGAGCCGAAAGGGAAGCCATGAGGCCACTCTACGCAAATTGGCCTCTTGCCATAAGGCCACTTTCGGAATTGGATACATATATGGTTTCTGCTGTGCCCCCATCTCGCGTTTCTCGCCGACTTCCCCTGCGTTTCACGACCCTGCTCATCGGGCTGTTCATCTACGGCATCGCGATCGCGATGATGGTGCAGGCGGCGATCGGAATCGCGCCGTGGGACGTGCTCTCGCAGGGCATCTCGATCCACACCGGAATTGCGTTCGGCTGGGTAACGAACCTCGTCGGTCTCGTCGTGCTGCTGCTGTGGTTCCCGATCCGTCAGAAGCCGGGAATCGGCACCGTGCTGAACGCGGCGCTCATCGGGCCGAGCGCGCAGCTGGGGCTCATGATCATTCCGTCGCCCACCATCCTGTGGGAGCAGATCCTGCTCTTCGCCGGCGGGCTGCTGCTGCTTGCCTTCGCCACAGGCCTCTACCTGGGCGCGCGCCTCGGCCCGGGTCCGCGCGACGGGCTGATGACCGGCATCCACAACCGCTGGGGCTGGAAGATCTGGATCGTGCGCGCCTCGATCGAGCTGACGGTGCTCGTGATCGGATGGCTGCTCGGCGGCAACGTCGGCTTCGGCACGCTCGCCTTCGCCCTGCTCGTCGGCCCACTCGTGCACATCGCGATGCCGCTGCTGGTCGTCAAGGAGCGGCCTGCGTCTGATCCCGTGGGATCGGCGGTAACGGCACCGGAGGCTTCCCCGTCGGTCGAGCCTGTCGAGTCCTCACCCACGAACTAACAATCCCCCGAAATCTCGCCCACATCAGCCGACGGGGTAGACGCACTCGGTCGCCGGGGATAAAGCGGGAAGGCGGGGGCGTGGTGGGCCTCTATGGGCGGAGCCTTCCCGCTTTATCCCCGGCGACACCACGGCTACATCCGATCGGCGTACACCGCCATGGCGTCCCGCACGTAGCTCGCCCCCTCGACACCGCCGTAGTTGGCACCGAAGCGCGGGTCGTCGACATACATCTGCCCGAGGCCGCGCATCGCTTCCGCGGAGACTTCGCGCCCCTGCCAGCCCGCCCGGATCCAGTCGTGCTGCCGCCGCGTGATCTCCTGCACAAGCTCGCCGTCCACCGGCTCGCCCGCAGTGAAGGCTGCGGCATAGTCGGCCTGGATCTGCTTCTGCTGCCGCATGAAGCCGGCCTTGTCGGCATCCGTCAGCTTCTTCCACCAGCGATCGCCGGCGGCATACGCCTCGGTGCCCCAGCGCTCTTCGACCTCCTCTTTGTACCGGGTGTGGTCGAAGCCGTCCAACATTTCTTCTGCCATGAGTTGTTCACTCCCTTTCGTCTTTCTGATCGTCGTTTCGACCGCCGCGATCTGACGGTCGAGCCTGTGTTTCTCCTGCTGAAGCCAGTGCAGGTGGGTGAGCAGGGCATCCGCGTCGCGCGCCTGTCCGGAGAGCACCTCTCCGATGGCGGGCAGGCCGAGGCCGAGTTCTCGCAGCAGCAGGATGCGCTGCAGCCTGGCCAGGGCATCCGCGTCGTAGTAGCGGTAGCCGTTGTTGCCGATGCGAGTAGGCGTGAGCAGCCCGAGGTCACCGTAGTGACGCAGGGTTCTGGATGTCGTGCCGGCCAGCCGCGCAATGTCCTGAATCGACCAGTCCACGCTCGCTCCTCGCCTCCCTGTTGCTCCTCGGCTCGCGTCCCTCGCGGCCATGTCACCACGCTAAACCTTGACGCAACGTCAATGTCAAACCTCGCCTTCCCACCCGTCCCGTCCCCCGCCTTATCCCAAATGAAGGCATTCGGACCCAGCACTACCGAAACATGGGCTGCACGCCGCAGACCGCAATGAAATGCCTTCATTTGGGATAGGGCAGATGGCACATCAGGGTTGCGCGCGGAGCATACGCGATATATCGTGAATTGTGCAAGACGCGATATATCGCGATCACCAGCGGATGCCGGCGGCATCCCCCGCAAACGGCAACACCAACACGAAGGCAGAACAATGGCACAGGAAAAGTGGATCGTCGAGGACGAGAAGGTCATCGACATCGCCCTGGTACGCACCCTCAAGGTCGCGCTCATCGCCGGCCAGGTCAATGTTGTCGGCCACGACGAGCCGGGCGCCCGCGTCGAGGTCCACTCGGTGCACGGCAAGCCGCTCAAGGTCTCGCTCGACGGCGACACGCTCGAGATCGACCACCCGCAGCTCAGCTGGGACAACTTCATCGACGTCTTCGCCTCGTTCACGGGCAGCGCGCGAGCGGATGTCAGCATCATGGTTCCGAGGGACGTCGCGCTGAAGTTCGGCGTGGTCTCGGCCACCGCACTCATCAGCGGTCTCACGAACGGCGGCAGGGTCAGCACTGTCAGCGGCGACGTCGTCGTGGACACCATGCGCGGCGGCCTCGAGCTGAACGCCGTCAGCGGCGAGATCGCAGTGCGCGGCCACGAGGGGACCGTGACCTCCAAGACAGTCAGTGGCGATGTCACGGTGAGTGGCGAGGTCGATCGGTTCCGCTCAGACGGCGTCTCGGGCAAGGTCTTCCTCGACCTCGCGGGCACCCCGGACGAAGCGAGAATCAACACGGTCTCCGGCAACGTCACCGTGCGTCTCGAAGCCGGCTTCCCGGCCAGGTACAAGATCAACACCGTCGCGGGAAAACTGCAGCTCGACGACTCGGAGGTCACCGGCATCCGCGGTTCGTACACGGGCAGATACGGCGAACTCGACGGCCACTGGCTCGACTTCACAGCGAGTACCGTGACCGGAAACGTCGCCGTACTGCACGGCGCGACGGTGCAGTCGTGACGCCGCCCGTCTTCGCTCACGGACACCTGCGCCTCTACCTGCTGGGCATCCTCGCCGACGCACCGATGCACGGCTACGACCTCATCCAGTCCCTGGAGGAACGCTTCGGCGGCACCTACATCCCCAGCGCCGGAACGATCTACCCCCGGCTCGCCAAGCTCGAAGACGAGGGTCTCGTCACGAAGACCACGGATGGCCGCAAGACCGTGTACACGATCACGGCCGCCGGGCGAGCCGAGCTCGATGCCCGCAGGGGCGAGCTCGACGACATCGAGAGCGACGTCACGGACTCCGTACGCAGGCTCGCGAACGAGGTGCGGTCGAGCGTCAACGAGGCCATGAAGTCGCTGCGCGCCGACCTCGCCGCTGCGGCGCGCGATGCCCGAGCGGATGCGCGCGGCTCCGGCCGCAGCGCCCAGGCCGAGCCCCAGCACCAGGCGAGCACCAACCACCTGCGTGACGCGGAACTGGCCCTGGACGAGTTCCGCCACAACCTGCGAGCGGACCTGCGCGCCTGGGCGGTGCGCCACGAGGTGTCGAGCGAAATCGTGACCTCTTTGAAATCACAGCTCGACGCGATCAGAAAGTCACTTCTCCATTGACGAGGTAGGCCGGGAATAGCGGACGTCATCCGTCGGTTGGAGTTGTCTGTGAGTTCTCTGAACACAGTGTGATTCACGGCGTACCCAACAGGTGTATTGTCGCTCCTCGTGACTAACGAAGTTCGGTCGCCCAAGCGGTGGCTGATCGGAGAACCACTGTCCTCAGAAAAGCTCGAAGGACAACTTCTTCCGAAACACTTAGCGCTGCCGATCTTTGCCAGCGACGCACTCTCTTCCGTCGCATACGCACCGGAACAGTTGCTCCTCATCCTCACCCTCGGTGGTCTCGCGTTCCTCAGCTTCGCGCC
The DNA here is from genome assembly GCF_040227205.1 of Parafrigoribacterium humi. Classification (NCBI taxonomy): domain Bacteria; kingdom Bacillati; phylum Actinomycetota; class Actinomycetes; order Micrococcales; family Microbacteriaceae; genus Parafrigoribacterium; species Parafrigoribacterium humi. The sequence goes on along the minus strand of NZ_JBELOA010000005.1, from coordinate 126,026 downwards.
CTGGATCGCCGCCGCCGTGGTGCTGCTGCTCATCGTCGTGGTCGCCTCGTACCGACAACTGATCAAGGCGTACCCCTCCGGCGGCGGGGACTACGAGGTCGCACACGAGAACCTCGGCGAGAAGGCCGGGCTGATCGTCGCATCCGCCCTGCTGGTCGACTACATCCTCACCGTCACGGTGTCGATCGCGAGTGGCGTGGACAACATCATCTCCGCGTTCCCCCAGCTCAACGGCGTTCGCGTCGAGATGGCGGTATTCTTCATCGTCGTGCTCGCGGCCATCAACCTTCGCGGCGTCTCCGAGTCGAGCAAGACCTTCGCGCTGCCGACCTACCTGTTCATCGCCAGCATCGCCGTGATGGTTGTGACCGCGCTCGTGCGGGCGGCACTCGGCGAGACGCCCATCGCATCCTCTGCCGCGTACACGGTGAAGCCGGAAACACTCACCCAGCTCGGCTTCGTGCTCCTGTTGCTCCGCGCATTCGCGAGCGGATGTAGTGCGCTGACCGGTGTCGAGGCGATCGCGAACGGCGTGCAGGCCTTCCGTCGCCCGAAGATCAAGAACGCCCAGCGAACCCTCGTGCTCATGGGCGGCATCGCGATCGCGCTGTTCGTCGGCATCACCGTCGTCGCGCTGCTGAGCAAGGTGCACTACGCGGAGGCGCCGTGCGACCTGGTCGGCTGGGCGCAGTGCGCGAGCCAGCCGCAGCCGAGCGTGATCGCGCAGATCGCCGCAGCCACCTTCCCCGGGGCCGGCCGGTTCATGTTCTACATCATCCAGGCAGCGACGGCGCTCGTGCTGCTGCTGGCCGCGAACACCGCGTTCAATGGATTCCCACTGCTCGGCTCCGTGCTCGCTCGCGACGCCTACGCGCCCAAGTCGTTGCAGACGCGCGGTGACCGCCTGGTCTACTCGAACGGCGTGCTGCTTCTGAGCCTCGCCGCCATCATCCTCGAGCTTCTCTTCCAGGCCGATGTCACGAGGCTCATCCAGCTCTACATCATCGGCGTGTTCATCTCCTTCACCTTGGGACAGACGGGCATGGTCGTGCACTGGACCCGGATGCTGCGCAGGGGCTGCGCTCACCGCGGCCAGGTCATCCGCAGCCGCATGATCAACGCGACCGGTGCGCTGTTCACCGCGATCGTGCTCGTGGTCGTCACCATCACGAAGTTCACCCATGGCGCCTGGATCGTCTTCGTGATCATGCCCGTGCTCTTCGCGCTCATGCTCGGCGTGAACCGCTACTACAGGGGGGTCGAGCGTGACATCACGGTCGACGCCACGACGACCTTCGGTGCGACGGGCGATCACGCGATCGTGCTCGTCGGCGGCATGCGCAAGCCGACGCTGAAGGCCCTCGACTACGCCATCGCCGCTCGGCATGCCAGCATCGAAGCCGTGCACGTGAACATCGATGACGAGGCCACCGCGCTGCTGGAGAAGCAGTGGGTCGACCAGAACATCAAGGTCGCGCTGCGCATCGTGGACTCGCCGTATCGCGACATCAGCATGCCGTTGATCAAGTACATCAAGGCGAGGCGAGCCGAATACGGTGCAGAGGTCATCACCGTGTACACGCCGCTCTACATCGTCGGCCACTGGTGGGAACACCTGCTGCACAACCACAAGGCCAGGCGCATCCGCCAGAAGCTCGCGCTGTGTCACGGTGTCACCATCGCCCTCGTGCCGTGGCTGCTGGACTCGTCGAAGAAGCTCTACGCGAAACCGTCCCGGCCGTTGCCAGGACAGTCCCGTCGCGGTGAGCCTCGCCGCCCGGTCGTGCGCAAGCCGCTGCCGCCCGCCGTGCCCGCCCCGACCCCACCCAAGGCGAAAGCCGGCGCAGCGAAGGCCGGAGTGCGCAGGTGACGGTCGGCTGGCGGGAGTTCGTCGCCGTCGCCGTCGGCGGCGTGATCGGCACGAGCATCCGTCTCGCTGCCGACACCCTGATCCCGCACGAGGCCACCGGCTTCCCCGTCAGCACCCTGACCGTCAACATCGTGGGGGCCTTCGTGCTCGGCGTTCTGGTCTCAAGCATCTGGACCAGGCTGCGCACCCCGAACTGGCTGAAGGCCGCCCTCGGCACCGGGATGCTCGGCTCGTTCACGACCTTCTCCGCGTTCGCCACCTCTTTGCTCACCGAGGCGACGCACGGAATGTGGTGGCTCGCGATTGCGTACCTGCTCGCCTCGCTGATGCTCGGGTTCGCCGCGGCGACGCTCGGCATCCGCGTCGGCCACCGCCTGCCGCCCGAGCCTGACCTGGTGGACGAATGAGCGTCGGAGTGTTCATCGCGGTGGCGGTTGCTGGCGCGATCGGAGCGCTGTTGCGCTACGGAACCTCGCTCGCCTTTGCCGCCGCGGATGCGCGCCACCGGCCGCCGAGACACCTCACCTTCCCCCGCGCCGTGCTCGTCGTGAACGTCGTCGGCTCGGCCATGAGCGGCGGCCTGCTCGCGGTCGCGGAGCAGACCGGCGTCTCCTCCAACCTCCTGCTCGTGCTCGTCACCGGGCTGTGCGGCGGACTCACGACCTTCAGCACCTGGTCGGTCGAGACGATGCAGCTCGTGATCGACGGCCGGATGCGCGCCGCGTTCGCGAGCGTCTGGCTGAACCTGGTGCTGGGCCTCGCCGCCGCGACGCTCTGCTACCTCGCCGTGCTCGCCGTCATCCGCTGAGCGCGCTGCCCGCTTCGATCCCACATTCTGCTGACCGCTGAATCGGCGCTGCGGCATCCCGTGACTCCGTAGCCTTGACGAAAAGGCACGTCACACTCGCGGGCCCTTTCGCCCGGCACGAGAAGGAACACGATGGAACTGATCTTCGTCCACGGCGCCCTGGTACGCGGCGGGCAGTGGTGGTGGCAGCGCACCGCCGACCTGCTCCTGGAGCGCACGGGCATCCGGAGCCGAGCGCTCGCGCTGCCCTCGACCGGCGAGACCAGCCCGGAAGAACAGGCCGGTGGCCTGGGTGCCGATGCGGCGGCACTGCGACGCGAGCTCGACCGGGTCGACTCCGCGATCGTTGTCGGCCACTCCTACGGCGGCACCGTCATCGCCGAAGCGGGGCAGCATCCCGCGGTCAGGCACCTGCTCTACGTGTCGTCGTACCTGCCGGATGTCGGGCAGTCGCAGGCCGCGATCATGGACGGTGAGAGCGACCCGGTCTCGATCGCCGACAACGGGGACGGCACGCTGAGCGCCTCCGGCTATGACGTGGCCTCGTTCGCGGCCCGCTTCCTCCAGGACGCGGATGCCGAGGCCCAGCAGCAGGGCTGGGAGCGCGTGACCGCACAGGCAGCCGGCGCGTTCATGACCCCGACGACGGCCGCCGGGTGGCAGGGAGTCGACTCCACCTATATCGTCTGCGGGCGGGATCGCAGCACCTCGCTCGAGCTGCAGCGCTTCCACGCCGCCCGCGCGACGCGCGCCGTCGAGTTGCCGACCGGCCATCACCCGTTCATCTCGCGGCCAGACCTCGTCGCCCTGCAGATCGAGGCGCTGCTGCAGAAGGCGTGAGTGACGCCAGGTCGTCGTCCGGCCGTCTGGGCTACAGGTTCGAAAGTTGGGCGACGACCTGGCGCGCGATCTGCCGCCCCGCGCGATTCGCACCGATCGTGGACGCCTGCGGCCCGTAGCCCGCGAAGAAGATGCGCGGATCCTTCCACGACGAGCCCTGCCCGACCGTGACGCCGCCCTCCTTCTCGCGCAGCTTGAGCGGGGCGAGGTGCCGCAGCTCCGGGCGAAAGCCCGTGGCCCACAGGATGGCATCTGCGGGCTGGAAGGTTCCGTCTTCCCAGCGCACGCCATCCGGCTCGATGGAGGAGAACATCGGCTTCGCGTCGAGCAGTCCGCGATCGATCGCCGATTGGATGCGCCTGGTGCGAGGAACGCCCGTGCCGCTCACGATGCTCGGCAGTGCCCTGCCCGCCCGCGCGGCCTCATCCTGCATGGCGACGGCCGCGGCGCCCGCCTCAAGGTTGAGCTCGCCCTCGTTGAGGAATTCGATCGGTCTGCGACTGACCCAGCTGAGCTGCGACGCGACGTTCTCCAGCTCGAGGAGAAAGCCGATCGCGGATGTGCCACCGCCGACGACCACGACGCTCTGGCCCGCGAAGTCTTCCGCAGAGTGGTAATCCGTGGTGTGGACGTGCCGCCCTGCGAAATCGTTCAACCCCGGATACCAAGGGATGAACGGGGACCCCCACGTTCCCGTCGCGTTCACGACGATCTGGGTGACGATCTCCTTGGAACCCTGCACCGAGCTGTCGTGGTAGCCGACCACGAGGCCGGTGCCACGGTTGAACACCGAGGTCACGTTGGCGGGGCGCCGCACCTGCAGCCCGTAGAACTCCTCATAGCGATGGTAGAAGTCGGCCACGACATCCTTCGCGGGCAGCGATCGGTCTGCGTTCTCGAAGCTGAGCTCGAGCGCATCCATTCCCGGCAGGTCGTTGATGCGATGTGCCGATCCGATGCGCAGGGCCTCCCAGCGCAATTGCCAGGCACCGCCCGTGCCCGGCCCGCGATCCAGCACGACGAAGTCCTTTGCGGGCACGAGCCCGAGGCGCTGCAGATAGAAGGAGACGGCGAGCCCGGCCTGACCGGCACCGATGACGACGACCGAGGTTTCGGCGGCATCGAAGGTCATCCCCCAACGTTACCGTTGCGCGCTGAAGGACGGCTCAACGGGGTCGCACTGCCCTGCATGCTAAAGTGGGCCGTTAGTTTTGGAAGTTCCTTGTTGGTCAATCTTGGGCGGATCATCGCTCGCCTGAGTAGTAATCGTGAGGGGGTCAAGCCATGGGGCGCGGCCGTCAAAAAGCAAAGCACACGAAGGTGGCTCGGGAGCTGAAGTATTTCAGCCCGGACACCAACTACAACGCGCTCGAACGCGAACTGACGCACTCTGTTCCAGGCTCACCCGTGCCCAACGAGCGTCTCGAAGAAGACCTCGAAAAGTGGCCGGAATTCAACGGACCGACCGGCTACTCCGAAGACGAGTTCGAGCCGGAGGGCGGCAAGAACAAGGCCGTCTGAGCTTTCAGGCGTAACTGCCGACGAGGCGCACGGCTCCGCCGTCCACACCCTTCGCACCCTGCTCGAAACCGGTGAGATCGTGCGTCGCGGTCGAGACGGTACCGGCACGCCAGGCCGGGATGCCGCCGGTGACGAGGCGCTCTACGGTGGCGGATGCGGCATCCGCTGCCACGATCGCGATCATGCCGATGCCGAGGTTCCAGGTGCCCTCGGCGTCTTCCAGGCGCATGCCGCCCATCTCGGCGAGCACGCGGAACACGGGCTGGGGCGACCAGGTGGAGCGATCGAGTTCTGCCCAGGAGCCCCGCGGCAGCACGCGCGCGAGGTTTGCGGCGATTCCGCCACCGGTGACGTGGCTGAGCGCGTGCACGGTGCCCGGCGCCTCTTCGAGCAGACGCAGCAGCGGCGAGGTGTAGAGCCGGGTCGGCTCGAGCAGCACCTCTCCGACCACGCCGCCGAGGTCATCCGACCGATCCGTGTAGCCGATGTCGCGGCCGGCCAGAATATGGCGCACGAGCGAGTAGCCGTTCGAGTGCAGTCCGGATGACGCGAGCGCGATCACGACGTCGCCATCGTTCACGAGGTGAGCACCCAGCACCGCGTCCGCCTCCACCGCGCCGGTGGCTGCCCCGGCGACGTCGTAGTCGTCCGGGCCGAGAAGGCCGGGGTGCTCCGCGGTCTCGCCACCGACGAGCGCGGTGCCGGTCTCTGCGCAGCCGCGAGCGATTCCCGCGACGATGTCGGCGATCCGCTCGGGCACCACCCTGCCGCAGGCGATGTAGTCCGTCATGAACAGGGGCGTAGCTCCGACCACGACGATGTCATCGACGACCATGCCGACGAGGTCCTGGCCGATGGTGTCGTGCTTGTCGATGGCCTGCGCGATCGCGACCTTGGTGCCCACGCCATCCGTCGATGTCGCCAGGAGCGGACGTGTGAATGACTTCAGGTATGACACGTCGAAGAGTCCGGCGAAGCCGCCGACCCCACCGAAGACCTGCGGCCCATGGGTCCTGGTGACCGCAGCCTTCATGAGCTCGACCGCGAGGTCGCCCGCCACTGTGTCAACCCCGGCTTCGGCGTACTTATTGGCCATCCGTTTTGTTCCGTTCCCGCGTGTCGGAGAGTCGTGAAAGACTGTTCTCAAGCAACCACAATCCTACGGTCTGGAGACTGCTCGCGAATGTGCGGCATTGTCGGCATAGTTTCTTCGGAACCCGCCAACCAACTGGTGTACGACAGCCTCCTGCTGCTGCAACATCGCGGCCAGGACTCCACCGGCATAGCCACGGTGGATGGGCGTGCATTTCACGTGCACAAGGCCAAGGGGCAGGTGCGCGAGGCGTACCGCACCCGTGACATGCGCGCGCTGCCGGGCACCCTCGGGCTCGGACACGTCCGCTACGCAACGCGAGGCTCGGCCGACAACGAAGACGAAGCGCAGCCGTTCTACGTGAACGCGCCGTACGGCATCGTGCTCGTGCACAACGGCAACCTCACGAACACGCGCGAGCTCACCCAGGAGCTGTTCCACGTCGATCGCAGGCACCTCAACACGAGCTCAGACACCGAGCTGCTCGTCAACGTGCTCGCGAACGAGCTGCAGCAGCAGGTCTCGGGCCCGGACCTCGACCCCGACCAGATCTTCGCCGCGGTCGAGCGCGTGCACGAGCGCGTCGAGGGCTCCTACGCGGCCATCGCGCTCATCGCCGGCTACGGGCTGCTCGCGTTCCGTGACCCGTTCGGTATCCGGCCACTCGTGCTGGGGCGGCGCCAGCGCGGCTTCCTGAACACCGAGTGGGTCGTGGCGTCCGAGTCCCTGGTTCTCGAGAGCGGCGGCTACGAGGTGGTTCGGGATGTCGCCCCGGGTGAAGCGATCTTCATCGCCGTCGACGGCGAGATGATCTCGAAACAGTGCGCGAAGAATCCGCGCCTGATTCCCTGCTCGTTCGAGTACGTGTACCTGGCCAGGCCCGACTCGATCATGAACGGCATCTCGGTGTACGACGCGCGCCTGCGACTCGGCAACCGTCTCGCAGACACGATCGCGCAGTACGCGCCAGCCGGCGACATCGACGTGGTGATGCCGATTCCCGACTCGTCGAGGCCCGCCGCCATGCAGGTCGCCCAGAAGCTCGGCATCGAATACCGCGAGGGGTTCTACAAGAACCGCTACGTCGGACGGACATTCATCATGCCCGGGCAGGCCGAACGCAAGAAGTCGGTGAAGCAGAAGCTCAACGCGATGGGCTCCGAGTTCAAGGGCAAGAACATCCTCATCGTCGACGACTCGATCGTGCGCGGCACCACCTCGAAGGAGATCGTGCAGATGGCGCGCGAGGCCGGCGCCAACTCCGTGACCTTCACCTCCGCGGCGCCCCCTGTGCGCTTCGCCCACGTCTACGGAATCAACATGCCGTCGCGGCAGGAGCTGATCGCGCACGGGCGCAAGATCCCGGAGATCAACCTCGAGCTCGGCGCCGACCACCTCATCTATCAGGAGGTCGCCGACATGCAGGCGGCCATCCTCGAGGGATCAGACATCGAGAGCCTCGAGATGAGCTGCTTCACCGGGGACTACGTGACCGGCACGGTCACCCCGGAGTATCTCGACTGGGTGGAGCAGACCCAGCTCAGCTGAGTCCGTGCGGCTGGTCTGTCAGCTCGGGCTGCGCGGCTGCCACTTCGGGCAGCTCGGGCCGTTCGGTCGCTGCTTCGGGCTCCTCGGGCTCCTCGGTCTCCTCGGCCACGAGGCGTTCGGCGGGCACGATCTTCGCGGCGCGGTATGACGTCCACTCGAATATCACGCCGATGATCCCGCCGACAACGACGCCAGCCGGGATGCCATAGACGAGGAAGTAGCCGAACAGCGCGGCGAATCCGATGGCCGGGTCGACCGGCTGCAGCGCGGTCAGGATGAGCGTGCCGAGGAATCCGACGAGGGCGCCCAGGATCAGAAACACCGAGATCTTCGGCGCACGCCGGATGCGCACCTCGACCGCGGCTGCGCTGACTCCGGCTGCGCTGACTCCGGCTGCGCTGGCTCGGACCGCGCTGGCCGCGGTTGGGTCGGCGTGCTCGGGGCCGCTCTCACTCACGTTGGTCATGTGTCCATTGTCCCATGGCTCGCTGCGCACCAGCCGCTCAGTTTGCGGAGTCGATGCGGAGTCTTGTCAACGATGCGGCCGCCATGACAGGCGCATCGTTGGCAAGAGGCCGCATCGTTGGGCACGGACGGCTGACGCCCGCGCCTGGTTAGCCGTGCTGCCAGTTCAGCGGCAGGAGTTCGCCGAGGTCCGCACGGGAACCGGATGCCGCGATGACGCCGCGCGCGCGAGCAGCGGCCCACTGCTCGGCGCCGGTTGCAATCGCGAGCCAGGTGGCGGCATCCGTCTCGACCACGTTGGGCGGGGTGCCGCGAGTGTGCCCGGGGCCCTCGATGCACTGCACCGCTCCGAACGGCGGCACGCGCACCTCGACGGAGTTGCCGGGGGCGGCATCCGCGAGCAATTGCAGCAGGTAGCGCACGGCCGTCGCAGTGGCGTCGCGGGCGGCTCCGGTCGCGAGCGCAGCCCGCACTGCGGTGCCGCCGACGGCATCCGTGATTCGCGCCCTGGCCATACCCCCAACGGTAGCCGAGCGCGGAGGGACAGGGATGCCACGCGGCGCGCGGGCACACGACCACGACTGTGCCTTACGGAAATTCAGGACTGTGGTCACCCGTCCTCGGCGTAGGGCACAGGATGGCACGCAAGAGACGCCAAAGTCCTGAATTTCCAAAAGACAGGACGGCGACGGCAATGCTCCTCCCGCGCCGGTACTCTGTTGAGGTGAGAATCCTCGTCCTCGGATCCGGCGCGCGCGAGCACGCCATCGTCACCGCACTCCTGGCTGAGAATGCCGGTCACCAGATCACCGTCGCGCCCGGCAACGCCGGCATCGCCGCGGATGTCGACGTCATCTCCCTCGACCCCAGCAACGGCGACATCGTCGCGGATTTCGCCCTCGACAATGCGATCGAGCTGGTCGTCATCGGGCCGGAGGCGCCACTCGTCGCCGGCGTTGCCGACAAGCTGCGCAGACGCGGCATCGCGGTGTTCGGTCCGGGCAAGACCGCGGCCCAGCTCGAGGGCAGTAAGACCTTCGCCAAGCGCATCATGGAGGAGGCGGGCGTTCCGACCGGCCAGGCCGTGCGGGCATCCGACATCACCGAGGTGGCCGCCGCGCTCGACGCCTACGGCGCCCCCTACGTCGTGAAGGCCGATGGGCTCGCCGCGGGCAAGGGCGTTCTCGTCACCGAGGAGCGCGACGCCGCGCTCGCCCACGCCGAGTACTGGCTCTCCCACGGCAGCGTGCTCGTCGAGGAGTTCCTCGCCGGCCAGGAGGTGTCGCTCTTCCTGCTCTCCGACGGGGAGACTGTGCTGCCCCTCTCGCCGGCCCAGGACTACAAGCGGCTCGGCGACGCGGATGAGGGCCCCAACACGGGCGGAATGGGCGCGTACTCGCCGCTTCCGTGGCTTCCATCCGGCTTCGTGGACGAAGTGATCGACACCATCGCGCTGCCGACCGTGCGTCAGCTCGCTGCCGAGGGAACGCCGTTCGTCGGCCTGCTGTATTGCGGACTGATCGTGACCGATCGCGGCATCCGAGTCATCGAGTTCAACGCCCGCTTCGGCGACCCCGAGACCCAGGTCGTGCTGCCGAGACTCATGACCCCCCTGAGCGGTCTGCTGCTCGCCGCGGCGACCGGAGGCCTCGGCGGACTGCCCAGGCCGGAGTTCTCGGATGACGTGGCCGTCACGGTCGTGCTGGCCAGCGAGGGCTATCCAGAGTCCGCCATCACGGGCCGCACGATCACCGGACTCGACACCGCCCTCGCCATCCACGGGGTGACGATCGCGCACGCCGCGACCGCCGTGTCGGGCGACGACCTGGTCGCCACCGGCGGCCGGGTGCTGAGCGTCGTCGCCACCGGATCCGACTTTGCCGAGGCCCGCTCCCGCGCCTACCTCGCGCTCGAGGCCATCGAGCTCGACGGCGGCCAGTACCGCTCCGACATCGCGGCCCGCGTCGCGGACTAGGCCGATCGCGCATCCGTCACCCCATGGTTCTCGTTATTCAGGAGGTGAAGGGACTGTTGGGGCTGGAGTGACACGTGCTTGGCGGGCGAACGCACATCCGCCACACCACCTCCTGAATAATGAAGGTGTGACTAGCGACGACAAGACCCTGCCCGGTTGGACCCCCGTGTACTCCGGCAAGGTGCGCGAGCTCTACGTCGAGGACGGTCAGAGTCTCGACACCGCCGAGCGGGTGCTCGTGGTGGCGAGCGACCGGGTCAGCGCGTTCGACTTCGTGCTCTCTCCCGGCATCCCGGGCAAGGGCGAACTGCTCACGACGCTGAGCCTGTGGTGGTTCGATCAGCTGGATGGCATCCCGAACCACCTCGTGGCCGACCACGAGCTGGTTGGCGACACCGTTGCAGACCTGATTCCGGATGCCGTGGCCGGCCGCGCCATGCTGGTGCGCTCCCTCGACATGTTCCCGATCGAGTGTGTGGTGCGCGGATACCTCGTGGGCAGCGGCTGGGCCGAGTACCAGCAGACGCAGAGCGTGTGCAGGATCGCCCTTCCCGCGGGCCTCTCCAACGGGGACCGTCTGCCCGAGCCCATCTACACTCCGGCGTTTAAGGCCGAGCTGGGCGAGCACGACGAGAACATCTCGTTCGAGCACACGGTCGAGCTCGTGGGGGCGGAGGCCGCGACCGCTCTGCGCGAGCTCAGCCTCGAGATCTTCGGACGAGCATCCGGCATCGCCGAGAAGCGCGGCGTGATTCTTGCCGACACGAAGTTCGAGTTCGGCCGAAACCGGGATACCGGTGTCATCACGCTGGCCGACGAGGTGCTCACGAGCGACTCGAGCCGGTACTGGGATGCCGCCGTCTACGCCTCCGGAAACCGCACCGAGAGCTTTGACAAGCAGATCGTGCGCAACTGGCTCGCCGCGCACTGGGACAAGACCGGCACCCCGCCCGAACTGCCGCCGGAGATCGTCGCGCAGACCGCCGCGCGCTACCGGGAGCTGATCGAGCGGCTGACCGGGTCATCCGCTCGCCCGATCGACAGTTCGGGGGTGGATGACATCGTCGTGCCGGTCGACCCTGCCGCGACGACCATCTGCGAGGGCTGCGAGTAGGGCCACCGAAAAGGAGGAGAAAGTAGCGGATGACGCCGAAAATCTCCCTCGTTCCGTGCGGGTGGCGAGAAACCTCATGCGCAGCGGTGGCGAACGTCGGCAGATTCGTCACCCCATTGCGGAATAGTTAAAGCTTCAACTAAGTTGTCCTGTGTAGACCGAAAGGCACTCACATGCACAACGACTCCGACCTCCTCGCAGCAGACACCTCGATGGGACCGGTGACCCTGCTCGTCGGTGACCTCGACGCGATGACCAAGTACTACCGGGACGCCGTATCACTGCGGGTGCTCAGCCAGGGGGCAGCAGGCGAGGCCGGCGACACCGTGACGCTCGGGCGCGGCGCAACGCCCGTCATGATCCTCAAGCACGCACCGGAATTGACGCACGCGAGCCAGCGCGAGGCCGGGCTGTTCCACACGGCCATCCTGTTCGACACCGAAGCGGCGCTGGCCGCAGCCGTCTACTCGGTCGCGCAGAAGCATCCGAACACCTTCACCGGCAGCTCAGACCACCTCGTGAGCAAGGCCTTCTACTTTACCGACCCCGAGGGCAACGGCGTCGAACTCTACTGGGATCGTGATCGCACGACCTGGAGCTGGACGCACGGCAGCATCGAGATGTCCACGCTGTATCTCGACCCCAACGCCTTCCTTCAGGAACACCTGACCGAGAACGCAGTGGCCGAGCCGGTCATCGGCGGCGCGAAGGTCGGCCACGTGCACCTGCAGGTGGGCGATGTCGCGACCGCGCGCGAGTTCTACGTGAACCAGCTCGGCTTCGAGGCCACCGCGCAGATGGCAGGCTCTGCGCTGTTCGTGAGCGCGGGCGGCTACCACCACCACATGGCGATGAACACCTGGAACTCCAAGGGTGCAGGCCCGCGCCAGCGGGCTCTCGGACTGAGCCTCATCGACATCGAGGTGCCGGGTGCAGACGACCTCGGGGCTCTGGGCGAGCGGATGTCGCACCACGGCATCCAGACCCGCAACGACGGCAGGTCACTCACGTTCGACGACCCGTGGGCCAACACGATCTCGGTGCATGCCACCCAGTAACATTCAGCTGTGGGGGAACTCGGTGTGGTGAGCGATTTCGGCGCCGCGGCGCGGCTCGACCGAGTGATTTCCGCAACGAACGAGGAGACGCCCGAGTGAGCACCGTCACAAGTCTTGGTGCCGTCGCCAGGCTCATCAAGGAGTCGAGCAGGGAGAGCGGCAAGCAGCGCATCCTCGTCGGCATCGTCGGCCCACCCGCGGCAGGCAAGACCACGATCTCGGAGAAGCTCGTGCAGCTGCTCGGGCCGCGCAGCGCGACGCTCGGCATGGACGGCTTCCACCTGCCGCAACGCACCCTGGTGAAGCTCGGCAAGCGCGACCGGATGGGCGCGTCAGACACCTTCGACGTCGACGGTTTCGTGTCGCTCCTGATCCAGCTCTCGGGCAATCCGGGAAGGACCACGCTCGCGCCGGGTTTCGACCGCACCATCGAGGAGGCGCTCCCCGACGCGCTCAGCTTCGGTCCAGAGATCTCAACGATCGTCGTGGAGGGCAACTACCTGCTGCACGACTCCGGCGGGTGGGAGCGGATCGCGGCGCTGCTCGACCTGAGCTTCTTCGTGAAGATCGAACACGACATCCGCATGGCACGGCTCATCGAGCGTCACATCCAGTACGGAAAGACTCCGGATGCCGCGGTCGCCTGGGCGAACGGCCCCGACGCAGACAACGCCCGCATGGTCGGAGCGAGCGCGGACCGTGCCGACCACGTGATCGAACTCGCGCAATAGGCGCCAGCGCACTTCGCACTGACGCCTATCGCTCTGGCTACGTGCCCTGCGGAGCCGGTTCTCCCGACACCACGGGCACGTCAGCGGTCGCGGGAACGTGGCGATCCCATCCGGTAACCTTGCCCGGCTTCGCGAGGAACAACACTACGATCGCGCCGAGAATCGCCACACACGCGGGCAGCAGCAGTGATTCGGCCATCGCGGAGGTGAACCCGGCGTGCAGGAAGCTCGGAAGCGCACCGAGCGCCCCGAACTCACCGCCGGAGCCCGATCCCGCCGCGGGGTTCTTCGGCAGGTCAGCGGCGAGCCGTGCCTGCATCAGCACGGCGATGGATGCGCTGCCGAGCACGGCGCCGATCTGCCGGGTCACGTTGTACACACCGGACCCCGCACCCGCATCCCTCGGCGTGAGGTCGCGGGTCACCGTCGTGGAAAGGGGCGCCCAAATGCACGCGTTGGCGAGCCCGAGCACGGCGCTCGGCAACAGCAGCCAGAAGATGTCCACGCCTGGGGAGAGGATCGCCGCGTACCAGAACAGCGCGATCGCGAGGAAGACGAGCCCGAGGAACGCGGTGTTCCGCGGGTTCGTGCGGTCGATGATCTTGCCGACAACGGGCGCGAGCCCGGCGGAGAGCACCGCCATCGGCACGAGCATGAGCGCGGACTGGGTCGGGGTGAGGCCGCGCACCGTCTGGAAGAAGAACACGAGCGGCAGCGACATGCAGGTGATGGTGAATCCGACCGTGACGATCGCCGCGTTAGCCACGGAGAAGTTGCGAACCCGAAACAGCTTGAGCGGCAGAAGAGGTTCGCCCCGGTTGAACACCTGCCACACGATGAACAGGCCGAGCACGACGATGCCGCTGATGATGAGGCTCCACACGCTGATCGGGCCGACGATCGTGCCCCAGTTGTAGCTCTCGCCCTCCTGCAGGCCGAAGACGAGCAGGAACATCCCGGCGGCACTGAGCGCGACACCGAACCAGTCGAAACGGTGGCGGTGCGTTGTGAGAGCGGGCACCAGCCGCCAGGCCAGAACGAACGCGACGATGCCGACGGGCACGTTGACGAAGAAGATCCACTCCCAGCCGAAGCCGTCGACGAGCACGCCACCGAGGATCGGGCCGACCAGGGTCGCGACGCCCGCCACGGAGCCCCACACGCCCATGGCCGCACCGCGCCGATCCGGCGGGAAGATGCGCGTGATGACCGCCATCGTCTGCGGGGTCATGAGCGAAGCGCCGAGGCCCTGCACGACGCGGGCCGCGATCAGCGTGCCGATCGAGTCGGAAAGTCCACACCAGGCCGAGGCCACCGTGAACAGTACGAGCCCGATCATGTAGAGGTTCTTCGGCCCGAAGCGGTCACCGAGCCTGCCGGTGATCAGAAGCGGCACGGCGTAGGCGAGCAGGTATGCGCTCGTGACCCAGATGACCGCGTTGATGTCGGTGTTGAGGCCCGTCATGATCGAGGGGTTCGCCACAGACACGATGGTCGTGTCGATGAGAATCATGAAGAACCCGAGCACGAGGGCCCACAGGGCCGGCCACGGACTCACGGCCGTGGGGGTGTCTGACTGCATGTGTTATTCCTTGCTGACTAGTTGGGGGGCCTGGTCATTGTGCGGCCAGGGGATGACATTGGCATGGAGGTCAGCGAGCAGCTGGCGCAGCCACTGCACCTCCGCGGACTGGATGGCGTGGGAGTAGCCCACATTGAGCACGAACGCCGGGTTGACCTGCTTCGCCTCGGTCTCTCGGATGCCGTCCTCGATCTCTTCGAGGTCAGCCTCCAGCAGGGCAAGTCGCCGACCAAGCAGTTCGACGACGGTATCCTTCGGCAGGTTGTGCGCCTCCCCGATGGCCAGCGGAAACTCCGGATACTCGTTCACCGGAGTGGCGAGCATTTCGGCGACCCGCAGGGCGAGAGTCTCCCGACCCTCCGCGGTGATCTCGTAGATCGTGCGCTCCGGCCGGTTGCCCTCCCGTTCCGTCGTCGTGGAGCGAACCAGCCCACGACTCTCGAGCCAGTGCACCTTGTGATAGAGCGATCCGGGCCGCACCTTGACGACGCGGTCCTCGTGACGCTGGATGAGCAGTTGATACATCTCGTAGGGGTGCATGGGACGCTCCATGAGCAGCGCCAAGGCAGAGATGCCCAGCGCAGAACCGTTCGCCGCCATGTCTGCCTCCCATCGAAAGCTATTCCCCGCCGATTATTCCAAGTGGAATATACGCCGATCCTCCCGCCATCACAAGCTGTCCCGACGAATGCATCCAGGCCTGACCCCGAACGAGCCGGACTTCATCCGACCAGTCAGCCATCCACGCTCCGGTAGACTGGCGGCATCCACCCACAGGCGAACTCTATGGAGTCAGCGATGCCCACAATCGTCGTCGAGGTCATGCCCAAGGCCGAACTGCTCGACCCCCAGGGCAAGGCCGTTGCAGGCGCACTGGCCAGGCTCGGCAAGACCGGTTTCACCGGCGTGCGCATCGGCAAGCGCTTCGAGATCACGGTCGACGGGCCGGTGACGGATGCCGTGCTCGGCGAAGTGCGCACGCTCGCCGACGAGATGTTCTCCAACTCCGTCATCGAAGATGTCGTGGGCATCTCCGTCGACGGCACCTCGGTTGACGGCACAGCTGTGGACGGCGAGACGATCGTGGTGCACGGCGTCGCCGGAGAGACCCACTGATGCGTATCGGCGTCATCACCTTTCCGGGTTCGCTCGACGACCGTGACGCCCAGCGTGCCATCGATCTCGCCGGAGCGGAGCCCGTGGCCCTGTGGCACGGCGACCACAGTCTGAACGGCGTCGACGCGATCGTGCTTCCCGGCGGCTTCAGCTACGGCGACTATCTGCGCTGCGGCGCGATCGCCGCGCACTCGCCGATCATGAGCGAAGTCGTCGCCGCTGCGAACGCGGGGATGCCCGTGCTCGGCATCTGCAACGGCTTCCAGATGCTCACCGAGGCACATCTGCTGCCCGGCGGCCTCGTGCGCAACGACCACGGCAACTTCATCTGCCGCGACCAGGTGCTGCGCGTGGAGAATGCCTCCACGGCCTGGACCAACGAGTTCGAGACCGATGCCGAGATCATCATCCCGTTGAAGAACGGCGAGGGCGGATTCATCGCGTCCCCCGACGAGCTCGAGCGCATCGAGGGCGAGGGCCAGGTGGTGTTCCGCTACCTCGGCGTCAACCCGAACGGCTCGATGAACGACATCGCCGGTGTCTCGAACGCCCGCGGCAATGTGGTCGGCCTCATGCCGCATCCGGAGCACGCGACCGAGCCCGGGTTCGGCCCGGACACCGCCGCGGCCATGCGCAGCGGCATCGACGGGCTCGCGTTCTTCACGAGCGCCCTCCGCGCCCTCGCCGCGGTCTGACCACTTCCACCCCTTCCTCGTGGCGGGAGAAGTGTGCTCGCGGAGGGAGTCACGACCCCCGCCGCGAGAAGGTTTCTCCCGCCGCGCACCAGATTCAAACTTTCGGACCATGTGCACCGCCGCGGTCCTTGGCAGCATGAAGGAGTGACTACAACCATGACCTCCCCCAGCCGCGTGACCCCGCGCTCCTTCTACCGCGTCCTGTCCATTGCCGAAGCGGTGACCTGGACGCTGCTGATCGCCGGGATGCTGCTGAAGTACGTTGCGAACGCCGGCAGTCTGCCGGTGCTGATCGGCGGCTCCATCCACGGGTTCGTCTTCATCAGCTACGCGCTGACCGCAGCGCTCGTCGGCCTGAACCAGCGCTGGAAGATCGGTCAGGTCGTGCTCGCCGTCGCGACCGCAATCGTGCCGTACGCCACCATCCCGTTCGACCGCTGGCTCGAGCGCAAGGGCATGCTCGAGGGCGAGTGGCGGCTCGAGGCAACGGATGACCCTCGCGACAAGGGCTGGATCGACCGGCTGATGCGCTGGTTCCTCAACCACCCCGTCGTGCTCGGCGTGATCCTCATCGTCGCGATCGCCGTGGTGTTCACGGTGCTGGTCAGCCTCGGACCGCCTACCGAGTGGGGTCGTTGACCCTCTCGCCATCGCGGTCCGCTGTCGCCTCGGGCATCAGCACGCGCGTCACCGGCAGGGCGTCCGGATGCTCCTGCTGGAGCCAGCCGACGAGCCGTTCGCGAACGAGACAGCGCAGGTTCCACAGCGCGCCGGAGTCCTTCGCTGAGACCGTGCACCGCACGCTCAGGTGCCCGCCGACGGCATCCACGACCACCATGCCGCCGGAGCGCCCGTCCCAGTAGTCGGACTCCTGCACGATGTCCATGAACTTTGCCCTGGCCTCTTCCACCGGAAATCGCCAGTCGACATCGAAGTACACGGTGCCCATGATGAGGGCGCTGTTCCTGGTCCAGCTCTCGAACGGCTTGCTCGTGAAGTAGGTGCAGGGCAGCACCAGTCGCCGCTCGTCCCACACGTTCACGACGACATACGAGAGGGTGATCTCGCCGATCCTGCCCCAGTTGCCCTCGACGACAACGACATCATCCACGCGAATCGCGTTGCTGAAGACCAACTGGATGCCCGCGATCAGGTTGCCGAGTGTCGACTGCGCGGCGAGTCCCGCGATGATGCTCACGATGCCGGCAGAGGCCAGCACGCTCGTGCCCACCGCCCGCACCTCGGGAAAGGAGAAGAGCACCACCCCGACCGCGACGATGCTGATGAGCACGGTCGTCAGGCGGCGGAGCACGAGCAGCTGGGTGCGCATGCGGCGCATCTCGGGAAGCGTCGCATCCGTCAGGGTCTCACGACCGAGCATCCGTGCAAACCCGAAGGACGCGAGTCCCGCCACGAGCCACGCCCCGACCAGAACCGTCGCGATGAAGAAGGTGCGCGAGAGCGCCACCCACCACGAGTACTCCGCTGGAGCGGTCAGCGTCGCCGCTACCCAGAGCGCCACCAGCAGGAGAAGAACAAGCGTGCGCACGCGCAGCCGCACGATGAGGGCGTGCAGTGCCGGGGCTCTCTTGTCGATGCGCGAGTTGGTCACCCAGAGAACCAGCGCCGCGGCCGCGACAACAACCACGGCGATCGCCGCCGCGACAAGCGTGCCCAGCCAGTCGGTCCATTCGAACATGCGAATCTCCCTTCGACGTGCAATCAGACCAGCCTAGGCAGTCGCCTTCGACGGGCCCACTGCGGCGGGAAGGTCACGCCTGCCGCGGGCGCGGTCACACGAGAGAACGCGCGCCCGGCACCGGTAGAATTACGGTGTTCCGGCACGCCCTCGATTCAGGAGCTCTTCGCCACGTGACTTCTTCCCCAGCCTCGGCATCATCGTCCCCGGATCTCGACAAGCTCGACCAGCAGGGGCAGGGCGCGCAGGCCGACACCGTTGCGAACGCGATCGCCACGCCGGAGCGGGTACAGCCCTACGCCGCACTCGGACTCACCGAGAGCGAATATCACAGCATCCGCGAAATTCTCGGTCGCCGTCCCACGAGCGGCGAGCTCGCCATGTACTCGGTGATGTGGAGCGAGCACTGCTCTTACAAGAGCTCCAAGAAATACCTGCGCCAGTTCGGCGAGAAGACCACCGAGAAGATGCGCAAGAACCTCATGGTGGGCATGGGCGAGAACGCCGGTGTCGTGGATGTGGGCGAGGGCTGGGCGGTGACCTTCAAGGTCGAGTCGCACAACCACCCCTCCTTCATAGAGCCGTTCCAAGGGGCAGCGACCGGTGTCGGCGGTATCGTCCGCGACATCATCTCCATGGGTGCCCGCCCGGTCGCGGTGATGGACCAGCTGCGCTTCGGTGCGATCGACGACCCGGACACCGCGCGCGTCGTGCACGGCGTGGTCTCCGGCATCTCCTTCTACGGCAACTGCCTGGGACTCCCGAACATCGGCGGCGAGACCTGGTTCGACCCGGTGTACCAGGGCAACCCGCTCGTGAACGCACTCTCGGTGGGCGTGCTGCGCCACGAAGACCTGCACCTCGCGAACGCTCGAGGCGTGGGTAACAAGGTCGTGTTGTTCGGGGCCCGCACCGGTGGAGACGGCATCGGCGGAGCATCCATTCTCGCCTCCGACACCTTCAGCGAGGGCGGCCCGACCAAGCGTCCGGCCGTGCAGGTAGGCGACCCGTTCGCCGAGAAGGTACTCATCGAGTGCTGCCTCGAGCTCTTCAAGGGCGAACTGGTGGAGGGCATCCAGGACCTGGGTGCCGCCGGCATCAGCTGCGCCACCTCGGAGCTCGCCTCGAACGGCGACGGCGGCATGTTCATCGAGCTCGACCGGGTGCTGCTGCGCGACCCCTCGCTCACCGCGGAGGAGATCCTCATGTCGGAGAGCCAGGAGCGCATGATGGCGGTCGTGACTCCCGAGAAGCTCGAGGGCTTCCTCGCCGTCACCGCAAAGTGGGATGTCGAGACGAGCGTGCTGGGCGAGGTCACCGACACCGGGCGGCTCATCATCAACTGGCACGGCGAAGAGATCGTCAACGTGCTGCCGCGCACCGTCGCGGTCGATGGGCCCGTATACGACCGGCCCGTTGCCTACCCGAGCTGGATCGACGCGCTGCAGGCGGATTCGGCATCCAGGCTCTCCAAGGCGACGACGCCGGAGGAGCTCCGCGAGCAGGCCATCGCGCTGCTCGGCAGCCCCAACCTCGCCTCGAAGGAATGGGTGACCGACCAGTACGACCGCTATGTCGGCGGCAACACGGCACTGAGTTTTCCGGATGACGGCGGCATGATCCGCGTCGACGAGGGCAGCGGTCTCGGCTTCGCGATTGCCTCGGATGCCAATGGACGCTACTGCCAGCTCGACCCGCGTCAGGGTGCGAAGCTCGCCCTCGCCGAGGCGTACCGCAACGTCGCCGTCACGGGCGCGACCCCTGTCGCTGTCTCTGACTGCCTCAACTTCGGCTCACCGGAGAACCCCGAGGTGATGTGGCAGTTCAGCGAGGCCGTCGAAGGCATGTCAGACGGATGCCTCGAACTGGAGATCCCCGTCACGGGCGGCAACGTGAGCTTCTACAACCAGACCGGCAGCGAGCCCATCCACCCGACCCCGGTGGCCGCGGTGCTCGGCGTGATCGACGATGTCGCGAAGCGCATCCCGAGTGGCTGGCAGGACGAAGGCAACAACATCTACCTGCTCGGCATCACGCGCGAGGAGCTCGACGGCTCCGCGTGGGCCGGGGTGATCCACGATCACCTGGGCGGGCATCCGCCACTCGTCGACTTCAAGGCCGAAGCGGCGCTGGCGGCACTCATCCGCGCGGGTGGCAGCCAGAGCATCCTCGCCTCCGCGCACGACCTCAGCGACGGCGGCCTCATGCAGGCACTCGCGGAGGCCGTGCTGCGCTTCGGCGTCGGCGCCCGCGTGTGGATCACCGAGATCATGCAGCGCGACGGCGTGGATGCGACGGCGGCGCTGTTCAGTGAGTCGACCGGCCGCGTGATCGTGAGTGTTCCCCGCGAGGACGACGTGAAGTTCGTGGGCCTGTGCGAGGGCCGCGGCTATCCGGTGCTGCGCATCGGGGTGACGGATGCCTCGGCCGAGGCAGGCCAGGGAGCGCTCGAGGTGCAGGACTACTTCACGTTCTCCATCGACGAGTTGCGCCGCGTGCACCGCGGAACCCTCCCGACGCACTTCGGCCCCGTCGTCGGCGCCTGACGCCTTTACTTGATGAGCGAGCGCCGGTAGTCGAGGATCAGCACCGCGACAAGGATGCCGAACGTCACTGACACGTTCGGCATGAATCCCGGCTGGATCACGGCTGCCACGACGCACAATCCCATCGCGATCAACACACAGGTCCACAGGGCGAGCCGAATCGGCACCACCGCCGCGAACAGGATCGACAGCGCCGCAATGCCGAACATGGCGATGGGCAGCGTCAGATGCTGAACCCACTCGCTCCTACCGGGGTTCACGTATCCGATCACGTAGGCGACGACGATGTTCGGCAGAAGCGCGACGACGGCGAGCAGCTGGGCGCGGATCCGCCGCAGCCGTGACCGCCGCACCGGTGGCGCCAGCAGGAGTGACGCGAGCACAACGACGGCCGCGTACGCACCGAAGACAGTGAGGCCGAACGGGAGGTACGGCAGCGTCCCCGGGCACACGTATCCGATCGCAATACCCGGCGCCGGTTTGCAGCCGTAGTGCAGCTGATCCTGCACAAACCTCAGGAAGAGCGACCCGGATGCGGCGGCGGCGAACAGTCCGACGAGAACGTAGGCGAGGGCGAGGCCGCGACCGCGGTCCCTCGGTGGCAGGGACTTCAGCGGCTTCGGGAGCGGATCCATCGCGTAATGCCGACGCGTGGCCGACGGGCCAGTACTCATCAATCGCCTTCGATTCGGGTGAGTGCAACTGTAGCCGAGCCGCGGCCCGCCTGGTCAGCCCGGCAGCGGCAGGATCGTTGGCGATTTCCGCCCTAAGACTCGAATTTTGGGGCGGAAATCGCCAACGATCATCCGGCAGGTCAGGTCAGTGGGGGCGACGCTTCTTGCGGGCGGCCGCGTTCTTGCGCCGTTGGGCGAAGGATGCACCGCCGGGCTTCCCCGATTGTGGCTTCGCCGGTGAGCGCGCTGCGCCCTTTCCGCTGCGCTTGGGCTTCGCCGCGGATGCCTCGTCCACGACCGCAGAACGAGAGCTGCGAGCGGTGCGGCCGCGCACGATACCGATGAACTCCTCGATGAGGGAGGCGACAGAAGACGGATGCGGGTCTGCGAGCCAGGCCACGGCGATCTGGGTCGTCGAGGCATCCGTCACGGGTCTCGACACGAGGTCCCTGCGACTCTGCAGGCGCGCGATCGAGTGCGGCACGATCAGGATGCCGACCCCGGCGGCCACGAGGTCGAAGTCCGCGCGCCCGAACATCGAGCCGGTCTTCACGGACTCGCCCGCCAGGTCGGCGAGCACGAGCGAGTCGGCCGCCGCGATCGCGTGGTCCTTCGCGGCAACGGCGACGGCGACCTCGCGGTAGAGCGGGATGACGTTCAGACCGTTCGCATCGATCGGCAGCCGCACGAAGGCAAGCTGCGCCCGCCCGTCGCGGAGAACGGCCACTTGCTCACTCTCCGTCGCCTCGGTGGCGGTGAGCGGCACATCCGGCCGCCGCTCCTTCCAGATGTGCGTCCACTTGCTGAGCGTCACGCCCGCGACGTAGGTGATCGCGAGATGATCGACGGAGTCGCTCTCGGCCATCTTCATCAGCTCCCAGGTCGATCGCGCACCGGCATTCATTTTCCACAGGCTAACGCAGCGGATACGCTGGCCGGATGAGCGAGCAGCGATCAGACCAGTCAATGAAGCCGCAGTTCCTGAAGGCGGAGACCGCGGCCAAGAAGCTGGGGATCTACCTGCCCGCTGCCCCCGCAGAGTTTCGCGACTCCCCCGTGAGCCGGTCCGAGTTGAACGCGCTCATTGCCGAGCCTCCCGTCTGGCTCGTCGAGCTGCGCCGCACCGGACCGCATCCTCGCCCAGAGGTCGCCCGCAAGCTCGGCGTCTCGATCTCCGGCCTCGCGCGCGCCGGGGTCACCGAACCGCTCACGACGGATGACATCACCGAGCTGTTGAAGAGCCCTCCCGCCTGGCTCGTGGCCGAGCGCGCGACTCACGCCGAGGTGCAGGACGAGAACGCCCGCGTGAAGGCGGATCGCGCGGCGAAGCGCGCCCGCGAGCAGTAGAGCGGGCTACTCGCGTCTCGGCGGTAACGACGGATGAATTGCGACACGCCGCGAGAATCGGCCAGATAACGCGGCGTGTCTCCGCATCTCCGACATTGCCGTCGGCCCGCGAGTGACCCCGGTCAGACCTCGAACGTCTGCCCCACGAGTTCCTCGGAGCGCGCCCACAGCGCGCGGCCGAGCACCTCTTCCTGGCTGACCCTGGCCGGCTTCACGAGCGACGGCATCGGGGTGAGCAGGCGCGGTCCCCAGTACTGGCCGCCCCGCGCATCCGGGTCGAGGGCGGCGCGCACGATCGGCCAGGCGGCCGTGCTCTTGCCTCGGGCGATCACGTAGACGAGACCGAGCATCCGCTGCAGCAGGGTCGGCTCCACGATGCCCGCACGGAACGGGCTCTTGGCGTCCTGCGCGGCACCCGGATGCGCGACGAGCGCGGTCACCGGACTCTCGGAGGCGCGCAGGCGGCGATCCAGCTCGAAGCCGAAGGACTGCGTGGCGTGCTTGGACTGCCCGTACGCCCGCCAGCTTGAGTAGTTCTTCGTGCTCTGCAGGTTGTCGAGATCGATGCGGGTGAGGTGCGTCGATCCGCTGCCCATTGTGACGACCCGGCTGCCCGGTGTCGCACGCAGGGTCGGGTAGAGCAGCGCCGTGAGCAGGAAGTGGCCGAGGTGGTTGGTGCCGAACATGAGCTCGTTGCCGTCGACCGTCTCCTGACGCTCCCGGCTCGGCATGATCACGCCGGCGTTCTCGATGAGCGCATCGATGC
The DNA here is from genome assembly GCF_040227205.1 of Parafrigoribacterium humi. Taxonomy (NCBI): domain Bacteria; kingdom Bacillati; phylum Actinomycetota; class Actinomycetes; order Micrococcales; family Microbacteriaceae; genus Parafrigoribacterium; species Parafrigoribacterium humi. Next base: position 102,578 of record NZ_JBELOA010000005.1, on the reverse strand, counting down.
GTCCGAGTGCGGCCAGCTCTGCCGCCGCTGTACGGACCGAGGCGAAGGAACCGAGGTCGAGGTGGACGAAGCCGACGTCCGCACCGGGCGCGTGCCCTGCGATCGACGCGATGGCGACATCCGCTTTGGCCTTGTTGCGGCCCGCGACGATGACCTTCGCACCGGTGCGGGCGAGCTGCTCAGAGATGAAATAGCCGATGCCGGATGCTCCACCCGTGACGACGAAGACCCTGCCCGGCTGCGGGGGCAGGTCGATCGGGTCCCAGCTCACGCGTCTTCGTCTGGCTCGTCGAAGCTGGGGTCCGCGGCGATGGTGACCGAGCCTGTGCTCGCGATCTGCTCGTGCTGGTGGATGACCTCCGCGACGATGAAGTTCAGGAACTTCTCGCCGAACGCCGGGTCGAGGCGCGACTCCACGGCGAGGTCGCGCAGGCGGGCGATCTGGTGGCTCTCACGCTCGAGGTCGGCCGGCGGCATGCCGTTCGCGGCCTTGAGATGGCCAACCTGCTGCGTGCACTTGAACCGCTCGGCGAGCAGGTGGATGAGTGCCGCATCGATGTTGTCGATGCTGTTGCGCAGGCTGCGCAGCTCCGAGGCCGCGTCTGACTCGCTCATGGTGACCTCCCGGGTCGGTCGCACGTTCGTGCGCGCTACAAATCTAGGGCCTTTCGCGCGCTGGCCGTTTCTTCGTTACCCGCCCGCCAACGAAGTGGGTGCGGCACGATACGCCCGCGGGAGGATGGAACGGATGCTCTCGGCGGCTAAAATCAGCGGAATGGCTTCAACCGCACGCACAGACTCCACGCGCGACGACGCGCCCGGAGCAGTGAGTGTGGGTGCCACGGTCGACCAGGTCTCGGGCATCCGGGCCGCCGTGCTCGGCCCCGTGCTCGTCGAGGGCCGCTCGGGCACCTTCGTGGAACCCTCCGGTACTCTCGGCAAGAGCCTCATCGTTGCGCTCGCAATCGCGCGCGGCGGTGCGCTGTCTGCCGCTGCGCTGATCGACGAACTCTGGGGCGACGAGCCACCGCGCCAGAGCAAGGCCGCGCTGCAGACCCTGGTGTCCCGCGTGCGCGCGGAGTGCGCGGACGGGCTGCTCGTTTCGGCGAACGGAGGATATGCGCTCGCCGGGCGCGCGTCGGGGAACGAAGAAACAGACCTGACCGACCTCGCGACAGCGGGTCGACTTCGGGATGCGGCACGGGCATCCGCCGCGAGCGACGATTTCACCGCGGCCGAGTCGCACTCGGCTGCGGCCCTCGCCCTCTGGCGCGCTGAGCCCGGCATCGAGCTCGCCGAGGGGCCTGCGGACGACCTTCGTGCGAGGGCGACGACGCTGCGCTCCGAGCTGCAGCGAATCCGCATCGAAAGTCGCCTCCGGCTGGGGCAGTCGGCGGAGGTGATCGCCGACCTGGAGTCGCTGTGCGCCGCAGCGCCCCTCGACGAAGAGCTTCACCTCCTGCTGATGCGGGCACTCGCCAGTGTCGGCCGCCGCAACGACGCCCTGGCGACCTTCGCGGCATTTCGCACCGCGCTGCGCGACGAGCTCGGTAGCTCCCCCTCCGCCGCGCTCGTCGACCTCAACGCCGAGCTGCTGCGGGATGACGCTCCCGCGCCCGCGCAGAAACCGGCACACCGCCTGCGCATCGGCCTTCGCGAGGCGCCCAACTCCCTGATCGGGCGTGACGGTGACCTCCGGGCGCTCGAGGGCCTCATGGGCTCCTCGCGCCTCACCACGATTCTTGGGCCGGGCGGGCTCGGAAAGACGCGCCTGGCGCAGGAGCTCGCGCACCGAGCTGGAGACGCCGCCGTCATCGTCGTCGAGCTGGCGAGCGTACGCTCCGGCGACGACGTGACGCTCGCGCTCGGCTCGACCCTCGGCATCCGGGAGGCGAGTGGGAGCAGCCTGAAACTGACCGACCCGGGCGTGCGGCTCGACGTGCGGGAGCGAATCCTCTCCGTGCTGGGCGAGCGCCAGACGTTCCTGATCATGGACAACTGCGAGCACATCGTGGATGCCGCTGCCGCCTGGATCGCAGACATCCTCGCCTCGACGACCACCGTGCGCATCCTCGCCACCAGCAGGTCGCCGCTGGCGATCAGTGGCGAGAGCGTGTATCCGCTCGACTCGCTGGCGAGCGGCGATGAGGAATCCGGCCTCGGGCCGGCGGCGAAACTGTTCACGGAGCGGGCGCTCGCCGCCCGGCCCGGCGTGACTCTTCCCCTCGGGACGATCACCCGGCTCTGCACCAGACTCGACGGCCTGCCGCTGGCGATCGAATTGGCCGCCGCCCGCGTGCGCTCGATGTCGGTCGAAGAGATCGAACGCCGCCTGAGCAATCGTTTCGCCCTGCTGACGAGTGGCGAGCGCACGGCACCGGAGCGCCATCGCACCCTCTTGGCGGTGATCGACTGGAGCTGGAACCTGCTCGGCGACGACGAGCGCAGACTGCTCCGCAGGCTCTCCCGCTTCCCGGACGGGTTCAGCGCGGAGGCCGCCCAGATCGTCGGGCACGATGCCGAGAGCAGGGATGTCACAGACGCCCTCGATGGGCTCGTCGCCCAGTCGCTCGTCTCTGCATCCGAGAGTCTGTCGACGGGACTCATGCGCTATCGGATGCTTGAGACCGTGCGCGAGTTCGGCGAGATGGCGCTCGTGGATGCCGGGGAAGACCTCGCGGTGAGGGCCGCCATGGCCGAGTGGGCGGAATCGTTCGCCGGAGCGCTCATGGAGTCGCTCGGCAGCACCGGTCAAGTTCGCACCTTCCATCTGCTCGCTCTCGAGCAGGACAATCTGGTCGCCGTACTGCGCACCGCCCTGGATGACGACAGTGCGGATGCGGTGGTCACCGTGTTCGCAACCCTCGCCTACTACTGGGCCATGCGCGGCGCGCACTCGGACATCGGCGGCTTCACGAGCGCGGTTTTGGGCGCCACCAGGGGTTACGTTCCCGATGCCGCCCATCTGACAGCCGCGATCGCCAGCTACATGGTTGTGGCGGCCGCTGCCTTCGTCCGCGACACGCGCAACGCGATGCTCGCCCGCGGCCGCCTGCGCGCGGTGAAGCGACTCGGCGCGGCAAGCGATCCGCGGATCGAGGCGCTGTCAAACCTGTTCCTCGTCTTCACGAAGCCGCAGGTGGCGTTCACGATGTTGGCCGAAGCCCGCGAGTCTGAGGACCTCGGACTGGCCGCGCTCGGCGCCCTGTTGGGTGCGCAAGTGGAGGAGAACGGGGGCGAACTCGACACGGCGATCGCCTCATCGCGTCGCGCCTACGACCTGTCGCTGCCGCTCGGCGACGTGTGGATGCAGTCCACCTCCGCGCAGGCACTCGCGAACCTGTACAGCCAGCACGGCGACACCGAGCGGGCGCTCGAGTGGGCGGAGACCTCGCGCGTCGGCATGAACGCGCTGCAGGCGAGCTCGGACCTGCAGCAGCTCAACTGGGTCATCGCGATGAACGAGATCGGCAGTGCGCCGGAGGAGGCGCGAGGCATCTTCGACAGCTTCGTCGCCCAGAGCGACGAGGATCTCGGCCCAGACTTCGCTGACCTGCGCTCGATCGGCTGGGCCGGGCTCGCAGAACTCGCGATCGGAGCCGGGCACACCGACGAGGGCCTCGAGCTCTACCGCACCTCGGTCGATTCCTTCGGCCGGGAGAAGGGGCGGATGGCGCCCTGGTATGTCATCATGGCCGCGGCCTGCCTCTGCGCCCACGCGCGCGCCGAGTCGGCCGACTCCGCGTACCTCGACACGCTCGCCCACCGGGTGCGGATACGCGTGCTCGTATCGAGCAGGACTCGCCGAGAGTTCATGGACCTACCCGTCATGGGTGCGTCGATCGTCGGGATCTCCGCCTGGCTGCGATCGAAGTCGGGCGAAAACGCCGCGCGCCTGCACGAGATAGGACTCCGTCTGCTGTTCCTCGCCGAGGCGATGGGCGGCCGGCAGGATATGCCGTCACTGAACCACGCGAGGCAGGTGGATGAGGCGGTCGCCGCCCACGGGACATCCTCGGTCGACGCGGCCAGGGCATCCGTCGCGGGGCTCTCCCCGAAGCAGGCCGTCGCCCTCGCCTGCGAACTGCTCCGCGACCCCGTCGTCATGTACATCGCCTAACGCCCCCACCGGTCGAGTAGCGAGGAACGAGCGTATCGACACCCCCACGGAGCAACTCGCAGGGGCCTCAATACGCTCGCGAGAACCAACTACGCCTTCCGCATATACGCCCGCACGGTAAGCGGCGCGAAAATCGCCACGACGACGGCGGAACCGAGCAGTGCGAGCCACAGGTCCCCCGTCACCGCCCCGGTGTTGGTGAGCTCCCGCACCGCTGTGATGAGGTGCGACACCGGGTTGCCGTTGACGAAGCCCTGCAGCCAGTCGGGCATGGTGTTGACCGGGACGAAGGCGTTCGAGAGGAATGTCAACGGGAACAGAATGAGGAACGAGATGCCCTGCACGCTCGAGGCGCTGCGCGCGATCACGCCGAAGAAGGCGAAGATCCAGCTGAGGGCCCAGGCGCAGACGATGACGAGGAGACCTGCGAGCACGACGCCGCCGAGGCCGCCATCGGGCCGCCACCCCATGATGAAGCCCATCACGAAGGTGAGCGTCGTGGCGATGAGGTACCGAACGGTGTCGGCGAGAAGGGCGCCGGCGAGCGGAGCAATGCGGGCGATGGGCATCGACTTGAAGCGGTCGAACACGCCCTTGTCCATGTCTTCGCGCAGCTGGACGCCGGTGACGACGGAGGTCGTGATGACGGTCTGCGCGAGGATGCCGGGAATGATGATCGGCAGGTAGCTGGCGATGTCTCCCGAGATCGCCCCACCGAAGATGTAGGTGAACATCAGGGTGAAGATGATGGGCTGCACCGTGACGTCGATCAACTGCTCAGGGGTTCGTTTGATCTTCAGCAGGCCGCGGTAGGCCATCGTGAAGGAGTTGCGAACGGTCTGCTCGAAATCGACGTAGTTGTGCAATTTCCGGGTCGCGCCCGGCGTGATGGTGGTGGTCATGCGCTGACCCTTTCTGATTCGGAAGCGGCATCCGCTTCTGTTGCGTCGTCGACACCGTGACCGGTGAGGGTGAGGAATACCTCGTCGAGGGTGGGCTTCTGCACCGACATCTCTGCCAGACGGATGCCCGCCTCACGCAGAGTGATGAAGAGGTCGGTGACGGCGTCGGGGTTCGTCATCGGCGCGGTGATGCGTCCTGGCTCGGAGGCGGCGGTGGCCTCCACTCCGAGAACGCTCGTGATCGCGCGCCTGGTGTCTTCGACATCCGCCGGATCGACGAGCTTGAGCTGCAGGGTCGACTCGCCGACCGAGGCCTTGAGCTCGTTGGAGGTTCCCTCCGCGACGACCTTGCCACTGTCGATCACGGCGATGCGGTCGGCCAGCTGGTCGGCCTCGTCGAGGTACTGCGTGGTGAGCAGCACGGTCGAACCGGTGGACACCAGACGACGGATGGTGTCGTACATCTGCGCGCGCGTCCGCGGGTCGAGGCCCGTGGTCGGCTCGTCCAGGAAGATGAGCGGTGGCTGGGCGAGCAGGCTGGCCGCGAGGTCGAGCCTGCGTCGCATGCCGCCGGAGAATTTGCTGATCGGCCGCTTGGCGGCCTCGGTGAGCGAGAACTCCTCGAGCAGCTCGGCGCTCTTGCGCTTGGCTTCTGCCCGGCCGAGGCCGAGCAGTCGTCCGAAGATCACGAGATTCTCGGATGCGCTCAGCCGCTCGTCGACGGACGCGAACTGTGCCGTCACGCCGATGAGTTGGCGCACGATCTGTGCCTCTTTCTGCACGTCGTGGCCGAAGATCGTCGCGGTGCCCGCGTCGGGGCGCAGGAGCGTGGCGAGCATGCTGATCGTCGTGGTCTTGCCCGCGCCGTTCGGCCCGAGCACTCCGTAGATGGAGCCGGTGCGAACGCTGAGGTCGACGCCGTCGACGGCACGGTTGGTGCCGAATACCTTGACGAGTCCGTGAGCTTCGACGGCCCATTCTGAACTGGTGGACATAGCGTGTCCTTTCTGTGGAAACTGTGTCGGTTTCCACAGTGCGGGCACGCACTTACAGGGCGCTTACGTGGCGCTTACGTGGCGCTCACACGCCGCTTGACGGCGTACTTTTCGCCGAGCGTGCCCGTTTAACTCCAAGAGCACCGTCGGCGCCAACGGGCACGCTCGGCGAAAAGAAAGGGGACTGGAGGGGTGGGCGCGCTACGCGGTCGCACGGGCGATCAGCGCCTCGCGGTCGACGCCGGCCAGCGCAAGTGCCCTGGGCACCGTGCCGAGATCGGCCTTCAGGATGCCGACCAGCAGGTCGACGGAGGTCAGTCTGCGACGGCCGTGCTCCGTCACGAAGGTGTGCGCCCCGATGATGGCGTTCTTCGCCGAGCTCGACCAGACCGGGGTTCCACGCCATTCCTTCGCTTCGGGAAGGGCGATATCGACCCCCGCGAAGGCGAGACTCTGCCTGCGTTCCTCGCGGAACGCATCCGTCAGCCTCGCGTGATCCAACCCGATCTCAGCCAGCAGTCTCGCGGGTGCAGAACCGTGTTCCGCCGCGAGCGCGAGGATGAGGTGCTCTGCCTCCAGGGTTCGCGACCCGGCCCGTCTCGCCTCGGTCCTGGCCCTCGCGAGAGAGACGCGGAACGCCTGCGCCCAATTGGTCCCATCGGTCTTCAGGTCATCCATTGCGTCTCCTCAGCTCGATCCCGGCCTCGATCATCCGGCGCGCGTGCTTCTTGTGCACGGCCTGGCGGCTGACTCCCAGAGCCTCGGCCACCTGCGGCCACGACCACCCCTCGCGCAGCGCGCGCTCGACCTCGGCGTCTTCGAGCTGGTCTGCCAACACCCTGAGCGCGACGGCGGCCGCGAGGCCATCTGCCGGGCCACCGAGTGCCGAAGGAAGCTGTGGAGTCATATAAGCAACATATATTGACTAATCTCAACCGTCAACCGAAGTTGCTAATACTTCTCGATTCTCGAACCCACCGGGCCATGCCCGGCCAACCGCCACGCTCTCCCAGCAGGAGAAAGTGCGACGCGGCGCCCAAACGAGGCAGCGGATGCGGCGTGTCACCCACATCTCCTGCATTGCGTGCCAGGGCAATGCGGGCACCTGGCTACGGTGCATTTGCAGGAATGCCTTTGCCGAGACGATCGTTTCCGGCAAGCGACTCCTCGCAGAGCGAGGCAGTCAGTCTCTCGAGCGCCCGTGACGCAGCCTGGCCAACCGCGGAATGAGCCCGGCGATTCCGTGCGGTCCATACGGCTCATAAGCCTGCCAGCGGGTGATGAGCCCGCCGCGCGCCTCGATCACGAACATCTGCTGCAGCCCGACGATACGGCCATTGCCCAGCACGTGCCGAGACGTGACCTCGATCGCTCCGCCCTCCGGGCCATTGCCGAAGTAGCGGTCCACTTCGAAGTTGAGCTCACGCATCACCCCGAACACCCAGCCGAGCCCAGCAGCGATCGCCTCCCTCCCCACCATCCGCGTCACCGGATAATGGGGGTCGATGAGAACGCCGTCGACAGCGAAGCCCGCGACGGCAACCTCCAACTGCTTCGCAGACACCGCAGCGAGGTTGTCATCGATGACCTTCTTGAGCCCCGCATCCATCACCGTTCTCCTGTCTCCACCTTGCTCGTTTCCAGGGTTGGGCGGATGCGCCAACCGAAGATCACCACCTCGCCGTTGTCGAGCGGTCGCGTCATCAGCCGAAGCCCCCAGAGCAAGCATCGGCGGCGACGGTGAAGACCGTTGCGAAGGCCTCCTTGAACCCTTCGGAGCTATTGTCGAGATCGACGGCATCGCCCGCGACGAGCACGTCGCGGAGCTCGCCGAAGTAGATGTCGGCCGCGCTTCGGGTACTGGCGGGCCACATCGCCAGCAGCCCGTCGATGATGCCGATCGCCTCCGTGCGCTCGGCGTCGTTCATCGTGTCGCTGTCCGGGACGCGGTTGAAGGCCTCGACCGCTTCGCAGAAGTCGCCGGACCCGGCGCTCGCACTCTCGTCGGTCGAAGCGTCCTGCTGCTCCAGGGTCGCCGTCTGTCCAGTCGAAGCTCGGGGAGATGCTCCTCCTGCTTTCCCTGCTGAGCCGTCCGCTGCAGGGCCCTTCGCCGCTGGTGCGCCGCAGCCGGCGAGCCCCAGCGTCAACACCAGCATCGTCGCGATCGCTGCTCCGTGCCGCATGCGGCGCATCCTCATCATCTCCCTCTCGCAGTCGCCAAGTTGCCTAACTTAGTTAGATATTATGAATCTAGTTAGATTCTGTCAATGCATGCCCGAACTTTGTTACAGTCGCCTGATGGTGTTAGGAAGGGATGCTCGGCACGCTGCCGCGCGTGACGAGATCTTGCGAGCATGCCGCGAACTCGCCGGCGAGCATGGCCTCTCCGGCTTCACGCTGCGCCAGGTCGCGGCGGCAGTCGGAATCCAGGCCCCCAGCCTCTACTCCTACTTCGCTTCGAAGAATGACATCTACGACGCACTGTTCCGCTCGGATGCTGAGGTATTCGACGCCACGATGGCCGCGATCTCCTCCCGTGGCACAGCCCGCACCCGCCTGCGCGCGGCAGCCCGCGCTTACCTCGAGTTCTGCGTCGACGATCCGGTGCGGCACCAGCTGCTGTTCCAGCGCACGCTCCCGGGCTTCGAACCATCCGCTGAGTCGTACGCACCCGCGATCGCGGCCTGGGGGCGGATGCGCGACGCATTCTCCGAGATCGGAATCGTCGAGGCGCGCCACCTCGACCTGTGGACTGCGCTCCTCGCGGGCCTGGCCGCGCAACAGCTCGCCAACGACCCAGGCGGCTCACGCTGGTCCAGTCTCGCGGACGAGGCGGCCGACATGTTCCTTGCACACGTGGACGACGACGCGAGATGACCGGTGCCGCGCTCTCCCACCGAGAGTGGATGACGCTGGCAGCGGAGGAGTATCAGCGCATCGACGAGGTTCTGAGCGAGCTTGCCCCGGGCCAGTGGGATGCCCCGACGGACTGCACTCAATGGCGCGTACGTGAGATCGTCGCCCACCTGATCGGTGCGGCGGAGGCATCAGCCTCGGTGCGCGAGCAACTGAGGCAGCAGCGTGCCGGGCACCGGGTCAGGGGTGAGCGACGACAGCTCGACGCCGTCAACGAGGTTCAGGTGAGCGAGCGGGCCGGGATGTCGACCGGTGAACTGCGGCGAGGGCTGACCGATGCCGCGGAACGCGCCCTGCTCGCCCGCACGCGCACACCCGCCGCAGTCCGAGGCCTGCACTTCCCGTTCCCGCCCCCGCTCGGCTGGGCGTCGCTCGGCTTCCTCGGCGACATCGTCTACACCCGTGACGCCTGGATGCACCGCATCGACATCTGCCGCGCCGCCGGTCTGAACCCACGGCTGACCCCCGAGCATGACGGCCACATCGTCGCCGACGCTGCGCGTGCCTGGCAGCGGGCGACCGGCGGCAGCGCACTGGACCTCACCGGCCCTGCAGGCGGCAACTTCCCATGCCCGAGCGCGGCGCCCACCGCGGTCTTTGACGCCGTCGATTTCGCGCGCGCCCTCGCGGGCCGAGGCCGACTCCCTGGCATCAGGGACGACGTCGTGCTCTTCTGAGGCCGCCAAGCGCGGGCGGAACTGAGGCGCGGCGCCGGGCCGAAGACTGGCCGTGAGCGGGTGACCCTCAACCCGCGCCCCAGAGACAGACCTCGACGATGCCGTAGTTGACGCGCGTGCTGAACTTCGGCTGCGCGCTCGTTGCCGGACCGTGCACCACCTCGCCGGTCTCGAGCGAGAACACGCTCTGGTGCCAGGAGCACTCGACGCACGGGCCGACATCCGCCGAGTCGCACGATCCATCGACGATCGCGCCCTCGTGGAGCGGCCCAGAGAGATGACTGCAGGTGTCGGCAAGCACGCTCAGTCTGTCACCGCGACGAAATACCAGGAGCGACGTGCCCTCCACCGTGCGCTGCTGAAGTCGGCCCTCGGCGATCTCGTCGAGAGGGCCCATCGGATGCCACCCCTGCGGAAAGAGGTGCGGCACGTCCTCGGTGTGGTTGACCCCGGCCGCCTGCCGGTAGGTGAGGTGCCCACCGAGAAGACCGCCGCCCGTTGCGACCGCGAGGCCCACGTAACCCAGAACCTTGCCGCTGGCGCGCTTGCCTCGACTGCGCTGGATGAACGACACAGCGTAGAGCCCGGTCGCGATCAGGTTCGCGGCCGAGTGCACCAATCCCACTCGCTGTTGCTGCTCGTGCAGCCTGGACCAGTCCGCGTAGCCGGCAACCGCGCTCGGCAGCGCGCTCACGACACCGACACCGACGAGCGTCTGCGACGCGCGATGCGTTCCTGGAACCGCATCCAGCACCGCGGCGGAGACCCAGGTGCCGAGCGGCACCTGAACGGCCAGCGGATGCACCGGATGACCCAGTGGAACCCCGTGCAGGATGTCGCGCAACCACCGTGGACGCAGTGCGGCACCCACGATTCTACGGGCCCGTTTCGCGAGCGGATCCAGCAGCGTGGCGTTCTCCAGGCGGTCAACTACCCGCACCAACGGTATTCGCTTCATGACCCCTCCCCATCGCGGTTTGTGCGAGCTTAGTGACCGAACTTGACAGTCAGCACACAGTTGAGACCCGCCTCAAGCCGGTCAGGGTCGCCGATCACGAGCCGGATGTCAACCACTTACCCGAGCTCGACTTCTGACCTAGCCTGACGGGGTCAGAAGCACGCGAAGCATCATCGAGAGACCGTAGGAGGAGCCATGAGCGGGTCAGACAAGATCGACAACGCGGCGCAGGACGTCGCGGGCAAGGCCAAAGAAGCGGTGGGCAAGCTCACCGACGACGAGAAACTGGAAGCGGAAGGCAAGAGCGACCAGGTGAAATCCGACATCAAGCAGGCCGGGGAAAAGGTCAAGGACGCCTTCAAGCACTGAGGCGCGAGGAGGGGCGGGCCGTCACTCCTGCTTGCTGTTGTGGCTGGTGCTCTCCCTCTCCTCTATCCCGACCGCATCCCGTAGTTCTTTGGCCTCCTTCGTGAGTCCGTTCTCCTCGGCGAGGTGACCAAGCATGTCAGCGATGGCATTGAGTTTGTGCTGCACCGCCTGATCGGCGCGCGTCTGGCTGTTCTGAAGAAGTGCAACCATCAGAAACGTGACGATCGTTGTCAGGGTGTTGATGATCAACTGCCAGGTATCGATGTCGCGCAACACGAGGATCGACGGCGCCCAGACCACGACGAGGAGCACGCAGAACGCAAAGAACCACGCGCGGCTCGCGATGCGCGAAGCAGCTTCGGCGAAATGATCGAAGCCGCCGACCGCTCTTGTGACTTCGCTCGGCATCCGGGGATTGCTTTCCATAGTCTTCTCCATTTCGCCCAAGAACACGGAACCATTGCCGCTCCTCTCTGACGATAACCGCGGAGTCGACACGCGCGGAGGGGTTGACAAATCGCCTCGGCAATGCCGCGCGGACGGTCTCCGATTCAGCGGGTCTCGCAGGCCAGCGCGGCGGCCATGATCCGCAACTCATCGAAGGCCGCATCGACTTCGTCGTGGAGGTTAGAGACACCAGGATTCCAGCGATGGATGGCCGTGCTGAACGACGCCATGCCCACTCGCGCGCACAGGAGCGCGGAGCGCTCGCTCACCCCGCGCCGCGCGAGACCCTGGGCGACGAGCGCGATGAGGTCGGCCGTCTTCGTGTGTTCACGCTCGAGCAGGGCCGGTGCGCCCGCGATGATGGACGCACGAAGCTCCGCCAGGGGCCTGCCCCGCTCGATCAGCGGTACGACGTCATGGAAGGCAATGCGCAGCGCAGCGAGGGGCTCGGCCGTACTGGGCACCGCGGCGAGCGCGTCGGCGGTCACCTGCCGCAGTTCGCCCTCCGAGGCGAACAGCACCTCGCGTTTATCGGGAAAGTGCCGAAAGAACGTGCGCTCGCTGACCCCGGCGCGCGCCGCGATCTGCACGGTCGTGGTGCGATCGAACCCATTGTCGGCAAACAACTCGAGTGCCGCGCGCTGCAGGCGCTCGCGCGCCATCCGTCCGTCCCTGGGCATGACGTCAGAGTAGCAGATTGTGTCAGTGACTGACATTATCAGTAGAGTCAGTCACTGACACAACACGCCGAGAGCACACGAACGAACGGATCCCACCCATGGCCGGACCAACACCAGACACCCGGGATCCCGTGCTCGAGCGCCCGGGCGCACTCCTCTCCTACGAGGTGCACGACGGCTCAACACCGACAATCGTCGGCCTGCACGGACTGAGCTCCTCACGGGCGAACGAAGCCAAGGACGGGTACTTCGACTGGTCCGCGCTCACGGCGAGCGGCCGCAGGATCGTGCGCTACGACGCCCGTGGGCACGGGCGATCGACCGGGCGCGCGGAACCCGCAGACTACACCTGGAGCAGGCTCGCGGATGACCTGCTCGCCCTGCTCGACGTCGTCTCACCCGACGAACCGGTCGATGCGTTCGGTGTGTCCATGGGCACCGGAACGCTGCTGCACGCCGTGACGAAACGTCCAGAGCGCTTCCGCAGACTCGCCCTCGTCATCCCGCCGACAGCCTGGCAGACGCGAGCGGCGCAGGCTGACACCTATCGACAGATGGCCTCGCTCATCGAGGAGCACGGCACCCAGACCCTGCTGCGCACGATGGCCGCCGCACCAACGCTGCCGATCCTCGCCGCCGGAGGCTGGACCACGCTCACGCCGCCGGACATCGACGACGGCATCGCGCCGTCCGTGATGCGCGGCAGTGCCGGGACCGACCTGCCGGGCGCCGAGGCGATCGCCGGCATCCGACAGCCCGTGCTGCTGTGCCCGTGGACGGACGACCCGGCTCATCCATTGTCCAGCTCCGAACAACTGGCGAGCCTGCTACCGAACGCCACGATGCGGGTGACGCGCACCCCGGATGACCTGCGAACGCTCGGCACGCACCTCGCGGCGTTCTTCGGCTGAGCCGATTGTCGCGCGCGTAGCTTCGGACGGAGATTTGGGCGACACGCCGCCCTCCGGCGCTATGAATGCCGCGTGTCGCCCAAATCTCCTGAGTTACCGTCGCTCAGGCCACAGCACGCTCGGGTTCAGCAAGCACACGCGTGAGCACCGGACGCGTCGCGCGGAGCCCCAGCCACACCACCACGATGCCGACGACCAGGCAGGCCGCGATGATGGCGAGGGACGCCGGATCCTGCAGCAGCGCCATCCCGGTGAGCGGCAGCATCACGACCGCGGCTGTGAGCGCGGAGCCGATGCTCACCCACCGCAGTGGCGACATGACCGCTCGGGTGCGCGCGACATCCATCGTCTTCACGGGCATGCCGAGCCGGTCGAGACTCAGGTAGAGGTCACGGCGGTCGAGGATCGCCGAGGCCTGGTTCACGCCCACCGAGCAGGCGACCATGAGGAACGACGCCACCAGGGTGATGATCACGCCCGTGCGGATGTCGAAGACGAACTCGAGGCTGTCGCTTCCGCTGCTCATCGAGTTGGTCACCGCGATGCCCACACCCGCGAACACCGCGATGAAGCTCGTCATGGCAACCCCGCTCACCTGGCGCCAGGCCGCCTTCGGTGATTCGAGGATGCCGCGAGCGGCCAGCAGGCGCTGCGGCGTCTTCGCGCGGCGTACCCCCGCCTTCGCGACCAGGCGCAGCACGAACGGACCGGCCAGGTTCAGCACCGCGATCGTCAGTCCGAACCCGAGGCCGAACACGAGGAGCACGGTGATGACACCGGCGTCTGCCCGCAACAGCGTCATCGCGGTACAGACCACGATGACGGCCACGACCCCGAGCGTCAGGCGAACCCAGTGCGGCCGCGGCGTGGTCTGCCTCGTGCGCACGCCGAGCGGCGAGACGATGACGCCGCGCAGCCCGATCGCGGCGCTCAGGGCGGCGAGCGCGGCAACGCCGAGAACGACGATGCCCACGACCCACGGTGCGAGCCAGATGGAGCCGCCGAGCGCCTCGCCGCGGAACGGGATGAGACCGACGGCGGGCACGAGCGCGACGTACACGACGATACCGACGAGCGCGCCGACCAGCGCAAGCGCCGCCGACTCGATCACCGTGAGCCTCGCGACGAGCGCGGGGGTCGCGCCGAGGAGCCGAAGCGTGGAGAGTCGGTCATCGCGTCGGCGGGCCGACAGCCGCGCCGCCGATCCGCCGAGCGTGAGCAGCGGCACAACGAGAAGGGCTAGTGCGATGCTGGCGAGGTACTTGTAGTCGTCGACGCCACTCCCGCTCCAGCCGAAGAACGCGAACGCGCCCCCAAGCACGATGAGCAGCAGCGCGGTCACCACGGCGAACGCGACGACGGGGAGCACGAAAGCGGCGATGCCGCTCGAACGCGAGCTCGACAGCATCCGGAACAGCCTGAGCGTCTTCATGCCTGCACCGCCTGGCCGACGACGAGGCCGTCGCGCAGGTGTACGACGCGAGAGCAGCGGTCGGCGACATCCTCGTTGTGGGTGACGACGATGAGCGACTTGCCGCGGCCGGTGGTGGAGTCGATGAGCGCGGTCATCACCTCGTCTGAGGTGACGGAGTCGAGGGCGCCGGTGGGCTCGTCTGCGAAGACGACGGATGCGCCGGTAACCTGCGAGCGCGCGATCGCGACCCTCTGCACCTGCCCGCCGGAGAGCTGGCCGAGACGGCGATCGTCGAAGCCGCGCAGCCCGAGTTGGGCGAGCCACAGGCGAGCGTTCTCGACGGCCTCGCGCCGACTCTGGCCGAGCAGCATGAGCGGCAGCGCAACGTTCTCGACCACCGTGAGTTCCGGCACGAGCAGTCCCTGCTGGAACACGAAGCCGAACGCCTCGCGCCGAAGCTGCGAGCGCGCCCCTTCCCCGAGCAGGTTCACGATGACCGGGTTGCTGGCGCTGCGATCGAACATGACCTCGCCGCTGTCGGGTGTGAGGATGCCCGCGAGACAGTGCAGCAGCGTCGTCTTCCCCGAGCCGGACACCCCCATGATCGCCACGGACTCGCCCGCGCCGATCGCGAAGTCCACACCGGCGAGCGCGGCGGTGTCTCCGTAGTGTTTGGTCAGGTTGTGCGCAGAGAGAACAGTCATGGTTCCATGGTTCGCGACCGCGCAGCCGCACACATCAGCCGGAGGTTCCCAGCCGGTCATCCTGCAGATGTACATCCGCGCGGGTATAAGCTGTGGTCAGACCACGTGGTCTGACCACAGCTATCGAGGAGTGTGCGCCCATGGCAGAACCAGAGAGCCGCGCCTGGAAGATCGTGCTCGACCACATCGAGGGTCGGCTGCTCTCGGGCGAACTCACGCCGGGCGATCATCTCTCGCCCGAGCGCGCACTGGCCGCGGATCTGAACGTCGGCCGCTCCTCCGTTCGCGAGGCCCTGCGGGTGCTCGAGGTCTTCGGACTCATCCGCACGCAGACCGGGTCGGGGCCGCAGTCCGGCGCGATCATCATCGCCTCGCCGTCCAGTGCGATCGGCGCGCTCATGCGGATGCAGGTGGCCGCCCGCGGATTCCAGGTCGACGAGATCGTGCGCACCAGACTGTTGCTCGAGACCGCCGTCGTCGCGGACCTCGCCGAGCGCAGCGGCTCCGTCGACCTCACCGCGGCATCCACCCTTCTCGACGCGATGAATGCGCCGCAGCTCACCCAGACCGAGTTCCTCGCACTCGACGCCCAGTTCCACCTGAGTCTCGCCGAGACATCCGAGAACCAGGTCGTCGCCACCATGATGACCGGCCTGCGCTCCTCCATCGAGGGCTACGTGCTCGAGGGGGCTGCGGGCCTGCCCGACTGGGCCGCGACCGCGGAGCGGCTGCGCACCGAACATCGCGCCATCCTGATGGCGATCATCGCGGGCGACCGCGCCACGGCCACAGAGCACGTACACAACCACATTTCCGGCTACTACGCCGAAACCCACCTCACCACCGTCGCAGCACGCGACAATCACTGACCCACGAACGAAAGACCCGATCATGGTTGACCGCCGTTTTCCCCGCCCGCGCGACCTCGCGCCGCTCATGAAGTTCAAGAAGCCGGAATTCAACGCCAAGACGCGACGTCTCAAGGAGGCCTTGACGATCTACGACCTGCGCACCATCGCGCAGCGCCGCACCCCACGGGCCGCCTTCGACTACACAGAGGGCGCGGCCGAGGCGGAGATCTCGCTGGCGCGCGCCCGCCAGGCGTTCGAAGACATCCAGTTCAACCCGGCCATCCTGCGCGACGTCTCCACCGTCGACACCAGCCGCGAGGTCCTCGGCGGCCCGTCCGCGCTCCCGTTCGGCATCGCCCCGACCGGATTCACTCGGATGATGCAGACCGAGGGTGAGATCGCCGGGGCATCCGCCGCTGCCGCGACCGGCATCCCGTTCTCCCTGTCGACGATGGGAACCGCCGCGATCGAAGACGTGCAGGCGGCCAACCCGACCGGCCGCAATTGGTTCCAGCTCTACATGTGGAAGGACCGCGATCGCTCGATGGCGCTCGTCGACCGTGCGGCGAAGGCCGGCTTCGACACGCTACTCGTGACCGTCGACGTTCCGGTATCGGGCCAGCGTCTGCGGGATGCCCGCAACGGCATGACCATTCCGCCGTCGCTCACGCCGAAGACGATCGTCAACGCGATCCCGAGGCCCGCCTGGTGGATCAACTTCCTCACCACGGAGCCCCTGGCCTTCGCCTCGCTCGACCGGTGGTCCGGCACGGTCGCGGACCTCCTCGACACCATGTTCGACCCCACCGTGACCTTCGAGGACCTCGCGTGGATCAAGGAGCAGTGGCCGGGCAAGCTCGTCGTCAAGGGCGTGCAGAACCTGGATGACGCGCGCAAGCTCGCGGCCATGGGCGTCGACGGCATTCTGCTCTCCAATCACGGAGGGCGCCAGCTCGACCGTGCTCCCGTCCCGTTCCATCTGCTGCCGCAGGTCGTTCGCGAGGTCGGCAAAGACACCGAGATCCTGCTCGACACCGGCATCATGTCCGGCGCGGACATCGTCGCTGCGATCGCACTCGGTGCGCGCTTCACCCTCGTCGGCCGGGCCTACCTCTACGGGCTGATGGCCGGCGGACGCGAGGGCGTCGACCGGGCGATCGAGATCCTGTCGTCGCAGCTCACCCGCACCATGCGGCTGCTCGGAGTGAGCTCGCTCGACGAACTCGAGCCGGGGCACGTGACCCAGTTGCGCCGCCTGATGCCGATCGACTGATTCGTACCGCGGCCGACACGGCATCGTTCAGAGTCTCGGCTCATTCGGACTGGGCGAGGCCGTGCGAAAACCGAGTTCACTGGCCGCGACGAGCAGACGCTTGTCGTAAGCGCAGATGACGTCCGCCGTGAGTAGAGTCGCCGCCGCCAGATGAATCGCATCGGGACTGCGCAACGTCGACGGTCCGAGCCGACGGGCGATGCTGATGACCTTTTCGGTGATGGGAGCCTCGAGTATCCCGGATAGTGCAACGTCGATGAGTTGCGCGACCTCGGTTGGTGGTTCCAGGTCCAGACGCGATCGCAGCACTCTGGTCACCTCGACCCAGGCGAGGCTGGACGAGAGCAACGCGTCACCCTCGTGCTGATGCCGGTCGAGGGCATCGATGAGTTCGACGGACTCTCGCTCCTGAATCGCACGCTTGACCAGGGCGCTGCTGTCGACATAGATCCGCACTCAGAATCGGTCTCCTCGATCGAGCAGGTCGAGCGAGTCAACGCCCTCGGGCACAGTGATGAGACGGCGCGCCCGCCGGTATGGCTCGCGCGCGGGCAGAACTGCCCCACTCGCCATGAGCTGTTCGATCGAGCTCGGTGCGGCGCGCGGGATGCCGAGGCCGAGGTAGCGATCCAGCGCCTCACGGATGAGATCCTGCTGCGAGCGACCCGTCCTCGCCGATTCCTTGCGCAGTGCGGATTCTGCTGCCGGCTTGAGCCTGAGGTTAGTGGCCATGAAGAATATGGTACCGCATCGGTACCACGCAAGTACCAGCCGTCAGTCATCGCTGCCTGGCCGGGTCTGGGCGCGCTCAGGCCCGAACAGGGGACTTTCCCGCTCGATGCTCCGCTTCTATGCTGTCCGTGACGCGCGGGAGATGTCAGGGGGCAGCGATGGCCAAACGCAGCGACACCAGTCGGGAATGGGTGACCGTTCTCGAGGGGCTCGAGGCAGTGCTCCTCGCGGGTGGCCTCAAAGCGGGAGACAGACTCCCGTCCGAGCGCTCACTCGCGTCCAGTCTCAGGGTGCACCGGTCATCCGTTCGTGAGGCCCTGCGCGTGCTCGAGGTGCTCAGTCTCGTCAGCATGAGCACGGGATCGCAGCTGGGGTCTGCGGGCATCCTCATGGCCTCGCCGTCCGGAGGCATGGGCGCGCTCATGCGCCTGCAGGTCGCGGCCCAGGGCTTCCGGGTGAACGACATCATTCGCACCCGGCTCCTCCTCGAAGGGGCGGTTGCCAAGAGCCTCGCGGAGTCGAGCGACACCATCGATCTCTCCCACTTGAACGACCTGCTCGCGACGATGGACGACCCTCGACTCTCACCGGTAGAGTTCATCGCCCTGAACGGAAAATTCCACCTGGCCCTCGCCGAGGCATCCGGCAACAAGATCGTCACCGCCGTCATGTCCGGGCTGCGACATTCGATCGAGGCGGCCACCTACGAGGGTGCGGATGACGTGGCCGACTGGTCAGCGACCGTCACACGCCTGCAGCGAGAGCATCGAGACCTCCTCCGCATCATCTCGGAAGGAGACGGCCCCGAGGCCGCGCGCAAGATACAGGATCACATCTCCGGCTATTACGACGAGACGCACCTTCCACACAACGCGTCCTGAGCCTCACCCTGGAGACACCGCGAGTACCGCGAACTGGGGCACGCGCCGTACCTGCGTCACACGGAAGAATGGGCATATGTCTGACAGCCCAGCCTGGAACAGAGAGTCCATAGTGCTACGCCGCGCGGTCGAGGAGGATGGCGTGGCGGCTGCCGAGGTGCTGATCAGCTCCCGCGAGGCCGCCAAAGGTGCCATCCGGGCCATCGTCCATTCCGACGAGGACGTCGCCCGCTGGATGGAGACAAGCCTCATCCCCCACTGTGACGTGTGGCTCGCGGAATCCGGCGATCAGACACTCGCACTCCTCGTGCTCGATGAGGACTGGATCGACCAGCTGTATGTTCGACCGGATGCCGCAGGCCTCGGCATCGGCTCACGACTCATCGATGTGGCCAAGGAGCTGAGACCGGCGGGACTCCAGTTGCGCACGTCCGCGACCAACCCGGGCGCCCAGCGCTTCTACGAACGCCACGGCTTCGTCCTCGCGGAGCGGAGCGTCGAGGACGCGAACAACGTGAAGCAGCCGGAGCTGCGCTACACCTGGGCCGGCGCACCCGCCTGATTCAGCGCCGAAGCTCGAGCGTGCAGCACTTCACCCCGCCACCGCCGAGCAGCAACTCAGACAGGTCGACCCCGATGGGGTTGTAGCCGCGCTCGCGGAGCTGCCGGTCGAAGTCGACCGCGCGGGAGGCGATCACGATGTTGTAGCCGTCGCTGTAGGAGTTGAGGCCGAGCACGGATGCGTCCTCTTCCGTCACGAGGATCGCGTCGGGGAAACGCTCGCGCAAGATCTCGAGGCTCGCCTCGCTGAAGGCGGATGGCAGGTAGGCGATGTTGGCGACCTCGCCCTCGGCGGGCGAGGGGTCGAGCACCGCCACCGCGGTATCCAGGTGGTAGAAGCTCGGGTTCACGAGCTCGAGCGTGACGACCTCGCGGTTGTAGATGCGGCGCAGTTCCTCGTGGCTCTCGGTCGTGGTGCGGAAGCCGGTACCGGCGAAGATGGTGCCACCCACGACGAGGAAGTCGCCCTCACCCTCGTTGACGTGCTCTGGAACGCGCACCTCGTATCCGTTGTCCCGGAACCACTGCATGTAGGCCGGACCCTCGGGCTGGCGCTCGGGGTAGGTGAAGCTCGCACCGTAGGCGATGTTGTCGAGCACGAATCCGCCGTTGGCCGCGTAGACCATGTCGGGCAGTCCGTCGATCGGGTCGACGAGCTGCACATCGAAACCGAGGTCGAGGTAGGTCTGGTAGAGCACGTTCCACTGCTTCACCGCGAGGCTCGTGTCTGTGGGCTCCTCCGGGTGCATCCAGGGGTTGATCCGGTAGTTCACGGTGAAGAAGTCCGGACGGCACATGAGAATCGTGCGGTGGCTTGGGCGACGCGAAGGGCTGGTCTTG
This sequence comes from Parafrigoribacterium humi, assembly GCF_040227205.1. Classification (NCBI taxonomy): domain Bacteria; kingdom Bacillati; phylum Actinomycetota; class Actinomycetes; order Micrococcales; family Microbacteriaceae; genus Parafrigoribacterium; species Parafrigoribacterium humi. The sequence continues at coordinate 82,347 of NZ_JBELOA010000005.1, read as the reverse complement.
TGCGCGCTGGTGAGGGTGTCAGTCATGGCTGCTCTTTCAACTGTGTGGTCGCCGCGCTCGGCGTGGCCGGCGATGGGGGCGGACCAAGTCACTCGAAAGCCCCGTTCGCGGGACGCCTCTTCCAGTGTCGCACGCACTCAACTCGGGTTTCTCTCCGCAATGCGCACCATATCTGCGTCAACACTGGCCTTTGCACAACGAAACGCCATAGAGTGGGCGAATGGACAGCCTCGACTACGGGATCATCGACCTTTTGCGCCAAAATGCCCGTGCCGGGTATGGGGATATCGGGGAGGTCATCGGCCTGTCCGCGTCTGCGGTGAAACGCCGAGTGGATCGCCTGGTCGCCGACAAAGTCATTCGCGGATTCACCATCCAGGTCGATCCGGCGGTCGACGGGCTCGGTACCGAGGCCTATGTCGAGCTGTTCTGCCGTGGCACGGTCGCGCCGGAGGAGCTGCGGCGCATCCTCTCCGGAGTTCCCGAGGTTGTGGATGCGGGCACCGTCTCCGGCAGTGCGGATGCCATGGTGCACATGCGCAGTCGCGACATCACGAGCCTGGAAGTGGCACTCGAACGCGTGCGGCTCGCCCCGAATGTGGATCACACCCGGAGCTCGATCGTGCTCTCAAAGCTCATCCACCGCACGCACGACTAGCGCACGGCCACGGTCTCCGCCACCAGGGATCGTGGCTAAGCGCTGATCGCCAGCAAGGCCGGAACCCCCTGCCATCCCAAATGAAGGCATTCCAACCGGTTGGGCCGGAAGACTCCCGGAACCTCGCGGCGCTCGGACGTCGGTGCCTTCATTTGGGATGCGAGCTCGGCCTCTTGCGGTTCGGTGTGGGCGCGAATCAACACGCACTATCGGCCGGGTCTTGTGGTGGGAACTTTGTATTGGTACATTGCTACAGAACTAATACAAAGTGGGAACGCGCATGCTCTGGCTCGTCTTTATCGCGGAAATCGCCGTCCGGGCGATCGCGAGCATCATTTCAGCACGCAGCCTGCGCAGCCAAGGACGCTCCTGGCCTGCATTGGTGGCACAGTCATGACGACAGGCGGAGCATTCATGGGCACCGGCGCGTGGATCATTCTTGCCCTTGGTGGAGCACTGGCACTCGTGACGTTCGGCTTGAGCTTTATCCGGAGCCTCACCGAACGGGCGGCATACAAGTTCTCGACGTCAGTCGGCATCGGGCTCACCGAGGAGTTTTTGCCGCTCGTGCGGTCCCGACTGGTTCTGCAACAGCGGGGTACCGCGATCACCGCGTTTCTCGCACTCACCCTCGCTGCGATATTCCTGACCAACAACGCCGAACTCACCGGTTCCACCTTCGGACCCCTTACATTCGTTGGCGTTCTCCTCGCCGGGATGAGCGCGGGTAATGCGGCCACGGCCCTTCGCTCACACGCCCCTCGCGACCCCGATCGACCACGGCTGGCGCGAGCCAGAGTAGTCACGGTGGCGGACTACGTTGCACCGTTGGAGCGCAGAGGTGCATACATCGCTGTCACGCTCGCGATTGCCGCAATGATCTCCTTCCTTGTCGCCTCGGGCGTGATGCGGCGAGGGCCATTGCCCTGGATTTCCACCCCGGTGATTCTTGGTACGCTGGCCGTGGCTTCGCTTCTGCTTTTCGAGATCGCCGGGTCGCGGATCGCGCGCACGGGACAACCGGCGACATCTTCGATTGAACTGGCATGGGACGATGCGTTGCGCGCCGCGCGATTGCGCAGCCTGGTCTTCGCGCCGCTGATCATCGGCGCCTACGGAACTTTCGCCAGTCTCGCCTCGGCATCCACCCTGGCGTCTGCCGCGACTGGTGGCGCTCCTGTCGCCGCCGGCTTCGCGTTCGTAAACCTTGCATTTACTCTCATAGCAATGGTGGTCGCCATCATCGTCCTGATCAAGCAACCCCAGCGGTTCTTTCTGCGCAGACTCTGGCCAGAGGCAGAGGCGGTCGCCTGATGCTCACCATCGACCCGCGCTCGGCCGTTCCGCCGTTCGAGCAATTGCGGGTGCAGCTGCTCGAGCAGGTGCAGTCCGGCGAGCTCGTGCTGGGCGCCAAGCTACCCACCGTGCGTCGTCTCGCGGAGGATCTCGGCCTCGCGCCCGGCACCATCGCGCGCACCTATCGCGAGCTCGAACAGGACGGCATCATCCAGACCCGGGGGCGCAACGGCACCTTCGTGGCGTGGGCGAAAGACGAGGCCGAGCGGCAGGTGCAGGACGCGGCGAACGCCTATGCCGCCCGCATCCGCTCGCTCGGGTTCGACCCCGCGCGCGCTGTGACTCTGGTGCGGCAAGCTCTCAATCCCTGACCTCACAGGGGAAAGGAAGTCAGAGCTGGAGGGCGATCATCCCCGGGTCGGGCGTGCCGAAGCGGTGTGCCGTGATGCTGACGGATTGCTCTCGCAGGAACGGCAGCAGTTCGATGCGGCCGGATGCGGTGACCGGCCCGGCATAGATCGCCACGTCCGGGTCGCCGTCCAGCGCCGTCGCGAGCGCCGACGCCGACCCGCCCAACAGCCGGATGCGCGACGGCCGCACCTCGCCCGACTGCACGCGCGCGTGCCAGCGGGCATCCGACTCCACGAGCACCTCCGCGATGCGCACCGGCGAGCGCCCGCTGGCGAACAGGCGGATGAGTCCGTCGCTGAGCGGAACGGCCGTGCTCACGGAGACCGGGGCATCCACTCTCGCTGCGGCCGCGAGCATCCGCACCAGCTGGGACGGTGACGCGCCCTCGGCCAGCCGAATCGTCACGGGAGTCGGCAGGTAGCGCAGCACATTGCGCTCGACCACGAGGCCCGATGCGTCCCTCGCCACGCTGAACTCGGCATCCCACGCGGCCTGGTCGCTCAGCGCCGCGCGCCTCACCTGGTCGAACTCGACGAACTCCATGCTCGACTGCGCCGCCTCGATGAGCCGGGTGACCGCCTCGCTCAGACCGCTCAGCCTCACCGAGGTCGACGGCTCGACATAGACGGGTGCCCAGTCGCCGAACGCGGCCAGATAGTTGGGCCCGCCCACCTTCGCTCCCCCGCCCACGCTCGAGCGCTTCCAGCCGCCGAACGGCTGCCTGCGCACGATCGCCCCCGTGATGCCGCGGTTGACGTAGAGATTGCCCGCCTCGACGGCCCCGAGCCACTGCGACACCTCAGCCGGATCGAGCGAGTGGATGCCCGCGGTCAGCCCGAAGCTCGGCGCGTTCTGCAGTCGGATGGCCTCGTCGAGCGTGCCGGCCCGCATGATCCCGAGCACCGGCGCGAAATATTCGGTGAGGTGGAAGGCGGACCCTGGCATGACCCCGTCGCGCACGCCCGGTGACCAGAGCCGGCCGCTCTCGTCCAGGGCGCGCGGCCGCACCAGCCAGCTCTCGGTGCCGTCCAGGGCCGTGAGCGCCCGTTCGGTCTTTCCGTGAATCGGTTCGATGAGCGGCCCCATCGTGGTGGTCGGATCCTGCGCGTAGCCGATGCGGAGTGTCTTCACCGCGTCGACGAGTTGCCTGCGGAAGCGCTCTGACCTGCCGACGGACCCGACCAGGATCACGAGGCTCGCGGCAGAGCACTTCTGACCGGCGTGACCGAATGCGCTGCGCACGATGTCGGCGACGGCCAGGTCGAAGTCGGCGCTCGGCGTGACGATGATCGCGTTCTTGCCACTCGTCTCGGCCAGGAGCGGCAGGTCGGGCCGCCAGGAGCGGAACAGCTTCGCCGTCTCCCACGCGCCCGTGAGGATGACGCGGTCGACGTCCGGATGCGCGACGAGCCGCTTCCCGAGGTCGTCCTCGTCCACGTCGACCAGGGCCAACACGTCCCGAGGCACGCCACCCGCCCACAGCGTCTCGGCCAGCACGGCAGCACTGCGGCGGGCCTGCGGCGCCGGCTTCAGAATGACCGCGCTGCCCGCGGCGAGCGCCGCAAGCACGGACCCCGCCGGGATGCCGACGGGAAAGTTCCACGGCGAGACGACGACGATGAGTCGCGAAGGAACGAAGCGCACGTTCTCCACCAGGTCGAGTTCGCGGGCGGACTCCGCATAGTAGTTCGCGAAGTCCACGGCCTCGCTCACCTCGGTGTCGCCCTCGAGCACGGTCTTGCCCGCCTCGCTCGCCATGACCTCGATGAGCTCCGCACGGTGCGCGGCGATCGACTCCGCGGCCGCCTGCAGCACCTGGGCGCGCGTGCTCCCGCGTCGCTGCCCCCACCGCTCCCCGGCTCGGGCAGAGTCGGCGATCACCCGCTCGAGCGCGGTCGAATCCTCGATCCGCGCCCGCGCGATCACATCGCTGCCGAGAGTCGACGTCGCCGAGCGCCGCAGGATCTCGCGCCCCCACTCACGGTTGCCCGGTATCGACGGGTCGGTGTCCGGCTCGGCACGAAAACCGCCTGGCGTGGGAAAGGCGAGCGGGGTGCGCCGGTCCTGCACGCGATTCGAGCGCGGTGGTGCGGCATCCGACGGCACGGCTGCAGCGAGCTCCAGCGAGGCCCGAAAACGATCCGCCTCCCGCGCGAACACGCGACGATCGCTCTCGAGCTCGAACACCCCGGAGAGAAAGTTCTCCTGGCTCGCGTTCTCTTCGAGCCTGCGGATGAGGTAGGAGATCGCCGAGTCGAACTCGCGCGGGTGCACCACGGGTGTGTAGAGCAGGAGGCCGCCCACGTCCGCGCGCACGGCATCCGCCTGCGCGGTCGCCATGCCGAGCAGCATTTCGAATTCGACCCGCCGCTCGACCCCGCGGGTCTTGGCGAGCAGCCAGGCGTAGGCGATGTCGAACAGGTTGTGGCCCGCGACGCCGATCTTCACGGCGTCCGTACGCTGTGGAGTGAACGACCAGTCGAGCACCCTCTTGTAGTTGGCGTCGGTCTGCTCCTTGCTCGCCCAGGTGGCGAGCGGCCAGCCGTGCAGGATGGCGTCCACGCGCTCCATGGCGAGATTGGCGCCCTTCACGACCCGCACCTTGATGCCCGCGCCGCCACCGGCACGGCGGGCGAGCGCCCATTCGGTGAGTCGCTGCATTGCGGCGAGGGAGTCCGGCAGGTAGGCCTGCAGCACGATCCCGGCCTCGAGACCGCTCAGCCTCGGCTGGTTCAGCAGTCGCTGGAACACGCCGATCGTGAGGTCGAGGTCGTGGAACTCCTCCATATCGAGATTGATGAACTTGGCCGTGGGCGACTCCGCGGCGAACTCATAGATCGGCGTGAGCCTCGCGACGACCCGCTCGACGGTCTCGTCGAACGCCCACAGGTTGAGCTGGCTCGAGACCGCAGACACCTTGATCGACACGTAGTCCACATCGGGTCTGGCGAGCAGCTCGTGGGTTTCGCGCAGCCGCTTGGCGGCCTCATCGTCGCCAAGCACGGCCTCGCCCAGCAGGTTGAGGTTGAGACGGATGCCGGACCTACGCAGGCGCGCAAGGGAGGCATCCAGACGCCCCGGCCTCGCGTCCAGCAGCAGGTGGCCAACGATGCGACGGAACACGACCCGGGCGATGGGCACGATCGGCCACGGCAGCAGGGGACCGAAGCCGCCGCCGAGCTGGAGGGCAACCCGCATGTACCAGGGCAGGAAGGCGGGCAGGTGCCGCGAGAGCCGTTCGAGGTTGCGGCCCGCGACCCGTAGATCCTCCGGTCGCACGACCCTATCAACGAAGCCGACGGCGAAGTCGAGGCCGTGTGGATCCTTGAGTAGGCCGGCGAGGCGTTCGCCGGAGTTGCCCCTGCGGCTTCTGTTCGCCTCGGCCTCAGCACTCTCGGCAAGCCAGCGATGTACGACGGCGATGGCGTCGTCCGCGGTCACAGTGGCATACTCTGGCCGTTCGGTGGCGTTCGAAGGCATGAAAAGAGCCTACTTCTGTCACCGGTGAGAACGAGCCGCGCACCGAGCCGTGCGCAGCGGTCGTGGCGCCTCCCAGGGGCGGCGCCACGACGGCACACAGACACCATGAGTGCCCCGGATCGAAACCGCGGGCTCACGCTACTTCGGGTATAACGCGACACAATGTAGTGTTTGGAGATTAGCAGAGCGCACGGGCCCATGCAAGTGTTAATACCATCACGCGAAAGGGGGTCAGACCATGACAGATGATGCTCCCCTGTTGAAGCGACACACGCCTCGCCAGGACCGCAGCGTCGAGCGCGTCACGCTGATTCTCGACACACTGGCAGTTCTCGTCGACGAGGTCGGTTACGGCAATCTCACCCCCGCGCTCATCGCGCGGCGTGCCCACATGTCCGGCCCCGCGATCTACCGCTATTTCTCCGATCTGGAGTCGATAGCGCTCGCCCTCGCTGCGAGAAACCTCGAACGCTACGTAGAGCGCTGTCGTGAATTCCTCGGGGAGGCCACGGAGTGGCAAGACGCGATCATCGCGGCCGTCTCCAGCTACGCAGACTTTTTCAGGAACGAACCGGGCTTCGGGCAGATTCGTCTGGGGGATGCCATCACGCACGAACGCTTCGGCGCCCGAGTGAGCAACAAGGCCGTGCTGGCGAGCGCCGTATGCGAGCTCTTCGTCGAACAGTATGAGGTCGACCCTCGCACGGAGCTGCTGGGGCACGTCGAGGTGATGGTCGAGATCGGCGACGCCCTCATCGCAAAGGCGTTCGAGTCCAACCCGAAGGGCGACCAGTTCTTCCTCGACGAGTGCGGCAGGCTGATGGTGGACTATCTCGGCGAATACCTCGACCGGCCCGTGAGCTGACGCCGCTACATACAATCGCAGTATGGAACACAGCACTGCCGATGTCGTCATTGTCGGGGGCGGCCACAACGGCCTCGTCGCCGCCACCTACCTCGCCCAGGCCGGCAAGACCGTCACCCTGCTCGAGCGTCTCGACCACGTCGGAGGCGCCGCGGTGTCTGCCGAGGCCTTCTACGGTGTCGACGCGAGGCTGTCGCGGTATTCGTACCTGGTCAGTCTGCTGCCCGAGCGCATCATCCGCGAACTGAGGCTCGACATCCGGCTCGAACGCCGTCGCTACGCGTCCTACACACCGCTGCCGGGCACCGATCGCGGCCTGCTCGTGGACACCGCGGATGCCGATGCCACGGCTGTGTCCTTCGCCTCGGTTGGTGCCGCGGACGACGTCGCGCCCTGGCGCGAGTTCTACGAGGGCACGGCCACCCTCGCCCGCGCCCTCTTCCCCACCGTCTGCGAACCGTTGCTCACCCGCTCCGAGGCGAAGCGAGCCGTGGGCGATGACTCGCTGTGGGACTCGATCGTCGAACGCCCGATCGGCGAGACGATCGAGTCCACATTCTCGAACGACCTCGTGCGCGGTGTCGTTCTCACCGACGCGCTCATCGGCAACTTCGTGTCTGCGCACGACGAGAGCCTGGCTGGCAACCGCTGCTTCCTCTATCACGTGATCGGCGGAGGCACAGGTGACTGGGATGTCCCGGTCGGCGGCATGGGCGCGGTCACCGGAGAGCTGGCCCGCGCCGCGAGCGAGGCCGGGGCCACGCTGCTCACGAACGCCGAGGTCGCCTCGCTCACCCCGGAGGGCGAGGTGCGCTACGTGATGCACGGCAAGGAACGGGTCATCACGGCCGACCGGGTGCTCGTGAACGTCGCGCCCTATGTGCTCGACTCCCTCCTGGGGAATGCCGCATCCGCGCCCCGCCCTGAGGGTGCCCAGGTGAAGGTCAACCTCATGCTCTCGCGCCTGCCGCGACTGCGCGACGAGAACATCGAGCCGGCCGCGGCCTTCGGAGGAACCTTCCACATCAACGAGGGTTATGCCCAGCTGCAGGCAGCGTTCGACGCGGCGAGTGCTGGGACGGTGCCGAGCCCGCTGCCGAGCGAGATCTACTGCCACACGCTCGCCGACCCGTCCATCCTCTCGCCCGAGCTACAGGCCAATGGCGCGCACACCCTCACCGTGTTCGCGCTGCACGCGCCAGACAGGCTGCTCACCCCGGAGAACAACGACGAGATGCGGGCGGTGCTGCAGCAGGCCGTGGTCGACTCGCTGAATTCGGTGTTGGCCGAGCCGATCGAAGACGTGCTGATGAGAGATTCCGATGGCAATCTCTGCATCGAGACGAAGACGACACTCGACATCGAAGAGGCCCTGCGAATGCCTGGGGGCAACATCTTCCACGGCCCACTGTCGTGGCCGTTCGTCGAGGACGATGCGTCGCTGTCGACCCCGGCGGAGCGCTGGGGCGTCGCGACCGCGCACGAGCGCATCCTGTTGTGCGGCTCGGGCGCGAGGCGTGGCGGTGCCGTGAGCGGACTCGGCGGGCACAACGCCGCAATGGCCGTGCTCGAATCGCAGTGATGATTGCTCGCCCCGCATGACCCCGGTGGTCTAGCCTGTGGCCATGCCCGATTTCACTGTCCTTGGCGCGCGCGTAAGCGGCCTCGTCCTTACCCCAACCGACCCAGAGTTCACCGGCAGTGTTGCCGGCTTCAATGCCGCTGTGCTCCAGACCCCGCAAGTCGCCGTGCGCGCATCCACTGCCCAGGATGTCGTCGAAGCGGTGCGCTACGCGAGGGAGCACCACCTGCCCGTGCGCGTGCAGGGCACAGGCCACGGCGCGAGCGTGCCCTTCACCGATGGCATGCTCATCCTCACCGCCGGCCTCGACGAGCTGTCGATCGACCCTGCGACGCGCATTGCGACCATCGGCGCCGGCGTGCGCTGGGCCGCCGTTGTCGAGGCCGGAGCGCAGCTCGGACTGGCGCCGATCACCGGCTCGTCCACGGATGTCGGGGTCGTCGGCCTCGTCACTGGCGGCGGACTCGGGCCGCTCAGTCGCAGCCACGGCTTCGCGTCGGACTACGTGCGTGGCTTCACCGTTGTGACCGGCCTGGGTGACCTCGTCGAGGCCACGCCCGAGACCAACTCCGATCTGTACTGGGCGCTCCGCGGCGGCAAGGGCGGCCTCGGAATCGTCACGCAGGTGCGCCTCGAGCTGCCCTCCGTCGACGAGCTCTACGCCGGAGCGATGTTCTTTGAGGAGCAGGACATCGAGGTCGCGTTCCGCGCGTGGGTTGACTGGACGAAGGATGCCGCGAGCGACGTCACGACGAGCGCCGCGATCTATCGCTTCCCCCCGCTCGAGTTCATCCCGGAACCACTGCGCGGACGCACCCTCCTCTCGATTCGCTTCGCCTACCCGGGCAGCGCGGCCGACGGTGAGCGGCTTGCCGCGCCACTGCGCGCTGCCGCGCCCGTCTACCTGGACCAGCTCGGGGTCATGCCTCTCGACAAGGTCGCCCTGATCCACGGCGACCCGGACGACCCGGTCCCCGCCTGGGATCGGGGAGCGCTGCTCAATGCCATCGACCAGGACTTTGCCACCGCGCTGCTCGCTCAGGCCGGTTCGGGCGTGCAGCTGCCGATGCTGCTGACCGAGGTGCGGCACATCGGCGGGAAGACCCACACGGATGTCCCCGGCGGCTCCGCGGTCGGCGGGCGTCACGCGAGTTTCGCCCTCAACCTCATCGGTGCGCCGGACCCGAGCCTGTTCGAGACCGTGCTTCCCGCGATGGCCGATCGGCTGTTCGCGGCCATCGCACCGTGGACCTCTCCGAACGTGAACATCAACTTCGCCGGTCGCCTCCGCTCCGCGGCACACTTCGCGAGCGCGTGGCCGACCGAGACGTTCGCTCGGCTCGCGACCGTGCGCAAGAAGCACGACCCCGACGTCGTGTTCCCCTACGGCTTCGTCGGGTAGTCGCAACGGGGCGCGGCCTCGTAAACTGCGTACATGCCGAAACCAGAATGGATCGAACACCGCAGGGGCGACGGCGAGCTGGTCGGCTGGATGGCACAGGAGGGCGATGGGTTCGTGCCCATCGACCTTCTCGGGCGTGCGCTCAGCGAGCGTCTCGACTGGTTTGAAGCGGAACGACTTCTCAACGAAACGGGCATCGGATACCTCGCTGAAGCCTATGAATTAAGGCTCGATGACGGCCACTGGCTCCGAGTTCGGATCCTCGAGGTGTCAACCGACCGCATCCTCGTGAAGAAGGAGGACTGGGGCGACATGGGAGCACCCCAGCTGCACTACACCGTGGCCTGGCCCATCCCTGACACCCTGCGCGCACTCGATCGATCACGCTGAGCGTGCATCACCCGGGTCTACATATTCCAGTGAAGGAATCTTCGGCAGTCGGCCGTCGCCGGAGGAGCGCCCGGTCAGTCGGCGGCCGATCCAGGGCAGCACGTACTCACGGTAATACGCGGCGGTGCGGCGCGACCTGGCCCCGGCCGGCGCGGCCGCAACCTCCTCGACACCCCACTCGTCCGGCACGGCGACACCCATCGCGGTGAGCACGTTGCTCGCCACCCTCGCGTGGCCGAGCGCGTTCAGGTGCAGTCGATCGGCGGACCAGTAACGGATGTCGCCGAGCGTCTCGTCGCCCCAGTTGTCGACGAAGGTCACGCCCTCCCGCGGCCCCCGCGAGAAGATCGCGTCGGCGAGCTGGTTTCCGCGGATGCGCACGAGCGAGCCGAGCGGCACGTGCGCGGAGGGGTTCGCTCCGCTGACCATGAGCACGTGGGTGCCGGAGTCGACCGCGCGGTCGCTGGCGTCCATGAGCATCCTGGCGACATCCGCGATCGCGACGCGGGGCCGCATGATGTCGTTCCCGCCGCCATTGATGCTGACGAGCTCCGGCTGCATCGCGAGAGCCGGCTCGAGCTGTTCGGCGATGAGCGGGGCCAGCTTGCGCCCCCGGATCGCGAGGTTGGCGTAGCGGAACGGCTGCGCATCCGCCCTCGCCAGACCGAGCGCGACCAGGTCGGCCCAGCCGCGCACGCCGCCGCCGGGCAGATCGTCGCCGACACCCTCGGTGAAGCTGTCGCCGATTGCGACATAACTGTGAAACATTCCCCCAACGGTACCCTCCGCGAGTTGCCCACTTATGCCCCTGAATACGCGAAGTCTGCGCGAAGCGGGGGCCAAAGTGGGCAACTCACGGGTAATGACGGGCGATGGCCGCTCGCCTAAACTCGTTCGGTGGCCGTTCCCAAGATCCTGCTGTTCTATGTCTTCACGCCGCTCGCCGACCCCGACGCGCTTCGCCTGTGGCAGCGCAACCTCTGCGAGTCGCTCGGGCTTGGAGGCCGCATCATCCTGTCGAAAGACGGTATGAACGGCACGGTCGGCGGCGAACTGAAGAGCGTCAAGCGCTATATACGGAAGACCCGCGAGTATCCGGCGTTCAGCGACATCGAGTTCACGTGGAGTGAGGGACGCGGCAACGACTTCCCTCGGCTGAGCGTGCGCGTGCGCGACGAGCTCGTGACCTTCGGCGCACCGGCAGAGCTTCGTGTTGATGAGCACGGCGTCATCGGCGGCGGAAAGCGGCTGACCCCGGAGCAGCTGCACGAGCTCGTCGAGTCGAAGAACGTGACTTTTTTCGATGGCCGCAACCAGATCGAGGCGCAGATCGGACACTTTCGGGATGCGGTGGTCCCGCCCGTGAACACCACGCGCGAGTTCGTGGCCGAGCTCGAGCGCGGCAGGTACGACCACCTCAAGAACGAGCCGATCGTCACCTACTGCACGGGTGGCATCCGCTGTGAGGTGTTGTCGAGCCTCATGATCAATCGCGGCTTTCGCGAGGTGTACCAGCTCGACGGAGGCATTGCGAGGTACGGCGAGCGCTTTGGGGACTCCGGACTGTGGGAGGGCTCGCTCTATGTCTTCGACAACCGACTGTCGATGACTTTCAGCGAGGATTCGCGAATCGTTGGGCGCTGCTACGTCTGCGATTCGCCCACCAGCACGACCGCGAACTGCTCCGACCTCTCCTGCAGGGAGCAGTTCGTCGTGTGCGAGGAACACGCGCCCCACACGGCCTGTTCGGTGCACGCCGCCTGATCAATTTTCCGCCACGAACTCGCGTGGCATGTATCGTGATCCCGTGACCACGACAAGGGCGACACCTGGATCGCAGACTTCACTTCGTGAAGCCAACAGGGCTCGCATTGTCGAGGCCGTCAAATATCACGGTGGCCTCACGCAGGTCGAACTTGCCGGAATAACCGGCCTCTCTCCCGCCACAGTCTCCAACATCGTCAAGGAACTCTCCGCATCCGGAGTGCTCCACACCTCGCCGACGTCGCGCAGTGGCAGGCGCGCCCAGAACGTCACGCTGGCGCACGCCGTCGGGCTCATCGCGGGCATCCACATCTCGGCCAGGCACATGCGGGTCGCGCTGGCCGATGTCACGAACGTCGTGGTCGCAGAGCACCACATGCCTCTCGCCAAGGATCATCGTGCGGACAACGAGCTCGATCGGGCCGCCCGCCTGCTCGGCGACATGCTCGATTCCGTCGAGGCGACGCACGAAGAGATCCTTGCCGTCGGCATCGCCCTGCCGGTGCCGATCCGCTCGGACACCGGGGAGATCACGCGCCCTGGGCTCCTCCGCGGCTGGGACGGCCTGCCCATCGGCGAGCTCATGGCACGCCGCATGTCGAGCCCGGTGTTCGTCGACAACGACGCGAATCTCGGTGCCCTGGCCGAGCTGCACAGCGGAGCCGCGCGAGGGAAGGGCAGCGCCCTCTACGTCGACGTGTCTCACGGCATCGGCTCAGGCCTCATCATCAACAACCGCCTGTACCGCGGGCACGGCAGGGGTGCGGGCGAGTTCGGGCACATGACCATCAACGAGAACGGGCCGCTGTGCCGGTGCGGCAATCGCGGGTGCCTCGAGGCAATCGCCGGTGGGCCAGCGATCATCGAGAGCCTGCGCGGAGTCTCCGGTCCGATCAAGCTTCAGGATGTCGTCACCAGGGCACTCAACGGCGACCCGTACTGCGTGCGCGCGGTCGGTGACGCAGGCCGACATATCGGGGTCGCGATCGCGGGCATCTGCAACATGCTGGACCCCGAGCACATCGTCATCGGCGGCGATCTCGGGCGCGCGGGAGAGATCCTTCTCGGCCCTCTCCGTCACAGCATGGAGCACGCGGCGCTGTGGGATCCGGACGAACTTCCCCACGTCGTCCAGGGGCAACTCGGCGAGCGCGCGTCACTCATGGGCGCGATAATCTACGCGGTGGAGAGCATCTCCTTCATTTCGGACGATCTCGCGCGCACCTGACCGCGGCGGGTTCCTCCAAATATCTCCATCCGATAAAGCTTGAGTTCAAGTCTTGACGCCAAGGGTGTTGCGCTGCCATGCTCTTTGCCAGCCGCCAAAGTGGGCGGTATCCGAATCGGAGGTTTTTCAATGAAGATCGCCACCATGAGAGCGGTGGTTGTTGCCGCTGCGATCCTGCTCACAGCGAGCACCCTCAGCGCCTGTTCCAACGGCTCTGATAACAGCTCAAACAATTCCAAGTCGAACGCCTCGACCGCGAAGATCGGGCTCCTTCTGCCCGACTCCGTTACGGCGCGCTACGAGGCGGCGGACAAGCCGTACTTCGAGGCGAAGATCAAGGAACTGTGCCCCGACTGCAAGGTGCTGTACACGAACGCCGACGGCGACGCGTCCAAGCAGCAGCAGCAGGCAGAGTCGATGCTGACCCAGGGCGTGAGCGTTCTGGTCCTCGACCCCTTCGACAGCGGTGCAGCAGCATCGATCGTCGCAGAGGCCAAGGCCAAGAAGGTTCCGGTCATCTCCTATGACCGCCTCATCAACAGCAAGGACCTCAACTACTACATCTCCTTCGACAACGAGAAGGTCGGCCAACTCCAGGCGACCGCTCTGATCGAGAAGCTCAAGGCTGATGGCGTCTCGAAGGATGACGGCGGCATCGTGATGGTCAACGGTGCAACCACCGACAACAACGCTCGCCTGTTCAAGAAGGGCGCGCACGACGTCATCGACCAGTCCGGTTACAAGGTGCTGTCGGAGTTCGACACACCCGGATGGGACCCGGCAAAGGCCCAGGACTGGATGAGCGGCCAGATCACGCAGTTCGGTAACAAGATCAAGGGCGTCTACGCGGCCAACGACGGCACCGGCGGCGGCGCGATCGCTGCAATGAAGGCTGCCAACGTCTCCCCGCTCCCGCCCGTCACCGGACAGGACGCCGAGCTCGCAGGCATCCAGCGCATTCTCGCCGGTGACCAGTACATGACCGTGTACAAGGCCATCAAGCCCCAGGCAGAGAAGGCAGCTGAGCTCGCCATCGACCTGGTGAACGGCAAGAAGCCCAAGGGCGACACCACTGTTGCCACCCAGTCCGGCGGCAACATCCAGTCGTTCCTGCTCACCCCTGTCGCCGTGACGGCAGACAAGATCGAGTCGACGGTTGTCAAGGACGAGTTCTACGGCTCTGACTCCGCAGCCAAGATCTGCACCGCTGAGTACCAGGCAGCGTGCGCCAAGCTCGGCATCAAGTAAAACCTCGCACCCGGCCGGAGGTCTTCCTCCGGCCGGGTGCACTTTTGCGCTATGAAGGCATGGGGTCCTGCCCTGTGCCCGTCATGGCATTAATCCGAAGGAGACATCGTGACGATGGAAGCGCCCGTCGCAGAGTCCACACCATCACCCACCCAACCCGTACTCTCGCTGCGAGGCATATCCAAGTCATTCGGTGCAGTCCAGGCCCTGACCGACATTGACCTCGACGTCTACGCTGGCGAAGTCGTCGCCATCGTCGGCGACAACGGTGCAGGCAAGTCAACGCTCGTCAAGATCCTCGCCGGCGTCCACCCGCAGGATTCCGGAACCATCGTCTTCGAGGGGCGGAAGGTCGGCATCCCGACACCCTCCGCCTCGCGTGCGCTCGGCATCGCCACCGTCTATCAGGACCTGGCGCTGTGCGACAACCTCGACGTCGTCTCGAACCTCTTCCTGGGGCGCGAGCTCGGCAAGGGCACCCTCAACGAAGAAGAGATGGAGATGCGGGCCTGGTCGTTGTTGCGCCAGCTCTCCGCGAAGATCCCCTCTGTTCGTATCGCCGTCGCATCGCTCTCGGGTGGTCAGAGGCAGACGGTCGCCATCGCCCGTTCCCTCATCGGCGAGCCCAGCATCGTCATTCTTGACGAGCCGACGGCGGCACTCGGTGTCGCCCAGACCGCCGAGGTGCTCAACCTGGTCGAGCGCCTGCGCGAGAACGGCCTCGGTGTCGTTTTGATCAGCCACAACATGGCGGATGTCCAGGCCGTCGCCGACCGGGTCGCCGTCTTGCGCCTCGGCCGCAACAATGGTGACTTCCGTGTTCCGGATGTCAGCTACGAAGACATCATCTCGGCAATCACCGGTGCAACCGACAATGTCGTCACCCGACGGGCTCAGGCCCACACCGAAGGCTCCGCGGCCGCCGCTTCGACGGAGACCGCCGCACCAGAGAAAGGCTCCAACGCATGACCGGCTCAGTTGACACCGCTGACGTGATCGCGGCCGACCGTGAAGATGAACGTCTGATCCACTCGGAGGGCCTGCGCGGCTCGATCAACGCGTTCCGCGTGCGGGTGCGTGGTGGCGACCTCGGATCGCTGCCCGTCATCATCGGTCTGGTTCTGATCTGGGCCATCTTCCAGATCCTCAACCCGAACTTCCTGTCCGCCAACAACCTGGTGAATCTGGCCCTGCAGTGTGCTGCGGTCGGCACGATCTCGATCGGTGTCGTCCTGGTGCTGCTGGTTGCGCAGATCGACCTCTCCATTGGATCGGTCAGCGGGGTGGCCGCGTCCATCCTCGGTGTCGGATTCGTTCTGCACCACTGGCCACCGGTGCTCGCCATCCTCGCCGCACTGGCTGCCGGCGCCCTCGTCGGACTGATCTATGGTCTCCTGTTCACACGCTTCGGAGTGCCGACCTTCGTCATCACCCTGGCCGGACTGCTCGGGTTCCTCGGACTCCAACTGTGGATCCTGGGGCCGAACAGCTCGATCAACATCCCGTTCGAGTCCTGGGTCGTCGCGTTCGCCCAGCAGGCGTTCCTTCCGCCGTGGGCGGCATACGCCCTCGCGATCATCGCGGCCGGTGGGATGTTCATGTCCGACTGGCTGCGCTCACGTCGCCGCCGTGAGGTGGGTCTGACCGGCAGCGCGCTGTCGGTGTCGCTGACGAAGTCGGGCCTGCTGCTCGTCGGGCTGCTCGTCTCGGTGTGGTACCTCGCGACCGACCGCGGTGTCGGCGCGATGTTCGTGCTGTTCGTTGTTCTCGTCGTCGTGATGAACTTCTTGCTCACGCGCACCCGCTGGGGCCGCGCCGTGTTCGCCGTCGGTGGTTCAGTCGAGGCAGCGCGCCGCGCCGGTATCAAGGTCAACCGGATCTTCATCTCCGTGATGGTGCTCGGGTCGACCTTCGCCGCGCTCGGTGGTCTTCTCGCCGCCGCCCGACTCGCGTCTGCGAACTCCGGAAGCGGTGGTGGAGACATCAACCTGAACGCGATCGCAGCCGCGGTCATCGGCGGTACGAGTCTGTTCGGTGGACGTGGAAGCGCCTACTCTGCGCTTCTCGGCATCCTCGTCATCCAGTCGATCTCGAGCGGGCTCACGCTGCTCAACTTCGACTCCTCGGTGCGCTTCATGGTCACCGGAGCGGTGCTGCTGCTCGCGGTCATCATCGACTCGCTGTCACGCCGCTCTCGAGCGAGTCACGGGCAGGCGTAGCTGAGGAGGACTGTGCAGTCGTCTTCCGCTGGCGAAAGAAGGCCACAATTTACGGAATGATGGTGCCATGACAATTGGCATTCTGACCAGTGGCGGCGACTGCCCAGGCCTCAACGCGGTCATCCGCGGCGTAGTACTCAAGGGAACCCAGATCTACGAACAGGAGTTCGTCGGGTTCCGCGACGGGTGGCGCGGCGTTGTCGAAGGCAACGCCGTGCCGCTCGTGCGCAAAGACATCCAGGGCATCAGCAAGCAGGGCGGCACGATTCTCGGAACGTCCCGCACCAACCCGTTCGAGGGTGACAAGGGCGGCGCCGAGAACATCAAGGCGACGATGAACAGCCTCGGCGTCGACTCGCTCATCGCCATCGGCGGCGAGGGAACCCTGGCTGCCGCCAAGCGCCTCACGGACGCCGGCATCAAGATCGTCGGAGTCCCGAAGACGGTCGACAACGACCTCTCGGCCACCGACTACACCTTCGGTTTCGACACCGCCGTGCAGATCGCGACGGATGCCATGGACC
This sequence comes from Parafrigoribacterium humi, assembly GCF_040227205.1. NCBI lineage: Bacteria > Bacillati > Actinomycetota > Actinomycetes > Micrococcales > Microbacteriaceae > Parafrigoribacterium > Parafrigoribacterium humi. The sequence goes on along the minus strand of NZ_JBELOA010000005.1, from coordinate 65,280 downwards.
GACTGCGCACCACCGGCGACTCGCACGGCCGCTGCATGGTGGCGGAGGTCATGGGTCGCCACGTCGGCTGGATCGCGCTGCACTCCGGAATGGCGGCCGGGGCACACGCCATCCTCATCCCCGAGCACCGCACGAGCCTCGACCAGATCTGCGAGTGGGTGCAGTCCGTGCGGGATCGCGGCCGCGCGCCGCTGCTCGTCGTCGCGGAGGGCTTCAAGCTCGACACCATGGATGACGCCCACTCCGAGCGCGGGCTCGACGCGTTCGGGCGCCCCCGCCTCGGCGGTATCGGCGACATGCTCGCTCCCGAGATCGAAGCACGTGTGGGCGTCGAGACGCGCGCGACCACCCTGGGTCACATCCAGCGGGGCGGCACGCCGACGGCCTATGACCGCGTGCTCGCCACCCGCTACGGCCTGGCCGCTGTCGACGCCGTCATGAACGGCTTGTGGGGTCGCATGGTCTCGCTCAGCGGCACGGACATCACCCATGTCGCGTTCGAGGATGCCCTCGGCACGCTGAACACGGTTCCGCAGTCCCGCTATGACGAGGCCGCCATCCTCTTCGGCTGACCCGCACCGCACAGCCTCCGATCCCCGCCTTTCCCTTCATCATTCAGCAGGGTGTGTGGCGGATGGTGCTGCTGGAGTCTCCTGTTGCTCACAGAGGCCCGACCCGTCACTTTCGTCCCACATTCTCCTGAATAATGAAAAGCACACGGGTAGCGTGGAGGAATGTTTCGCGCACTGTGGGTGGATCGTACCGATGACGGCGTCAAGGCCGAGCTGACCGAGCTGACGGATGATGCCCTCATGCCGGGCGACGTTCTGGTCGACGTCGAGTACTCGAGCCTCAATTACAAGGATGCCCTCGCGATCGCCGGGCGGCCCGGCGTCATCCGCAACTACCCGCTCATCGCGGGCATCGACATGGTCGGAACAGTCGCGAGTTCAGAGAACCCGCGCTGGAAGCCTGGCGACCGCGTCGTCCTCAACGGCTGGGGAATGGGTGAAACCCATCACGGCGGGCTCGCGGAGAGGGCCCGCGTGAACGGTGACTGGCTGGTGTCGCTGCCCGACGGGATGGATGCCGCACACGCGGCCGCGATCGGCACCGCCGGATTCACCGCCATGCTGGCCGTGCTCGCGCTCGAGCGTGCTGGCGTTGAGGGCTCTGCGGAAACCCCCATCCTCGTCACCGGGGCCGCGGGAGGCGTCGGCTCCATCGCGATCGCGCTCCTGGCCGCTCGAAGAAACCGGGTGACCGCGTCCACCGGCCGCATCGGGGAAGCCGACTATCTGCGCGCGCTGGGCGCATCCGAGATCATCGACCGGGCGACCCTCTCCGAGGCGGGCAAGCCACTGCAGACCCAACACTGGGCGGGCGCGATCGACTCCGTCGGCGGCCATACCCTCGCCAATGTTCTTGCCCAGACCGAGTATGGCGGTACCGTCGCCAGTTGCGGGCTGGCCCACAGTGCCGAACTCCCCACGACGGTGATGCCGTTCATCCTGCGCGCGGTCACCCTCAGGGGCATCAACTCGGTGTTCGCCACGCCGGAACTGCGCGAGGAGGCGTGGGCCAGGCTCGCCAGCGATCTCGACCCCGCGCTCCTCGACCGCATGATCGAGACCATCGGACTCGCGGATGCCGTGGCCCGCGCCGAAGACGTGCTCGCCGGCCGGGTGCGCGGCCGCCTCGTCGTCGACGTGCGCAAGTAGCCGCTCGTCATCGCCGCCTCGCCGCGGGATTCACCACGGGACTCACCGCAGGAAAGGAGGAACCTTTGTCCCATCCGCAAGGAAAGGAGGAAGGTTTACGCGGCCTGGGACAGTTTCTCCCTCATTCCGGACCCCTCCCAGGACGATCGAAGAGTGCGAGCAGCTCGGGTGACACGCGCTCCGGGCGGAAGCCTCGGCCGATCACGCGGGCCGCAGCCAGCTGCATGAGCGGGAGCCCTGCCCACAGCAGCGCGCGGATGTGCCATGGCGGCGGGACGGCCAGCGAGATCCCCGAGCCGGGCTTCGCAATACGCCTGTGCAGGATGAGCTGGATCGGCTGCATCCGCCTCACCGGCCAGAGGCGACGGCGCTGCACCCGCACGAGATCCCGCTCGGAAACGGTGTCGGCGAGCAGCGGACCGGCCAGACGATTCGCGGTGGCCACGGCATCCTGGATCGCGTAGTTGACGCCGACGCCGAAGGCTGGCGACATGGCGTGAGCCGCGTCCCCGAGGCAGAGCAGCCCGGGCAGGTGCCACTTCTCGAGCCGGTCCACCTGCACGGAGAGCAGCTTCACCTGGTTCCAGTCGGTGAGGCTCGACACCACAGGTTCGAGCACCTCGGCAGTCTCGACGATCCGCCAGCGGAACGCATCGAGGCCGTCCGCCCGAATCTGCTCGAACCCGCCCTTGGGGATGATCAGTCCGGACTGGTAGTAACCATTACGCGGAATGGTCAGCACCATCGAGTGCCTGTCGATGTACCCGAGGGTGTCCGGCGGCGGATCCGATGGCTTCGGCAGGTGGAACCAGAGCACGTCGATCGCGATTCCGAATTCCCGGGCGACCAGGCCGGACTCCCGTCTCACTGTGGACTCCCGACCATCGGCGGCGACGGTGAGGTTGGCAGTGAGCTCCAGATCGCCATCGGCTCCCGTCGCAGTGACCCCGGTCACCCGGTCGTCCTCTCGCAGCAGGCCGGCGACCTCCGTGCTCATCAGCAGCCGGAAGTTCGGCAGCTTCGCCGCCTCCTCCGCGATGAAATCGAGAAAGTCCCACTGCGGCATGAGTGCCAGAAAGCGGGTTCCTTTTCTCAGCCGCGTGAAGTCCACTGGACGGATGCGGTTGCCGCTGATCACGATGTCGAGCGTCGTGATGTCGTCATGTGGCAGCTCGAGAAAGCGCTGCTTGAGTCCGAGCTGGTCGAGCAGGTCGATGGTGGAGGGGTGGATGGTGTCACCGCGGAAGTCGCGCAGGAAGTCCGCGTGCTTCTCGATCACGACCACGTCTACGCCGGCCCGCGCCAGGAGATACCCGAGCATGAGGCCCGCCGGTCCCCCACCCGCGATACAGCACTGTGTTTCGATCAGCTTCGTTGCCATCCGTTACGCCTCTCTCCGGCCCCCGCGATCTCGTGCAACACTACCGAACATGAACATTGCCCTGCTTGCTCTCGGCTTGATTCTTATTTTTCTCTCCGCCGTTTTCCACGTCTACGTCTTCGTCCTGGAGAGCCTCACCTGGCGGATGCCCAAGACGTGGAAGACCTTCGGACTGCCGAGTCAGGAACACGCGGACATCATCCGACCGATAGCCTTCAACCAGGGTTTCTACAACCTGTTCCTCGCGGTGGGAGCGCTCGTGGGAGTCGCGCTACTCGGAACGTCAGTGACGATCGCCGTCACGCTCATGATGTTCACCGCGCTCTGTATGATGGGCGCCGGGGTCGTGCTGTTCTTCAGCCTTCCGACCTCGCGCGGAGCCGCGCTGGTGCAGGGCATACCGCCGCTGTTCGCGGTGCTCTTCCTCGTGCTCGCGCTCGTGTCGCGCTGACTCCATTTGGGAGGCGCGGCGGAAGGGCCATAGGCGACCGTACGCTCGAAACTCACGCGAACAGTTCGGCAGCGGTTCTCTCCCCGTAGACTCCGTGCGCTCGAAAGCCTACGATTGGCGCCACACACCGCACGCAGAAGGTGGACGGCATCATGGACTCAGCCCCGGCACCACTCAGCGACGAGGAATTCGCCGCTTTACGAGCAACGGCCAAACCGTACACAGCCGTGCTGCTCACGGTCGGACCACACCGGCATATGGACGGCGCCGACGCAATCATCTACAGCCACGGCATGCGCAACACGGCGCTGCACCTCGATGGCCGATTGCCCGTGGTCTGCCCCTGCACAGACAGCACCGAGTTCAGCGGCCTTGGTATCTTCAATGCCACCGTGGAGGAGACCAAAGACATCATGGACGGCGACCCGGCTGTTCAGGCCGGCATTCTTCGCTATGAGGTGCATCCAGTGCGCAGTTTTCCCGGCAGCACGCTGCCCGAGTAGACCGAACACAGCAGGGGCAATCAGGACTGCGGGGCACGCACCGCCGCAGCGGCCTTTGCGGCGGCGGGTGCGGCTTCGAGGATCCGCTCGAGGGCCGCGTCGTCGTGCGCCGCCGAGGCGAACCACGCCTCGAACACCGAGGGCGGCAGGTTCACGCCCGCGTCGAGCATTGCATGGAAGAACGGCGGATACCGGAACGTCTGCTGTGCCTTCGCGTCCGCATAGTTGCGCAGCGGCTGCGCAGAGAACGCGAAGGAGAACAGATTGCCCGCGCGCTGCACGGAGTGCTCGACGCCCTCCGCGGCGAGCGCGGCGGAGACGCCAGAGGCCAGCTGGTCGGCCACCGAGTTCAGCCGCTCATACACGGCGGTGTCTGCGGCACGCAGCGTCGCGATACCCGCTGCGACGGCGACCGGGTTCCCGCTGAGCGTGCCCGCCTGATAGACGGGGCCGAGCGGTGCGAGCAGGTCCATGATCTCGGCTCTGCCACCGAGGGCGGCCAGCGGCATCCCCCCGCCGATGACCTTGCCGAAGGTGTAGAGGTCGGGCTGCCAGCCTGCGCCGTCCGGCACGACGCGCGCGGCCTCGAGGCCCCACCAGCCCGCACTGCCGACCCGGAACCCGGTGAGCACCTCGTCGAGGATCAGCAGTGCACCGTGCTCGCGGGTGATCGCCGAAAGAGCGCGGTTGAAGCCGCGGACGGGCGCGACGACGCCCATGTTGGCGGATGCCGCCTCCACGATGACGGCCGCGATCCGCTCACCCTGCTCCGCGAAGGTCGTCCGCACGGCGTCGAGGTCGTTGTAGGGAAGCACGAGCGTCTGCGCCGCGGTCGCCGCGGTCACCCCGGCGGACCCGGGCAGTGTCAGGGTCGCGACGCCCGATCCGGCCTCCGCCAGCAGCGCGTCGGAGTGCCCGTGGTAGTGCCCGGCGAACTTCACCAGGAGCTCTCGACCGGTCGCGCCACGGGCGAGACGGATGGCCGTCATCGTCGCCTCTGTGCCGGTCGAGACGAGACGCAGTTTTTCGACCCCGCGCTGAACCGACCCGTCCGTCTGGGACACCGTCACCCGCTCGCGGATGAGTTCGGCCAACTCGGTCTCGCCGGGAGTGGACGCGCCGAAGGAGAGCCCGCGTGCGGCGGTATCCTGTACGGCCGCGACGACCTGCGGATGCGCGTGGCCGAGGATAGCAGGCCCCCAGGAGTTCACGAGGTCCACATACTCGCGCCCGTCAGCATCCGTCACGTACGCGCCCGTAGCCGACACGAGGAACCGAGGAGTGCCGCCCACTGAACCGTATGCGCGCACCGGCGAGTTCACGCCGCCCGGAATGGACAGCTTGGCCCGGGTGAAGAAGTTCTCGTTCGCCCCCATCAGAAGCACCGTCCTCGTGAAGAGCCCATCAGCGCAACCACCCCGCCAGTTCGGTGGCCCAGTAGGTGAGCACCGCGTCGGCCCCGGCGCGGCGGATGCCGACCACCGATTCCTCGATCGCCCTGCGTCGGTCGATCCAGCCGTTTGCCGCGGCGGCCTCGATCATCGCGTATTCGCCCGATACCTGGTACGCCCACACGGGAACCGGGCTGGTGGCCGCGGCATCCGCGAGTACGTCGAGGTAGCTCATGGCCGGCTTCACCATGACGATGTCTGCACCCTCGACGACGTCGATGGCCACCTCGCGCACTCCCTCGCGGCGGTTACCGGGGTCGAGCTGGTAGGTGCGGCGGTCGCCGACGAGCGAGGAATCGACGGCCTCGCGGAATGGCCCGTAGAAGGCCGAGGCGTACTTCGCTGCGTAACCGAGTATGGCGGTGTCGGTGAATCCGGTGCCGTCGAGGGCGTCGCGCACGGCGCGCACCTGGCCGTCCATCATGCCGCTCAGGCCGAGCAGCTGCGATCCGGATGACGCCTGGGCGACAGCCATGTCGCGGTAGCGCAGCAATGTGGCGTCGTTGTCGACCCGGCCGGTGTCATCCAGGATGCCGCAGTGTCCGTGGTCGGTGAACTCGTCGAGGCACAGGTCGGTCTGCACGACCAGGGCGTCGCCCACCTCGGCGACGACCGCACGGGTGGCCACGTTGAGGATGCCGTTCTCGTCGGTCGCACCAGATCCGATCGCGTCTTTGGTCTCGGGCACCCCGAACAGCATGACGCCGCCGACTCCTGCCGCAGCGGCGTCGGCGACGGCCGCACGAAGGCTGTCGAGGGAGTGCTGCTGCACACCCGGCATCGACCCGATCGGTGTCGGCCCGGTCGCCCCCTCGCGCACGAACAGCGGCAGGATCAACTCGGCCGGGTGCACGCGCGTCTCGGCGACGAGCCTCCGCATCGCCGGCGTCGTGCGAAGCCGACGCGGGCGAACCCCCCCGGTCCAATCCACGTCACTCATGGGCTGCTCCGCTCGAGTCGCGCGAGGCGATGACGTGGTCCACGAGGGAGGTGACGAGGGAGGTCGCGGAGCGATCCTCCGCAATGAGGTCAACGGTGAGGCCTGCAGCGCGCGCATCGAAGGCGGTGCGCGGTCCGATGCAGGCGACGAGCGTCGTCTCCGGGAGCGGGGCGAGCTGGGCCTGCACCTGCCTCGCGACACTGCCCGAGGTCACGAGCACGGCTCCGATACGACCGGATGCGACATCCGCCGCCACCTGAGCTGTGACCGGCACGCCGACGGTGCGGTAGGCGGCAACGAACTCGACCTTGAGGCCGAGCTTGCCGAGCCCAGCCACGAGCACTGGCTCGGCGATGTCCGATTGCGGGATGAGCACGGTGCCGATGATGTCCGACTGCGGCCACTCCTTCACCAGGCCTCGCGCGGAGTTGTCCTCCGGCACGAAGTCCACCCGGTAGCCGGCGAGGATGAGCGCGGCGCTCGTCGTCTCGCCGACCGCGGCGATGCGCGTATTGGCCGGGATCGTGACCTGCTGGCTCATGAGCACGTCGACCGTCGTTGCACTCGTGATGACGAGCCAGTCGAAGCTGCCGCGCTGCAGTCGCTGCAGCGCGTGGTCGAGCACCGCATGGTCCGGGCTGCTCGCAAAGTTGATCATGGGTGCGATCACCGGGATCGCCCCGAAGCTCCGCAGAGTCGCGGCGACGCCGTCTCCCCACTTTCCCCCGCGGGGAACGAGAACACGCCAGCCTGCCAACGGCTTCGCTGAGCGGCGGGGTGTCATGCGGTACTCCCGAAGTTCGTCAGTTCTGCGGCACCGTCGTTCAGCAGTTCGTCGGCGACTCGTGCGCCGAGCTCCCCCGGCAGCAGTGCACGCTCTGCAGCGGTCCCCTCCACCACGAGCGCGTGCGAACTGGTCAGCGAGCGCTGCCCGTCGTCGGCGTAGACGGTGGCGGAGAGGAACAACATCTCCCCGTCGAGAACCGCGGATGCGCCGACCGGAGCCGAGCACCCCGCCTGCAGTTCTGCAAGCACTGCCCGCTCGGCGAGCGCCGCCATGCGACTGGGGCCGTGATCCACCGCACGCAGCACCGAGCCGAGTTCGGTGGAATGACTCGCAAGCGCCTCGATCGCGAGCGCCCCCTGGGCGGGAGCGGTGGGCCAGCGAGACAGCTCGAAGAGTTCGGATGCCGCGTCGATCCTGCCCAGCCTGCCGAGGCCTGCCGCGGCGAGCACGACAGCGTCGAGGTCGCCCTCGGCAACGCGCCCGAGCCGGGTGTCGACGTTGCCGCGGATGCCGACCACCTCGAGGTCCGGGCGGGCGAGACGCAGTTGGGCGGAGCGGCGGGGTGCGCCCGTGCCGACGCGGGAGCCGGCGGGCAGTGCCTCGAGCGTGAGCCCATCCCGCCCGCAGAAGGCGTCGCGGGCATCCGCTCGCTTCGGCACCGCGCCGACGGTGAGGCCGGGATAGGCGGCGGTGGGCAGATCCTTGAACGAGTGCACGAGCAGGTCGCACTCTCCCGCGAGGAGCGCCTCGCGAAGCGCACTCGCGAACACACCCGTGCCGCCGAGGGATGCCAGCGGCTCCGTGGAATTGTCGCCGTGAGTCGTGATGGAGACGAGTTCAACCTCGAGACCAGACGCCTTCGCCACCTTGGCTGCGATCAGCCCGGTCTGCGCCATCGCCAATGCGCTTCCGCGGGTGCCGATGCGGATGGCAGAGCCGGTCACGGCGCGATCCCCGCAAGGGCGGGCTTGAACCCGAGACGCACGTTCTCGCAGCAGCCCGGCCTGCATACGTCGTACCAGGGTCCGAACTCGGTCACTGCCGGGCGATCGGCCACGGCAACGCCATCGCGGCGTTCGAGCACGAGGTCGACGAGCCCGGAGACATAGGCCGCGTGGGTTCCGGGCGTGGGAACGCGCAGGGCCAGGATGCCGAGTTCGGCCGCGGTCTGCATCGCCTCGGTGTCGAGGTCCCACTTGACCTCCATGTGGTCGGAGACGAAGCCGAGCGGAACGATGACCACGGCCTCGATGCCCTTGGCGGCGAGGTCCCGCATGGCGTCATTGACGTCGGGAGCGAGCCACGGGCTCGTCGGTGGACCCGAGCGGCTCTGGTACACGAGGTCCCACCCGATCGTGGACGCCACCTGTGCCGCCATCACGACCTCGGCTACCGCGAGATGCTGCGCGGCATACGCTCCACCCTCGCCGAAGTCGCGGTCACGCGGGCCGGAACGCTCGGCATCCGGGGTCGGGATGCTGTGGGTCGAGAACAGCACGTGGGTCTTCTCTGGCGCGATACCGCGGCCCACGACATCCGCCAACGCCTGCTGCACGCCCTCGATGAACGGGGTGACGAAGCCGGGGTGGTCGAAGAACTGCCGCACCTTGTCGATCTGGATGACACCCTCGAGGCCGGTCTCGGCGAGCGCCTGGGCATAGTCCTCGCGGTACTGGCGGCAGCTCGAGTACGAGCTGTAGGCGCTCGTCCCGATCGCGATGAGCGTGGTGAGCCCGCGCTCCTTCGCCTCGGTGAGCGCCTCGGAGAGATACGGATGCCAGTTGCGGTTTCCCCAGAGCACCGGCAGGTCGATGCCGCGGCGGGCGAGTTCGGCCTCGAGCGCGGCCTTGAGCTCGCGGTTCTGGTCATTGATGGGACTCACTCCACCGAAAGCGCGGTAGTGGTGGGCGACCTCTTCGAGCCGTTCCTCGGGGATGCCGCGGCCCCGCGTGACATTGCGCAGGAATGGGATGACGTCGTCCTGCCCCTCGGGACCACCGAATGACGCGAGCAGGATGGCGTCGTAGGCCGTGGGCTCCGTGACATGCTCGGGGCCGGCTGCGGCAGCGGGGGTCGCGCCGGGGACGACGGGCTGGACGTCGCTCGCCAGTGAGGTCACTCGAGAACCTCGGGGATCTCGGCGGTGCTGATGCGGCGGCCCGTGTAGAACGGGACCTCCTCGCGCACGTGCCTGCGGGCATCCGCCTTGCGAAGATCGCGCATGAGGTCGACGAGGTCGACGAGCTCCGGGGCCTCGAGGGCGAGCAGCCACTCGTAATCACCGAGCGCGAAGGCGGCAACCGTGTTCGCGAGCACCTGGGGATGTGCCGCCCCCATGCGCCCGTGCCGCGCGAGCATACCGCGCCGGTCGTCGTCGGGCAGCAGGTACCACTCGTAGGAGCGCACGAAGGGGTAGACGGTGAGCCACTTACCCGGTTCCTTGCCCTTGAGGTATGACGGAGCGTGGTCTGCGCTGAACTCGGCCTCGCGGTGCACTCCGAGGACGTTCCAGGTGGGCAGGAGCGGGCGGAGCAGTGGTGAGCGGCGCAGTTCGCGCAGCGCCCACTGCAGGGTCTCGGGCGGGGCGCCGTGCAGCCAGATCATGATGTCGGAGTCGGCCTTGATGGACGAGACGTCGTAGAACCCGCGGACGATCACGCCCTTGGCCTCGATGGTCTTCACCGCGTCGTCGAGCGCGGCAACCAGTGTGTCCTGTGTGGACGTGTCGAACGTCGCCGCCGGATCGCGGCGCAGCACCGCCCAGAGGGTGAAAGCGGATGCGGACACGTCGATGAGAGGCTGAGCCTCTGCTGTGGTGCTCATGCCGTCTATCCTCCCTCGCACGGGCGCAAGATCAAAAAGCGAGCCACGTGCTCATCCGAGCAATGCGCCATGTGGCGGGAGAAACCGTCCCGCGGCGGGAGAGACGACTCCCTCCGCGAGGCGGGTTCTCCCGCCACAAAGAAGGGTCATGCGGGAAAGGTGAGGTCAGTCGTCTCCGAAAAGCGCCCAGGCCACGAGGCCGCCGACCACGATGACCGCGGCGGTTGCGCCGATGATCCACGGCACGGGGTTGTCTTCATAGGATGCTCGTGCCTTGCGCGCGAGCCGCCCGGCCTGCTTCGGCACGTTCAGCTTGTCTTCGATCGCGTCGAGGGTGTCCTCGAGCTGGGCGCGCGTGGCGGAGATGGATGCTTCTGCTGCCGGGATGACCGGCTCTGGCATGCTCATGGCTTGTCTCGCTTTCTGATGCCTCTGACGGCATCCACATCGCGTTTGACACTGCGGATGGTGCGCGTGGGGGTTGGAGGCACGCCTCGCTTCAGCTGCGCGACGCCGATTCCGACGAGGATGCCCGTGACGATCAGGAGCGCGACCGCCACGATGAGCGCCGCGAGCCAGCCCGGCAGCGCGACGGCGATCCCGAGCACCGCCGCGGCCACGAGCACGCCGAGCGCGAAGAACGCGAACACGGCGGCGCCGACCAGCAGGCCGATACCGATGCCGGCGTGCTTGATCTTGCCGACGACCTCGGCCTTGAACTGCGCGATCTCCTCGCGAATGAGGTTGCCGAACAGCATCGGCAACTCGGCGAGGAGAGAGAGCAGGGATCGCTTTGGGGTCGACGGCGGCCGTGACGGTGATTCGCTCATGGTCGCCCCTTACTTGGAGCTGGCTGGCTTTGCCGCGCCCGAACCGGATTTCGTGCCGCTCTTCGTGCCGGATGACTTCGCCTTCGAGGCGGGCTTCGCCGCGGCGGAGTCATTCTCCGCTGAACTACCCCGCGCCCCGCTCACCTGGGCAGCGACCTTCTTGGCGCCGTCCGCGAGAAACTCCACGACATCCGGTGCCTTGTCTTTCGCGAAGTCGCCGGCGTTACGCACCTGGTGCTGCACCCGGGGGTCGTTCCACAGCTTGCCTGCTGCCCTCTTGATGTCTTCGTACCGCTCACGGCCGGCGCGAGCGCCCAGCACGTAACCGGCAGCAAGTCCTACGACGAGCAAGATCTTTCCGCGCATGATTCCTCCGTTCGGTTTCCGCCCGGTACCGCGACGAACAGGTTGGTCGATCATTCAAGCGTAGTGCTGCCTACAAGCCCACGTCTGTGAGCAGACTCCCAGTTTCCCGCTGCGCGTGCCCGATCACGGCGGCAAGCCCGGTGCCCGCGACGGACTCGCCGACGGCGACGACCCCCTGCGGAACGTCCCCTCGCTGCGCCGGCCTGGCCCACTCGACGCGGTCGAAGCCGAGCACGCTGTCTGCGGGGAGGGAGACGCCGAGCAGTCTCTCAGCATCCGCTCGCGCCCACTCTCGAAGCTCCCCCTCGTGTCCCTCGCGGGCGGCCTCGACGGTGTACGACAGCCGCAGCACGTGCGTGCCCGGTTCCACCGTTGCGGCGAGCCACGGCCACTTGGCCGTGGCATGCGTGAGCGCCTTCGCGCGGATGCCCGCGACCCCGGGCGCGACGAGAAGTCCCGTTCCGCGCGGCGCGGCATTCAGCTCCGGCGCACGCACCACAAGGGTGGCGAGCACGATCCCGACCTCGGTCGGCGAAAGAGCTGTTCCCGCCTCGAGACGGCAGGCGAGAACGACGCGGTCGGCCTCGATCACATCGCCGCCCGCGAGGGTGACGCTGCCCGCCTCGACCGACTCCACCACAGCGTCCGTGCGCACCTCCACGCCCATCGCCTCGATTCGCGACGCGAGGGTCTCGGCGAGTCGGGCGATCCCCCCGTCGATCCCGGCGACGGCGGCACCGGCGGGGGCTGCGGCACGCAGCTTCTGCACGGCCTGAGCGAGGGAGACGGTGCTGAGCAGCGCGGAACGCAGTCCGGGCGCGACGGTGTCGACGTCGAGCTCGTCCGGGTGCCGCGAGTGCACGCCGAGGGTGATCGGGGCGACGAGTTTCTCGAGAACGGCGGCGCCCATCCGCTTGCGCACGAGACCACCGAGGGTGCGCTCCTTCGCGCCACGATAGCCGAGCAGGGAGTCGAGTTGGGCCCGCAGCGCGCCACGAAGACCGACGACCTCGATCACGTCGGCCGCCATCGGCGTGCTCGGGATGCCGAGAAGGCCAGCCCTGGGCAGTGGAACCGCCGCGCCATCCACCGGCTGCAGCCACGCTCCTGCGCCGTTCGGCTGCACAATGTCGTCGCCGAGTCCGAGCCCGCGCGCGAAGGCCGCGACGGTGCCGCGCCTCGTCGCGAAGCTCTCGGCCCCCGCGTCCAGCTCGATTCCCGCGACGGTATGGCGAGCGACCTTGCCGCCGAGGTGATCGGATGCCTCCAGCAGCAGCACGTGCGCGCCGCCGACCGCGAGCTCCCGCGCCGCAACCAGGCCGGCCATCCCACCGCCCACGACGACGATCAGCGGCGGAAGGCTACTCTCCACCGCTCGCTGCTCCGGAGGATGAGGGCGCGCTGGTGTCGAGCACGAACTCGTGGTGCACGAACTCGACCACCCGGGTGAGCACCCCCGGGTCCGTGTCCGGGGGCACTCCGTGACCGAGGTTGAGCACGTGAGACGGAGCCTCCGCGCCGCTCTCCAGCACCTGCCGCAGGCGCGCCTCGAGCACTGGCCACGGAGCGGCGAGGAGTGCCGGGTTGAGGTTGCCCTGCAGGGGCACGATGCCGCCGAGGCGCCGGTTCGCCTCGGCGAGGGTGATCCGGTCGTCGACACCCATCACGTCCGCGCCCACGGCGTGCATCGCGCGCAGGAGCTCGGCGGTCCCCACGCCGAAGTGCACGACGGGAACCTCGAGATCGTGCACGGCCGCGATCGCGGTGGCCGAGTGCCGCGCCACGTACCTGTCGTAGTCGGCGACGGAGAGGCTTCCCACCCAGGAGTCGAAGAGCTGCGCTGCGCTGGCACCGGCCTGCACCTGGGCGCGCAGGAATGCGCCCGTGACCCTGGCCGCCCAGTCGAGCAGCGCTGCCCACGCGACGGGGTCGGCGTGCATGAGCGTGCGCGCGGCCAGGTGATCCTTGGACGGACCGCCCTCGACGAGATACGCGGCGAGCGTGAACGGAGCACCGGCGAAACCGATGAGCGGGGTGGAGCCGAGCTGGGCGACCGTGCGGGCGACTCCTTCGGCGATCGGGGCCAGGGCATCCGGATCGAGCGGACGGAGAGCAGCGATGTCCTCGGCCGTGCGAATGGGGGCTGCGAGCACCGGACCGCGCCCGGGCACGATGTTCACGTCGACGCCCGCGAGCTTCAGCGGGACGACGATGTCACTGAAGAAGATCGCGGCATCGACGCCGTGACGGCGCACGGGTTGCAGCGTGATCTCGCTCGACATCTCCGGATCGAGGCACGCGTCGAGCATCGCGGTTCCCTCGCGCAACTCGCGATATTCCGGCAGCGAACGTCCCGCCTGGCGCATGAACCACACCGGCGTCACGGGCGGCCGGTCACCCCTGTACGCGCGAATGAGCGGGGAGTCGGCGGTGCGGCCATCCATGAGCGGATGCTTTTCTGTCAGCTTCACGTGTCTAAGGTTAAGTCGTGCTCCTCTGTCTCACCGCCAACCACCAGAACTCAGACTTCGAACTGCTCGAAAAGCTGTCGATCGACTCCTCCGCCACCGCATCCGGTTTGATGGCACACCCCGGTATCTCCGGTGCCGTCATTCTGGCCACCTGCAACCGTTTCGAGGCATATCTCGATGTCGAGGGATCGGATGAGATCGCCGCCGCCGCCATCGGACTCGTCGCAGAGGCGAGCGGCGTCGAAGTGGATGCGCTGCGCGACTCCCTCACGGTGTTCAGCGACGAACGGGTTGTCGAGCACCTCTTCGCCGTGTCGACCGGGCTCGAGTCCGTCATCGTCGGTGAGGACGAGATCGCAGGCCAGGTGCGCCGATCGCTCGAACGGGCGCGCACGGAGGGCACGACCTCCTCACGCCTCGAACTCCTGTTCCAGAACGCCTCGCACACCTCGCGCACCGTGAAGACGCACACGGCGATCGGATCCGCGGGTCGCTCGCTCGTTCGGCTCGCGCTCGATCTCGCCGCCTCCCGCATCGCCGACTGGAGTGCGCAGCGAGTGCTCGTCGTCGGAACCGGCCAGTACGCAGGAACGACCGTCACCGCGTTGCGCGATCGCGGAGTGGAGCAGATCACCGTCTTCTCGCCGTCCGGACGAGGCGAGGCCTTTGCGCTGCGTCACTCACTCGATGTCGCACAGTCGCTGAGCGCCGCGTTCCGCGCCGCGGATCTCGTGCTCACCTGCACCTCGTCGGCGACTCCCGTGCTCACGCGCGAAACGGTCACCATGGCGAGCGCCCAGGCACCGGCTCCGCGCTACCAGCTCGTCATCGACCTCGGCCTGCCCCGCAACGTCGATCCACTCATCGCCGAGGTCGACGGGATCGAACTGCTCGACCTCGAGACCGTGCGAGTGCACGCCCCGCTCGAAGAGCTCACGGCCGCTGATGACGCCCGCTCGCTCGTCGGGCAGGCCGCGGAAGAGTTCTCCTCCCTCGAGGCGGAGCAGCAGGCGGCTCCCGCCATCGTCGCCCTCCGCAGCCACGTGTTCGACCTGCTCGAGGACGAGATAGCACGAGCACGTTCCCGCGGCGACGCCGACGGCACGGCCGAAGCCGCGCTGAGGCACCTGGTCGGAGTGCTGCTGCACACGCCATCCGCGCGCGCCCACGAGCTCGCGCGCGAGGGCCGAGCCGACGAATTCGTGGCCGGCCTGGACGCTCTCTTCGGCATCCGCGCCGCCCTGCAGGCGGATGCCGCGGCGGCAGACGACGCCGCCACCGCCTGAGCAGCCTTCAGTCCGACGACCGCCCGATCGTCGAACGCAGTCGACCCACGCCGAGCGCAACACCCCGCACCACGGGGTTGTTGGCCACGCGCGCGAGCATCCGCAGCTGGCTCGCGTTAACGTCGACTCCGGGCATCCGCAGCAGGCGACGCATCGGCATCGACGCCACCATCTCCAGCACGCTCGCTCCGCCCTCGTCGAGGGCATCCCGCGCGGCAGTGCGGCGCAGCACGGGGCCGGTGACGGGGTTCGCAAGCCACTGTGCCACGGACGACTCCAGGGTGAGCGGATGCGGTGGCCGGGTGCCCGCGCGCCGCACGGTCACCTGATCCACGACATCGTGTGCCGAGGTGGCCAGCTGCACGCGGTATTCGCCGCCGTGCACCACCCAGGCCGCGGAAGCGACATCCCAGAAGCTGAAGGCACGCTCGCCGAGTGACAGGGTGACGACCCTGCTCTCTCCCGCCGCGAGCGAGACCTTGGTGAATGCCCGCAGTTCTCGCGCGGGGTTCTTCGGGCCGTCGTCCGGGGCTGCGACATAGAGCTGCACGACCTCGCTGCCCGCACGCGTTCCCGTGTTCGTGACCGTCACGGATACGGTGGCCCCGGCACCGATGCGCTTCGCACTCAGGCCCTCGTAGCCAAAACTCGTGTAACTCAGCCCGAAGCCAAAGGGGTAGCGAACCGGCAGGGCGACGGTCTCGTAATAGCGGTAGCCGACAAAGATCCCTTCGCCGTAGTGCACAACATCGCCCTCCCCGGGGAAGTTCAGGTAAGAGGGAGTGTCCTGCAGCCTGAACGGGATGCTCTCGGCCAGCCGACCGGACGGGTTCGTGTCTCCGAAGACGACATCCGCGATCGCCGACCCGCTCCCCTGTCCGAGCAGCCAGCACTCCAGGATGCCGGCGACGCTGTCGTGCCAGGGCTCGAGCGTGACGACGCCGCCGTTGCTCAGCACGACCACGACGCGCGAGTTCGCCTCTGCAACCGCGGCGACGAGGGCAAGCTGGTCATCGGGCAGGTCGAGCCGCGTGCGATCGAATCCCTCCGACTCCTCTCCCGCGGGAAGCCCCAGGAAGAGGAGCACGACATCCGACTGGGCCGCGAGCGCAACCGCCTCATCTCGCAGAGATGGCTGCGCCGAGCCGTCCAGCATGTAGCCGGGCGCGAACTCGGCGGATGCCCGCGTCGTGAGTTCCTCGAGTGGATTGTCGACCCGGGTCGGGTTCACCTGCGAGCTTCCGGCCCCCTGGATGCGTGGGGTGCGGGCGAGTTCGCCGATCACGGCCACGCGCTCGTCGCCTCGCAGCGGCAGCACCCCGCCATCGTTCCGCAGGAGCACGATGGACTCGCCGGCCGCCTGGCGGGCAAGGGTGTGATGCTCCTCCACGTCGAAACGACCGGGCACATCGAAGTCATCATCGTCTCCGTCGTCGAAATCCGCCGCCGGACGAGCGCGAGCGGCGAGCTCCCGCAGACGATCCACCGCGGTGTCGAGCACGCTCCGGTCGAGCTCGCCGTTCTCGATGGCGCTCTCGACGGCCCTCACGCTGTCCGTCTGCGGCCCGGGCATCTCGAGGTCGAGCCCGGCGGCAAGCGCCGGCACGCGCTCGTCGACGGCGCCCCAGTCGCTCACCACGACTCCACGAAAGCCCCATTCCTCGCGAAGCACTTTCGTCAGCAACCAGTGCGACTCCGCGGCAGCGACGCCGTTGAGTCGGTTGTAGCTGCACATCACGGTCCAGGGCTGTTCTCGCGTGACGATGGTCTCGAACGCGGGCAGGTAGATCTCACGCAGCGCGCGCTCGTCCACCTCGGCGTTCACGGTCATTCGGCCCGTCTCCTGGTTGTTCACCGCGAAGTGCTTGAGGGACGCGCCAACACCCCGTCGCTGCAGGCCGCGCACGAGGGCGGCACCGAGTTCGCCGCTGACCAGGGGATCCTCGCTGAAGTATTCGAAGTTGCGTCCACAGAGCGGCGAACGCTTGATGTTGACTCCCGGGCCGAGGAGCACGGACACGTTCTGGGCGTGTGCTTCGACCCCGAGTGCCTCACCGACCTGTTCGACGAGCTCGGCGTTGAACGTGGACGCGAGTGCAACGGCGGGTGGGAAGCAGGTCGCGGGCATGCTCGTGCCAAGGCCGAGCTGGTCTCCGCCGCCGCGCGGCTTGCGCACGCCGTGGGGGCCATCCGTGACCGTGAGCGACCGGATGCCCGGAGCAGCCGCAGTGTTCCAGAACGAGCTGCCCGTTAAGAGCGCCGCCTTCTCTGCCGTGCCAAGAGCATCTGCACCACCGTACGGTTCTGCCATCCAGCCAGTCTCCCTCATTCCCGTGGGAAGTGACTGAAACACTCCTTGCCACTTCCCTACAGTCCTGACGGAGGCAATCCTCAACATCTGTCCAGCGCTTTCGAGGTGGAGAACTGGCGCGATCGATGCTAAATTAGCCGACACAGAGCATGAAATAGTGCTTTATTCGGGGAATTGGGTGTATTGAGCTTCGGCTTGTACGCCCGCAGTGTTCGTGGGGGCTTTATCCCTGCGTGCGCGTTTGATCTTGGGGGAGATCACATGGGGGGTTCATCTAGAGTTGCGCCTGTTATCAGGCCAGCACTCTCCCTCGCCGTCGTCGCGGTGATGGTGATGATTTTCGGAGTGCTCGGCACCCAGTCAGGCGCACCTGCCACAGCGTTGCAGTCTGCCGCGAAAGCCAGTACGGTGACGTCCGGCATGACCGTGTCACGCATCTCCGGAGAGTCGCGGTATGACGTCGCCAACGCCGTCGCGCTGACCGCCTTCCCGTACCACGCGGACACCGTCTTCATCGCGACCGGAACGAAGTATGCGGATGGACTCAGCGCAGCACCTGCCGCGATCGCAGCGCACGCACCCCTTCTTCTGACGACAACAGACTCGCTCCTGCCATCGGTGTCCCAGACGATAGCGCGACTGAGTCCCAAGACCATTGTCATTGTGGGGGGCACCGCTTCGGTTTCCGCCGGCGTGGAACAGTCCCTCAGACAACTGGCGCCCATCGTCATCAGGGTGGCTGGAGCTGACCGTTACTCGACGTCGCAATTGATCGCGAATTACGCGTTTGGCCAGACCGGCGCCAGCACCGCATACATTGCGACGGGCACCAATTTCCCCGATGCACTCTCTGCCGGATCTGCGGCAGGGTCCGCCAGTGCTCCCGTCATTCTTGTCAACGGTCCCGCCCCGACAATCAGCACACAGACCTCCGCTCTCATCTCCACTCTCGGAACCTCCACCGTGAAGATCGCTGGTGGGCCGGTATCCGTATCCGAGGGCGTGCAGAACACTCTCAGTGCCCAGGCGAGCACGACGCGCCTGTCTGGTGCGGATCGCTTCAGCACCGGCGCGGCGATCAACAAGGACGCGTACAGCACGAGCAGCACGGCGTACCTCGCGAGCGGCCTCAACTTCCCCGACGCACTCGCAGGATCAGCACTGGCGGGCCTGACCCGCGCGCCTCTCTATGTCGTGCCTCCCACCTGCGTGCCCCAGGACGTCCTCAACCAACTCCAGGCGCTCTCCGTGACGAAGGTTGTCCTGCTCGGAGGACCTGCGGCGCTGAACTCGTCGGTCGCAAATCTCGAATCGTGTACTCCCACAGCACCGAGCACCAGCACTCCTCCGCCGAGCACCAGCACTCCAGCCCCGAGCACGGCGATGCCGGTGGGCAACCTTCCTGGCTGGAAGCAGGTTGGGGCACAGGACTTCACCACTTCGGCAGCAATCGGACAGATCGGCCAGGTCTACGGCACCGCGGTTCGTGGCTATTCCGGACTTCTCGATACCTCCAAGAACGGCACGTATAACCCCGACTCAGTGCTCTCCGTGTCGAACGGCGTGCTCGACTACTACCTGCACACCGCTGGCGGCAGGCCTCAGGTCGCAGCGGTCATTCCCTTTGGCTACTCCGGACAGACCTACGGACGCTATTCGGTGAGATTCCGCTCGGACAACCTGCCCGGATACAAGATCGCATTCCTTCTCTGGCCCACGAGCGACAACTGGAATGATGGCGAAATCGACTGGCCAGAGGGCGATCTCAACGGAAAGATGAGCCCGGCCTCCGCCATGAAGGGCACATACTCTCCTTCGACCGGGATGGCTTTCGATGCCGTCAGCCCGCGGAGTTGGTCAGCGACCGATTCGTCGGATTGGCACATCGCCACGACCGAGTGGACCCCGGGAAGCGTGAAGTGGTATTGGGATGGAGTCCTCGTGTCACAGACGAGCAACAGCGCGGGCGTTCCCAACACGAATTTCCGATGGACACTCCAGGCCGAAACCCAGATCGACGCACCCGCTCCCGCGCCCAGCGTTGCAGGGCACCTGCAGGTAGATTGGGCCGTGCAATACGCTTATGCGCCTTGATCACGGCACCGCAGCCGTCACCAAGCGTTAGCGAATAGAACAATTGGCGGTCAACGGCTGACTCCGGTGGACGCACATTTACGAAACGGGATCAGTGACGCGATGGCGAGAAGCATTTCTTGAACCACACGACGCGCCGCGTCCGTGGGCACTACTTCGGATCCCCGTCCAGCGTTAGGCCGAAGTGGCACCGGGATGCGAAGGCGGTGTCCGGAACCACGGCGACGGGCACCCGGGTGAGTTCGCCGACGTCCGCGTCGTCAGCCACACCCTGCCGGGGGTGTCATGTCGACTGACCCTGAAGATGCGCCGGCCCGCAGCTCCCGCCACCGGTTTGCCAGGGCGATGATCGTGATCTTTGCCGTGCTCGCCGTCACGAGTGCGATATTCCTCACTCCTGCTTTCTCCCCATCCACGAAGGATATTGATTCGACGCCCGCCCCGGTGCCTACGCCCTCAACCACGGAAAAGGCGCTGGGCCTGGTTCCCAGCGTTGATGACGGCACACCCGCTGCCTCCAAGACCAAACTCGCCTTCTCCGACGAATTCAACGGTCCGGCATTGGATGTCTCAAAGTGGAACACGGGCCGCTACGCTCCCACGACAAAGCGGGATGCCCCGTTCAACCCCCGTCTGGAGACCGCGTATTACGCGAGCTCACAAGTCACCCAATCTGACGGGAGCGTCGTGCTGACGGCGACCCCGTCCACCGCGACCATCGCCGGGAAGACCTACGACTATGTATCCGGCCTGATCCAGTCAGAGCATAATTTTTATATGACCCCGGGCACCTATGTCGAGGCGCGCGTCAAGGTGACAACCTGCGACGGCTGTTGGGGAGCATTCTGGGCCCAGCCCTCCAATCGGTGGCCGCCCGAAATGGACATATTCGAATTCTTCCAGCCCAAGGACAGACCGGAGTTCAACTTCCACCTTCCGTCCGGAGGAGAAACGGTTCCCATGCCTTACGGCGAGCCGAACTTCTCGTATCTGGACCAGTATCACGTCTATGGGCTGTACTGGGATGGTGAGCGAGCAACCCCGTACCTCGACGGTAAGCCCTACACAACCGTGCCGGCAAAGACAGACATCCCCATGTACCTGATCTTCAACCTGGCAGTCTTCCAGGGGCACTCCCCCGCACCCGGCTCGACCATGGCCATCGACTGGGTCAGGGCGTGGCGTTAGCCACTATTTTCGCCAGTTTGAGTCCATGTAGTTGGCGCGCGGCCGACTTATACAATATGTTTTTCCTGTGTACCCAATAAGGGGGGTACGAATTCACGCTGCGAGAAAGGTGAACAACAAACCTTAGTTGGTCTTCGGCTACTACGCCTCGTGGAATCGCGCGGCCCCTTTCCCCAAACTTGCCTCCCCGTATTCAATGACGAATATCTGAGGCACCAAGGTCTCACGCGGCGTACAGGAAGTTCGGGTCGTGGCTGAGTGAGACGGCGGCCTCCCTTCGATTGGGTATCGAGAGGGGGCCGCCACTTCAGTTTCACACGGATTATTCACCTTCACGGACGGGGTTCGGGCTTCTCCTGTCACGCAGCCTCGCCCGTCACTTGACGACGTAGCTGAGAAACTCCTGATACAGCGCATCCGTGATGGATGCCGGTCCACCGACGACGACAATACGGCTCGGCTTCAACCTGACCAGCTCAGCCCGAATCGACGCAGGAATCCCGCTCGGCGTCACCAGAAGAACCGGCCCACCTCCTGGACCCGCAACCGGCGCCGCAGACAGAGCATCAGGGAACGCCTCACCACTGGCGACATACACAACCGGCACCCCCGGAGCAAACGACGCCGCAGAAATAGCCGCAGACGTCGCATACCGATCCGCACCAGCAAGACGCGAAACATGGCCAGGCGCGAACTGCTGCAACTGCGCGAAGACCACGTCCGTGATGGATGCCGGTCCACCGACGACGACAATACGGCTCGGCTTCAACCTGACCAGCTCAGCCCGAATCGACGCAGGAATCCCGCTCGGCGTCACC
>NZ_JBELOA010000005.1:0-43759 GCF_040227205.1 Parafrigoribacterium humi | reverse complement strand
AGGGAACGCCTCACCACTGGCGACATACACAACCGGCACCCCCGGAGCAAACGACGCCGCAGAAATAGCCGCAGACGTCGCATACCGATCCGCACCAGCGCCACGCGAGATGGGCGCCGAAACCGAATCAGTTGAAACACTCGAAAGCGACTTGGAGACGTATCCGACCTTGATGCCGGTCACCGTGACCGTGACAACCGACGACACGTCGGCGGGTACCAGGGTGTACGTGTTCCCCGTTGCGCCATTTATCGCTGCGCCGTTCCGTTTCCACTGATATGACAGATCCACTGCCCCAGGCCCCCAGACCTGCGAGTTCGCTGTCAGGACCTGTCCGCTCACCATGGTGCCGGACACACTGGGGACGCTGGAGACCAGCGCGCCCGGGCCGATGGTCACACCGTCGCTCACCTCTGTCACAGCATCAAACCCTGTTCGCGTCCCGGTCACAGCGACGGTGACGGACTTACCAAAATCCGCGACGGTGGGCATAAAGCTCGAGCTCGTCGCCCCGACAATGGCCACACCCCCACGCATCCACTGATACGTCAACGACACCGACCCCGGACCCCACGCCCCCGCAGACACAGACACCGCGCCCCCCACCACAGCCGAGCCACTGATTTCCGGCGCAGAGGAAGTCAACGTACCTCCAGTGACCATCGTCGCGGCGCTGGATTCGGACGTCGGCAGGTAATAGTCCGCCGATCCGGTCACCGTGACACTGAGCAGCGAGCCGGCATCAGTATTGACCGGCACATAAGTCGACGACGTCGCCCCGGCAATCGGCTCACCATCACGCATCCACTGATACGCGAAAGCAACCGTCGCAGGACCCCACGTGCCAGGGGAGACTCCCACGGTCTGCCCAACCTTCACACCACCCGTGAGCACAGGCGTACTCGAATCCAGATCAACCGGTTCGTGCATGCGAGTCTGGATCTCGGCCAGGCCGATATTGACGGTGTTGGCCGAGACCGAGTTCACCGTGAAGAGCACACTACTGGTGGCTCGCGGCGAGAAGGATATGGGGACAGCACTGCCGTCATTCGTCAGGGCGGGAACAACAACGGTCGATCCATCAGAAAACGTCAGCGTGCCTCCCGTCACCTGATCAGCGGTATTGGGTCGGTCAAATAGCACAACTTGGTCGAGTACGACCGGGCTTGCCCAGCTGAGACTCAGCCAACTCCCCGCGCCCCCTCCGAGGGTCGACCACTCGTTCGCGGAGTCATCCGGATAGCCTCCGACGACGCCGTCGACAGCCGCAAGAGCCGGTTGCGTAGGATCCTGTGAACTCGCCTGCACGACTGCGGATCCTGCGATATTCGACCCCGGAACAAAAATTGGCGGGGTGGCCTCATACTGGCGCTGTAACCACGACGCCTCCGCCCGGGCGGCACAGGCCGGAACGGAGTCGCAGGTCTCAGGATCGAAAGCGGCATAGGTGAAGAAGATGGCCTGTTTCTGCGCGATTTGAGACGGCGTCAAATTAGCGGGCTGACTCTCGATAACGTAACCCCGATAGCCCGTGAAAGTGTGCGGTGCCGCATATTTCGCCTGAGCCTGAAGTGTCAAATATGCAACGGTGTGATGATCACTGTGGTCACTGTCGCCGTAGTGACCCACGAAGTCCTGGGTGTTGATGCTCGTGGGCTGAAAGTTGGTCATCAGCTCTGTCAGCGTGTTCCTGAGCTGGTCAATCGTGTAGCTCTGGATGGGAGACGCGATCGAGTGAATCGTGGGGACCGTGTTCTCGAAGAGCCCCTGCAGACTTTCACCGTTGGCGTTGTTGCCATACCAGCCATTTACATAACTGTCGGGCAGGCGCATGAAGACCAGAGATATCTTGGGTGCGGCAACCAGTGTCTCCATAGTGATCGAATAGCCAGCTACTCCGGCATCAGACGTGGTCCAGTCGTCTGCGACACCAGCCATCTGCGCATACGCCGCCTTGGAACCAGCCTCTCGCCCCTGCCAATAGGCGGCGTCAGTATGATCGGCCTCACCAGCCGTGACGAAGACCGTACGCACACACAGTCCGGACTCGATGTCACTCACCAGCGTCGTGGACTGGAAAAGGAGATCATCGTCTTCGTGCGCGACGACGTTCAGCGCCGCTCCCGCTGAGCACAACTCGTCCGCCGACACCGATTGGGGTGAACTGAGCTGGACCGCGACAAGCAGCGTGGCAATAGCCGCGACGCTGGCGATCACCCTGCGTGCGGGTACACGCATGCGTCCAATGTCAGTCACAATTCTTCCATCACTCGGGTACGGGGAAGACATATCTATTGCGGGGAGACGTTGCGTCCAGCCTGAGGGGGTCGTTTTGTAGCTTTACGCAAACAATAGATACGCCCTCATACTAAGTTGAAGCGTCGCACAGTCCAAACAACGGATACGCGCTGACGGAGCGCGTGAAGAGTCTCAACGAGTTCGTCCGGCACTCAAAAGAATCTGCTCCAACCGGGCAATATGTGCGTCGTAGGGGAAGCGCTCCTCGACGAGTGCGCGTGCTGCGCGCCCAAGCTCGGGCTCCCTTTGCCGCCACAGCAACACGCCACGAAGGCCCTCGGCCAACTGTGCCGAATCGCCCACCGGTACCAGGAATCGTGACATCGACCCCAGCAATATCTCCGGGATGCCACCGACCCTGGACGCAACAACCGGCCGCCCCGTGGACAGCGCCTCGATGACAACCCGTCCAAAGGCCTCTTCAATCATGGACGGCACCGCCACTACATCGGCGGCATGAAGATAGGGAACGACATCCTCCTGGCCGGGAAGCCAGCGATACGAGCCCGCGGGCAGGCTTTCGAGGGCGTGCAGGATGTCCTGCTGCTCTTCATCGGGCGCCCAGCCGATGAGCAGAAGCAGGCCCTGCTCCGGACCGAACCCCAGCTGCCGCCACGCCTCTATCAAGGTCAGGACGCCCTTGATAACGGAAACTCTCCCGTAATACATGACGACGGGAATGTCCCTCGGGATCTCGAGTTCCTGACGAACGAGCGCCTTCTCTTCCGACCCGCCAAAGGGATATTGCTCGAGCGACACCGCATTGTGAACCACGGTTATCTTGCTCGGCGGAATTCCGCGAGCAATCCACGAGTCACGAATGAACTCTGACACGGCGACGAAGCTCGTCACCCCCGTGTAGAGGAACCGCGTGAGGCGGAAATTGGGGAGCTGGTGAACGTGACAAACAATGGGAACCCCCGCCACTCGCGCGACAAACTGTGCCCAGATGATGTGCTCAGACCGGTTCAGCCAGAGGACATCCGGTTTCAGGCGCCTCGCCATTCGTGCTGCCCGCCAGTAGTTTCGGATGATCCTCCTGGGAGCCAGCCCGAACACGACAGGCCCGAAGATCTTGACGCCCGCCCTCTCGTATTCAGCCCGCTGCGGTCCGTCTTCTTCGTAGAGAAGGAAGACTTCATGGCCGCGAGAGCTGAGCATCGCGGTGTCTTCAACGGTTGACTTCTCGATGCCGCCGTACTGCGTGAGCCATCGAGCGTCCGTCACGATGCGGAGGCTCGTCTGCCCCGCACTCTTTTCATTGTTGTCGGCGCGCAGATCCGGATTCTGGCGGGCGCTCTTCAACCGCATATACGCCCATGGAAGGCAGCACAATCCGATCGCGAAGCGCGCGATATTCCACTCGAGCGTTTGGGGCAGGAGAACAGACCCGGCGGTCAGAGCGACGGTCACAATGATGCCGACGACAAGTCTCGACGATGGGCCCTGCCATTCCGGGGACTTCGGAAGCACCCTGAGCTGCAGGAAGGCCAGCAGGCCGTACGAGACCAGGGTCGCGAGAGCAGCGCCCGCGACACCGAACTGCGGTACCCACAGGATGTTGAGAACGATATTGACCACCGCGACGACACCGGTGATCGCACCGATGGTCTTTCCACGTCGAAGTGTGATCAATAAGCGCCCAGTACCGACACTTGCCGCAAAGGGGAACGCGGCCAATGCGACCAGGAAGACGACGAGCGTGAGCGACTCCGGACGAAAACTCGGCGGCGCCACTATTCGCAGAAGCACGGGTGATGCCAGAGTAAGCCCCAGAACGATGGGCATCAGAATGCGGTACAGCTCGTCTCGCGCCTCGGCCGCAAGGAGCCAGCGCTCCTTCTCGCTGTGTACTGCAGCAAAGCGCGGCGTCCATGCCGTGCTGGTAAATGTCAGAAGAAGGATCACGGTCGAGCCCACGACATAGGCGACCTGGTATCGACCGACTTCCTCCACACCGAGCATCCGCTGGATGACGATGCGATCGCCTGCGTTCAGTACGAAATAGGCGAGTCCGCCCAGCGCCAGAGGAACGCCGAGTCTGATCGCGCGCCACGTGACGGGCCAGTTGATGAGGCCCCGCAGCGCCGGTCTGACCGCAATGATTCCCAGGAGCATCGCGACCGTCTGACTTCCGACGCATCCCCAGACGTAGATGACCGGGTTGTTCTCCACCAGAACAAGCAACAGCACGCCGACGACCTGACCGCCGACGGCCGCGATGACGCTCACGATGGCGAATGGCCGGAGTCGATCCTCGGCGAGGAGGAGCGCAAGGGTGAGCTGCACGCCGGCGGCAGGCATTGCCCAGACGCTCACGGCGAGGACGAGCCCCTCGTTATGCGAAAAACCGAGAGATGCCTGCCAGAGGGGGGAAGTCAGAATGAAGATCGCCGTGACGATAATCGAAATGACGATCCCGACCGTGACCAGGCCTTTGGCCGCGACACCTCGCTCGCCGTCCTCGGCGTGCTGGAGTACGAGTGCTTGATCGATTCCGAGTATCGCTAGAACGCTGAGCACCTGGAACAGTGCAAGAGCAGAGGCAAGGGAACCAAACTCCGCCGGCCCCATGACATAGGCGAGTATCGGGGAAACAACGGTGCCGACCACCAACTGCAGCGACCAGATGACGACGTACAACAAGCCGCGCCCGAAGAGTCGCGATCTGACGTGTGATCCCTGATCCGCGGAGTCCGGGTCTAGGGCAGACACGAAACGCTCATAATCTCGGGAATGATCGAGGAGCCAGTAGCTATTTGCACGCTATCTTCTCCTCGGCGGGCGCAAATTCACGAGACGGTTTTGCCACCATTGCGGGACCGGGTGAACTTGCGGCACTTCTCCACCCCGCAAATCGCACAGTCCGAACCTTTTCGATAATGCTCGTGAGCGCTGAGTTCATGCCCGCATTCGCACCACACCTCACCGGCATGTGCTTTCTGCCAGGCCCAAATACTCCTACGCCTCTTCACAACGACCTACTGCTCCCCACAGTCGCTGACGTCGCGGGGCCCGGCCCCGGGTGCAAACTCGTCCGCGACCATCACCGTCATACTATCGTCACCCGCGACTCAAACGGCTTGCCATTCGCGTCATTCAGGCCCTAGAATTGCGATTGTCCTACCCCATGAATCGCTTACCCCGATTCAAGGACGGTTGTCCCACCCAGGCAACGTGCAGTACCCCCGACCCGAACGGAATAGTGCTATGCCCGAAATTGTCCAGCTACATCAGCGCGCCCTCCCGCGAATTTCCATCGTGATTCCGGCTATGAACGAAGCCAAGAATCTTGAGGTAATCCTCTCTGAGCTTCCTCCCGTCCACCAAGTGATTCTGGTTGATGGCAACTCTGTTGACGACACGGTTGCGACGGCTCGTCGCGTCATGCCCGGCATAGAAGTTGTTCACCAGACCCGCACGGGTAAGGGCAATGCGCTCGCGTGTGGTTTTGCCGCGGTCACCGGCGATGTCGTCGTCATGTTTGACGCAGACGGTTCTGCCGACCCCACTGAAATCCCCGCATTCGTGGACGCGCTCATGGCTGGCGCCGACGTTGCCAAGGGAAGCCGCTTTTGTGCCGGCGGCGGAAGCGAAGACATCACCGTCTTCCGCAGGCTCGGCAACTTTGGCCTGAACGTGCTCACGAACCTCCTTCTCAAGACTCGCTACACGGACCTGTGCTACGGCTACAACGCCTTCTGGGCCAGTGTGCTTCCGTACCTGGATCTCCCCGATGTCTCGCTCCCGAAGCTCGCCGACGGACGTATGCACTGGGGCGACGGCTTCGAGATCGAGACCGTGCTCACCTGCCGTGTCAAGGCGGCGAATCTCACTGTCACCGAGGTGCCCAGTGTCGAGCGTCTTCGGATCTTCGGAGTCAGCAACCTGAATGCGATCAGTGACGGATTCCGTGTTCTTCGTACGATCCTGCAGGAGCGGTCCCGCGTGGTGAAGGTACCAGGCGTCGTTTCCGCGCGTCCGGCTCACACCCTTCACAAGCCAAGCAAGTCCACGGACCTCTCGCTCAAGTCAGCGTGACCGAGCACCCATCGGTCAGTGTTGTAATCTGCGCGTTCACTCTGCGACGTTGGGATGACCTCGTCGCGGCGGTGACGTCCGCGCGCGCGCAACCTGATGCGACCGAGGTCCTCGTGGTCATTGACCACGAGGAAGAACTCCTCGCCCGCGCCCGGAAGCAATGGGAGACGACCGAAGTCACAGTGGTCTCCAATCGCTATAGACAGGGGCTCTCCGGGGGGCGTAACACCGGACTCGAATTGGCGACGAGCGAGTTGGCTGCTTTTCTCGACGACGACGCTGTTGCCGCAGATGACTGGCTTCGCCTGCTGATCGAATGCTTCGACGATGACGACGTGGTCGGTGCGGGTGGAGCTGCAGTCCCCGTATGGCCCACCGGCAAACCTTCGGCCACCCTGCCACCGGAATTGCTGTGGGTGGTCGGATGCACGTACCGAGGTCAACCCACCGAACGCGCCGAAGTGCGCAACGTTGTGGGGTGCTCGATGCTTTTTCGCAGAGAGCCTCTTCTCGCCATCGGCGGTTTCAACGTCGCCACCGGGCGAATCGGGCAGATTCCCCTCGGCGGCGAAGAAACCGAGGCGTGCATCAAGCTGCGTCAATTGGATCCTCGCAACAAGGTGATCTTCGAGCCCCGAAGCATCGTTCATCACCGAGTGACTCCGGATCGTACGACCTGGCGCTACCTGCGTCGACGGTGTTTCTTCGAAGGGGTTTCCAAGTCCGCGTTGAGCCGGGACCTTGGCCGTCAGGACGCCCTGTCGAGCGAACGAAGCTACGCAGTTCGCATCCTGCCCGAGGCCATGTTCCGCGAGCTGTTCCACGGGCGCTTCGCCTCCGCCTACGCCGTTGTGCTCTCTCTTGCGGCGGCCGGGTTCGGATATCTCTACGGAATCACACGCTCTCGATCACACGCTTCGGTAGTGTCTGAAAGCGAGGCGGCCAGGACGTGACCGTGTATCCAGGACCGATCAGGACAAGGCCGCAGAGTGTCAACAATTGAATTGTCTCCCGCGATGCCAAGCACGCAGGGGCCGGAGTGGCCAGCGGCGTCGTGGGTGGGCAGTGTGGATGCCGCGCTCATCGCGGGGCACGAACGGGTTCACCTACAGGATGCAGAAGGCTACACGCAGGCTCGGCTGCTGGTGAGAGACGCGTCGCAGGTTCGAGGCTTCGTCGACGTCGAAGTGACGGACGGCTTCGTAGACCCGGCCACCCTGGTGCGTGAAATCGATTCGCTTCCGGAGTGCGCTCCGCGAACTGGCACCATACGCCTTCCGCACGTCACCGTGGTCATCTGCACTCGCGACCGCGCTTCTCATCTGCGCGGAGCACTGAAGGCCGCGGTCGAGCTCGACTACCCACACTTCGATGTCGTCGTCGTAGACAACGCGTCACGCACCACGGAGACCGCTGACCTGGTGCGCAACGAGTTCGCGATGCCCTCGGTGACCCTTATTTCAGAACCTGTGCCGGGGCTCTCGAACGCACGCAATCGCGGTCTCAACGCCGCCAGCGGCGAGATCGTTGCCTTCACCGATGACGATGTCATCGTCGACCCGCATTGGTTGACCGAGCTGGCCGCGGGTTTCGATCGTGTACCGGGCGTCGACTGCGTCGCGGGACTCGTGCCGAGCGGCGAGCTTCGTACACGCACGCAGGGCTATTTCGACGGTCGTGTGAGCTGGTCGAAGAATCTGGCGCCCCGCGTGTTCTCCCTCGAAACCCCGCCCGCAGACCTTCCGATGTTCCCGTTCTCGATCGGAGAGTTCGGCACCGGTGCAAACTTCGCACTCCGACGCACCGCGGCACTCAGCCTAGGCGGATTTGATACGGCTCTCGGCGTCGGCACGCGCACCGGCGGCGGCGAAGACATCGACATGTTCACTCGCGTGTTACTCGATGGTCGTACCCTCGTCACGCAGCCGTCGGCCGTTGTCTGGCACCGACACAGGGACGACCTTGCCGCCCTGCGCGTACAGGCCAGGGGGTATGGAACCGGACTCGGTGCCTGGCTCACGAAATTGGCAATGAATCCCAGAACGGCACGCATGGCCTTCGTGCGGAGTCCCCACGCCGTCGGACGCCTCATCTCCCTCGCCTGGCGCAAGCCTGCTCCCTCCGCGGTGGCGCGGGTCGAGACGCCCGATGAGTGGGATCGCGAGGTCTCTCGAGTGGGATGGCTCGAGTTGTTCGCCGTTGCCAGGGGGCCGGCCAGCTACCTCTTACAGCGACGGTCCGACAAGAAACGACTCCGTGCACTCCGTGAGCAGCCAATACCTGAATAGTCGACCTGTTTTGCACGTTATGTGCTTCTCGGCAACTATGGTGTTGACGACGACGACGCAAAGCGGAGCTCACGATTGCCCGCACCGCAAGAATCATGCAATCCGGACGGCAGCGAGAAGCGTGTGATCGGAGAGAGTGCAGGGCGATGAACACACTCGCAGACGACTCCGTCTCTCTCAGCGGTCGAAACGGTCGAAACTGGCTGGCGTCGCGCCGCTTCGAGCTCGCCCTCGCGATCTGCGGGGCCCTGGCCGGCCTGCTGGTGATTCTTGATATCGGCGTCCCTGTATTTGCGGTGTTCATCGTTCTGGCGTGGTTCACTGTTCCGGGCTGGACCTTGGCGCGGCTCACACCCATCAAGAGCGCTTTGGGGCTCCTCTTCGTCGCGATAATCAGCAGTGCGGTGGTGACCGCAGTGCTGAGCCTCATCATGGCGTGGACGGGGTGGTGGGCTCCACAGCCGACCGCCGTCGTCGTCTTGCTCGCGACATCCATCTTCACCGCCGTCACTCCGCGGCTGCGTCACAAGCCCGTCGAACCGCCGGCCACTGCCGCGACCGCGCAACGAACCACCGCGGAGCGACTCAGTGGGCTGGCTCCCGTTGTGGTGGGGATTGTCGCGATCAGCCTGTGGCTCGTGTCGCTGGCGATCACGGATGAAGGCAACATGGGGAAATGGGGCCTGCTGCCCGTTCTCCCCGTCACCTGGTATCTCTCGGTCGGCATCATGCTGGCCCTATGTATCTGGGGACTCCTCTCGCAGAAGAGATTCCCCACCTGGTACATGGCCGGGGCAGTCGGCAGTCTCGTCCTGATGATCTACGGCTCGGCCAACTTAATCGAGAGCTCACCGCGCCTCGTCTGGACATATAAGCACATTGCCGTCACGAGCTATATCGACGCCTACGGCCACATCGATCCATCACTGGACATCTACAACCGCTGGCCAGGCGTGTTCGCAGTCAGCGCGTTCGTGGGCCGAATCGCCGGATACCCGGATCCGTTGTCCTATGCGACCTGGGCAGAACCGTTGTTCGCGCTCATCGACGCGGCTCTCGTCTTCGGGATAGCGCGCGCACTGACCAGTAATTCGCGGATGGCCTGGACCGCCACGCTCGCGTTCTCGCTGTGCAACTGGGTCAACCAGAACTACTACTCACCCCAGGCGTTCGCGTACACCCTGTACCTGTCGATGTGCCTGATCGTGATGACGTTCCTGAGGAGCACTCCACAGCCGTGGATCTCCCTGCTCGAGAATCCCATAACCCGTGCCTTTACACGCTCAACCACGCAAAGGAAACGAAGGGAGAAAGGCACTGCGTCCCGTCAGCGCACCAAGCAGAAACGATGGTCGCTCCGCGAAGACCAATCCCAGCGACGCCTCAGAATCGCCAGCATAGTCGCCGTTCTCGTGCTCCAGGCGGTCATCACGGCCAGCCATCAGCTGACCCCCTATCTCGTCATCCTCGGGCTGTTCCCGCTGATCTTCACGGGCTACGTTCGACCTCGCTGGCTGAGCGTGGGCATCGTCGTGATTCCACTCCTCTACCTCCTACCGAACCTGGGATTCGTCCAGTCCAAGTACGGTCTCTTCAGCGGTTTCAATCTCTTCGCCAACGTGGCCTACACGCCAAGTGCGGCGGTCCGTGTCACCGATGCCGCGGTGTTCGGCGCACGAGCCGCAACGATTCTGTCGATCATCACCGTGCTCCTCGCTGCCCTGGGATGGATACGCAACCTGCAAAAGGGGAACACCGGAACGACCGTCATGGTCGCCTGGCTGGCGGTGGCACCGATCCTCGCGCTCTTTGGACAAAGTTACGGCGGCGAGGGACGGCTTCGAGTGTTCCTGTTCGGAGCGCCCTGGTACGCGATCAGCATCGCGTGGCTGTTCTGGTCAGAGACTCGACACTATCGACGTGTCGTGATCGGA
Organism: Parafrigoribacterium humi; assembly: GCF_040227205.1. NCBI lineage: Bacteria > Bacillati > Actinomycetota > Actinomycetes > Micrococcales > Microbacteriaceae > Parafrigoribacterium > Parafrigoribacterium humi. Next base: position 33,198 of record NZ_JBELOA010000005.1, on the reverse strand, counting down.
TTGTCCTCCGCGCTGGCCGTCATGGTCGCGCTCTTCGTGATCATCTACTTCCAACCAGAGGCAGACTATGCCGTCCCCAAGAGGGAGATCACAGCGGCGCAGTGGCTGGATACACACATCTCGAACGGTGACGCCGGGGTGCAGATGATCGGCAACTTCCCGCTGCTGATCGGGCCGCATTACTCATACTTCAACTCGTGGGCGTCAGGTACACCGATTCTGACGTCACCGATTGGAAATCCGCCGTCGAAGCTCACCGGGCAGACGATCGAGAGATATCTGACACCCATCGAGGTTCCGCACATCTACCTGATCTTCTCGGATGCCCAGACGCTGTACGCGGTGAACCACGAGATGCTCTCAGCCAACGAGATGCGGCGAATCGAGACGAGCGTTGAACACAGCTCCGCATTTGTTCGAGTCTTTGACAACTCGGAAGTACGCATCTACCAGTTCCTGCGGCCCTGAATTACTGGACGCGGGCCATTACTTGATGCGGGGCAGAACGCTTCCACGCCGCCGTGCTTGAACAGAGACACAGAGTGCCGTGCCCGCAGCCAGCAGGCCGATGGCCAGAATCAGCACTCCACCCTCATCGGCCGGGCCGGTAAAGGGAAGCGTCGTCAATTGGCCACAGATGGCCGCGTCGACTGCACCAATCGTGACCGTCCATGAGGACGGCTGTACGCCGTCGCCGGCTACTCGCGGCTTCGCAGTGACGGTGTAGGTGCCGGGCGCCATGTCAGTGCGACTGCTGGTCAGTTCTGTCGCGCCGACAAAGTACTGGACGCGATCCTGGAATCCGGGCTCCTGCACGAAATCCACCGAGATGTAACCGCTCGCGACACCGCCGGCGCTGCAGCTCTGGCTCGTCGCACGTGCGTTCGCCGTCCAATCAGCATCCGTGGGGAGCTGCTGGTTGAACTCGCAGGTGCCAGCGAACGGCTGGACCGTGCGCAGCCAGGGTCCGCTGTCGCCGTCGATCTGCTTTCCTGATTTCGACGCAACCGTCACGCGATATTCACCGGGGGGTACAACGGACTTGGCCGGCGCATTCGGGATGTTGATGAAGGTGTTCGGGGCGGTACCCACGATCGTGTAGGTGATGTCGCTGGTGCCGTTCGTGGCGATATAGCCGTCGACCAGCAATCCCTCGCTGGAACACGTCTGTGCGACCGCTGTTGGCGGAGTCACGGTGGTCGAGTCGAGCGTCGTCACGGGGCCCCCGGGCGAAGGGCTCGCCGGAGGGGTGGTTTCGGCACTCGCAGAGGTTGTGACGCCGGCGAGGGTCATACCGCCAGCCAGCGCCAACGCGGCAGCCATGACGACTAACCTGCGCGACACCGCACGCTGAGTCACAGCGTGATTCGGCAAGAATCGAACGACACGAGAACGCAGCTCGGCGCGCGCATACCTGGGCAGCCAGGGTCGGGACATACGGGTATCCAGACATACTTCATGGCACAGTCGGGGTCAGCGTGAAGATTCGGGTTTCTCCAGCTCAAGTACCGCAGACAACCCTATCTGTCCCCCCATCTGCGGACAAGTGACCACTTGGGGGGGTACATAATCAGTGCACGAACTCCAGAAGGTCATAGCCGATCGTGCGCATCGCGTCCAGTACTCGCAGGCGCGCCGGCAGCCCTGAGTCGGCGAACTGCACCGTGACGGCGTACGCGACTCCGGTGCGCGGGCCACGCAGGAGGCCGACATCCGACCGCACTCCGACATCGGTTCCCGTCATGTTGACGACCTGGATGCCGTGGTCGATCGTGCGGTGCGAGAGCGGATCGAGACCGAACGCACTCGCCACCATCGACAGGTCACTGTGCAGTGAGAGCCAGCCGAGCACGCGCTGGCTCGTGACGTAGTCGACGACGTTGCCTCGGTAGAGCGCGGAGAACAGCCATGCGAGCTCCGCGGTGGATCCGACCGAGAGCTGGGGAGCGTCATCCGGGCCTCGGCGTTCGCGCACGAGATCGAGCAGCGCCGTGCGCGCGAGTCCGAACGATTCCGTTCTCGTGCGCACGGAGTCGAGCCCCACCTGGCGCAGCAGCACATTGGTCGCAAGGTCGTCACTCGTCGCACCGACGAGAGCGGCGAGGTCGGTCACCGGGAGCGCCGGTGCCTGGAGGCTCTGCCAGAGACCATCGCCACCCGTGACATCCGCCGGTGGCTTGTCGAGGATGCCGTAGCCGCCGGCGTCCTGCTCGGTGATGCGAGCAGACACCTCGATGAGCAACAGCGCCTTTCCGATGCCCGCGGTCGGCAGCACGATCCTGTCGTCTATCGAGAGCAGCGTGGCCCCGGTCTGCAGGTCGACGACGTTCGCAGAGACCTGCGCGCCGCCGTATGCGAGGTTGCCGAGCGCGGTGAAACTGCTGGTGAAGTTCTCCGCTCCCACAGCTCCGCGATGGCGCCCCGTTCTGGGCAGGCGCAGACGCTCGCGGCGTTCCTTGTCTCGGGCAACTACCAAATGGTCACTCGTTCGCTTGGGTCGAGCCACAGGTCATCGGCCCGGGTCACACCAAAGGTCTCATAGAACTCACCGATGTTGCGAACGATCTGGTTGCACCGGAACTCGTTGGGGGAGTGCGGGTCGATCGAGATCAGCCGGATGGCCTCCTCGTCACGACTCTTCTGCTGCCAGGCCTGTGCCCAGGAGAGGAAGAAGCGCTCGGCACCGGTCAGGCCATCGATGATCGGAGATTCCGCGTCGCCGAGGGAGATCAGGTAGGCCTTCCAGGCGATTCCGAGCCCACCGAGGTCGCCGATGTTCTCGCCGATCGTGAGCGCCCCGTTGACGTGGTGCTCGGGGATCTGTCGGGGCGCGAGCGCGTCGTACTGCGCGATGAGGGATGCCGTGAGCTTCTCGAACGCGGCCCGATCCTCCTCGGTCCACCAGTCGGTGAGCCGTCCGTCGCCGTCATACTTCGACCCCTGATCGTCGAAGCCGTGCCCGATCTCGTGCCCGATCACCGCACCGATCGCGCCGTAGTTGCCCGCGGCATCCCGGCTCTCGTCGAAGAAGGGGTACTGCAGGATGGCCGCGGGAAAGACGATCTCGTTGAAGCCGGGGTTGTAGTACGCGTTGATGGTCTGCGGGGTCATGAACCACTCGTCGCGATCGAGCGGCTTGCCGATCTTGCCGAGCTCGCGCTGGAACTCGAACTCGTTGGTCGCGCGCACGTTGCCCAGCAGGTCGCTCGCGTCGATCGACAGTGAGGAGTAGTCACGCCACTTCACCGGGAAGCCGATCTTGGGGGTGAACTTGTCAAGCTTCTGCAGGGCGCGCTCTCGGGTGGCCTCGGTCATCCACGACAGCTCGCGAATGCTCTGCCGGTACGCCTCGATCAGGTTGGCTACCAGCACGTCCATGCTCGCCTTCGCCTCTGGCGGAAAGTGCCGCTTGACGTAGATGCGTCCGATCGCCTCGCCCATCGATCCCTCAACCAGGGATACACCGCGCTTCCATCGCGCACGCAGTTCCGGGGTGCCGGTGAGGGTCTTGCCGTAGAAGTCGAAATTGGCGGCGACGAACTCGCTCGACAGGTATGCAGCGTTCGAGCGGATGACCTGCCAGCGCAGCCAGTCCGTCCAGGCCTCGAGGTGGTCGTCATCGAGCAACGACGCAAGCCCCGTCACGAAGCTCGGCTCCCGTACCACGAGCTCGGCGAGCGCGCCATCCGGAACGTCGAGGGCGGTGAGCCAGAGGTCGAAGCCGTCGACCCTGTCCCAGGTCGTGAGGTTGTAGGTGGCCTCACTGTCACGGGTCTTCACGTTGTCCCAGTGCCGCGCGGCGATCTCCGTCTCCAGCGCGACGATGCGGGCGGCGCGAGCGGCGGCATCCGTCACTCCGGCGAGCGCGAGCATCTTCTCGACAAAAGAGAGGTATGCGGCGCGAATGTCCGCGAACTTTTCTTCGCGGTAATAGGACTCGTCTGGCAGGCCGAGTCCGCCCTGCTCAAGAAAGACGAGGTAGCGCTCCGGGTTGCCCGGGTCGTTGTCGACGAACAGTTGGAAGAAGCCGTTGGTGCCCTGCCGCTCGAGCCGGCCGAGGGTGGTCAGAAACCCGTCGACCGCGCCGATCGCATCCACCTCGTCCAGCAGCGGCTTCAACGGTTCGGCACCGAGCTTCTCAATGCGCTCCTCGTCGAGGAAACTGGCATAGAGGTCACCGAACTTGCGTTCTTCGGTTCCCGGCTCGGCGGTCTGCGCCTCGACGATGATGTCGCGCACGGCCTTCTCCGCTTCCTCGGCGAGGATGTGGAAGGAGCCGTAACGAGCCTTGTCGTCCGGAATCGCGGTGCGCTCGATCCACTTGCCATTCACATGACGAAACAGGTCGTCCTGCGGGCGGATGTCGGGGTCGAGTTCCGCAAGGTCGATTCCGGAGCCGAGTGGCACATCCCGGGTCGCGTCGTTCTGTCGGTTCGAGGCAGCGTCAGGACTCATGGACCCAGCCTAAATGCTCGGCGGCGGCGGCCGCCGGACCACCTGCCGCATGCCCGGTTCAGGTCGGAGGACGTTTGGTCGGATTGGCCGGGATTGAAGGAAGTTTGCCCGCGATTCGCGCCAGAACTCCTTCAAGCTGTCACGCCCGCGCCCGCGAGCCGCTGACGCATGGAGGTCGCCGGGCAATACTCTCTGGCAAAGCCCACCAACGCAAAGGAGCTTGAATGGCACTCCCCTGGAAGTTGCACGGAGATGGCAAGAATGTCGCCGCCTCCGAGATCGTCCTGCCCGAAGAACGGTTGAGCTGGCCGAGAACCATCGGATTCGGCGCCCAGCACGTCGTCGCCATGTTCGGCGCGACCTTCCTGGTTCCGCTGCTCACCGGCTTCTCGCCGAGTACTACCCTTTTGTTCTCCGGTATCGGGACACTGCTGTTCCTGATCATCACGCAGAACAAACTGCCCAGCTACCTCGGTTCGTCGTTCGCGTTCATCGCGCCGATCACCGCGGCAGTGGCATCCGACGGGAAGAGCGTGGCCCTGGGTGGCATTCTCGTCGTCGGTGCACTGCTGGCCGTGGTGGGAATCATCGTGCACGTGGCCGGAATCGGCTGGGTCAATGCGACGATGCCGCCGATAGTGGCGGGAACCATTGTGGCGCTCATCGGGTTCAATCTGGCGCCGGCAGCGAAGGGCAACTTCGAGAAGTCACCACTGATCGCGGTGATCACGCTGCTCGCGATCATCCTGATTACGGTGTTGTTCAAGGGGATGATCGGGCGACTCTCGATCGTGCTCGGCGTGGCGGTCGGGTACCTGGCCGCGGTGCTCATGGGCGAGATCGACTTCAGTGGTGTCGGGAAGGCGGCCTGGATCGGATTGCCGGAGTTCATCACGCCGACGTTCAACTTCGCGCACTTCCCGGTCTACCTGATGTTCCTGCCGGTCGTGCTCGCGCTGATCGCCGAGAACGTCGGGCATGTGAAGGGTGTAGGCCAGCTCACAGAGCGCGATCTCGACCCGGTGATCGGTCGCGCGCTGTTCGCCGACGGCCTCGCGACCGTCATCAGCGCGATCGGCGGTGGTTCGCCAACAACGACCTACGGCGAGAATATCGGCGTCATGGCGGCGACTCGGGTCTTCTCGACGGCGGCGTACTGGGTGGCCGGCATCGTAGCCATCCTGCTCGGTCTGTCGCCGAAGGTCGGTGCCGTGATCTTCACCATTCCGCCGGGGGTGCTCGGTGGTGTGACCACGGCGCTGTACGGCCTCATCGGGATCATCGGCGTGCGCATCTGGGTCGAGAACAAGGTCGATTTCAGCAAGCCGAAGAACCAGCTCACCGCGGGTGTAGCCCTGATCATCGCGATAGCGGACTTCACCCTCCATGCCGGCAGCGCGAGCTTCAGCGGCATCATCATCGGCACGGTCGCCGCGCTCGTCGTGTACCACCTCATGAACGGGCTCGGTAAGTGGCGTGGCACGGATGTGAGCACGATCGCGGGCAGCCGAGACAAGGAGACCGTGAGCAGTTAGTCTCCCCGATTCACGTCAATGGCCGGATGTGCGATGTCGCATCCGGCCATTGTCATCCGCCCGACTTTGCCCGTAGGATTTTGCAGGAGTTCTATCATCTAAATACCTGCGCCGATCAGGCGCAGCTTTCACACCAGGAGACCCCATGCCCGACGCATCGTCCGAGTCCACCGACCTCGATGTGCGCGAACTGCCTCACGGCGCGCGCCACAACATCATCTTCGGCAAGCTTGGCGAACTCGAACCGAACGGCCAACTCGTGATCGTGAACGACCACGACCCGCTTCCGCTGCGCTACCAGAGCGAGTCGCTGTGGCCGGGGCGCTACGAGTGGAACTACCTCGAAGAGGGCCCGGTCGTCTGGCGCGTGGCGATCAGCCGTGTCGGCTGAGCACGAACACCATCACTCGGACGACGAGGCGGATGTCCGAGACGCCGATCCGACGGATGTGGTCGACGGCCTGACCCGCGTGCTCGCGAAGGCGTGTCGTGCGCTCGCCGACGCCGGACAGCCGCGCGCGGCCGGAAAGCTCGCCGCCGACGGATGGGTGCTGTTGCGCGAGACGCACGTGAAGCAGGCCGACCGCCTCGACGGCACGATGCACTACACCGCGCGCCTCGAGGCCAAGCCCAAGTAGTAGGCGGGGTCGTCGGTGTTCGCACCAAAGGCTCCGCCCATAGAGGCCCACCACGCCCCCGCCTTCGGCGCGAACACCGACGTACCTCAGTAATCAACGGTAAGAAAGACGGGTCGAGAAGCGCGCGAGGAACGAGCCCGCGTATCGAGACCCTCCTCTCGTTACGCAGCAGTCATGTCGCGCCGCCGCAGAATCGCCAACCCGGCCCAGCCCGCAATCATCGCGAGCAGCGCGATCACGACGATCGGCAGGGCGGTGAAGTCCGCACCCACGCGCGGCACCGCGGTGAACGGCGTGTTCTGCGAGATCCAGTCCGGCAGCCGGAACAGGTCACCGAACATCGACAGGAGAACCGCGACGCCAAAGAGTGCCCAGGTGATCGTTGCGGCGGCCCTCGGGATCGCCGCGGCACAAAGCACCACCACGCCGATCACGAGGAGCACCGAGGGCCAATAGGCGAGAGAGGCCGCGAAGATGCGCCCGGCCTGGCTGGAATCTCCGACGGCCGCCCCGTAGCTCCCCCCGATGGCGAGGCCGCTTAGGCCGAGCAGCACCAGCGAGGCAATCACGGGCACGAGCATCCGCGATGCAGCCCAGCGCACCCGGGAGATCGCAGATGCCCATTGCAGCTCGGCGCGACCATCCGCCTCTTCCGCCCGGATCGTGTCCGCGCTCTGCAGCGCGAACGCGGCGACGAGCAGGGCGTTCGCCATCGTGAAGTACCCGAGCAGCCCGTTGAGCGCATCGCTCGAGTGACCGGTGAACGCCTTCGCGATTGCGGTGTCGGGCGAGAGCAGGTGGAACATCGCGTTGGCCACGCCGCCGAAGAAGAAGGCGAAAACGATGATTCCGAGCATCCAGCCGATGATGGAGCCGCGCTGGAGTCGGAGCGTGAGGCCGATCGGAGTACGAACGAGAGCGGATGCGCCGCGCGGGCCGACGCGTTCGGGCAGGAGTCCCGCACCGAGATCCCGTCGGCGCTCGAGGGCGAGCGCGACCCAGCAGAGCATGACCGCCGCGGCCAGGCACAGCAGGAGTGGCCACCACTCGTTCTCTCCGTAGGAACGCGTCTGCTGGCCCCAGCCGATCGGCGAGAGCCAGGTCACCCAGTTCGCGCGTCCGCCTGTGGCACCGACGTCTGCGCCAGCGCGAAGCAGGTAGGCGACAGCCAGCACGACCGAGGCGAGGCCGTTCGCGCCGCGGCTCGACCTGGTGATCTGGCCGGAAACCGCGGCGACTCCGACAAACACAAGAGCGACGCCGGTGAAGGATGCGCCCATGAGCAACGCGCCACTACCGGGAAGCCCTTGGCTCACGGCAGCACCCGCGCACGCGAGCCCCACGACCGCGGCGAGCGCGGCAGACACGATCCAGTTCGCGAGGGAGTATGCGTGTTGGCCGAGCACTCCGGCGCGCAGCAACTCGGTGCGTCCGTTCTCTTCTTCCGCGCGGCCATTGCGGCTGACCAGGAAGATCACGGCGAAGGACAGCGCAACGGCGACGGTCATCCACAGCTTGATATTGAGGATGCCGCCCAGGGTGCCTGCGGCGTAGGGAAGTCCGGTGAGCGCGGCGATTGCCGGGGTGTTCGCGACGGCGGCGTACGCATCGCGCGCGGCCTGCGTGGGGAAGAGCTCCCGCTGCGAATCGATCACGAGCGGCACCATGCCGGCGAGCACGATCAGCCAGACGAGCATCCGCAGCCAGTTTCGGCGCACGATGAACCGGATCATGGTGCCGAGCCCGGCGTACGGGTTCCGCACCGCTCCGCTGCCCGGTGCCACCGAGGGCGCGGACCGCGCGGGCGACTCGAGCGTGACGCTCATGACGCCACCTCGGCGTCCATCAGTGCGTCCGAGGCGTGCACCCCGTAGTGCCGCAGGAACAGTTCCTCGAGCGACGGCGGGGTGGAGACGAGTTCGCGAGGCGCAAGCGGGGCGAGAGCCGCGAGCACGGCCGGCAGTGCGGCGCTGTCCACTGTGAACGTTGCGCGTGCACCGTCGATGACGAGGTCGTGCACGCCGTCGATTGCTCCGAGTGCGCTGGCGTCTGCATCCAACGTCACTCTCACGGTCGAGCGCTGGAGGTGACGCAACTCTGACAGCGTGCCGGATTCGACGGTGCGACCGTCGCGAATGATCGTGACGGTGTCGCACAGCTTCTCGACCTCGGCGAAGATGTGGCTCGAGAGCAGCACCGATCGCCCTTCGTCTCGGGCCTCTTTGACGCATTCGGTGAACACCTCCTCCATGAGCGGATCGAGGCCGTTGGTGGGCTCGTCGAGGAAGAGCAGCTCCGCGCGGCTGGCAAAGGCCGAGACGAGGCCCACCTTCTGGCGGTTGCCCTTGGAGTAGCTGCGCGCCTTCTTCGTCGGGTCGAGATCGAAGCGCTGGAGGAACGAGTCCACCCGCTTCCGGTCGTGGTCTCCGCGCAGAGCGCCGAGGATGTCGATGGCCTGGCCTCCGGTGAGGTTCGGCCACAGGGTCACGTCGCCCGCGACGTAGGCGATGCGCCGGTGCAACGCGACGGCGTCCCGCCACGGGTCGCCGCCGAGGAGTGTCGCACGGCCGCCATCCGCCCGGAGCAGTCCGAGCAGGATACGGATGGTCGTGGACTTTCCTGCGCCGTTCGGCCCCAGGAATCCCGCGACCGTTCCCGTTCCGACCTGGAGGTCGAGGCCACGCAGCGCGTGTGTGATGCCGTAGTTCTTCTGCAGTCCGTGGACATCCACGGCAAGCGAGCTGGTCATGATGTTTTCTCCGATGCTGGTGAAGTGGTGGGGGTCTGGGGTCTCGCCCGGGTCTCGCCCGGCGGCGCGGTGCGGAACTGCAGGTATTCGTCGAGGAACCGACGGTCGGCGAGCACGCCTTCGGTGTAGACCTCGAGGGTCGGCAGGGTGATCTCCTCGACGAGGCGTCGCACCGTCGGGCCGATGTCGGCCAGGTCGAGCGCGGGTTGCAGCGTGAGCTGAAGCAGAAGTCCGCCCAGACTGGACGTCACCAGGAATCGGGCTCTGGCGCGCGGGTCTCGGCTGGGCCGCACCATCCCGTTCGCAACGCCCTCCTCGGAGAACGCCACCGCCTCCTCAATCATGTTCTCCAGGAACACGACCCCTGCCTCTCCCCCGTCACGCACACTGCGGAGGATGTAGACCATCAGGGGCGCGTAGTCGTCGAGTTCGGTCAGCAACGTCATGGTCTGTGTCGGAGACATGGAGATGCCGTCGACCTTGATCGTGCGATAGCGGCGCAACGCCTCCGCGTCGCACTCCTCGCGCAGTTTCTGCTTCGAGCCGAAGTGGTGGGTGATGAGCCCGGCGCTGACTCCTGCGTGGGCGGCGATGTCGCGCACGGATGCGCTGAATCCGCGGAGGGCGAAAACCTCGAGAGCGGAGTTGCGCAGCCTGGCGCGAGCGCTCAGATCATCGGTTGAGACATTGGATGCTATACGCACGCATAGGATGCTACACACTTGTATAGCCATCGTCCAGCACAATTCGCGCCGGGGTCTCGATACGCGGGCTCGTACCTCGTACGCTATTCGACCGGTGTGAGCGCGGATAGAGTCGAGGATCAGCGTTTTCAGCCCCCGCCCCGTCGATCGCGAGATCCTGCGCCTGGCCGTGCCCGCGCTCGGCGCACTCATCGCCGAGCCGTTGTTCCTGCTCGCAGACTCCGCCATGGTCGGCCACCTGGGAGCAGAACCGCTCGCCGGGCTGGGGCTCGCGAGCGCGGCGTTGCAGACCATCATCGGGCTGATGGTGTTTCTCGCGTACTCGACCACGCCATCCGTCGCCCGCTGGCTGGGTGCAGGTGATCGCCGTCGCGCGATCGCGGTGGGCGTTGACGGAATGTGGCTCGCGCTCGGTCTCGGCGCAACGCTCGCCGCCGTCGGCTGGCTCGCGAGCCCCGCGCTCCTCGGCGCCTTCGGCGCGACCCCGGCCGTCACGGCAGAAGCGCTCGCGTACCTGCGCATCTCAATGTTCGGACTGCCCGCGATGCTGCTGGTGTTCGCCGCGACCGGCCTGCTGCGCGGCCTGCAGGACACCCGCACCCCGCTCTACGTCGCCGGCATCGGGTTCGGGGCCAACATCCTGCTCAACCTCCTCTTCATCTACGGTCTCGGGCTCGGCCTGGAGGGGTCCGCGGTCGGCACGGTCTGTGCCCAGTGGGGCATGACCGTGGTGTACGTTGCCGTCGCGGTATATCACGCGCGAGCGACGGGCGCGAGCCTGCGGCCTCAGCGAGCGGGGATGGCGATCGGGGCGACATCCGGCGGATGGTTGTTCCTGCGCACCCTCAGCCTGCGCGCCGCGATGCTGCTTGCGGTGTTCGTGGCGACCGGCCTCGGCTCGAACGAGCTCGCGGCGTACCAGGTGGCGATGACGCTGTTCGCCACGCTCGCCTTCGCCCTGGACTCCCTCGCGATCGCGGCCCAAGCCCTCATCGGGCAGGCGCTCGGCGCGAGTGATCTCGATGCGGTTCGCGCGGTTCTGAGGCGCTGCCTCGAGTGGGGTGTGCTGTGCGGCGTCGCGCTCGGCATCATCGTCATAGCCACGAGCGACGTGCTCGGGGGACTGTTCACGAGTTCGCCAGAGGTCGTGAACCTGCTCCCGGCGACCCTGGTCATCCTCGGCCTGTCGGTTCCGCTCGGCGGGGTGGTGTTCGTGCTCGATGGCGTGCTCATCGGCGCGGGAGACGCCCGCTACCTCGCCATCACCGGAGTCGTGAACGTTGCGGCGTTCGTACCTATGGCGCTGGCGGTTCTGGCCTGGGCGCCCGCGGATGCCACGGGCCTCGCCTGGCTCATGGTCGCGTTCGCGTTCGGCTACCTCGGTGCCCGCGCGGTCACCCTCGGCTTGCGTGCCCGGACAGCCAGGTGGATGGTCGTCGGCACCGGTTAACCCTTGACGATGCGCCATTTCGTCAACGATGCGCCTGCCATTGCATCCGCATCGTTGACGAAATAGCGCATCGTTCGATCGCCGGCACCTCGCAAGGTCTCGGTGGCGACCGGGCTAGACGGGAACTGGCCCGGTCGTGTTGCCCAGATGGAACCGGCTGACGAACGACATCGCCTCACCCGGTTCGTCGTTCAGCAGCGCCACGACACCGCGACCGGCCGCCCGACCCTTCTCGACCGCGGGCTGCACCATCGTGGTGAGGTCGTGCTCACCCATCCCGTCGAGCCGAACGCCGTCGAAGCCGACGACGCTCACGTCTCCGGGCACCCGCAGTCCGAGCTCCTCCGCCGCGAGAATCACTCCCCGGGCGAGCAGGTCGCTCTGGGCGATGATCGCGGTGGGGCGGGCATTCGCTGGACGTGCGACTCCATCGGCACCCAGCAGGGAATGCCCGGCGATCCTGCCCTCCTCCGGGAGGCTGCCAACGCTCACCCAGCCGGTCGCGTCGGGGAAGACTCCGCGCACTCCACTGATACGCGCGGATGCCGTATAGCCCGTGCTCGCCGCCTCGAGTTTCGGGGTGAGCGGCCCGCGCGTTCCGTTCGGCACGAGCGGCAGCGCAACGATGGCGACCCGCTCGTGCCCGAGGTCCCGCAGGTGTACTGCGAGCGCGTGCGACGCCTCTCGATTGTCGAGGTCGATCGCGAGCACGCCATCCATCGGCTCGGCCTCGACGGCCACGAGGGGGATGCCGCGCTGCCGCAGGATCGCGACGGCCGAGTCGAGGCGGGTGCTGCATCCGATCAGCACGACGGCGTCGACCGGGGCGTTCTCGATGTTGAGCTGCCCGCCTCCCGTGTCGGTGAGCAGCAGCAGGCCGGAGCCGATCGCGCCGGTCTCGTCGGCGAGGCCATCGAGCATCGCAATGTTCATGGGGTCACGGAAGGCGTCGCTCAGCCGGTCTTCGATGACGACTCCGACGATGCCGGAGCGGCCGCGACGCAACGACTGGGCGCGCGGATCCGGGCCGGCGTAATCGAGGGATGCCGCCGCCTGCAGCACCCGCTGCTTCGTCTCCGCTGACACGGGCCCTGCACCGCTGAACGCAATGGATGCCGTCGACCGCGATACACCTGCCAGTTCCGCAACGGCGGCCAAAGTGGGCCTCCCGGAGTGGCTGGAGCTGCTTGCCTCGTTTCCCATGGTTTGGTAGCTTAGTCGAATCGATTCGATCGAATCGATTCGAGGCGACAGTTCCTCGCCAGCAACCCCGTTCATCACGAAGGTCTCCATGTCATCGCCATCTCCGCAGAATGCGGGCAGCACGCTGCACGCCCCCGTCGAGCCCGGGCGCGCCGCGCTCAGTGCCTGGCGTAACGCGCTCTTCGTGATCTTCGCCCTGTGCGGCGTCGGCCTGGCCAGCTGGGCGGCCCGCATCCCGGCCGTGAGCGTCGCGCTCGACATCGACACGGCGCAGGTCGGCGTGCTGCTGTTCGGCATCGCGGCGGGGTCGATCATCGGACTCATCGCGTCGGGCCACCTTGTCGCCAACTTCGGCGCCAGACGCGTCATTCTCGTGACACTGCTCATCGCTCCGGTCGGTCTCGTCCTGGCCGCGATGGGCGTCACGATCTTCGACTCCTTCGCCGTTGCCGTTGCCGGCCTCGTGGTGTTCGGTGCGTCATCCGGCATCTGCGACGTGGCCATGAACGTGTCCGGTGCGGCAAACGAACGCGCACTCGGGCGCACCATCATGCCGATCTATCACGCCTTCTTCAGCGCGGGCACCATTATCGGCGCCGCGCTCGGTGCGGTCGCGGAGTGGTTGAAGGTGCCGCTGGAGATCCACCTCGGCGTGCTCGCCGTGCTCATCGTCATCGTCGTGATCTGGGTGGTGCGATTCCTGCAGCCGGAGGGCGGCGGCACGGATCACGCGGTCACACCGGAGGGCACGGACAATTGGCGGGGGCGCCTCGCGATCTGGCGCGACCCCCGCACTCTCCTGATCGGGCTCATCGTGCTCGGGATGGCGTTCACGGAGGGGTCGGCGAACGACTGGCTCTCCTACGCGATGGTCCACGGACACGACACGGACGCGACGACAGGCGCGGTTGTGTTCGGCGTCTTCGTCACGGCGATGACGGTCGGGCGGCTCTCGGGGGTCAAGCTGCTCGATCGTTACGGGCGCGTGCCGGTGTTGCGGGCATCCGCGGCGCTTGCCGCTCTCGGGCTCCTGATGCTCATCTTCGTGCCCATCGTCTGGGTCGCCGTGATCGGGGTCGTGTTCTGGGGCCTGGGCGCCTCGCTCGGCTTCCCGGTCGGGATGTCCGCGGCCGCGGACGACCCGCGCAAGGCCGCAGCGCGCGTGAGTGCCGTCGCGACCATCGGGTATGTGGCATTCCTGGTCGGGCCGCCGGTGATCGGGTTCCTCGGCAACCACTTCGGCATCCTGCACGGCCTGCTCCTCGTGCTCGTGCTCGTGGCACTGGCGGGAATCGTCTCCTACGCCGCGCGCGAGCCGCAGGCCACGCGCCCGGTCGAGCAGCCCACGACACAGCTCGAGTAATCTATTGACTTTCGATAGGTGCCTATCGATACTCGATGGGTGAATGAACTCTCGCGGCCCGCTCCGGCTCTTGTCGTCGTCACCCAGTCGCTCCTGGGGGTGTTGTTCCTCGTCGGCGTTGCAGCGATCGTGATACTGCCCGGGTTCTCCGCAGAAGTCGCTGCAGGCCTCCCGGAATACGCTGCGTTACGCACGCCTCTCCTTGTCTCGTCGATCGCCATCACGGTCGTCGCCCTCGTCGCGCTCGCCTGCATCACCCTGGTGCTTCGATCCCTCCTTCGGCGCGCGATCCTGATGCGCTCAGAGTTGGACGAAGTCGTCTGATGGCGATCCGAATCTCCATCGATCGCGTGCTCGCCGAGCGCGGGATGAGCGTCGGCGACTTCGCGGACGCCATCGGCATCACCCCGACGAACGTCGCAGTGCTCAAGAACGGGCGCGCAAAGGCGGTGAGGTTCTCCACGCTGGACGCGATCTGTCGGGTACTCGACTGCCAGCCCGGCGACGTGCTCCACTACGAGGACTGACTAGTACTCTGGGCGAGTGCGCCTCGTCATTGCCCGCTGCTCCGTCGACTACGCGGGAAAGCTCTCGGCCCACCTGCCGCTCGCGACCCGGCTTCTCGTGCTCAAGGCCGATGGCAGCGTGCTCGTGCACTCCGACTCCCTCAGCTACAAGCCGCTCAACTGGATGAGCCCGCCGTGCCTCATCTCCGCGATCGTGCCCGACCAGGAGCAGGCGGATGCCGGCGTCACCGAGATCTGGAAGGTCGCCCAGGCGAAGACCGCTGACCTCCTCGTCATCTCGATCCACGAGATCCTGCACGACAGCGAACACGAGCTCGGCATCGACCCCGGCCTGCAGAAGGACGGCGTCGAGGCGCACCTGCAGAAGCTCCTCGCGGAGAACATCGAGCTGCTCGGCGCCGGCTACCGACTCGTTCGCCGCGAATACATGACCGCGATCGGACCGGTGGACATCCTCGCCCGGGACGCCGAGGGCGGAGCGATCGCCGTGGAGATCAAGCGCCGAGGAGAGATCGACGGGGTCGAGCAACTCACGCGGTACCTCGAGCTCATGAACCGCGACCCGCACCTCGCGCCCGTCGCCGGCGTGTTTGCGGCGCAGGAGATCAAACCACAGGCGCGCACCCTCGCGGAGGACCGCGGCATCCGCTGCCTGCTGCTCGACTACGACGAGATGCGCGGCCTCGACGACGGACACCTTCGCCTGTTCTGAGCGCGCACGCGGCGCCAGCCCGGTGCCACGCCGATAGCCGTGCGCGATATCAAATGAGACCGTCCTCGGCCCGTTAGGCTGTTGGTGAGCGGTCCACCCGAATGGCTGCGAACAGGCAAACGAGATGTGGGTGGGTGCGATGGATGCCGCGAGCGCGAGTTCCGACGCTCTCGGTACCTCCGGATCACTGCATCCCAGCGAATCGCCCAATCGAGGCCTTGCTCCGCTATTACGGTTGTGGCGGGCCAGGGTAAGCGCACGGCTCGAGCTCGTACCACGCCCGTACGACGAGCCTCACACGAGCGCGCCGGGCCCGAACAGCGACCGGATCCTGGTATATGGTGCCGGACTCGCCGTCGGCTGGGGCGTCACCACGCACGGACTCGCTCTTCCTGGATTCCTTGCCAGGGCGCTCACATCACTGACCGGCAGAGGCACCGACGTCGACGTTGTCGCGAGTCCCGACAAGCGCCTGAAAAATGCCCTGCGCGAGTTGCAGGCCTTGCCGCTCTGGCGCTATGACGCGATCGTCGTCGTGCTCGGCGTCAACGAAGCCCTCGAGCTGGCCTCATTGAAGAAGTGGCGTAGGAACCTGTCCTCGACCCTGTCGACCCTGGCCCAAACAGTGGGTGTGCCCGTGGTGATCGCGGGGATTCAGACGATCCGATCCATTCCCATCTATGACTCCGTATTCGGCGGAATCGCGGACGCCCAGGCGTCGGCACTCAACCGCGTTTCGGCAGAGGTCTGTGCGGAAGCATCGCAGAGCATCTTCGTGCCCCTCTCGGACCTCGCATTCCCACCGTCAGACCGGCACAGGGTTCCGGACGACTACGCCGAGTCCGCGAGGGTGTTGGCTACAGCAATGCTGCCCGCGCTCGACGCACGGCGACACTCATCCGATGACCCGCACCGGCCCTTCCCCCACGACCACGACCGGGCAGAGGCAGATCGGCAGGACGCAGTCGACGCGCTCGATCTCTCCGAGGACTTGGTGACGCCCGCAATCGAGCGCCTCCTGAACATCGCTCAGACGTCGCTCCAGGTTCCTGCGGCAGGACTCACCGTGCTTGATGGCGACACCCAGCGGATCCGCGGCACTGCGTGGCCCTCGCTCGTCGAGTTGCCACGAGTCGGGTCGTTCTGCGACACCACTATCCGTCAACGAGGAGGGATGGTGGTTCCTGACGCCTTGAAGGACGAGCGATTCTGTGACTACACGCTCGTTGTCGACTACCCACACATCCGCTTCTATGCCGGCTATCCTCTGGAGTCGCTTCGCGGTGAACGCATAGGAGCGCTGTGCGTTTTCGACACCGAGCCGCACCCGGCCGATGACGCTGACCTGGCGCGGCTGCGGGATCTCGCCCTGCTGGTGCAGCGCGAATTGCGCGAATACCGCTAGACGCTCCACTCGGGATGGGCGCGGCGAGAACGGCATTCCATCTCTCCTATGCTGGTCAGGATGAGTACCAGGTGGAGTTGTATCCTTTTCGACCTCGATGGCACGATTCTCGACTCCGCACCAGGGATCACCGAAACACTCGCCTATATGTTCCAGACACTGGACCGACCCGTGCCGAGCCACAGCGAGCTGCTTCGCTATGTCGGCCCGCCCATCCTCGATTCGTTCCGCGATCTCGCGGGGATGACGCCCGAGCAGTCGCAGGAGGCACTCGAGGTGTACCGGGAGCGCTACCTCGAACGCGGTGCGCTGGAAAGCACGGTGTATCCGGGCATTCCGCCACTGCTGCGGCAGATCCATGAGAGCCCCATCCCGCTCTCGCTCGCCACCTCGAAGCCGGAACTGCCCGCCACTAAGATGCTCAATCTCGCCGGGCTCACCCGCTACTTCGACGTGATCGCCGGTGCCTCGGAAGACGAGGTGCGCAGTCGCAAGGCGGATGTCGTGGCCGAGGCCCTGAAGCGACTCGAGAGCCTCGGCGCAGACACCTCGAATCCCGTGATGGTGGGAGACCGCGAGCACGATGTCTCCGGCGCCGCTGAGCACGACATCCCCACGATCTTCGTCAGCTGGGGCTACGGCAAACCCGCCGAGTCAGAGGGCACGATCGCCGTCGTCCACACCACGACCGAACTACACTCCCTGCTGCTCGACTGAGCCACACCATCCGCGCAGCTTGACGAAGCCCAGCGCACCCGCGACTGTAGAGGAATGACCTCCCTCACAGTTCTTTTCATCGGCGGCACAGGCACGATCAGCAGCGGCGCGAGCGCCCTCGCGGCGCAGCGCGGTATCGACCTGACCATCCTCAACCGCGGCGAGAACTCCCGTCGGCCCGCGCCGGCAGGAGCCGAACTGCTGAGGGCGGATGTGCGGGACCCCGCCTCGGTGCGGGCCGCCCTGGGCACCCGGGAGTTCGACGTCGTCGCAGACTTCGTGGCGTTCACCCCTGAGCACGTGAAGACCGATCTCGAACTGTTTGAGGGACGCACCGGACAGTACGTGTTCATTTCCTCGGCCTCCGCATACCAGAAGCCGGTCGCGCGCCTGCCGATCACCGAGTCCACCCCGCTGCGCAACCCGTTCTGGCAGTATTCGCGCGACAAGATCGCGTGCGAGGACCTGCTCGTGGGCGCCTACCGCGAGCGCGGATTCCCGGCCACGATCATCCGCCCGTCGCACACCTACGACCAAACGAGCCTTCCGCTCAACGGCGGCTGGACGGCACTCGACCGGATGCGTCGTGGAGAGCCCGTGATCGTGCACGGCGACGGCACCTCGCTCTGGGTGCTCACTCACACGCGCGACTTCGCGAAGGCCTTCGTGGGGCTGCTCGGGCATCCGCAGGCGATCGGCGACACCTTCCAGATCACCTCGGATGAGGTGCACACTTGGGACCAGATCGCCGGATATTTCGGAACGGCGCTCGGCGTCGCGCCGAACATCGTTCACGTGACCTCGGATGCGATCGCCGCGGCCGACGCAGAGATGGGTGCAGGTCACCTGGGCGACCGCTCGCACTCCGTGATCTTCGACAACAGCAAGGTCAAGGCACTCGTGCCGGACTTTGTCGCGACCACCCCGTTTGCCGAGGGCGCGCGCGAGATCGTCGCCTGGTACGACGCCCACCCGGACGAGCAGAAGGTCGACCCCGAGCTCAATGCGCTCTTTGACCGCCTGATCGCCGCCGCCTGACTGCTGCCGCCCCGCCCTGCCTCGGCAGCGGCAACAGTCACCGCGCCAGCCGCTCCACGATGCCGCCGAAGGTGCCGGGGAGCGCCGCCGCCAACGGAACGATCGCCGACCGCAGCGGGGAACCCGCGAGCGCGACCAGTCCGGCGGTGAGCACGCGAAAGTCTCGCGTGCGCTGCGTCCAGGCGCGCTCGTAGCCGGCCACGTCATCCGCCGCGATGCACGCGACCGCGGCCTCCGCCTGGGCGAGCCCGACGCGGATGCCCTCCCCCGTGATCGCGTCGATGTACCCTGACGAGTCCCCCACCAGCAGCACCCGCCCCACCCGACGGCGACGCGTCCGCTGCCGGAACGGACCGGCGCCCCGCAGCGAACTCACCGCCCGTGCGCTCTCCAGCCGGGCAGCGAGCGCGGGTATCGCCGCGAGTGACGCAGCGTAGTCCAGCTTTCGCGGCCCGAGCAGCGCGACCCCCACGGTGTCGGTATCGACAGGCGTCACGTAGGCCTCGACCGTCGACGTCCAGTGCACCTCGACCAGGTCGCTCCAGGGCGGCACACGAAAGTGCTGGCGAAGTCCGTAGCGGCGATTCGAGACAGGTGACCTTTCGACGCCCAGCAACGTCCGCACGGTCGAGTGCAGCCCATCCGCGCCGATCAGGTAGCGCGAGCGGATGCCGGCGGCCACGACCCCCGCCACATCCTGTTCCAGCCCGGTCACCTTCGCCACCACGAACCGCGCCCCGAGCGAAGCGGCGCGCGCGACGAGCGTGGACTGCAACAGCGTCCGCCGCACTCCCAGACCCTCGCCCCGAGCGAAGCGATGGTCGACGCTCGCGCGGGCACTGCGATAGCCGATCCCGCGAATTGGATGCCCTTCGACAACCACCCCGAGTCGCTCAAGCGCCACGACGGCGCCGGGCATGAGCCCCTCGCCGCAGGCCTTGTCGATCGGTGCCTCGCGCTGCTCGACGACCGCAACCGTGAGCCCCTGCATCCGTGCCTCGATCGCGGCCGCAAGGCCGACCGGGCCTCCGCCGACGACCAGCAGGTCGACGTCCTCGGTCACGAGCGCGCGGCCGGCTCGAGGGACGCGAGCGCCCGGTTCTCCGTGGGAATGCGAAAACCGAACAGCAGGATCGCGTTCAGAACGGTGAAAGCGACCGCCGTGATCCACGCGGTATGCACGAATGGCAATGCGATGCCCTCTGCGATCACGGCGAGATAGTTCGGATGCGGCAGAAAGCGATACGGGCCGCGCGTCACCCGCCCGAGCCCGGGCACCACGATCACGCGCGAGTTCCACTGCCGCCCCAGCACCGCGATACACCAGTACCGCAGCACCTGACAGACCAGAGCGATCGCGAGCATGGGCCAGCCGAGCCACGGCAGAAACGGCCGATTGCCGAAGTACGCCTCCGCGAGGCAGGCGAGCAGCAAGCCCGTGTGCAGCACGACCATGAACGGGAAGTGGCCCCGGCCGTACTCACGACCGCCGCGCTCGAACGCCCAGCGCGCATGGCGGGTGGAGAGCACCAGCTCCCAGAGCCGCTCCACACCGGTGAGCAGGATGAGCGCGGTGAACCAGATCATGCGCTCGCTCCCGCGTCGATTGCCGGCCAGCGCAGCAGCACCAGCTCTCCGCTGATTCCGGGGCCGAGCGCGAACAACAACGTCTCCGTTCCCGCGGGCCGCACCCCGGCATCCAGCTCCGCCGAGAGGATGTGCAGCACCGACGCGGACGACAGGTTGCCCACTTCCGCGAGCGAGCGCCAGCTGTTCTCGAGCGCGCCCTCGGCCAAGCCGAGCGCCGTCTGGAACGCCTCGAGCACGCGCGGTCCACCCGGATGCGCGACAAAGCCATCCATGTCGGCAAGAGTTCGGTCGTTCGCGGCCAGGAATCCCGCGACATCCGCCCCGAAGTTCTTCTCGACGACCCCCGCCACCTCCGCCGTGAGCACGATGCGAAATCCGGTCTCACCCGCGGTGAAGCCGAGCACGCCCTCGGTATCGGGGTAGAGCTGGCTGCGCGAGTCGATCACGTCTGGACCGGTCACCGGCATCCGTTCCGCGCGCTCGGCTCCGACCATGACCACCGCGGCAGCGCCATCACCGAAGAGCCCGGTCGCCACGATGTTGGCCATCGAGTCGTCGCCGCGCTGGAAGGTCAGCGAACACAGCTCGACCGACACCAACACGGCGACGTCTCGCGGATGCCCGGCCAGATAGTCATTGACCCGCGCGATCCCCGAGGCTCCCGCGACACAGCCGAGCCCGAACATGGGCACTCGCTTGATGTCGGTGCGCAACCCGAGGCGGGACACCAGCAAGCCATCGATGGAC
Organism: Parafrigoribacterium humi; assembly: GCF_040227205.1. Taxonomy (NCBI): domain Bacteria; kingdom Bacillati; phylum Actinomycetota; class Actinomycetes; order Micrococcales; family Microbacteriaceae; genus Parafrigoribacterium; species Parafrigoribacterium humi. Next base: position 12,365 of record NZ_JBELOA010000005.1, on the reverse strand, counting down.
GGGGCCGAGATGCCGGTGACCGAGGTGAACATCACGAAGTCGACCTCGTCCTCGCGGAGCCCGGCCGTCGACAGCGCAGAGTGCACAGCCTCACCCAGGAGCTCGACCGCGACCTCGATGAACAGCTCGTTCGACTCCGTGAAGCTGTGGAGGTCGAGATAGCTTTCGATCGGCATGACCAGGTGGCGCGTGCGCACCCCGCTCGCGGCGTGCATCCTGCGCAGTATCGCGAGCTTGCCCGGGTCGCTCGTGATCATGGGCGCGATGGCGCTCGTGATGACGTCCTGCGGGTAGCTGTGTGCCGGCAGTGCCGTGGCGACGCTGGCGATTCGGGCCATGTCGCACGCTAACACGACGCCCTGCCCAGACGGAGCGGAATTGACAATTCGGGGCGCCAACGAGGGTCAAGCTGAACGAGTCCTGTCGAACTTCTGAACTCTCTTGTCTGCCCCCAGACAGGGGGGTATGGTCAGCCTTGAACGGTAGTTGTAACAACTAGCGGGGGTGATGAAGTGGCGCAGGTACAGGATCTGAACCCGCGAGAAAAGCATTCCGCGGATTCTGGTGAAATCATCGCGGGCCCTCTCGGTGGAATGACAGCGCGAGCGGCCAGGGAACAGCACGCAGCACTGAAACGGGAAGCCTCCGATTCCGTGTGCGTTCACTACGGTGGCAGGCAGTTCGTCACCACCTACGAGATGGCGGGAATCTTCTTGCGCAGGGCGCAGAGACTCATCGACGCGGAGGATGCGGAGCTCGTCCCCCTCGTGTTCGAGGGTGGTCTCGAGTTGCTCTACGTCTCGTCGGCGATGCCGTTCTCGGTTCACGATGTCGACAGCGAGCCCGCGGATGGCACACATCCGAGTTCGACGACCACGGGAGCGCGACCCTCGGAGGTGGCGTGATGGACCAGGAGCTGCCGCGCCCGTCTCGGTCCGACATCCGGCTGGATGAGGCCGACGCTGGCCAGTGGAAAGTCGTGGATCGGCGCTTTCGCGAAACCAACCCGCGCGCGCTGCTCGGATTCATCAAACAGGTCGATGGAATCTTCGCGGCGACGGATCTGCGTCACGCGGGTGATCCCGTGCGGTACGACAGCCTCGACGCCGCGATTGCCGAGTTCCTCCCAGCCTCGGCGCGCACACCGAGCCTCATGGACGCAGAACAGAGCCATTTCTGACGCGCACTCCTGGAGAGCGACGCGTCAATCGATCGAGAAGGGAACGATCATGCCCGGACGACGGAATCCCAGCCTGAAAGACCCGGATCTCTACGAGGAGCTCCGCAAAGACGGCAACTCCAAGGAGAAGGCCGCACGCATCTCCAATGCGGCGGCCAAGCGAGGCCGTTCGGCCGTGGGGCGCAAGGGCGGCGAATCAGGATCGTACGACGACTGGACCGTCGACGAGTTGCAGGACCGCGCGCGAGAACTCGGCCTGCACGGCTACTCGAGAATGCGAAAATCCGAACTCGTCGACACCCTGCGAACACACTAGTCGCGGGGCGAAGCCCGGCCGAGGCCTCTGCCTCCGTCTCTGCACGGAAGCGGAGGACATCCGCTAGCTCAGTTCTGCGTCCTTCTTGAAGTGCGCCACGACCGGGCCCGCCGCGAAGGCGAACACGAGCAGGGCGAGCACGCCATAGGAGAACGGTCCATACGACGGCTCCCCGACCAGCACGGGCAGGTTCTGCAGGATCACGGCCAGGAATACCAGCAATCCGACGAGCCCGATGATGGGAGCGACGACTGTCTTCCAGCGACCCAGTGAGTGGGTGTCTCGACGGAAGATCGCGATGATCGCGACGCTCGTGATCACGAGGAGCAGCACGACACCGACAGAGGAGATGCCGCCAAGCCAGGTGTAGAACTGATTGATCGGATCGAGCCGGAGCAGTGCGGCAACGGCCACGAGCACGGCGACCACGATCGCGGTGAGCAGGGATGCCGTGGACGGCGACCCGAACTTCGGATGCGGCTGCGACAGGCGAGCGGGCAGCACGCCCTTGCTGGACAGCGAGAAGAAGTAGCGCGTGACGAAGCTGTGGAACGACAGGATGCACGCGAACAGGCTCGTGGCGAAGAGCACCTGGATGATGTGCTCGCCCGCAGTGCCGAGGTACTCGTTCGTGGTCGTCGCGAGAATCGTCCCGGCGTGCTTGCCCGCCTTGGCCACGATCGTGCTCTGGCCGTTGGCCGAGATGAGCACCCAGCTCGAGAGCGTGTAGAAGGCCCCGATGAGGATGAGCGCTATGTAGGTCGCACGAGGAATCGTGCGCTCCGGGTTCTTCGCCTCGTCACGGAACACCGCGGTGCCCTCGAAACCGATGAAGCTCAGGATCGCGAACAGCACGGCGAAGCCGGGTGCGCCGGAGACGATCTGGCTCGGGTCGATGATGCCGGTCGAGTAGCCCTCGGGGCCACCGCCGGAGAAGATCACCACGGCGTCGAGCACGAGCACGATGATGACCTCGGCGATGAGCAACACGGCGAGCACTCGGCCAGACAGCTCGATGCGGAAGTAGCCGAGCGTCGAGACCACTGCGAGACCGAGAGCCGCGTAGATCCACCACGGAATCGCCGGGACGCCGTAGGACTGCAGCACGCCATCCACCGCCGGTCCGAACAGGCCGAACACTCCGGCCTCGAGCGCGATGTAGGAGAGCAGGGCGACGAAGGCCGCTCCCAGGCCGGACACTCGCCCGAGACCCTTGTCAACGTAGGCGTAGAAGGCGCCGGCCGAACGCACGAAAGGCGTCGCCGAGGTGAAGCCGACCGCGAAGAAGAGCAGCACAGCCGTGGCGATCACGTAGGTGAAGGGGAAGCCCGCGCCGTTGCCGCTGGCGATCCCCAGGGGCACCGGGCCGCCGATGACACCGAGCGGCGACGCAGCCGCCACGACGATGAAGACGATGCTCGCGACCCCGAGTGAGCCGCGCAGTCTGCGCGGGCCGGATGCGGTGGGCGGCGCTTCGGCGATGGGCGCTTCGTCGATTGTGTCGGTCATGGCTCTTCCTTTGCACGAGGGGACGGATCGAAACGCTAGCGGGAGAGCCGCACCGCCCGTGGCCGCGTTACTTCGTGTTGCGTCCTGCGTTACGCCGTGTGTCGGTCGGGCGTCTCATCCGGGCGGAACACCCGACAAAACCACCTCAGATGGTTACCTTGGAGGCGGCGTGGCTGGCGGACACACGTGGGCCCGAGCCGAGCTTTTCGCGCAGGGTTCCCGGCGCGTACTCCTTCTTGTAGCGGCCCCTGCGCTGCAGCTCTGGGATGAGCAGCCCGGTGATCTGCTCCCACGACTCTGGGACCGCGGTCGCCGCGAGGTTGAACCCGCCGACACCGGTCTCGTCGACCCAACTCTCGAGCTGGTCGGCAACGGTCTGCGCCGAGCCGACGATCACCGGCCCGTCACCGCCGAGCCTCGCGTACTCCGCGATCTCGCGAATGGTCCAGCTACGACCCGGATCGGATGCCGTGAAGGCCTTGATCACGGAGCGGATGGCGTCGCTGTGCTGGTCTTCGAGGGTGCTGTCCGGCGTGAGAGTCGAGAAGTCGATGCCCGTCCAGCCGGACATCAGGGTGAGCGCGCCCACGGCATCCGCCACCTCGAGGTAGCCCTCGAACAGGCGCTGCGCCTCGGCATCCGTCTCGGCGACGACAACCGTCTGCTGGTTGATCACGCGCACGCCGTCACCGCCCCGGCCGGCAGCGTCGAGGGCCGCGTTCAGCGCCGCGATCTGCCCGCTGAGCACGGTCTTGCTCGGTGCGGCGACGAAGATGGCCTCCGCGTGCTTCGCCGCGAACGACATGCCCCTGGGTGACGCCCCGGCCTGGTAGATGAAGGGCGTGCGCTGGGGAGACGGCTCGCTGAGGTGCGTTCCCGGCACGGTGAAGAACTCGCCGCGATGGTCGATGGGGCGCACCCTGGCGGGGTCCGCGTACACGCCGGTGACGGCATCCGCGAGCACGGCGTCGTCATCCCAACTGCGCTCCCACAGCTTGTAGCAGACCTCGAGGTACTCGTCGGCGATGTCGTAACGGCGGTCGTGCGCGACCTGCGTGCTCACGCCGAGGTTGAGCGCTCCGCTGTTGAGATACGAGGTGACGACGTTCCACGCGATGCGCCCGCGGGTGAGGTGGTCGAGCGTCGACATCCGGCGCGCGAAGGGGTACGGATGCTCGAAGGAGACGGATGCCGTGACCCCGAACCCGAGATTCTTCGTCGCCGCCGCCATCGCCGGAATGAGCTGCAGCGGATCGTTCACCGGAAACTGGATGCCGCCCCTGATCGCCGCATCGCTGCTGCCGCCGTAGACGTCGTAGATGCCGAGCACGTCCGCGAAGAACACCGCGTCGATCGTGCCGCGCTCGAGCGTCTCGGCCACCTGGATCCAGTAGTCGATGTCGAGGTAGCGTCGGCTCTCATCCCGCGGGTGCCGCCAAAGTCCGGGCGAAAGGTGCCCGATCGAGTTCATGGTGAACGCGTTGATGACGAGCTCGTGCGGGGAGGTGGGCATGCCTGGTCTTTCTCTATTTCTTCTTGCCGACGCCGACGTACCACTCATACGGCGGTTCGGCCCGATTCACGAGGTTGTCGCCGATGATGCGCGCCTTGAACGCTGTGGGGTTGTGCGAGGCGACCGTGCGGGCGTTGCGCCAGTGCCGGTCGAGCGCCACCGAGGTGGAAGTCGCGGATGCGCCGAGCGCGTCGAACAGCTGTGTCGCGGCCCGCAGGGAGACCTCGGTCGTGACGATCTGCGCCCGCGCGGAGGCGAGTTCTGCCGCCTCCTTGGCCCTCGCGGCGAGCGCGACCTCGCCCCTCAGATCGTATGCGCGCTGCAACACCACGGCCGCATGCTCGACCGCCGCCTCCGCGGTGAAGGCGTCCACCGAGACGCGGCCGACGATCTCGAGAATCTGCGGGTCTTCACGGGTGAGCGGGGAGTTGCCGTGGCTGAACGCCCGCGACCTGGTCGTGACCTGCAGCACGACATCCCGCTCGACGGCCTTGGCGATGCCCGCCTGCACCGCAGTGAGCACGAGTTGGTAGAGCGAGGTCTGGTAGGAGAACCGCTCGCTGAACGGGAACACGTGGTCCGCGTCGACGGGCGCCGCGTCGAAGACCGCGGTTCCGCTGCCGGTGAGCCGCTGGCCGAAGCCGGCCCAGTCGTCGGTCACCACCACCCGATCGGATGCCGTGCTGACGAGCGCAGCTACTTCCACGCCATCCGGGGTCACCGCCGTCGCGTCGATCCAGTCGGCGAAAATGCTGCCCGTCGTGTAGTACTTGCTGCCGGTGATCGTCCAGTCCGCGCCATCCGGAGTGAGGCGGGTGTTGGTGGCGCCGAGGGCGACCGATCCGATCTCGGTGACGCCGTTGCCCACGAGTTCGCCAGCGACGAAGCGGCGCAGCCACTCATCCCTGGCCGCGCTCGGCTGCGCACAGAGGCGGTCCTCGACGAAGCCGATGTGACCGCGAAGCGCCTGCGGGATGTGCGGGTCAACCGCAGCAAGCTCCACCAGCAGCCGGAACAGCTGCGGGAGGCTCGCGCCGTCGCCACCGAACTCGCGCGGCACCCGCAGGGCGAGAAAGCCGGACTCCTTGATCCATCCGATCTGCTCGAAGGGCAGCACCCGATCGCGCTCCCGCTCGAGAGCGCCCTCGGCGATGCGCGCGAACAGTGGCGCGTAACGCTCGAGCAGTTGGTCTGTGGTGACAAGGTCACTCATTGCGTTCCTTATGTATAGAGCGAGACGGGCTGAACGGTGCCGTTCAGGAAGTGCGCGCCGACCTCGATCTTCTTGTAGTCGACCGGATCGTGCAGGCTGTGGGTGCGCACGTTGCGCCAAAGCAGATCGAGCCCGATCGAGTTCCTGGTGGAGCTCGCACCGGTCACCTCGTAGACGCGAGCCGAGACCTCGAGCCCCACCTCGGTCGCGACGATCTTGAGCTTCGCGATCGCGAGTTCCGCCGCCGCGCGGTCCTCGGCCGCGGTGGCTCCGGCGAGCGCGACGAAGTCGTCGAAGCGGCGGTTCAGCGAATCGGCGAGTGCGGCAACGGCCGCGGTGCGCGCGACGAGCTCACCGACGACGCGGTGCACGATCGGGTCATCCGCGTAGCGGTCGACCGAACTGAGGAACCACGCGTTCGACCGCGCAAGCGTCAGGTCGCGCGCCTGGTTCAGGGCCGCCTCCGCGACCGCGAGATAGAGGTTACCGAAGAGCAGTTGAACACCGGGGGTCACGAGCGAGGAGAACGGCTCGCCGGTGTCGACGCCGATCACGTCTGCCGGCGTCACGAGCACGTCGCTGTAGCGAACGGATCCGCTGGCCGAGGCGCGCAGGCCGAGGTTGTCCCAGTTGTCCAGGTATTCGATCCCGTCCCGGCGGGAGTCGATCGCAAACACGACGAGCCTGCCATCGTGGATCCCTCCCTCGGCGATCGCGCCGGCGATCACGACATCTGCCACCGCGACTCCTGTCGCGAAGTGCTTGAGGCCGCTCATCCGGTAGTTCTCGCCGTCCGCAACGAAGCTGAGGTCTGGGCTCACGGGGTTGAACGAGTCGCTCCACACCCACGTGGCCTCCGCGCTGCGGCGATACCAGCGCGCCTGCGCGTTCTCGTCGGTTCCGTAGAAGGTGATGCAGGCCTGGTTGAGATAGTGGTAGCCGAGCAGGATGCCGAGCGAGGCATCCGCGCGCGCGATCTCGCGCACGACGCCGAACGCGGTCTCCCAGTGCGCGCCGGAGCCGCCGAACTCGGTCGGCACCAGCAGGTTGATGAGCCCGGCCTTGCGCAGCACGTCGAGTTCTTCACGCGGAAGGGCGTTGTCACGGTCGCGGTGCAGCGCCGTGGGCGCGAGGGACGCTGCGAGCCGCGAGGCCACGCCGATCCACTGTTCGCGCTCGGCAACGCTCGCGTTGCCACTCCAGGGGCTCCGGGTGAAGGTGGCGACCGTGCTCATGCGATTTCCCGTCCAGACGAAGTGCTCCCGCCATGATGGCAATCATGATCGTTCGGGCCAAAAGGAGCTGCAATACGGCGTAACTGTGACGCGCGGCCGTGCTCTCGCCTTCCACCCGCGACGGAGTCAGAATGGACTCATGGATGAACTGCGCACCTGCCCCGACTGCGGAACCGTACTGTGCCAGTCCGGCAACGACTGGTCCTGTCCGGAATGTGGTCCGGTCTCCTCGAACTGAGCTGTCCCCGCGCTGCCTCGCGCGCATCCGTCGCATAGTAGAACCACTCGGCGATACCTTCAGGCCGCGGCGCCGGTCATGATGGCCACGGCCTCGGTCATCGAGTGTGATTGCGGCGTGATGGTTGCCGCACGCTTGCCCAGCCGCTGGACATGGATGCGATCCGCCACCTCGAACACCTGGGGCATGTTGTGGCTGATCAGGATCACCGGAATCCCCCTGTCTCGGAGATTGCGCACGAGTTGCAGCACCTGGTTGGACTCGCGAACACCGAGTGCCGCCGTCGGCTCATCGAGAACGACGACCTTCGATCCAAATGCGGCGGCGCGGGCTACTGCGACAGCCTGCCGCTGTCCGCCGGAAAGATTCTCCACCGGAACCGTGACGTCCTGCAGGGTGGCGATGCCGAGACCCAGCACCTCTGCCTTGGCTTTCGCTCGCATACCCTTGGTATCGAGCATCCGGAACACTGAACCGAGAATCCCCTTTCTGCGCTCCTCCCTGCCGAGAAAGAGGTTGGATGCCACGTCCAGCGCCGGCGATACCGCAAGCGTCTGGTACACGGTCTCGACGCCCGCCTCGCGCGCATCCTGCGGACGTTTGAAGTTGACCTGACGCCCGTTGAGGAATATCTCACCTTCGTCCGGGATCTCTGCTCCCGTGAGGCACTTCACGAGTGTGGACTTACCCGCGCCATTGTCACCGATGATCGCGAGCACCTCGCCGGCATACAGTTCGAGACTCACGCCGTCGAGGCCGACGACGCGTCCGAAGGTCTTCACGAGTCGCTTTGCCTGCAGTACCGGCTCACGGGTTTCTGCGCCAGCCGTTGCGGGATGGGCTGAGTCGATGGTCGTCATTTGCGCACCTTCCGGATCCACTGGTCGATTGATACCGCGACAATGATGAGGATGCCCACGGCGAGTGTTTGATAGAGAACGTCGAGCCCGGCGAGTGCCAGTCCGTTGCGGAATACACCGACGATCAGGGCGCCGAGCAGGGAGCCCCAGATCGTGCCTCGCCCGCCGAACAGGCTGGTACCGCCGATCACTACGGCGGTGATCGAGTCGAGGTTGATATCTGTGCCGGCGTTCGGGCTGGCAGCGTCGGCGCGGCCGATCTGGATCCAGGCGCCGATCGCGGTGATCGCACCGGCGAAGATATAGACGCCCATGAGGACGCGGTTGACGCTGATGCCGGCCAGCCGCGCGGCCTCCGGGTCGTCGCCGACCGCGTAGACGTGCCGACCCCACCCGGTCTTGCCAAGAATGAACGCCACGATGATGTAGAGCGCGAGCATCATCACAACGCCGTAGGTGATATTGACCCCGCCCACCGCGAAGGTGGCGCCGGTCGCTGTGATCATCCCCGGGATGCTCGTGCCCGTCACCGATGCGCTGTTGGAGTAGAGAAGGGTGAGCGCCAGGAAGATACTCAACGTTCCCAGGGTCACGATGAACGGGGGCAGGTTGAGCCTGGTGACCAGGAAGCCGTTGAGCGCGCCGGCCACGAGCCCGACGAGAAGTCCCGTCAGTAGCGCGAGCGGCGCGGGGAATCCGTTCTGACTCGCGGTCTGAGCCATGACCATCGAGGCAAGGACCATCATCGCGCCGACCGAGAGGTCGATGCCCGCGGTGAGGATGATCACCGTCTGTGCTATCGCAAGAGTCCCGACAACAGCGACCTGCTGAGTGATCAGCGACAGGTTGTTGGCGTAGAAAAATCGCGGATTGAGTATGCCGAAGACGACTACGGCGATGACGATGACGATCCCCGGGCTCAACGCGGGATATCTGTGCAGGGCCTGTCTGACGCGGCCGAGTGGCGTCTGGCGATCGAGGAACTCTGTCGCGAGATCAAGCTGGTTCGTGGACGGATTGGCGTCAGTACCCTGTTGGCTCACGATATCTCCTGAACTTCTCTGTTCGTGTCTTCACTGTATGAGGAGGCGGCAGGTACGTACAGCCACGCCGCCTCCTCAGAAACCTGCGTGCTACTTGCCCCAGCAGATCTTTGCGCCCTCGGCGCTGCTGATGCTCTTCAGCCCGGGAACGGTCTTGTCGGTCACCAGCTGGGAGCCGGTGTTGAAGAAGTCGAGCCCAGCCGACGTGGCCGGCTTCTTGCCCGTCTTGGCGAGCGTGACGATGGCTTCCATTCCGAGCTGCGCCATCTTGGACGGATACTGCTGGCTCGTCGCTCCAAAGATCCCTTCGCCGACTTCCTTGACTCCGGTGCATCCGCCGTCGATGGTCACGAGGAGAGTGTCCTTCTCGATGCCCTTCGCCTTGAGTGCCTGGTATGCGCCGTAGGCAGCTGGCTCATTGATGGCGTACACGACGTTGATGTTCGGGTTCTTCGACAGGAGCGTCTCCATCGCGGTGCGTCCGTCTGCCTGGTCGCCGTTAGAGGGCTGGCTGCCCGCGATGACGTAGTCTCCGCCCTGGCCACCCGTGTACTTACCGGTGGGAGCTTCATCGCCGTTCTTGTTCGGATTGTTCAGCGGGATGCCCATTCCCTTCAGGAACCCCTGATCGCGGTCGTAGTCGACGGTCGCAACCTGGTTGTTGAACAGGTCGACGAGTCCGATGATCGCCTTCTTACCCTTGAGCTGAGCTGCGGTCCACTGGCCGATCGCTTCGCCGGCGGCACGGTTGTCGGTGGCGAAGGTGATGTCCACGGCGTTCGCGGGGGTCGGCGCGGTGTCGAGCGCGATGACGTAGATACCGGCCTTGCGCGCCTTCGCGATCGCCGTGTTGACGGTCTCGTCGATCGGTGTGATCAGGATGCCCTTGTCCCCGCGCGAGATCGAGTCTTCGATTGCCTGGATCTGGGTGGCAGCGTCGCCGTCCTTCTTGCCCGCGGCAAGCGTCAGCTTGACTCCGTCTTTGGTCGCTGCCGCCTTCGCCGCGTCATCCATTGCGACGAAGTACGGATTGGTCGTGGTCTTGACGATGAGCGAGATACCGACCTCGCTCGAGGAGCCTCCGGAACCGGAGCCTGAGGAGTTCGCCGAACACCCGGTCATTCCAAACGCCGCGAGCACTGCGATAGAGCATGCAGCCACGAGGCTTTTCGCTATCGGTCGTGCGGCTGTGCGATTCAACATTGAATTCCCTCTTTCTTGAAGCATTTGCATGCCTGACAACGATGTCATTAGATATGTGTATGGCACTTAGCCTCTATAGTCAAGCCATAACAAAAATCGGAGACAAATCGTGACACCGTTGTCAGAGCCGCAATCCGCGGTTCATTCCCAACGTCCCACTATGCGCCACGTGGCCATGCTCGCCGGAGTCGGCATCAAGACCGTCTCCCGTGTGATCAATGGCGAACCCAATGTCTCCGCCGAGACCGCCGCGAAAGTGCTGGCGGCGGCGCAAAGCCTCCATTACGTTCCAGACCCGCACGCGGGCAACCTCCGGCGCAGCGACCGGCAGACGAAGACGATTGGCCTCCTGGTCGGCAATGTCGGCAACCCCTTCGCGGGCGCCCTGCACCGCGCAATCGAAGACGCTGCATCCGCACGTGGCGTCGCTGTGTTTGCGTCCAGCCTCGATGACGACGCCGACCGCGAGCTCGCGATCGTCTCGACTTTTCTCAGGCGCCGTGTCGACGGCCTCATTCTCACGACCGCCAGCAAGAACCAGTCGTACCTGATTCCCGAACAGGAACGCGGCACAAAGTTCGTGTTCGTGGACCGGGAACCGGTAGGAATCGACGCGGATGCCGTGGTCAGCGACAACGCACTCGGTGCGTCCATCGCGACCAGGCACCTCATTGCACACGGACACCGCCACATCGCGTTTCTCGGCGACCGTTCCGAGATCCAGACGGCGCGAGAGCGGCGCCGCGGCTTTCTCGAAGAATTGGGGCGAGCCGGTATTTCCACGAACGGCGTGACCGTCGTCGAGGGTCTCTTCAATGAGGAGAAGGCCCGCTCGGCAATGACAGCCCTGTTGGACAGCTCGAACCCGCCCACGGCGGTCTTCGGCGGCCAGGACCTCATCACCATCGGCGTGGTCCGCGCGCTACGTGATCGGGAGATGCACAGATCGGTTGCCCTCGTGGGCTTCGACGATTTCGAACTCGCCGACCTGCTTGAACCAGGTATCAGTGTCGTCTCACAGGATCCACGTCGCATCGGCGCGCTTGCGGCCGAGCGACTTTTTTCGCGACTGGAGGGAGATAAGCAAGCCGAGCAGACCTACACCGTGCCGACACGACTGATTACACGCGGCTCCGGCGAGATCCCTGTGAGTGCCCCATGACTCGCGTCCAACAGTTGCCGTATAGAGGATGATCGCGGTGAGTCCGCTGAATGAATCGCGCGAGATTGTCGACGTGGACGCAGGCCTTTCCGTCCTCACAGGGAGGATCAGCGCGCAACGACGTCCCGATCGTCGTCTTCTGATCGGGATCAGCGGCGCTCCGGGCGCGGGCAAGTCCACCCTCGCCGATCGTCTGGTGACCATCCTTGGCGCGCAGGCCATCGCAATTCCCATGGATGGTTTCCATATTGCGACGGCGGCACTCCCCACTCCCGGGCATCTGGATCGGAGGGGTGCCATTGACACCTTCGATGTCTCGGGCTTCCTCACACTGGTTACCCGGATACGCGATGACGTGGAGGACGTCGTCTACGCTCCGGCTTTTGACCGTCGAATTGGAGAACCCATCGCCGGGATGATCCCGGTCACCCGACACCACCGGGTCGTCGTCACGGAAGGCAACTACCTTCTCTCGCCAGAGCCCGGCTGGCGCGAGCTCCGCGGCTTGTTCGATGAGATCTGGTATCTCGACCTGGCCCCGGAGATCAGGCTTTCGCGTCTCGCCGCACGCCACATCCAGTTTGGCAAATCACCCGAGGCGAGCTGGGCGATGGCGGTCGGCTCTGATGAAGAAAATGCACAGCAGATCGAGTCGGTGCGCGATCACGCTGACCTTGTGATCCGTCTCAGTTGAGCTTCGGGGTAGTGGGCGGAACCGTGAACGATCCCTCCACCACGGTCTGGGCGATCACGACCGCCGACTCGTTCACTGCTCCGCTTGCCGCCTCATCCCTGGCTTATAGGCAAGAAGGTGTGGATGGGTTCTTGATCTGGGCCCGGGATTGCGGGGCTGGATCGGGGTTGTTATGGTCCGCGACCCTTAGTCGTGGATC
>NZ_JBELOA010000004.1:0-239167 GCF_040227205.1 Parafrigoribacterium humi | reverse complement strand
ACACCGGCCTCAACGCCGAGGAAGGACTCTGGCACCGATCAGGCTGGGCAGGACGCGGATGACACACCCGACCCATCCACACGTTCTTGCCTATAAGCCTCATCCCTTTCGTCCGTTCCTGTTTACAGGAAAAGCCCCGGACCTCCCGATCCAGGGCTTTCGGTGTTCTCATTCACGAGAACCTGTGGTGCGCGAGGGGGGACTTGAACCCCCATGCCCTCACGGGCACACGGACCTGAACCGTGCGCGTCTGCCAATTTCGCCACTCGCGCAGACTTAGCGACATTACCACAATGAGCGGCCTCCGGATGGCTTCCGCGAGTTGCCCACTTCCGCCCGGATTTCGGCGAAAACGGGCGAATTCTGGGGCGGAAGTGGGCAACTCGTGGCCGCGCGGAACGTGCGCGGGTCACGGGCCCGCGTCATCCGCTGGAGTGATGTCTGGCCGACAACCGGCACTTTCCGTGCCGCCCACAGGCACTCCCACTAACATCTACATAGTCATAGGCAAGGTGGGGCAGGAGTTTCGTGGGCATTCTGGACAGCTTCGAGAGAGGTCTTGAGCGAGCCGTCAACGGCGCCTTCGCCAAGACCTTCAAGTCGGGGCTGCAACCCGTCGAGATCACGGCCGCACTGCGCAGGGAACTCGACACCAAGGCCGTCGTGGTCGCACGCGACCGCATCCTCGTCCCCAACAAGTTCACCGTGTCGCTCGCCCCAGCAGACTTCGAGCGGATGTCCGGCCTCGGCGACGCGCTCATCGACGAGCTGACGCAGCTGGTCCAGCAGCACGCGGCGGCGCAGCACTATCAGTTCGCCGGCGGCATCTCGATCGCGTTCACAAGCAACCCCTCGCTCGCGCAGGGGATGATCGAGCTCGACTCCGTGAACGTCAAGGGCAACGTGGCGTGGACGCCGGTGCTCGACATCGCGGGCAAGCGCTATCCGATCACGAAGTCGCGCACGATCATTGGGCGCGGCGGCGATGCAGACATCACGGTCGATGACACCGGAATCTCCCGCAAGCATGTCGAGGTGCTCTGGGACGGCAAGCGCGCACAGGTCAACGACCTCGGCTCCACCAACGGTTCGCAGCTCAATGGCGTGCCGGTCACCAAAGCACCACTCCAGCCCGATTCCGTCATTTCGATCGGAAGAACCCGTATCGTTTTCCGGGTGCTCGCCCAATCCGCCGACGTCGACCAGTTCGCCGACCTCCGCACCGGGCGCCGAGGCTCCCGCGATGGAGACCATCGGTGAGCGAACTGACGCTGCTGGTTCTGAGGTTCGGGTTTCTCCTGCTCCTCTGGGCCTTCGTGTTCGTCGTCGTCTACGCCCTGCGCACCGACCTCTTCGGACAGCGCGTGAAACGGATGCCCACCGAGCCCCCCGCACCCACCCTGTTCCCGAGCCCCCCGGTCCCGCTGACGTCCGCGCCCGCGACGGCTCCGACATCCCGGCCCTCCGCCGCCAACGCCAACCCGTTCCGCGGCCTTGTCGCCGGTGAGAAGAGCACGGAAGCGTCCCGTCTCGTCATCACCTCGGGCAGCAAAGAGGGCCTCGAAATGCCGCTTGGCCGCGAGCCTCTGACCATCGGCCGCTCCAGCGAAAGCGGCCTCGTCATCCGCGATGACTACACCTCGACGCACCACGCCAGGCTCATGCTCTGGGACGATGGATGGGTCATCCAAGACCTAGACTCGACTAACGGCACGTTCCTCGACGGTGCTCGTGTGACGGTGCCGACTCCGGTGCCCCTGAACACTCCGGTCAGAATTGGTACGACCAGTTTCGAACTTCGGCGGTAGGTGAATGGCCACTACGGGCAAGAGCACTGCCGTCACCCACGTCGGGAAGATTCGCGCGAACAACCAGGACAGCGGGTACGCAGGCTCCCAACTCTTCCTCGTCGCTGACGGGATGGGCGGCCACGCGGGAGGCGATGTCGCCTCCGCGATCGCCCTGAACCGCATCATCGAAACCGACCGCGAGTACGCCTCGGCCCACGACGCGGAGTTCGCGCTCCAGTCGTCGCTCATGGCCGCGAATTCGCTGCTCGCGGAGACCGTGTTCGAGCATCCGGAGCTCACCGGGATGGGCACGACCGTCAGCGCCCTGCTGCGGGTCGGCCACCAGCTGGCCTTCGCCCACATCGGCGACTCGCGCGTCTACCGTTTCCGCGATGGCGTGCTCACGCAGATCAGCGCGGACCACACCTTCGTGCAGCGCCTCGTCGACAGCGGGCGGATCACTCCGGAGGAGGCGGCCGTGCATCCGCGGCGCTCCGTGCTCATGCGGGTGCTTGGGGATGTCGACGCGTCTCCCGAGATCGACACCGCGATCCTCGACACCCAGCCCGGTGACCGCTGGCTGCTGTGCTCCGACGGGCTCAGCAGCTACGTCCCGGACGACAAGATCGAGTCGGTGCTCGAGAGCGAGCAGTCGCCGAAGGCCGCTGCGGACAGGCTCATCAAGGAGAGCCTCGACCAGGGCGCCCCAGACAACGTCACCATCGTCATCGTCGACATCGACGAGACCGCCGACTCCTCGAGCACTCCCCCCGTCATCGTCGGCTCCGCCAGCCTTCCGCTGTCGTTCGAAGGCGATTCTGGACGTCGTTCGCTTCGACTGCCGACGCTGTTGCTGCATCCGCTCAAGTCCACCCAGCACGAAGACAGTCACTTCGAGCCGGAGTCCGACGAGTTTCTCGACGAGCTCATCCTGGAAGATCGCCGTCGCGCGAGAAACCGCCGCATCGCCTGGCTTGTGGGCACCGCGCTCGTCATCATCATCCTCATCGCCGCCGTGCTCATCGGATACCGGTGGACGCAGTCCCGCTATTACGTCGGCCCGAACGGGCAGACCGTCGCGATCTACCGGGGAATCCAGCAGAACGTCGGTCCGATCTCCCTGCACAGCATCTACCAGGAGACGAGCGTGAAGCTCTCCGACCTTCCCGCGTACACTCGCGAGAGCGTTCAGGACACCATCAACGCAGACGACCTCAAGGATGCCGAAAGCATCATCAAGCGGCTGAGCGATGTCGGATCCCACTAACGCTCGTACCGCTCCCGTGTCGCTGGCGCCGATCGACGCCGGTCAGCGTTCCGGCTTCACCAGCACGATTCGGCTGAGGCTGCGAGTCCCGGCACGACAGCGCAATCTCGAGCTCCTGCTGCTCAGCATCGTCTCGATCATCAACTGCGCAGCGATCGCTCTCGTGCAACTCGGCGCCCTGCACAAACTCGATGGCAGCATCATTGCGCTCGGTGTCGCGCTCGCCGCGCTCGGCCTCGTGGTGCACATCACGCTGCGCGTCGCCGCGTCGCAGGCCGACCCGTTCATCCTGCCGATCAGCGCCCTGCTCAACGGTCTCGGTATCGCGGAGATCTATCGCATCGATCTCGCCAAGCACCTGTCCGGGTGGGATTCTGCGGGCGTGCGCCAGGTCGTGTGGACCGCGATGGCCATGGTCATCGCCCTCGTCGTGCTGCTCGTCATCCGCAACCATCGGGTTCTGCAGCGCTACCGCTACATCGCCATGTTTACCGGAATCGTGCTGCTACTGCTGCCGATGCTTCCCGCGATCGGGTCGACGAAGTTCGGCGCTCGGCTGTGGATCGAGCTCGGCCCGTTCTCGTTCCAACCGGGTGAGCTCGCCAAGATCGCCCTCGCGATCTTCTTCGCCGGCTATCTCGTCACCAGTCGCGACAGCCTGTCGATGGTGGGCAAGAAGTTCCTCGGGATGCGGTTTCCGCGAGCTCGGGACCTCGGGCCGATCCTCGTGATCTGGGCCGCCGCGATGGTCGTGCTCATCTTCCAGCGCGACCTCGGAACCTCACTTTTGTACTTCGGCCTGTTCCTCGTGATGCTCTATGTCGCAACCGGGCGAGCGAGCTGGGTCGTGCTCGGGCTCGTCCTGTTCGTGGGAGGTGCGCTGCTCGCCAGCCGAATCCTCAGCTACGTCGCTGGCCGATTCGACTCCTGGCTCGACGCCTTCAACCAGAAGATCTACGACGCACCGGGCGGCAGCTACCAGCTCGTGCAGGGGCTGTTCGGACTTGCGCACGGCGGTCTCATCGGCACGGGTCTCGGAGAGGGCCGGCCGTCGATCGTTCCGCTGGCAGAGAGCGACTACATCGTCGCGAGCCTCGGGGAGGAACTCGGCCTCGCCGGCCTGTTCGCAATCCTCGCGCTCTATCTCCTGTTCGTCTCTCGCGGCTTTCGTATCGGCTTCGCCGGAGCGGATGACTTCGGCCGCCTCCTCGGTGTCGGTCTCTCCTTCGTCGTGGCGCTCCAGGTCTTCATCGTCATCGGTGGCATCACCCGCGTCATCCCGCTGACGGGTCTCACCACACCCTTCCTCGCCGCAGGTGGGTCCTCGCTCGTGGCGAACTGGATCATCGCCGCGCTCCTGCTTCGGCTTTCGGACTCCGTGCGCAACCAGCCACGATTGGTGGTGGAGTGATGAATCGCGAATTGAAGCGGGTCAGCATCGCCGTGGTGCTCATGTTCGTGATGCTGTTGTGCTCCACGACCGTCATCTCGGTGTTCCAGGTGGACACCCTGCGCAACGATCCGCGCAACGTGCGCACGGTCTATGACAGCTACTCCGCCGAGCGCGGACCGATCCTCGTCAAGGGCCAGCCCATCGCGGAGTCGAAGCCGACGAAGGACAAATACAACTTCCAACGGGTGTACTCGAACCCGGAGCTCTACTCCGCGGTCACGGGATATTTCACGCTCAACCAGGGCAACACCGGCATCGAAGGCGCACTCAACGACTACCTGAGCGGCACGGACAACGACCAGTTCCTCGACAAGATGAATGCCATCCTCACGGGAAAGAACCCGCAGGGTGCCGCGGTTGAGACCACCCTCGATCCCGCAGTGCAGAAGGTTGCGTGGGACGCCCTCGGGTCGAACACGGGTGCCGTCGTCGCACTCAATCCCCAGACCGGCGCAATCCTCGCGATGGTGTCGAAGCCAGGCTACGACCCGAACCTGCTCGCGGCGCACGACTCGAACACGGTCATCTCCAACTACAACAAGCTGCTGCACGATCCGACCAATCCACTCATCAACCGCGCCATCAGTGGAGACCTGTATCACCCCGGTTCCGTGTTCAAGCTCGTCGTCGCCTCTGCCGCCCTCGACAGCGGCCAGTACACGCCTGACAGCGAGTTCCCGAACCCGCGAAGCCTCAAGCTCCCCGGCAGCACAACCTCGATCTCCAATGCCGGGGGAAGCGACTGCGGCGGAACCCCGATGGTGACGATCGCCACCGCACTGAGGTTGAGCTGCAACATCCCCTTCGCACAACTCGGCGGGGCGTTGGGCTCCGCCGAGATCTCGAAGTATGCGAAGGCCTACGGCTTCGGGAAGAAGCTCTCGGTGCCGATGCGCGTCACCCCGAGCACGTTCCCTGAGAACACCGACAAGGCAAAGACCATGCTCTCCGCCTTCGGTCAGGATGAGGATCGCGTCACCCCGCTCCAGGTCGCAATGGTCACCGCCGCGATCGCCAACGGAGGCACGCTCATGAAGCCCACCCTCATCAACGAGATCACCGCGCCGAACCTCACCGTGGTGCAGCCGTTCCAGAAAACGGTGCTCGGCCAGCCGATCACGGCCCAGACAAGTGCGACACTCACTCAGCTCATGGTGGCGAACGTCAGCAACGGTGCCGCCAATAATGCAAGAATAAACGGAGTCGATGTGGCCGGTAAGACCGGAACAGCACAGAACGGTGAGGGGCGGAAGTACACCCTCTGGTTCACCGGATTTGCCCCCGCAATCGATCCACAGGTCGCCGTGGCGGTCGTCGTCGAGAACGGAACGAGTTTCGGCAACGCGGTTGCGGCGCCGATCGCGAGACAAGTCATAGAGGCGGTGCTGAATAAATGAGACCCACGAGTGGCCTCACTTTCGGTGGTCGATACCAGCTCTCCAGTCGCATCGCCATCGGCGGCATGGGCGAGGTGTGGCAGGCGACAGACCTCGTGATCGGTCGAACCGTCGCGATCAAGATCCTGAAAGACGAATATCTCGGCGACCCCGGGTTCCTCGAGCGCTTCCGCGCCGAGGCCAGGCACGCCGCCCTGGTGAACCACGAGGGAATCGCCAATGTCTTCGACTATGGCGAAGAAGACGGCAGCGCGTACCTCGTCATGGAGCTCGTCCCCGGGGAGGCGCTCTCCACCATCCTCGAGCGCGAACGCGTGCTCTCCACCGACCGCGTACTCGACATCGTCGCGCAGACGGCGGCCGCCCTGCACGCCGCGCATTCCGCCGGCCTCGTGCACCGCGACATCAAGCCGGGCAACCTGCTGATCACTCCGGATGGCCGCGTCAAGATCACCGACTTCGGCATCGCCAGGATCGCCGACCAGGTTCCCCTCACCGCCACCGGACAGGTCATGGGCACGGTGCAGTACCTCTCACCTGAACAGGCGAGCGGGCGCCCGGCGTCACCCACGACAGACATCTACTCTCTCGGTATCGTCGCGTACGAAGCTCTCGCCGGGCGCCGTCCGTTCACGGGCGAGTCGCAGGTGGCCATCGCGATGGCGCAGATCAACGAGAAGGCACCCGACCTTCCCGTCACGGTCTCCGAGCCGGTGCGCAACCTCGTCTACTCCTGCATCGCGAAGAATCCGGCGGATCGTCCGGCATCCGCGGCTCACCTCGCACGTGCCGCCCAGGCGCTGCGGCGAGGAGATGTCGGCGGCGCCGTCGCGGCCGTACCCGGCGTCGCAGGACTCGGCGTCGGCACCGCGGCAACCGCTGTCTACGGAGCAACCCCCGGATACGGCGCGACCCAGGCCACGACCGTGCTTCCGTCGATGGACGCCGCACAGGATGCCACACCGAAGGAGACCAAGGGACGCAATCCGTGGACTTGGCCGCTCATCGCGCTGATCGGTATCCTCGTCGTCGTGCTCATTGGCACCCTGATCGCACTGCTCGCGTCTCCTGGCCCGACGAAGCCGTCGAAGAGTCCGACGATCACCCACTCGACGTCTCCGACGCCGTCGGCAACGCCGACAAACAGTCGCATCCAGATCCTCAAAGACGACTTCGTCGGTAAAACCGAAAGCGAGGCGCGCAACGCGCTCGATACGCTCGGGCTGTCCGCGGTCGTGAACACGGGCAAGGCAGCGGAAAGCACCGACCAGGTCGGCATCGTCTACGACGTGAACCCCACGGGATGGGTCAATCCCGGTTCAACGATCACGGTAACCCTCTACGGAGACGTGCCCGCACCCTCCCAGCCCGCTGAGGCTCCAACGGCTAGCCCGGACGGGCCGTACGCTCCAGGCCAGAAAGTCACCGTTACCTGGCCCGCTTATGTCTGCCAGTACGGCACAAAGCTTGACTCGTACACGGTCGCGCTGCCCTCGGGTTCCACGGCGACCTTCACCCCTGACAATCCGGTCAGCGGGACGAGCATCACGGTCACCCTGCCGACCACAGTGACCGGCAGCACGACCACGGTGCAGTATCTGGCGCAGTGTTCCGGCGTGAAGTCTCCGGCGTCACCCGCACTCACCCTCACCGTGCCGGGCGCAACGACTGCCCCCTGAAAAAGTCGCCTGATTCACGCATTACACTGGGCAGGGTAGTCCACTGACGCCACCGGGAGATAGCACGTGACTGAAGGTACCCGCCTGCTCGCCGGCAGATATCAGGTCGGCGACCTCATCGGGCGCGGTGGCATGTCGGATGTGCATCTCGGCACCGATTCTCGTCTCGGTCGACGCGTGGCGATCAAGCTGCTCAAGCCCGCCCTCGCGACGGACCCGAAGTTCCGTGTGCTGTTCCGTGAAGAGGCACAGAAGGCCGCCCGAATGGCGCATCCCACGATCGTGCGGGTCTTTGACGCGGGCGAGGAGACGGTTCGCGAGCCCAATGGCGTCGAGAGCCAGGTTCCGTACATCGTCATGGAGTACGTCGACGGTCGGCTGCTGCGCGATATCATCGCCGACGGTCCGCTCGAGCCGCGCGAGGCCGTGCGCATCGTCTCAGGCATCCTGACCGCACTTGAATACAGCCATCGCGCGCTGCTCGTGCACCGCGACATCAAGCCGGGCAACGTCATGGTCACGCAGACCGGCCAGGTCAAGGTCATGGACTTCGGTATCGCTCGCGCCGTCTCCGACAACTCTGCAACGGTCGCAGACACGAGCGCCGTGCTCGGCACAGCACAGTACTTCTCCCCGGAGCAGGCGCGCGGTGAGACCGTGGATGCCCGCACAGACCTCTACTCCACCGGGGTCGTGCTCTTCGAACTGCTCACGGGCAGGCCACCGTTCCGCGGCGACCGCGCCGCAGCCGTCGCGTACCAGCACATCAGCGAGGCACCCGTCGCGCCGAGCACACTGAACCCTCACGTCTCGCCGGCACTCGACGCCGTCGTGCTCCACGCCCTGGCGAAAGACAAGTTCGAGCGCTTCCAGACCGCAGCGGAATTCCGCGAAGACCTGGAGACCGCTGCCGCGGGCGAGGTTCCCGTGCGCCGCACACCCGTCAACGACTTCAACGCGACCCTCTTCGGCGTGAACCCGAGCGCAACGGCTGGGTCGGAGGCCGCGCTCCGCCAACTGGCAGCGCGCGATGACGATCGTGCGCTGCGCACCCAGACGCGCCCGCCGGTCGCCTGGATCTGGGCCGGTATCGCGATGGTCCTGGTGATCCTCGTGGCCGTCGTGTTCTGGGTGGTCAACCTGCCCAACGGCAGCGACTTCAGCAGCGGACTCTCGGTCAAGGTACCCGGGATCGTCGGTGAGACCTACGACGCGGGTGCAAAGGAACTCACCGCACTCAAGCTCGTGCCACAGAGAGTGCAGGAGCGGAGTTCGACCGTTCCGGCCGGTGCGATCATTCGCACCTCGCCGGACGAAGGCACCAAGGTCGGTGTGGGCCAGTCCATCCAGGTCTACGTCTCGCTCGGAAAGAGCCAGGTCAGCGTGCCACCGATGACGAACCTCACGGAGGACGCGGCGAAGGCGGCACTCAAGGACCGGGGTCTGACCGAAGGCTCCGTCACAAAGGAACACTCACCGAGCATCCCCGCCGGAGTCGTCATCCGCAGCAGCCCGGAAAGCAACACCTCGGTCGACGAGGGCCAGACCGTTGACCTTGTGGTCTCCGATGGTCTCGTCAGCGTTCCGCCCGTCACAGGCATGGCGATCACGGATGCGAACAAGGCGCTTACAGCGCTGCAACTCGGAGTGTCCAACCAGCCGGATTCGAGCTGCAGCGGACTCAAAGTCACCGCGCAGTCGCTGCCGCCGGGAGACCAGCCTCAGCGTTCCGCCGTCACGCTCACCTATTGCAGCGGCACCAGCAACTAGTCCGCGCGCGCCAGCTCAGGAGTTCTCCGGGTTCGTCGTCGCAACGAGCGGACTCAGGCCGCGGGCAGTTTCACGCGCGCTCGGAAGACCGACAACGGCGAGCCAGTTGGCGAGCATCTGGTAGCCGCCCTCCGTCAGCACGGATTCCGGGTGGAACTGCACGCCGTAGATCGGCGCGCTCTTGTGCCGAAGCCCCATGATCACGCCGCCCTGCGTGCGTGAGGTGACAACGAGCGATGACGGCACGGTCGAGTCGACCACCGCGAGGGAGTGGTATCTCGTCGCGGTGAAGGGTTGCGGCACCCCCGCGTAGAAATCGCTCTCGTCGTGCGTGACGAGCGAGGTCTTTCCGTGCATGAGCTCGGCCGCGTGAGTGACGGTTGCCCCCATGGCCTCCGCGATCGCCTGGTGACCGAGGCACACCCCGAGCAGCGGAGACCCCGCGGCAAGAGCGGCGTGCACGAGCGGGATGGAGACGCCGGCTGCCGCGGGCGTACCCGGCCCCGGCGACAGCAGCACGCCGTCGTAGTCTGCGGTGCGGGCGGCAGCGTCGGATTCATCGAAGTCATCGTTTCGCACCACGGTGGTTTCCGCCCCGAGCTGGAGCAGGTAGCCGTTGAGGGTATAAACAAAGCTGTCGTAATTGTCGACGACGAGTACGCGGGTCATGTACCCACCGTAACGTCGCTGACGTTCACCCAGCTGTTCAGCCAGGGGAAGACGAACACCACGAGCAGGAACACCACGGCCGCGGCCAGCACGATGAGCTGCACGATTCGCAGCCATACCGGCCCGGGAAGGATGCGCCACAAGGCACCGTACATAGCTATCCCTTCGCTGCCACGGTCGCCGCGATCTCCGCGGGTGGGCCAGCGGATGCTGGCTGCCACGAGTCGAACACCGCGTAGCCGATGATCCGTTCTGAGGAGGAGAACATCGGATTGCAGCTGGTCATGGTCATGATCCGGTCGGTCGGAGCGACTCCGGGGCTCTGCGGAACCGGGTCGATGACACCGATGCCGGTCGGCCGCACATACTCGAGCCCGCGGAAGTCGTAGGTGTAGTAGCCGTCCGCGGTCTGGATGTAGATCTTGTCACCCACTCGCAGCGTCGCGATCTCGTGGAACGGGGCACCGTGCGTCGTACGATGCGCGGCGACGGCGAAGTTGCCAACCGCTCCCGGCATCTGTGTGTTCGGATAATGACCGATGATCCCCTTGTCCAGCACGTCGCCGGTGCCGACTCCCTCGGCAATCGTGCGGGCGTAATCCGCACCGAATCGTGGCACGTACAGCACCGCGAACTTTGCCGCGTTCTTCTGCACGGCAGGAACAATCGGAGTGCCATAGTCCGGCGCGGTCGCGGTGGTATGCGTGTCGACGTGGGCGTGGGTGGGCGACACGGTTTCCGTCCAGCTCTTGGCCAGTTGGGTCGCGGCCTTGTCCTGTTGGCCGCCCACCACGATGTCGTTCAGCCAGAGCTGCCAGCCGAGGAACAGGAAGATGAGCACTGCGGCCGTGATGAGGAGTTCGCCGATGAAACCCACGATGCTGAAGCGTCCGTTCCGGTGCCGACGATCCGGCGTAGGTGTGGCGCTCATGGACTAGATTCTAGGCGATGCCACCCGGTCGATCCCCGAGATCACGGGCTACCCGGTTGGCCGTCATGCCTTTCAGGCTAGAATCTGGGCATGGCCAGATCGACTACGCGTACGAAGCCCGAACGACCGCAGGGCACCCGCTCGGGTGACGACGCCCCGAACCCGATCTGGTTCAAGCCGATCATGTTCGGCCTCATGATCATCGGCCTCGCCTGGATCATCGTCTTCTACGTCAGCGGCGAGATGAAGCTGCCGGTCCCCGATCTCGACAACTGGAACATCCTGGTGGGATTCGGCATCCTCTTTGTAGGGTTCCTGATGACCACGCGTTGGCGCTGATCATGACCCCCGTTTCAGGGGGTACAAAACTGTCCTCCACAATGCGGTCAATTACACAGGTGTAATTATCCCCAGTGTGGAAAGGCCTGTGGATAACTGCTAGGAGAGTCGCCCGGGCATCAATTGGACACCCACCAGGGTGAGTCCGATGAGCACCGCTGCAACGGCCACAAGCAGCAGGATCTGAGTCGTTCGCTGGTCCCGTCTGCGGGTGCGCATCAGAACGAGCGCCACGACGCCGCCGACGACGAGGCCCCCGACATGGGCCTGCCAGGCGATATGCAATCCGGGGATGAATCCGATCACGAGGTTGAGCGCGATGAGCAGCAGAAGCGAGTTGCCGTTGCCACCGAGGCCGCGCTGGATCACGAAGAACGCGGTGAACAAGCCAAAGAGAGCGCCGGATGCGCCGAGTACGGGGATGGTCGGGTCGATCAGCATCACGGCGAGCGAACCGCCGAATCCACTCAGGAAGTAGAGCGCGAGGAAGCGCGCGCGCCCGAGCATCCTCTCGAGGATTGGCCCGAACACGTAGAGCGAGAACATGTTCAGAGCAATGTGCAGGAATGAGGCGTGCAGGAACAGCGCCGTGAGCATCCGCCACGGTTCGCTCGGAACCCACGGCGAGAAGTCGATGAGGTACACCGTCGCGTAGCCGTTGTTGGGGCCGCCGGTCAGGTACTGCGCGATGAACACGACGATGCACAGCGCGATGAGCGAATACGTCGCGACCGGCGCGCCGCTGCCGAGCGCGATGCGAGCGGAGGTGACGATCGCGGGCTTGCGCCTGGGCGCGCTCATCCGCGCCTCCCTCGTGCACTCCGGACAATGCACGCCGACGGCGGCCTGCGTCTGGCACTCGGTGCAGATGGTGCGCCCGCATCTCTGGCAGAGGATGAAACTCTGGCGGTCGGGATGCCGGTAACAGAAGTTGGCCGGATTGGGCTCGGCTTCGCTCACTGTTGCGCCATGTGGCTAGACCGCGTCGATGGTGACGCTCTGGATGACGACATCCTCGAGCGGGCGATCGCGGCCATCCTTCTTCACGGCCTCGATCTTCTTGACGACGGCCTTGGACTCCTCGTCTTCGACCTTGCCGAAGATCGTGTGCTTGCCCTGGAGCCAGGTGGTCGGAACGGTCGTGATGAAGAACTGCGAGCCGTTGGTGCCGCGGCCCATCTGGATGCCGGCGTTGGCCATCGCGAGAACGTAAGGCTCGGTGAAGTTGAGCTCGGGGTGGATCTCGTCGTCGAACTGGTATCCGGGTCCACCGGTTCCCTGTCCGAGCGGGTCGCCGCCCTGGATCATGAAGTCGTCGATGATGCGGTGGAAGATGACGCCGTCGTAGAGCTTCTCCTTGGAGACCTTGCCCGTTGCGGGGTGGGTCCATTCGATCTCGCCGGTGGCGAGTCCGACGAAGTTGGCGACGGTCTTCGGCGCGTGATTGCCGAGGAGGTTGACCCTGATGTCGCCGAGGGTGGTGTGAAGGGTGGCTACGTGAGTGTGCACAGGCATTGGACTATTCTTCCACAGCATCCGGGGCAATTCTGGATCCTGCTGGATACCTGCTGTGTGCTGGCTGACAATGAGTTGGTCGACCCGGTCCCCCATGGGAGGATTGAGGCCCATGTTCGATCGCTCAGGGAGGTCTCTGTGGGACTGTCACGAAAGCGCCAGAAGCAGCTCAAGCGGCTGCGCGGCTCTGCCGGTGAGGTGTGGGACGACCAGAAGGAAGTCCTGGATCGCGCATCGCAGGTCGTGCGAGAGGCGAGTCGGCAGCTGGCCGGTCTCGGACGTGAGGAGGTGGCGCCCCGGGTTCGGGATGCCGTTGACAACCACATTCGTCCGGGTGTCGCCTCCGGAATCGCAGCCACCCGCAGTGCCGCAGGCACGACGCGCGAAAAGTTTGTCGACGAGGTTCTCCCCACCGTCACCTCTGCGCTGAGCTCTGCCCTCGCCGTCATCGAGGCGACGAAGAACCCGCAGGTGCGCGCCGCTCTCGCTCGCGCGGGCAGGGCGGGAGCCAAGGTCGGTTCCAAAGTCGTGCCCGCTGCGGCGGCCAAGTCCTGGGGTCCCGGTCGCTACATCCTGATCGGCGTCGGCGTGGTCGCCGCAGCCGGGCTCGCCTACGCGGCCTGGCAGACGCTCCGCGCGGATGACGAGCTCTGGGTGAGCGACGAGGCAGACGACGCGGACGCCGTTACCGACTGATCGGGTTCTTTTACGCGCGTTGCAGCCGGATGACGTTGTCCACGTGAGTGCTGGGAGTTCCGTCGTGCGTCGCTCGCGTCACGGTCACGTTGCCGATGTGAACGATCTGCCAGCCGTCGAGGTCGAGTTTTGCGAGCACCTCGTCGATCGTGGGCAGAACGTGGATCGAGTGCGCCTGCTCCGCGTGATGCTGCTGACCATGAGTGTGCCCGGTGTCTGACGAGGGCCACTCGCGCGTGCCCTGGTGCCCGATGATGATGAGCGTTCCGTCGGGGGCGACTGCGCCGGCCGCGCTCTGCAGGATCCGTTCGCGATTCAGCGCGATCGGAGAGTGCAGGTAGGCGACGTTCACGAGGTCCCAACTCCCCTCGGGAAAGTCGGTCTCGAGGTCATGCTGCTGCCACCGGATATCGGCCCCGGCTCCTGCCGCCTCGGCCGCGGTTGCCGCGGTCTTCAGTGCCGCGGACGAGATGTCGACACCGGTGACCCGCCATCCCGCGTTCGCGAGCCAGATTGCGTCGCCGCCGGTGCCGCAGGCGAGGTCGAGTGCTGTGCCCGGGACAAGCGGGCGCTCGCGAAGCTCGGTCACGAGCGCTGCATTGGGATTGCCGGTCCACGGCCCGCTTTCGCCGTAGAACTCTTCCCAGAACTCGGCCGAGCCGAACGCACCAACGTTGCCTCCTGTCACGGTGACCACCTCCGTCTACAGTGTGCAACCTCCGCAGCTTCACAGCAAGTAACTTTGCCGATGTGGCAAACTGGATGCCATGGATGAGATCGAGCAGTCCCTCCAGAAGATCGGGCCGCACCTTCGCGCACTGCGCCTCGAACGCGAGACGACCCTTTCTGCGCTGTCCGCGCAGACCGGCATCTCTTTGAGCACTCTCTCGCGGCTCGAGTCCGGCGAGCGCCGGGCCACCCTCGAGCTCCTGCTTCCGCTCGCGCGAGCGTACGGCGTCACGCTCGACGAGCTCGTGGATGCCCCCGCGACGGGCGATCCGCGCATCCACCTTCGTCCGGTGAAGGAGCATGGGATGACGCTGCTGCCGCTCACCAAACGCGCCGGCGGCATCCAGGCCTTCAAGATCGTGCTGGATGGCGAGCGCAGAAATCCCGAGCCGAAGGTGCACGAGGGCTACGAGTGGATCTACATCCTGAGCGGCCGACTTCGTGTCGTGCTCGGCGAGCGCGATCTCGTGCTGGTGCCCGGGGAGGCGGCCGAGTTCGACACCCGCGTGCCGCACTGGTTCGGATCAGCCGGCCCGGAGCCGGTCGAGTTCCTCAGCCTGTTCGGCAAACAGGGCGAACGCGCCCACCTGCGCGCCCGTCCCAAGGATAAGCGCGGCGACTAGCCGAGCTGGTTGATGCGGATCAGGTTACCCGCAGGGTCGCGGACGGCGCAGTCTCGCACCCCGTAGTCCTGGTCGGTCGGCTCCTGTACGATATCTGCCCCGGCCGCTTCGAGTCGTTCGAACAGCGCGTCGAGGTCGTCGGAGGCGAGGGTGAGTGTTCCGTACACACCCTTGGCGATCAGGTCGAGGATGGTCTCCTTCTCCTCGGCCGTGATGCCCGGGTCGACGGCCGGGGGGTGCAACACGATGGAGGTGCCTGGCTGGCCGACCGGTCCTACCGTCAGCCAGCGCAGGTTCTTGTAGCCGACATCCTGTCTGAGCTCGAAACCGAGCATGTCGCGGTAGAAACCGAGCGCAGCGTCGGCGTCGGTGTGCGGAAGAAACGCGTTGCGGATGGTGATGTTCATGCAGAACAGGCTAGGCGGGTGTCCGCGGTCGCGCTTCTTGATTCCTGACCGGTCTCGTCACCTGTTTCGCCAGGCACGCCGGGATGCCGGCCGTCGAGCGGGACGGGTCGGCCCGATAGGAGCGCGGTGAGACCCCGACGAGCTCGGAGAAGCGAGTGCTGAACGTTCCGAGCGAGGAGAACCCCACGGCGAAGCAGATCTCGGTGACCGAGAGATCGCCACGACGCAGCAGTGTCATCGCTCGCTCGATGCGCCGAGTCATCAGGTAGGAGTACGGCGATTCTCCATAGATTCGACGGAACTCACGGCTCAGATGCCCGGCGGACATGTGGGCATCCCTGGCCAATTCCTCCACGTTCAGCGGCAGCGCGTGCTCCCGATCGATCCGGTCGCGCACGCGACGGATCGCCGTGATGGCGTCCCGAACGTGCTCCCGTGCCTCTTCCGCGCCCATGACTCCATTTTCACAGGAACGCCATAACACAGAGGTCAGGATTCGAGAAGTACCGGATCACAACGAAACGTAGTGTGGGCAGTGCACTGCCGATTAGCTGACCAGGAGGAAGATCAATGACCGCGACAGCCAAGAGGGATAGTTTCTCCGCCGAAGAACGCGCCGCGATGAAGGAGCGCTCCGCTGAGCTGAAGTCTGAGGCGAAGCGCGCGGGAGACGCGCAGAGGGCCGCCGCCGATGAGGCGGACGTGCTGGCCAAGATCGCACAGATGCCGGATGCCGACCAGAAGATGGCCGAGCGCGTACACGCGATCGTCGCGGACGTCGCCCCGGAACTCGCCCCCAAGCTGTACTACGGGCAGCCGGGCTACGCCAGGGGAGGCAAGGTCGTGTGCTTCTTTCGAAGCGGGCAAATGGATAAGACGCGCTATTCGACCTTCGGGTTCAGCGTCCAAGCCGAACTCGACTCCCCTGACGGCTTCTGGCCGACATCGTACGCGCTGCAGGATCCGTCGGAGCAGGCCTGGGAGAACCTCGGCGAACTCATCAAGCGCGCTGCGCGCATCTCGAGCAGCGACTGAAACGAAGAAACCCTGCCCATCGATCATGGCGAGTTGCAACTTTGACACGGAATGTGGAGCCTAGGGGAATCGAACCCCTGACCTCCTGCTTGCAAAGCAGGCGCTCTACCAATTGAGCTAAGGCCCCTCGGAACTGCTCTTCTGTGTCGACGCCTGTGGCGCAGGTTCGCCGGGTGGGGACCGGCGGACAAAAAACACAGTGGGGATACCAGGACTTGAACCTGGGACCTCTTCGTTATCAGCGAAGCGCTCTAACCGCCTGAGCTATATCCCCGTGGGCAGATACGAGAGTATCGCACCCGCCGATTTTCACCCAATCGAATCAGTTGTTCGTGAATCCGACCAGAAGTCCGCCGGTGATGCGCACGCTGAAGTTGTACAACAGCGCGGTGATCGCGCCAAGCGCGGTGCCGATCACGAGGTTCAGGAGCGCGGCGATGATCGAGAAGAGCAGCACGGTTCCGAGCGAGACCGTGGCCGTCACGCTGAAGCTGTTGTCGTTGAGGATCTCCCGCAGCAGTCCGTCGATGCTTCCGAAGATTCCGGTGGTGTCGAGCACGATCCAGATGAGCACGGTTGCGACGACGAGAACGACACCGAGGGCGAGGGCGATCAGGAACGACAGCTTCACCGCCGACCAGAAGTCGACATATACGAGCTTGAGACGAACCTGCTTGGTCGCCGCAGCCTTCTGCGACTTCCTCTGAAGTTTCTCCGCGACACTACTCATCTATTGCCTCGTCCTTCCCGGCTTCGTGCTCCACGACCGGTGTCTCGTCGTCCTGGGCTTCTTGGTCCTGGTCATCCAGGTTGCGCTCGCTGTTCTTCGCGACCGCGATGATCCGGTCGTCGTCCGCGAACCTGGCGAACACGACACCCATGGTGTCGCGGCCCTTCGCCGGAACTTCGGCCACGCTGGAGCGTACCACCTTGCCGCTGGCAAGAACCACAAGAACCTCGTCGTCTTCCTCGACTATCAGCGCACCCGCGAGATCGCCCCGCGCCTCAGCCAACTTCGCCACCTTGATGCCGAGTCCGCCGCGATTCTGCGTGCGGTACTGGTCAACAGAGGTGCGCTTGGCATAACCGCCCTCGGTGACCACGAAGACGAAGCCCTCGTCGCTCACGACGGTTGCCGCGAGCAGGGTGTCATCCTCCCTGAAGTGCATGCCGATGACACCGGACGTCGCACGGCCCATCGGCCTCAGCGCCTCGTCGGATGCTGTGAAGCGAATCGACATACCCTTGCGCGAGACCAGCAGCATGTCCGAGTCGCTCTCGACCAGCTTCGCCGACACGAGCTCGTCATCCTCGCGCAGGTTGATCGCGATGATGCCACCGGAGCGGTTGGTGTCGTACTCGGACAGCAGGGTCTTCTTGATCAGACCGCCGCGGGTAGCGAGAACGAGGTAATTTGCTGCCTCGTAGTCGCGGATCGCGAGAATCTGCGCGATCTCTTCATCGGGCTGCAGCGCGAGCAGGTTGGCCACGTGCTGGCCCTTCGCATCGCGGCCCGCTTCCTGCAACTCGTAGGTCTTCGCGCGGTAGACGCGACCCTTGTTGGTGAAGAAGAGCAACCAGTGGTGGGTCGTGGTGACGAAGAAGTGCTCGACCACGTCATCCGCTCGCAACTGCGCGCCCTTGACTCCCTTGCCACCGCGGTGCTGGCTGCGGTAATTGTCGCTGCGGGTGCGCTTGACGTATCCGTCGCGCGTGACGGTGACCACCATCTCCTCTTCGGGGATGAGGTCTTCCATGTTCATGTCGCCGTCGAAACCGAACATGATCTCGGTGCGGCGATCGTCCCCGTAGCGCTCGATGAGTTCGGTGAGCTCCTCGCTCACGATGTCGCGCTGGCGCTGCGGATCGGCGAGGACCGCGTTGTACTCCGCGATCTGCGCCTCGATCTTCTCGTTCTCCTCGATGATCTTCTGGCGCTCGAGGGCGGCGAGCCGGCGCAGCTGCATGTCGAGAATCGCGCTGGCCTGCAGCTCGTCGATGGTGAGCAACTCCACGAGGCCTGCGCGGGCATCCTCCACTGTCGGCGAGCGACGGATGAGCGCGATCACCTCGTCGAGAGCATCGAGAGCCTTGAGGTAGCCGCGCAGGATGTGCGCGCGCTCCTCCGCCTTGCGCAATCTGAACTGGGTGCGCCGCACGATGACGTCGATCTGGTGTGCGGCCCAGGCGGTGATGAAGCCGTCGATCGACAGGGTGCGCGGCACGCCGTCGACGATGGCGAGCATGTTCGCACCGAAGTTCTCCTGCAGCTGGGTGTGCTTGTAGAGGTTGTTGAGCACGACCTTCGCGACGGCGTCGCGCTTGAGCACGATGACGAGGCGCTGGCCGGTGCGACCGGAGGTCTCGTCGCGGATGTCCGCGATGCCCGCGAGCCGGCCCTCCTTCACGAGTTCCGCGATCTTCAGTGCCAGGTTGTCTGGGTTCACCTGGTACGGAAGCTCGGTGACGACGAGACAGGTGCGACCCTGGATCTCCTCGACGTTGACCACCGCGCGCATCGTGATCGATCCGCGCCCGGTGCGGTACGCATCCTGGATTCCCTTGATTCCGAGAATCTGCGCACCGGTCGGGAAGTCCGGTCCCTTGATCCGCTGGATCAGGGCCTCGAGAAGTTCCTCCTGCGAGGCGTCAGGGTGGGCGAGGTGCCACAGCGCGGCATCGCCGACCTCACGCAGGTTGTGCGGTGGGATGTTCGTGGCCATGCCGACCGCGATACCGACAGACCCATTGACGAGCAGGTTGGGGAACCGGCTCGGCAGGACTCGGGGTTCCTGGGTACGACCGTCGTAGTTGGGAACGAAGTCGACGGTCTCTTCCTCGATGTCCCGCACCATCTCCATGGCAAGCGGAGCCATCTTGGTCTCGGTGTATCGGTGGGCGGCGGCGCCGTCATTGCCGGGGGAGCCGAAGTTTCCCTGGCCGAGGGCCAGCGGATACCGGAGGCTCCACGGCTGCACGAGCCTGACGAGTGCGTCGTAGACCGAGGAGTCACCGTGCGGGTGGAACTGCCCCATGACGTCGCCGATGACGCGGGTGCACTTGGAGAATCCCTTGTCCGGGCGGTAGCCACCGTCGTACATCGCGTAGATCACGCGGCGGTGCACGGGCTTCAGGCCGTCTTCCACGAGAGGAAGCGCGCGCCCGACGATGACACTCATCGCGTAGTCGAGGTACGAGCGCTGCATCTCGAGCTGCAGGTCGACCTGGTTCACCTTGTCGTGCGCCGTGTCCACCTCTTTGCCCGCGATCTGCTCGAGCGCGTCATCGTTCTCGCTGGTGTCTGTTTCGTCAGCCATTGATGTCCAGTCTTCGTATTTCAGTAATTCTTGGGTTGGATCTCGATACGGCCGTGGACGGCCTACTCGATCTTGATCGGCTTCGCGCGATCAGATATCGAGGAAGCGAACATCCTTGGCGTTGCGCTGGATGAAGCTTCGACGCGCATCGACGTCTTCGCCCATGAGGGTGGAGAAGATCTCATCGGCAGCGAGTGCGTCATCCAGGGTCACCTGGAGCAACGTCCTGGTGGCCGGATCCATGGTGGTCTCCCACAGTTCCTTGTAGTCCATCTCGCCCAGGCCCTTGTAGCGCTGGATCCCGTTGTCTTTCGGGATGCGCTTGCCCGCCGCAAGCCCGCTTTCGACCAGAGCGTCACGCTCCTCGTCCGAGTACACGTATTCGTGGGGTGAGTTGCTCCACTTGAGCCGGTACAGCGGAGGCTGCGCGAGGTAGACATACCCGAGGTCGATGAGTGGGCGCATGTAGCGGAACAGCAGGGTGAGCAGCAGGGTCGTGATGTGCTGGCCGTCGACATCCGCATCGGCCATCAGCACGATCTTGTGGTACCTGGCCTTCTCGGGGTCGAAGTCCTCGCCGACCCCCGCGCCGAACGCGGTGATCATCGACTGCACCTCGTTGTTGGCGAGCGCGCGGTCGAGCCGGGCCTTCTCCACATTGAGGATCTTGCCTCGCAGCGGCAGGATCGCCTGGAACTCCGGGTTTCTCCCCTGCACGGCAGAGCCACCGGCCGAGTCACCCTCGACCATGAAGATCTCGGACAGGCTCGGATCTTTACTTGAGCAGTCGCGCAGCTTGCCCGGCATCCCGCTCGACTCGAGCAGCCCCTTGCGCCTCGTCTGCTCGCGCGCCTTGCGGGCGGCGAGGCGGGCAGCGGATGCCTGGATCGCCTTGCGGATGACGTCGCGAGCCTGCGTCGGGTTGCGATCGAACCAGTCGCCGAGCTGATCGCCCGCCACCTTCTGCACGAAGGATTTCGCGATCGTGTTGCCGAGCTTGGTCTTGGTCTGGCCTTCGAACTGCGGTTCGGCGAGCTTGACCGAGATGACCGCGGTCAGACCCTCACGCACGTCGTCGCCGGTGAGGTTGTCATCCTTTTCCTTGATGATTCCCTTTTCCCTGGCGTATTTGTTGACCAGCGTGGTCAGCGCGGCACGGAAGCCCTCTTCGTGCGTTCCACCCTCGTGCGTGTTGATGGTGTTCGCGTAGGTGTGCACGCTCTCCTGGTAGGAGGTGGTCCACTGCATGGCGACCTCGAGAGAGATCTTGAGTTCCTTGTCTTCGAGCTCGAACGAGATGATCTCCGGGTGCACCACCTCGACCTTCTTCGCCGAGTTGAGGTACTGCACGTAGTCGACGAGGCCCTGCTCGTAGAGGTAGCTGACGACGACCGGCTCCATCTCGTCGCCGTGCTCGTCGAGGTGGATGCGCTCGTCGGTGAGCGTGATCCGCAGGCCCTTGTTCAGGAATGCCATCTGCTGGAATCTGGCGCGGAGCGTCTCGAAATCGAACTCGATGCTCTCGAAGGTCTCGGGGCTCGGCCAGAAGGTGATGATCGTTCCGGTGCCCTCGACCTCCTCCCCCTTCTCCAGTGGCGCGACCGGAACACCGCGCTTGAAGCTCATGCGCCAGGCGTGGTTCTGCCGATGGACCTCGACATCCAGTTCCGTGGACAGCGCGTTGACGACAGAGACACCGACGCCGTGCAGACCGCCAGAGACCGCATATCCGCCGCCGCCGAACTTTCCGCCGGCGTGCAGGATGGTCATGACGACCTCGACGGACGACTTGTTCTCGGCCTTGTTGAGGCCGACCGGGATTCCGCGACCGTTGTCGACGACACGAATGCCGCCGTCACGGGTCATGGTGACCTGGATGTCGTCCGCGTAGCCGGCGAGTGCCTCGTCGACCGAGTTGTCGACGACCTCGTACACGAGGTGATGCAATCCGCGAGGACCGGTCGAGCCGATGTACATGCCCGGGCGCTTGCGAACCGCTTCGAGTCCCTCGAGAACCTGGATGTCGTCTGCACCGTAGCTGTGGTCAAACTCGGGAGTCGAATTAGTTGACATATGGAAGTGGGCTCCCGCCGGTAGATCGAACGTCGTTCGTGGCCCTGCTCCTGCAATCAGGAGATACCATGACGACCCAACCAGTCTACCAAATTGCGGCCCTCACGGTCCCCAAATCGCCCGTCTGGGGACTTTATTTGCGCTCGACCATGTCTTTTGCCCAATCAGCCGTAAGTATCGCGCGGGCCACGCCCTGGAATTGATCTGGGGCCTCTTTTCCACGAGGGAACACCCGGGCCCTCAAACCGCACTCGTTCGATACCGGCATCCGGATAGCGCGTCGCGATCTGCGTCACGATCTGCACGCGCATCAACCGGAGTTGCGTCGCCCAGGCCGTCGAATCACATCGAACGGTGAGCACACCTTCGTCGATGCCGACCGGAGTCGAGTGCTCTGCGGTCTCTTCGCCTGCAACCTCGGCCCAGGATGCGAGTAGTTCCGACTGCGCGAGCGGCGAGTTCCAGCCCAGACTCGCGGTGAGTGCGTCGACCACGGAGCCGAGCCCCTCGGGATCGCGTCCGCCGCCGAACGGGGTGGTCGCACCGGACTCTCTCTTCGCGCGCTTCCTGGCGTCCGAGGAGCGTGAGTGCCCGTCGCCGAACACGCGGCGAAATCGCTGGTAGACGCCGCGCGACTCCGACTCGGCTTCGCCCGAAGTCTCATCCTTCCGCTCGTCGTCGCTCATGATGGCTGCTCCGTCGGCTGTCCGCCCGGCTCCACGATGGTTCCGGCCGCGATGCGAACGGTGTGAGCGGTGAGAGTCCCGGGAACGTCTTCGTACACGGCCGCCGTGATGAGCACCTGCTCGAAGTCACCCACCGCCGCGGCAAGTCTGGCTCGCCGGGACTCATCGAGTTCGGCGAAGACGTCGTCGAGCATGAGTACCGGATCCCCGGTGGTCGACTCTCGACGCAACAGGCCCGCCGACGCCAGCTTGAGTGCGAGGGCGAACGACCACGATTCTCCGTGACTCGCGTATCCCCGCGCGGGCAGACCGTTGAGCTCGAGCACGAGATCATCGCGGTGCGGTCCCACGAGCGTCATTCCCCGGTCGAGTTCATTCCGGCGAAGCCGGTCGAGTGCTGAGTGAAAACGAGCGGAGATTTCTGGTGCGGTCAGGGGCGAGTCTCCCGGCAGTGTCTGGCCCGAGCCCTCCGGATCGTCGCGGTCGACGTTCTGTTCGAGCACGGTCAGGGAGTGCGAGAGACGAGCGTGGTGATCTTCGCCTGCCACTGTCTGGTACGCCGCGGCAACATCCGGCAACAGTCTGGCAACGAGGGCGAGGCGCGCCTCGATCACCTGCGACCCCAGGGTGACGAGCCGGTCATCCCAGATCTCGAGCGTGCTGAGCTGGGACTCTTTGATTCCGGATGCCCTGGCCGACTTGAGAAGCGAGTTGCGTTGTTTGAGCACCCGCTCGTAGTCCGTCATCACCCCCGAGTACCTGGGCGAGATCAGAACCAGCAGTTCGTCGAGAAAACGGCGCCGCCCGGACGGCTCGCCTCGCACCAGAGCCAGGTCCTCCGGCGCAAACAACACGCTCGAGAAGTACCGGGGCAGTTCTCTTGTCTTGATGACGCCGCGATTGATCTGCGCGCGATTGGGTCCGCTGCGGTTGATCTGCACTTCGGCGAGCAGCTGACGGTCGCCGTGTTCGAGTTTCGCCCGCACAATGGCAGCGTCGGCACCCTGCCGAATCATCGCGTGATCCACCGAGACCCGATGGGATCCCAGCGTGCTCAGATAGCCGAGCGATTCCACCAGGTTGGTCTTGCCCTGGCCGTTGCTCCCCACAAACAGGTTCGGTCCGGGTTTGAGCTGCACTTCCGCAGTTCGATAGTTGCGAAAGTCGCTCAGACTCAGATGGGTGACGATCACTCTGACACGTTATTCAGCCTTTTTGACCGCGTGTCCACCGAACTGGTTGCGCAGTGCGGCCACTGCCTTCATCGCGGGAGATCCCTCCGGCTGGCGCGAAACGAATCGCGCGAAGATCGATGCGCTGATCGTGGGGACCGGAACGGCGTTGATGAGTGCCTCCTCGATGGTCCAACGGCCCTCGCCGGAGTCTTCGACGTATCCCTCGATGTCTTCGAATTCCGGATCCTCCTCGAGGGCACGCACGAGCAGTTCGAGCAGCCAGGAACGCACGACGGTGCCGCGCTGCCAGGCCTTGAAGGTTCCCGTGACGTCTTTGATGATGTCGGAACGCTTGTCGAGCAGCTCATATCCCTCGGCATAGGCCTGCATAAGGGCGTATTCGATACCGTTGTGCACCATCTTCGCGTAGTGACCCGCACCGATTTCTCCGACGTGGACGAATCCCTCGTCGCGCGGTCCCTCCGGACGAAGCGCGTCGTAGATGGGCATGGCCCGCTCGACGCTCTTCTTGGTGCCGCCGACCATGAGTCCGTACCCGTTTTCAAGACCCCACACGCCACCGGAGACGCCGGCATCCATGTAGTCGATGCCCTTGACCGCGGCCTCTTCCGCGTGACGGATGTCTTCGCTGAAGCGGGAATTTCCCCCGTCGATGATGAGGTCGCCCCTGTCGAGTGCGCCCACGAGCTCCGTCACAACAGAACTCGTGATATCTCCGGCCGGCACCATCACCCAGACGATGCGCGGGGTCGGCAGTGCCGCGACCAGGGCAGGGATATCCGGAACATCCGTGACATCCGGATTCCTGTCGAAGCCGGTCACCTCGATGTTGTGCTCGCGGAGACGGGTTCGCATATTGCTTCCCATTTTTCCGAGACCGATGAGACCGATATGCATGACGTTCCTTACTTGCGAATTATTCAATTTATGGCGGTGCTCTGCTTTATCGCGCGCCTGTACTCGGCACGCGACTTCCCGTTTAGCGAAGGAGCAGGTTGGGCTGAAGCAGGTACTTGTAATTATCCGCGCCGGGATTGTCTTTCGAGGACTGGCTCGTGATGAGCACCGGGCCGGGCTTGTTGGGATTCTCTGTCTTGGTGAACGAGATCCGAACGAATTCGGAGTGCACCGCACCGAGTCCGTCGAGAAGAAACTGGGGCTTGAGAGAGACCACCGTGTCTCCGCCACTCAAATGAGCATCAATCGTCTCAGACGCCTGCGCCTGCTCAGACCCGATCGCCTCGAGCGTCACTCCGTCGAGGGTGAAGGTGAAGCGCAGCGCCGCCTCACGCTCCAGGACGAGGGAGACTCGGCGAACCGCCTCGATCAGTTCTGCCGTGTTGAGGACGGCGAAGTTGTCGACGGTTTCGGGAAAAAGCCGCTTGACCGGCGGAAAGTTTCCCTTGATAAGGAGTGAGGTTACCGTCTTCTTGTCCGCACTGAACGCGATGAGCTCACGGTCATCCGTGTTGGTGATCGCAACCGAAATGGTGCCGCTGTGTCCGAATGTCTTGCCGACCTCTTGCAGGGTCCGCGCCGGCACCAGTGCGGTGAGTCCCTCCGGAACGGTGTTGTCACCCGAATCCCACTCGACCTCACGCACGGCCACTCGATACCGATCGGTCGCAACCAGGCTCACGCTGGTGTCGGAGACCTCGAGCTGCACTCCGGTGATCACCGGAGTGACGTCATCGCGTGACGCCGCGACGGCCACCTGGGCGATCGCCGTCGAAAATGCTTCGGCCTGCAGGAGCCCGGACTGCTCAGAGACGACGGGCAGTGTCGGATACTCCTCAACGGGCATGCTCAACAGGGTGAAGTGCGCGGATCCACAGACCACGTTGATCTTGGATTCTTCCGAGTTGAAGTTCACCGGAGCGTTCGGCAGCCGGCTGGCGATGTCGGCGAGAAGTCGTCCGGAGACCAGGATGCGACCGGGTTCTTCGACCTCTGCCGTGATGGTGGTCTGGGCCGAGACCTCGTAATCGAATGACGACAGAGTGAGCCCGACATCTGTGGTCTCGATGAGTACGCCACTCAGGATGGGGAGGGTTGTGCGCTGGGGAAGAAGTTTGACAGCAAAGGAGACGGCCTCGCTGAAGACGTCACGATTGACCTGGAACTTCATTTCCACCCCTTGGCTCATGAACGTGGCTTGGAAAACCCATACTGGCACAGCCGCTGCGAGAGTGGACCCAGAGGGTTATCTTCCGCCAATTAATCTCTTTAAAGCTTTAACACTCTTAACCGCTGTGGAAACTGTGGATAACCTCGCGGAGACTCGCTGTCAACGGGAAACTACAACGGTGAAAGATGTGGAGTGGATGTGAGAATCACCACTGTGGAGCGGGAGGGCAGCGAGACGCACAACTTCCCAGTCCACAGCTCTCGCAAACTTCTCCACAGAGTTCATGGCGCCTTCACCAAGTTATCCACAGCCTGTCAACAGTGTGGACGAGTTCGATGGCTGGTTCAGTCTTTGGCGAAGCGATGATTCTGTTTGATCCGGCTGGTCAGTTCCGTGACCTGGTTGTAGATCGAGCGCCGCTCCTTCATGAGTTCGGTGATCTTCTTGTTCGCGTACATGACCGTGGTGTGGTCGCGGTTACCGAAGAGCTGGCCGATCTTGGGCAGCGACAGGTTCGTCATCTCGCGGCACAGGTACATCGCGATCTGCCTGGCGGTCGCGACAGCCTGTGACCTGGACGATCCGTAGAGATCATCGACCGAGAGCTTGAAGTACTCCGCCGTGTGATTGATGATGTCCACGGGTGCGATCACGTTGTCTTCGTCGAGCGTGATGAGATCTTTGAGCACGGTCTGCACGAGCGCGAGATCGACAGGAGTGCGGTTCAGACTCGCGAACGCCGTCACTCTGATCAGAGTTCCCTCGAGTTCGCGGATGTTGGAGGACACCTTGGTGGCCATGTACTCCAGGATCTCGGCACTCACCTGAAGTTTTTCGCTCTGTGCCTTCTTGCGGAGGATGGCGATGCGGGTTTCGAGGTCGGGCGCCTGCACATCGGTGATGAGTCCCCACTCGAATCGTGAGCGCATCCGGTCTTCGAATCCGGTGAGCAGCTTTGGTGGCAGGTCACTCGTGATGACCACCTGCTTGTTGTGGTCGTGAAGCGTGTTGAAGGTGTGGAAGAACGCTTCCTGGGTCTCGACCGCTCGCTGGAGGAACTGGATGTCGTCGATGAGAAGGATGTCGATCTCGCGATAGCGCGTCTGAAATGCAGAGGAGCGGTTGTTGGCGATCGAGTTGATGAAGTCGTTCGTGAATTCCTCGGAGCTGACGTACCGAACACGGATGCCGGGGTAGAGACTCTCGGCATAGTGGCCGATCGCGTGCAGGAGGTGGGTCTTACCGAGGCCGGAGTCGCCATAGATGAACAGGGGGTTGTATGCCTTGGCCGGTGCCTCGGCCACAGCGACTGCCGCAGCGTGGGCGAAACGGTTTGATCCGCCGATGACGAAGTTGTCGAAGTTGTATTTGGGGTTCAGTCTCGAGTCGCTTCGCCTGGTCGCAGTGCCGGCATCCAGTTGCACCGGCGCGGCGGGTTGTTCGATGTAGGGCTGTTCGGCACCTTCTGTGGCGTGGTCGAGGGAGTCGTGACTGATTTCGGGGTTGACGACGATCGCGAAGTTGCTGACCGGAACATCGTCACCGAGTGCGGTGATGGCGTTGAGAAGCGGGAGTCGGATGCGCTGCTCCAGCATGCCGCGAGTGAGGTCGTTGGGTACTTCGAGATAGAGGGTTCCCGCCATCACACCCTTGGGCTCGACGAGGCTGATGAAGCCCTGGAGCTGGGGGGTGATTCGTTCGTCCTCGCGCAGACCGACGAGCACGGCCTGCCAGATTTCCTGGGTCGGATCCTCCGGTTCAGTCATGGTCCCCTCCCGTGGAGCTCTCACTTATTCACAGGGTTATCCACCGACTGTGCAGTGTCCCCACCTTAGTTTGTATGGCCTGCGGAGTGCTAAGCAGACGTTTTGCACATGTGGATAAGATGGGGTTCATCGCCTCTGAGGTTTGACCGCAGCGGATTAAGCTCGTAGCTTTAATCAGTTGACCTCTTAGCCCTTCGGCTAACCCTTCTACTTTCCTGGGCTTCACTGCTGGCCTTGCGGAGTTCCAACACGTGGAGATTGATAATGAGCAAGAGAACCTTTCAGCCGAATAACCGTCGTCGTGCCAAGGTGCACGGCTTCCGGCTGCGCATGCGCACCCGTGCCGGTCGCGCGATCCTGAGCGCACGTCGTCGTAAGGGTCGCAGCGAGCTCTCTGCGTAGTTTTCGCAGAGACCGCACATCAGGTCATCGTGCTCGCCAGGATCAATCGGGTCGTGCGCGCAGACGACTATCGCAGGATAGTCCGGCGAGGCCGCAAGATCGGCGCGACGCACACCATCGCTTATGTGATCGACCGTGCCGATGGGATGCCGACTCGGTTTGGTTTCATCGTTGCGAAGAACGTGGGCAACGCGGTCATCCGCAATCGCGTTCGTCGTCGATTGAAGGCGGCGAGTTTTGCGCTGCTCGGTGGCGTTCGTCCGGGCGTCGACATCGTGGTGCGGGCACTTCCAGTTTCTGCCGAGGCGAGCTGGGTTACGCTACGCGGGGAAGTGTTCGGCATTGCTGCCAGAGCTGAGGTGAAGAGGTGAAGGCCACCGTGCTGTTTCTTCTTCTTGTGCCCCGCAACCTGTGCGTGGTCATCCTTCGCGCGTATCGGGCGGTGATCTCTCCCCTGTACGGTGATGTCTGTCGTTATTACCCGTCGTGTTCTGCTTATACCCTTCGCGCAATCCAGGAGTACGGCGTCGTACGGGGCTGTGCGATGGGCGCCTGGCGGATCGCACGGTGTCATCCCTGGGCGCCTGGCGGTATAGATGATGTTCCACTGCGCGGCAGGGAAAAGTACGCGTTAACGCGTTTCGGCTTTGTCACAGCGAGTAGCCACGGAAAGGGCTGACTACCACAATGAATTTTCCCGCGATCATCGACGGCATCCTGTGGCCCATCAAGTGGGTCGTGGAGTTGCTGCTCGTCGCATTCCACTCGCTCTTCACCTTCTTCGGGATGGACCCGAATGCGGGACTCACCTGGGTTCTGGCGATCGTGGGCATGGTGCTCGTCATCCGCGCAGCGCTCGTTCCGATCTTCGTCAAGCAGATCGTGAGCCAGCGCAGGATGCTCGAGGTCGCTCCGCAGCTCAAGAAGATCCAGGACAAGTACAAGGGCAAGAAGGACCAGTTCTCACGCGAAGCCATGTCGCGGGAGACCATGGCGCTGTACAAGCAGTCCGGTACCAACCCCCTGAGCTCCTGCCTTCCGCTCCTCATCCAGATGCCGATCTTCTTCGGCCTGTTCTCTGTGCTCAACAACGCACAGCGTGAGACCGCGGCCGGTGTCGGCTTACTGAACCCTGAGCTCTCGAAGTCCTTTGGCGAGGCGATCCTGTTCGGCGTTGCGCCGCTCAAGGATTCGATCAGTTCAGCCCAGGGGAACGTGGCCGTGATCGTGATCGCCGCGACAATGGTCATCCTGATGACCGGCTCGCAGTTCATCACCCAGCTGCAGATCATGTCGAAGAACCAGTCGACGGAAATGAAGAACAGCCCGATGTTCAAGCAGCAGAGGATCCTGCTCTACATCCTTCCGCTGGTGTTCGCGTTCTCCGGTTTCACCTTCCCCCTCGGTGTCATGTTCTACTGGCTGGTCTCGAACATCTGGACCATGGGACAGCAGTTCCTGGTCATCCGCAATCTTCCGACCCCGGGCAGCGAAGCCGCTTTGGCACGGGAAGCACGACTGGCCAAACGTGCGCAGCGGAAGGGCATCGTGGTGATTGACGAGGGCAAGCCCGAGGTGATCGAGGCACCGAAGAGTCCGCAGCGCCAACAGCCCGTGAACACGAAGAACCGCAACAAGAAGAAGCCCAGTGGCAAGAAGTGATGTCAGAGACAACCCCGCACGACCCCCTTTCGCAGATGGAGAGCACCGCAGTGTCAGAAGAAGTTCAGGAGTCCGTGGTCGACAGTGATGTTCAGGCTGAGCACGGTCATTCCACGGCGTGGTCGGAGCGCACGGTTGCGCAGCTCGAGGAGGAAGGCGACATCGCTGCCGACTACATCGAGGAATTGTTGGACATCACGGACCTGGATGGCGACATCGACATCGATGCCCGCGCCGGCCGCGCCTACGTGTCCGTGAACTCGAGCGAGGACAGCAACCTTCGTCTGCTCTCCAAGCCCGACACGGTGAACGCGCTGCAGGAACTTACCCGCATCGCGGTGCAGGCAAAGACCGGGTCGTTCTCGCGGCTCATCCTTGATGTGGGCGGCTCGCGCGAGGCACGCGAGGCAGAGCTTGCCGGGTTCGTCGATCATGCGATCTCCCGGATTGAGGCGGGGGCCGCTTCTGCGGCACTGCCCCCGATGTCTTCCTATGAGCGCAAGCTGGTTCACGACCTGGTGGCAAGCCGCGGATTCTCGTCCGAGTCCGAGGGCGAGGGACGCGACCGTCACACCGTCATCACCCACGCGTAGTTTCACGTGAAACATTGAGTGATCCTGTGGTGGAGGAGGAACCGGCGGCCGCGGCCGCCGTGTTCGGCGAACGACTGGATCTCGCTCGGCGATTCACCGCGGATCTGGCGGCACGGGGCGAAGAGCTCGGGCTGATCGGACCCGTGGAGCTGCCGCGTCTGTGGTCTCGGCACATCATCAACTGTGGTCTGGTCGCTCCCCTGTTGAAGCCGGGCCGCGTCGGGGACATCGGTAGTGGAGCAGGGCTGCCCGGTCTCGTGCTGGCGATCGCGCGGCCCGATGCAACGCTCGTCCTGATCGAGCCGATGGAACGCAGGGTCGACTGGCTGAAGCACGAGACGGCGGAGCTCGGTTTGGGCAACGTGGAGATCGTTCGGGCGCGCGCGGAAGACGCGCGGATAACGCCCTGGCTGGACCAGGTGACCGCTCGCGCGGTGAGCGCGCTGTCCAAGCTCATTCCGCTTGCCGCTCCCCTGGTTCGCACGGGCGGAGAACTTCTTTTTCTCAAAGGGGTAAGCGTCGACAAAGAGATCGAGTCTGCGGCCAAGGCCATTCGTAAGGCGCATCTTCGCGATCCGGAGGTGCTCACGCTCGGAGACGGCCTCGTCTCAGAGGTCACGCGAGTCTTTCGGGCTACAGTTGACTAGTCGTTTCGACGACGACATTTCGGGCACGGGACGGACGCCACGGACCGTTGTAGGCATCGGGTGGCGGGGATTCGCTCCCCTCAAAGCAAGAAGGTTTCACGTGAAACATCCGCAGGACGAGTCGGTCGAAGAGCTCTCGGCTTCCGCGAACGAGACCGTGACTGCGGTGGATGACAACGTGGAGAACAACGCCAGTGCGACCGGCGATTCGGTCACCGGTGAGCCAGGAACGGAGACGGCCCTCATGGACATCATGGATGTTCCCCTGCCCGGCCACGAGTTGGTCGAGGTTTCCGTGAACATCGACGAAGAAGCTCAGAGCGACAACGAGGACATCACTGGGAATGTGACGGTGGGGCAGGACACCGAGGAAGCGGTTCCAGCGGAGGCTGTCGTGACGGAGCCGCCCGCGGCCGTGCGACAGAAGTCCCCTGTGTCGCGCACACCGATGGGATTCGACGACACTCCCCTCGCGCGCGAGCTCTCGGAGATCACGCGCCGCCGCCAGGCGCTTGCAGCGGAAGCGCTCCCCCTCCCTGACAAGACCCGTGTGTTCACCGTGGCGAACCAGAAGGGTGGCGTGGGCAAGACCACCACGACGGTGAACCTGGCCGCCGCCCTGGCAAGAAACGGCGCCAAGGTTCTCGTGATCGACCTCGATCCGCAGGGCAACGCATCCACGGCGCTCGGCATCGAACATCGCTCTGAGACAGTGAGCGTCTACGACGTCATCATCAATGACGTCGCCGTGCGGGATGTCGTGCAGAAGAGCCCGGAATTCGAGGCGCTGTACTGCATCCCGGCCACGATTCACCTTGCCGGTGCCGAGATCGAGCTCGTCTCGCTCGTGGCCAGGGAACAGCGCCTGCGTACCGCGCTCGATCTGTTTCTTTCCGAAGAGGCCGACGAGCCA
Organism: Parafrigoribacterium humi; assembly: GCF_040227205.1. NCBI lineage: Bacteria > Bacillati > Actinomycetota > Actinomycetes > Micrococcales > Microbacteriaceae > Parafrigoribacterium > Parafrigoribacterium humi. Next base: position 207,484 of record NZ_JBELOA010000004.1, on the reverse strand, counting down.
TTCCACTACGTGTTCATCGACTGCCCGCCATCGCTCGGCCTGCTCACCATCAACGCCTTCGTTGCGGCGGGTGAGGTGCTGATTCCGATCCAGTGCGAGTATTACGCGCTCGAGGGGCTCAGCCAGCTGCTCAACAACATCCAGCTGATCGAGCGTCACCTGAACCCGACGCTGTCGGTCTCCACGATCCTGTTGACCATGTATGACGGGCGCACGAACCTGGCGAACCAGGTGGCGCAGGATGTTCGCGACCACTTCCCCGAGCAGGTTCTGGCGACCCTCATCCCTCGGTCAGTGCGTATCTCCGAGGCTCCGAGCTACGGTCAGAGTGTGATCAGTTACGACGCCAGCTCCCCGGGCTCGCTCTCGTACCTTGAGGCAGCAGCAGAGATCGCGCGACGTGGAGCACCAGCCTGATGGCAGCAACAAAGAGAACTGGGCTGGGGCGTGGCATCGGCGCGCTCATCCCCACTGACGACAATCCCCTCGAGCGCCCGGTCGACGTCTTCTTCCCCTCCGGGAAGGAGACGCGGGAGGAGCTCGCGGCCGTTCCAGGCGCGAGACTGGCGAACCTCTCCCCCGCGGACATCGTTCCCAACGCGGCCCAGCCGCGTAAGGAGTTCGTCAAGGAAGATCTCGACGAGCTCGTGCACTCGATCCGCGAGATCGGAGTGCTTCAGCCCATCGTCGTGCGACCCATTGCCGGGGCGGCACGCGGCGAGCCGCAGTACGAGCTCGTCATGGGCGAGCGGCGCCTGCGCGCGAGCAAGCAGCTCGGCCTGAAGACCATTCCTGCCGTGGTGAAGAACACCGCGGATGACGCGATGCTGCGCGACGCCCTGCTCGAGAACCTTCACCGAGCCAACCTGAACCCGTTGGAAGAAGCGTCGGCATACCAACAGCTTCTTGCCGACTTCGGGATCACCCAGGATGAGCTCGCCACAAGAATTGGCCGGTCACGCCCGCAGATCACCAATACCCTGAGGCTCCTGCGCCTGCCGGACTCCGTGCAGAAGCGTGTTGCATCCGGTGTATTGAGTGCAGGTCACGCTCGAGCGATCCTGGCGGCGGGCGACGCCCAGGCGATGGTGAAGCTCTCGGATAAGATCATCAATGAGGATCTCTCTGTTCGCGCCGCGGAGGCGGCCGCTGGACAGGTGAGTCCGAAGAAGCCGAAGGCCGCAAGACCCAGTGCGGGAAAGCGCCAGGGCCAGCTCGACGAGATCGCCGAACGACTCGGAGACAGGCTCAACACCAGGGTGAAGGTGAGCCTGGGATCGAACAAGGGCACGATCGTCATCGACTTCGCAACCGTCGGCGACCTGAACCGCATCCTCGCGGAACTGAACGAGCCCGGATTCGGCTGAGGCCTCGCGCGCTACTCGACGAGCGAGGAGTGGTTCAGCGGTCGCGCAGCGCAGCCTCGGCGAGAGAAAGGTACACGGAACCGAGGTCGTGGCCCGCGGCCTCGAGGGCCTGGGGCAGCAACGACGTCTCGGTGAGGCCGGGGAGCACATTGGCCTCGAGGAACCACGGGGTGCCGTCCGGATCCACGATGAGGTCCACGCGAGACAGGTGACGCAGCCCGAGGGCCTCGTGTGCCTGCAGCGCGACCTCCGCCGCACGCGCAGAGACCTCGTCGCTCAGGCGAGCGGGCGCGTAGAAGAGGGTCTCTCCCGCGTTATACCGTGCCTCGAAGCTGTAGACGCCCGACAGGGGCTCTATCTCGACCGCGGGCAGGGCGACGGGCCCATCGCCACTGTCGATCACTCCTACGGCGATTTCCGTGCCTGAAACCATCTGCTCGATGAGGGCCACATCGCAGTAGGTGTACGCCTCCACCATGGCGCGCGGAAGCTCGTCCCTGTCGTGTACGAGTGACACTCCCTGGGCCGATCCGCCGCGGGCCGGCTTGACCACGAGAGGAACGGGCAACTGGCCGGCGATGCTTTCGAGGATGCTGTGTGCGCCGAGCTCGCGGAAGGCATCCCTGGGCAGGGTGATCGATCGCGGCGTGGGGATGCCGACCCGCTCCACGAGCGACTTGGCCGTGGGCTTGTCCCAGGCCAGGCGCGAGGCGCTGGCTCTCGAGCCCACGTACGGGATGTCGAGGAAGTCGAGGATGCCGCGAAGGGCGCCGTCTTCGCCGCTCGCCCCGTGGAGCGCGGGCCAGACCACGTCCGGCGGGTTCTCGACGAGGTAGGCCAGGAGCGAGGCATCCGGATCCCGGAGGGTCACTGCGGCGCCCTGTGCCGCGAGGCCGTCCACAACGCGCCTGCCGGAGCGCAGCGAGACATCCCGCTCGTGCGAGATGCCGCCGGCGAGTACCAGTACACGTGTCGATGGGGTGCTGTTCATGCTGTCCTAGCCCAGGTTCGGTGGCGGGCTGCTGTAGCCGCGCGTCGGGGGGATGACCTTCAGCGGCGCGGTCTGCTCGAAGGTGTTGAGCAGGTCCAGTTCGCCATTGATCACGGTGGTGAGACGACGGATTCCCTCGCGGATGAACTCGGGGGTCGGGTAGCAGAACGCGAGGCGTATCTTGTTTCTGCCGCTGCCATCCGCGTAGAAGGCCGTGCCCGGGGTATACGCGACGAGCTCGGTGACGGCCCGCGGCAGCATCGCCTTCGAGTCGAGATGGTCTGGCAGGGTGAGCCATACGTAGAATCCGCCGTTCGGAACGGTCCAACTCAGCTGTGGCAGGTATTCCGCCAGGGCGCTGAGCATCGCGTCTCGCCGTTCCCGGTAGATTCCGCGGAAAGTGTTGATCTGACCCTTCCAGTCGGCACCGCTCAGGTATTCCGCGATGATGATCTGGCTGAAGGAGCTCGGCGAGAGCACCGCGGCCTCGTTCGCGAGAGTGAGTTTCTCTCGGATAGCGTGCGGAGCGAGCGCCCAGCCCGTCCTGAATCCGGGCGCGAGGGTCTTCGAGAACGTGCCGAGATAGACAACGCCGTCGTCCTCAAGGGAGCGCAGTGCGTTCGGCGGCGGACCGTCGAAGTAGAGGAGGCCGTAGGGGTTGTCCTCGAGCACCAGGATGTTGTTGGCACGCGCGATCTCGAGGATCTCGGCCCTCCGCTCCTGACTCAGCGTGACGCCGGCCGGGTTGCTGAAGGTCGGCACCGTGTAGAGGAACTTGATCTTCCGTCCCTGGGCGCGAAGGGAGGCGATGCGCTCCCGCAGTGCCTCAGGGATCAGGCCGTGCTCATCCATCGCAACGTGGCTGACCTCGGCCTGGAACGACTTGAACACCACGAGCGCGGTGACGTAGCTCGGCGCCTCGGCCAGCACGACGTCGCCCGGGTCGATGAAGAGCTTGGTCATGAGCTCGAGCGCGTGCTGGGAGCCCGTGGTGACGACGACGTCATCCACGTTGGCCCTGATGCCCTCGAGCGCCATGATCTGCAGGATGTGTTCCCGCAGCGCCGGGGAGCCCTGGCCGGAGCCGTATTGCAGGGCCTGGGCTCGCTGGTCGCGCATGACACGGTCGATCGACCCCGTGAGCAGGTCCTCCGGAATCGCGGAGACGAACGGCATCCCGCCCGCGAGAGACACCACCTCGGGGCGTGACGCCACGGCGAAGAGCGCTCGCACCTCAGAGGCGCTGAGTCCGGCGGAGCGCTCGGCGTAGTGGGTGTACCAGGGATCGAGGTTGTTGCCGTGCGCTCCCTGCGCGGTGCTATGGGGTGTCATGGGATGTCCAGAAACAGAGGGTGGTTGAAATTCAAGAATAGGGGGAATGACGAAAAAGCCCCTCCACCACTGGGGCGGAAGGGCTTTTCGTGCCGGTGAAACGAGCGGCTGTCTACGCCAGGAACTCGGCGAGGTCTGATTCGAGAGCGGGCTTCGGCTTCGCGCCGAGGATGCTCTTGGCAACCTCACCGCCCTTGAATACCTTCATCATCGGGATGGAGGTGATCTGGTACTTCGCCGCGGTCTGCGGGTTGTCGTCGACGTTGAGCTTCATGACGGTGATCTTGTCTGCGTTCTCCGCGCCGATCTGGTCGAGGATCGGTCCGACTGCGCGACACGGGCCGCACCACTCTGCCCAGAAGTCGACCAGGATCGTCTTGTCAGAGTTGAGAACCTCGGTCTCGAAGTTCGCATCGGTCACGTTGACTGCGTTTGACATGTCTTTCTCTCTTTCCGTGGATAAATCTACGCTGGATGGCCAGCGCCGGTCTGCGTGGGCTCTAGGCCGAAACGGTGGCGGGCTCGGAATCAGCGATCGCCGAGGCCACCAGGTCTTTGGGGAGCGAGTTGAGGTAGTGCTCCGCGTCTAGCGCTGCGACGGTTCCGGATGCCGCTGCCGTGACGGCCTGCCGATAGCTCGGGTCGATCACGTCGCCGGCCGCGAACACGCCGGGCAGGTTCGTGCGCGAGCTGCGGCCGTCCACGGCGATCGTGCCCTGTGTGGTGATGTCGAGCTGCCCGTGGATGAGGTGGGTGCGTGGATCCGCCCCGATCGCGATGAACAGGCCGCTCAGATCGAGCGTCGTCTCGGTGCCGTCGACCGTGTCCCGCAGGCCAACCCCCGTGACGAGTTCGTCGCCGTAGATGTGCTCGACGGTCTTGTTGAGGAGGAACTCGATCTTCGGGTTCTCCTGGGCGCGCTCGAGCATGGTTTTGGACGCGCGGAGTGAGTCGCTGCGGTGGATGATGTACACCTTGTCGGCGAACTTGGTGAGGAAGTTCGCCTCTTCCATTGCGGAGTCTCCGCCGCCGACGACAGCGATGACCTTCTCGCGGAAGAAGAATCCGTCACAGGTGGCACACCAGGACACGCCGTGGCCGCTCAGACGGTCTTCGTCTTCGAGTCCGAGCCTGCGATAGGCGGAGCCGGTGGCGAAGATCACGGAGAGGGCTTCGTGGGACTCGCCGTTGCCGAGCGTGACCTTCTTGATCTGGTCGGTGAGATCGACGGACGCGACGTCGTCGAACACGACCTCCGTGCCGAAACGCTCGGCCTGGGCCTGCAGCTTGGCCATGAGATCCGGGCCCATGACTCCCTCGGGGAACCCGGGGTAGTTCTCGACCTCTGTGGTGGTCATGAGGTCGCCACCGGCCTCGACCGAGCTCGCAATGAGCAGCGGCGAGAGCTTGGCGCGCGCCGCATAGATCGCGGCCGTGTAGCCTGCAGGACCCGAACCGATGATGATGGTCTGGCGCAACGGAGAACCTTCCCTCTGGGCGACCGGGCACTGGTTAGCACCGCTCGCTGACCGATACAACACATCCTACGGGCACCGTATTCCAGCAGTGCCGAGGTGCCAGACACTACCTTCTGCGGCCGAAACGCACCTTGAGAATGTCGGTCACGGATGTCAGCTCCGGGTTGCGGAACACAGCGAGCAGACCGAGATACACGGCGCCAATCACCCCGCCGATCACCACGATCGACAGGATCGCCGCTGCCCGGTCTGACTGGGCGAAGCCGTCTGCGGAAAGTCCGCCGAGGAGCACGAGCACGAGGAATCCGATTGCGCCGGCGGCGAGCGCGAAGACCAGGTACTGCACGTGCCTGCGCAGGACGAGGCGGCCATCCATTCCCCCGATCCGCCTGCGCACGAGGATGATCGCGACGACGGTCTGTGCGCTCCCCGCGATCGAGGTGACGGCCGCGATGCCGACCGCGATCCAGTCGGAGGGAAGGAGCGAGCACAGCAGGGCCCCGACGATGAAGATCCCCGACTGCACGCACTGCATGAAGAACGGGGTGCGGGTGTCGCCGAGGGCGAAGAACACCCGCTGCAGCACGAAGAGCATGCTGAACAGCACGAGGCCGGGCAGGAACGCCAGCAGCACGTTGCCCATTGCGGCGACGTTCGCGAACCTGACCTCGAACACGCGGGCGAAGGGATAGGCGACCACGGCCAGTGCCACGGTGGCGAAGACCATTCCGAGCCCGATGGACCGGAGCGAGGCGGAGAGGTCGCCGCGCAGGGAGGCGAGATCTCCCCTCGTGGCGTGCCCGCTCATCCGGGTGAAGTAGGCGGTGGCGATGGAGACGGCGATGACGCCGTGGGGAAGCATGAACAGAAGCCAAGTCGCGGAGAGCGCGGAGTTGGAGGCACCGACGCCGCTCGCGATGGAGGCGACATTGCTCTGGAAGACACCGGCGATCTGGGTGATCAGCACCATGGCGAACAACCAGCCGGCCGCCTTGCCCGTGGTCGACAAACCGACGCCCCGCCAGTGGAAGTCCGGTCGGAAGCGGAGCCCCGCGCGCTTCCAGAACAGGAACAGGACGAGCGCCTGGGCGGCGACGCCGAGGGTCGCGGTGCCCGCGAGGAGCAGGATCCTCCCGGCGTCCCAGTGCACGAGCGCGTGATTTGTCGAGGCGTCACCGAACAGCACCATGAAGATCACGAGGCCGGCGATTGCGACGATGTTGTTGAGAACCGGGGCCCAGGTGAACGGCCCGAAGATGTTGCGCGCGTTGAGCACCTCGCTGAGCAGGCTGTAGAGCGCGTAGAAGAAGATCTGCGGCAGGCACCAGTAGGCGAAGGTCGTGGCGAGTGCGATGGCGTCCGGGCTGAAGCCGCGACCGCCGGAGGACGGCGCGTGGGCGTACAGGGCAACGAGTGCGGGCGCGAGCAGCGTCGCCGCCAGTGCCACGACGGCAAAGATCACGATTCCGAGCGTGACGATGCGGTTGATGAAGCGTTCGCCACCGTCATCGTGCTGGTTGGCGCGCACGATCTGGGGCACGAGCACGGCACTCAGTACGCCGCCCGCGACGAGCGCGTAGATGTTGTTCGGCAGCTGGTTGGCGATTGCGAAGCTGTCAGCACTCACGCTCGCCACCTGGCCGATGGCCGCCGCGAGCACGACGACCTTCACGAATCCGAGGAGGCGCGACACCACCGTTCCCGAGGCCAGGATGGCGCTCGCCCTGCCTACTCCCGGAGCGACCGGCACGGGCTGCGGCTCAGTCACGGCCGGTTTCCCCGTCGCCCGGCACGGCGACCTGCTCATCCGCATCCGTGTCCGCGATATCCTCCGGGTTGTCGTCGGTGGCGCCCTCGGCTCGCGCCTTACGACGCTTGGCCACGTTGCGCCAGATTCCGAAACCGAACACCGCAATCAGCAGCGCTCCGATGCCCAGCGTGATCAGGGTCTCCCACTGTGCCTGCACGTCGACGTCGACAAAGGATGGTGTCGAGATCGGTGTGCCGGTGACGCTCGCAAGCGATACCCGAAGTTCGACATCGCCGTTCGCGACGGACTGCACCGCGATCCTGGCCCCGGCCTGCGAGTTCGCTTCGACGACGAGTGGCACTTGGTTGTGCACGATGTGAAGGATGCCGCTGGGAGAGTGAACGGTGACGACCACTTCAACCGGATAGGCGAGGTCGTTGCGCACGGTCACGGGCAGGCTGATCTTGTCGGAGGGCTGGATGATCGAACTGCTCTCCACGATGGTGACGGAGTTCGTGGTCTTGGTGGCGTCTGCGAGGTAGTTGTCGTAGGCACTCTTCGCCTTCGCCGGGTCGTTTGCCCACCCGCTCGAGAGTGTCGCGAGCAGATCGAGACGCTCTGGTCCGGTGAGGAGAGTCGGTTGCTGCAGCACGGACGAGAAGGTGTCGACGGCGCCCTCCGCAGCCACGAGCGTGTTCACCTGGGCGATCCGGTCGGCCGTGATGGGCTTGTCGACCAGGGTCGCGCCGATCGGGGAAGCGTTCACGGCGTCGGCCAGGCTGGCCCCACTGACCCAGGGGAGGCTCTCGAGGCTGAGCAGGGTGTCGACCAGGTGGTACGAGCCGGTGGGATAGCTACGGCCAAGGGTGGCCAGAAGGGTGCTCGCCGCATCCGACTGCTCCCACGTGATCACGGCGAGGGAGGCAGACAACTCGGTCATTGCCTGCTGCCAGGCGAGTGTGGTCGGGGCAAGCACGGCCTTGCGGAACAGCTGCGACAGCGTGGCATCCGCGACGAGCGCCCGGTGACCATCGACGGTCGCGGCCGCACTCGGCGTGAAGTCGATGTCGCCATAGCTCACGTTGGTGGAGGACAGGATGGTCGTGGTGAGCTTGTTCTGCTGGAACGTCGCCAGGTCCTTATCGACGACGGTGTTGTCGAGCGGCCAGGCAACACCGGGAGTCGTGTATTTCCAATCGAGTAAGGTCTGCGAGGTCGGAAGCGTCGGTTCGGCGGGAGTGGTGGCGAGCGAACCGGGTCCGCTGGGTGTCGTCGGGGTCGAGGAGGGCGAGGGAGTGCTCGCCGGAGGCGAGAAGAGTCTCGGGTCGATCGTGAAGTCGGTTGGCGTGAGCACTCCGGCCGTGCTGCTCTGCGTCATCGCCGTGAGATCGGCATCCGCGTAGCTCAGCGCGAAGGTGTTGTTGCCCGCGTTCTGTAACTGGGTGAGCCACGAGCGTGCGGACTCGGGTGCCGCGGTTCCGAGAATGCGAATCGACGCGATGACCATGGGGTCGATGGCGAGTGCGATGCGCCGGTCAATCGCCTGGTCGAGTTCCTTGGTGAGCAGCCCGTTCGGGGAAGTGTACGTGGCGAGATCGTCCGCGGAGATCAGTCCAGATGTGCTGGGCGGCGTTCCGATCGGAGCAACGAGCGACAACCGCGTGGGCTGGAACGTCGCACCCGGGTTCCACACGATGCTGCTGTTGGCGACGGCGACTTCACTGCTGCCGCTCGCGATCCGCACCCGGATGGCGTGAACGCCCCAGGCCGTCGGCGACGGATCGAGTCCGAGGGCTGCCGCAGGAACGGTCAGGTAGACCGACCTCGTGTCGCCGGCCGGGATGGCCGGAATGGTGGTCTGCAGAACCTCGGTTGTCGCGTGCGGGCCGTCGTCATCCGGCGCATCTGCGAGCCAGTTGTGCAGCGAGGCACGTGTGCTCACCACGCCGCGATCGAGGTACACCGAGACGGTGCCCGCGGCGATTGCCGAGGTCGTTCCATTCGAGACCGTGCCGCTGATGAGGAGATCTTCGTTCGGGTTCAGCACACCCAGGGCCGAGGGGGAGACAGTGAAGGTCACGCCGGGAGCGGGAGTGCCGGTTTTTGCCTGTGCTGCGGAGTCGCCAAGCCCGAGGGCACCAAAGCCCATGGCCAGGGCAAGGAGGAACGTCACGAGTCTCATAGGCATAGGCCGACCCGTCGATTTCGCTCGGCCAGCATGATGTGATTCTAGGCCTTGGCCGCTGGACGGATGCCCGGCGGGCCCGTCTGTAGTCTTGTCGTCATGGAAAATGTCGCTTCGGCAATCAAGCGACTCGCGGCGCTGGCGACGGCGCCGCACATCACCCGCCTGGCATCCGCCTTCGCAGACGGGGGCTTCGAGCTCGCGCTCGTCGGCGGGTCCGTGCGCGACGCCTTTCTCGACCGTCCGCTCAACGATCTCGATTTCACAACGAACGCGAAACCGGAGGAGATCCTCACCCTGGTCGCGCCGATCGCCGACGCGCACTGGGACATCGGCCGCGCTTTCGGCACCATCGGCGCGCGCATCGGCGGCAACACGGTCGAGATCACGACCTACCGTAGCGACGTCTACGACGGCGAGACCCGCAAACCCGAGGTCGAGTTCGGCGACACTCTCGAGGGCGACCTGCTTCGGCGGGACTTCACCGTCAACTCGATGGCACTTCGGCTTCCCGACCAGGTGCTCGTCGACCCGGCAGGCGGCCTGGAAGATCTCCTCGCCGGGCGCATCGACACTCCTGGGGCACCCGAGCAGTCCTTTGGGGACGACCCGTTGCGGATGCTTCGGGGTGCACGGTTCGCCTCCCAGCTCGGGTTCACCGTGGTCGAGCGGGTGGAACACGCGATGGGTGAGTTGGCCGAGCGTCTCTCGATCATCTCGGTGGAACGGATCAGCGACGAACTCGGCAAACTGCTCAAGACGGATGCGCCGCGCGCCGGCCTGCAGCTCCTGGTCGACACCGGGCTGGCCGCCCTCGTGCTGCCCGAGCTTCCCGCCCTGATGCTCGAGGTCGACGAACACCACCACCACAAGGATGTCTACGAGCACAGTCTCATCGTGCTCGACCAGGCGATCGATCTCGAGAAAGAGCGCAATCCCGGCGCCGCACCCGACCTCATCCTGCGCTGGGCTGCGCTGCTGCACGACATCGGCAAGCCCGCGACGAGGCGCCTGGAGCCCGGCGGGGTCGTCACATTCCATCACCACGACGTGGTCGGGTCGAAGCTTGCAGCGAAACGACTCAGGACGCTCAGGTACGACAACGAGACCGTGGCATCCGTCGCTCGCCTGATCGAGTTGCACCTGAGGTTCTTCGGTTACACCGAGGGTGCGTGGACCGATTCCGCGGTTCGCAGGTACGTTCGGGACGCCGGAGATCTGCTGCCGCGGCTGCACATCCTCACCAGGGCAGACGTGACCACCCGCAACCGGCGCAAGGCCGACCGGCTCGCCTTTGCATACGACGATCTCGAGGAGCGCATCGCCGAGCTCGCCGAGGCCGAAGGCATTGCGGCAGTCCGCCCAGAGCTCGACGGCGAGCAGATCATGGCAATTCTGCGGCTGAAGCCCGGTCGCGAGGTGGGTGAGGCGTACCGCTTCCTGCTCGAGCTGCGGCTTGAGGAAGGACCCATCGGCGAGGATGCCGCGACCGAGCGCCTGCGCGCCTGGTGGGGGGATCGCGCCTGATCGACGTCGCCTCCCGCGAAGGCGCATCACTCTCCAGCTCAAACATTGGGCGCTACGGCGGCCGAAAAGCGTGGCCGCCAGAGCGCCCAAAACTCGCGAGTCGATCGATGCGCCTTCGCGGGAGGCGGAGTGTCATCGAGTGCGCGGGTTGGCTAGTTAGCCGTTGTCGCGGATGTACTGCTCCAGCAGCTCACGGGCCACCGGGTCTGGCAGCTGCTTCGGCGGTGACTTCATGAAGTAGGCGGATGCCGCCTCGACCGGTCCGCCGAGCCCCGCGTCCAGCGCGATCTTCGCCGCGCGGATGGCATCGATCACCACACCCGCGGAGTTGGGCGAGTCCCACACCTCGAGCTTGTATTCGAGGCTCGTGGGCGAGTTGCCGAACCCGTGGCCCTCGAGACGCACGAAGGCGAGCTTGCGGTCGTCGAGCCACGGGATGTGGTCGCTCGGTCCGATGTGCACGTTGCGGGGGTCGAGGTGCGCGGCCACGTTGCTCGTCACCGACTGCGTCTTCGAGATCTTCTTCGACTCGAGGCGGGATCGCTCGAGCATGTTCTTGAAGTCCATGTTTCCGCCGACGTTGAGCTGGTAGGTGCGGTCGAGCACGATCCCCCGCTCCTCGAACAGCCTGGCCAGCACGCGGTGGGTGATGGTGGCGCCGAGCTGGCTCTTGATGTCGTCGCCGACGATCGGGATGCCCGCCTCGGTGAACTTCGCCGCCCAGACCGGGTCGCTCGCGATGAACACCGGCAGCGCGTTGACGAAGGCGACTCCCGCGTCCAGCGCGGCCTGCGCGTAGTGCTTGACCGCGTGCTCCGATCCGACGGGAAGGTAGACCACGAACACCTCGGCGCCGGAATCCCGCAGAACCTGGGCCACGTCCACGACCGGGGCATCCGACTCCTCGATCGTCTCGCGGTAATACTCGCCGAGCCCGTCGAGAGTCGGGCCGCGCTGCACGATCACGCCGGTGGGAGCGACCTCCGAGAACTTGAGTGTCTGGTTCTCGCTCGCCCAGATGGCGTCGGCGAGATCGACGCCGACCTTCTGCGCGTCCACGTCGAATGCCGCGACGAACTCGATGTCTCGGATGCCGTACGTGCCGAATCGGGTGTGCATCAGCCCCGGAACGGGCTGGGATTCGTCGGCGTCACGATAGAAGGTGACGCCCTGGATCAGTGCGCTGGCACAGTTTCCGACACCGGCAACGGCAACCCGAAGGCTCATGAAATGTGGCTCCTTGATAGATGAAGTGCGTACCAACTACACTAGGCAGGTTGTCTGCGCGCACTTTTCTCTTGTGTGACAAGCAGACAGCGATGCCACAACCCTCCTGTCACAGAACGTCTGTGACCGTTTTAGTCCAAAGGAGGTGGGTTAGTTATGCATCAGTACGAACTAATGGTAATTCTCGATCCAGAGATCGACGAGCGCACCGTAGCTCCCAGCCTGGACAAGTTCCTCAACGTCATTCGCAATGACGGTGGAACTGTCAACAAGGTAGACATCTGGGGCAAGCGTCGCCTTGCCTATGAGATCAACAAGAAGACCGAGGGCATCTACGCCGTCGTCTCGCTGACCTCGAACGGTGACGCCACCAAGGAGCTCGACCGCCAGCTGAAGCTCAGCGAGGCCGTCATGCGCACCAAAGTGCTTCGCGCAGAAGAGGCCATCGCCCAGGTCGCCGAGGCCGCAAAGCTCTCCGCGGAGAAGGCGGCCCGCAAGGCAGCCAGGCCCGCAGCGGCGCCGGCTGCAGCAGCTCCGGCCGCAGCCGAGACCGTCGCGAGCGCCGAGTAAGTCATGGCCGGCGAAACCGTAATCACTGTGGTGGGCAACCTCACCAGCGATCCCGAACTGCGTTACACGCAGAGCGGGCTGGCGGTTGCCAACTTCACCATCGCATCCACGCCGCGCAGTTTCGACCGCGCGAGCAACGACTGGAAAGATGGCGAGGCCCTCTTCCTCCGTGCCAGCGTGTGGCGCGAGTTTGCCGAGCACGTCGCCGGATCCCTCACCAAGGGTTCCCGGGTGATCGTGACGGGCAGGCTCAAGCAGCGCTCGTACGAGACGAAGGAAGGCGAGAAGCGCACCAGCTACGAGATCGAGGTCGATGAGATCGGTCCGAGCCTGCGGTACGCGACGGCACAGGTCACTCGCACGTCATCCTCTCGCGAGGGTGGCGCAGGGGGTGGTCGCGGCCAGGTCGCAGACGAGCCGTGGGCGACATCCGCACCCGCGGACGCGTCGTCTGGAGATGTCTGGAACAACCCGGGCAGCAACTTCAACGACGAGACCCCCTTCTAAGTCTCACGACCCGGTCGCCCTGCGGCCCACTCGACAAACAATTTTCAGAAAGTAGGAAACCATGGCTGGAAAGAGCAGCGGCGATCGCCGTAAGCCTCTTCGCAATGCCAAGGGCGGCAAGAATGCCGCTCCGGCAAAGGCGATCCGCGTCGGCGTCATCGACTACAAGGATGTCGCGACGCTTCGCAAGTTCATCTCCGAGCGTGGAAAGATCCGCGCTCGCCGTATCACCGGTGTCTCCGTGCAGGAGCAGCGTCTCATCGCCCGCGCAGTCAAGAACGCGCGCGAGATGGCGCTGCTTCCCTACGCCGGCTCAGGCCGTTAAGGAGCCATCGCATGTCTAAATTGATCCTCACGCACGAGGTCACCGGCCTCGGTGCCCCCGGCGACGTCATCGACGTCAAGAACGGGTTTGCTCGCAACTACCTCATCCCGCAGGGCTTCGCCGTGGCGTGGACGCGGGGTGGCGAGAAGCAGATCGACTCGATCAAGGCCGCTCGTGCCGCGCGCGAGCACGCGACGATCGAAGAGGCGCAGGACCTCAAGGCCAAGCTCGAGGCCAACACCGTCAAGCTGACGGTCAAGGCCGGCCAGGGCGGACGCCTCTTCGGTTCTGTCAAGACCTCGGATGTCGCCGACGCGGTTGCCGCCGCGGGCCTCGGCTCCGTCGACAAGCGCAAGATCGAGATCACCTCGCCGATCAAGGCGACGGGCCAGCACGAGGCGACTGTTCGTCTCCGTGACGACATCGTCGCGACGATCACCCTGGTGGTCAGCGCGGCAAAATAGCACCAACAGTACTCTGCGGTGGCGGCGAGCGAAAGCTCGCCGCCACTCTTTTTCTGTACCCACATTGGGGGGTTGCTTGTGCACAGGTAGACCCTGCTGTGTACAACCCTCAACCCACACTCTAAACATGTTTTTACACACAGCCACTTTTTTACAAAAATGCAGGTCAGAGCGGTAATACTCAAATAAATTGGCGAGTTGTTCACAGATCTCTCCACAGTTTGCTCACACGGTTTCCGGCGTTTCGCGCATTTAGTCCACAGCGTTATCCACAGGCACGGTTGTCTCTGTCGCGCGGGCTTCCTAGGGTGATACGGCACGGGTAGCGAGGCGCTCCCCGAACCAGCGCGAATCACCCGAAACGGCCCGAGATCGCGAAACAGCACCGGACTGGCATCCGGTGTCGTCGGCTGCGCCTATAAAGAAACCGTGCCCACAAAACGGGCAGTGTCCACACAGCGGAAGTACCCATAGGGCGGCGGTGCCCGCAAATCGAAAGGGGGAGCGCGATGTCGATTGCTCATCTGGGGCTGGCCGGTGACCAGCGACAGTCTGGTGAGCAGCGCGGCTCAGAGCGCACTCCCCCGCACGACCTCCTCGCGGAACAGAGTGCCATCGGCGGCATGCTGCTCAGCAAGGACGCGGTGGCCGACGTCATCGAAACCGTCCGCGCGATCGATTTCTACATCCCCAAGCACGAGATCATCTTCGACGCGATCCTCTCGCTCTACTCGCACGGCGAGCCCACCGACGTCATCACGGTCACGGATGAGCTGGTCAAGACCGGCGAGATCGCGAGGGCCGGCGGCGCGGAATATCTGCACACCCTCACCGGACTCGTGCCGACCGCGGCCAACGCCGGGTACTACTCCGCGATCGTCGCCGAGAAGGCCGTGCTGCGTCGCCTGGTCGAAGCCGGCACCCGCATCGTGCAGATGGGCTACGCAAGCGAGGGCGAGGTCGTCGACCTCGTCAACAACGCGCAGGCGGAGATCTACAACGTCACCGGTGGCGTCGAGGCAGAGGACTTCATCCCGCTGACCGTTGCGGTGACCACGGCCATAGACGAGATCGAGGCGGCCAAGGGTCGCGACGGCTCGATGACCGGTGTCCCCACCGGGTTCGCCGAACTCGATGAACTCACCAACGGGCTGCACCCGGGCCAGCTGATCATCGTGGCTGCGCGCCCTGCCCTGGGTAAGTCGACGCTGGCCCTCGACTTCGCGCGGGCGGCATCCATCAAGCATGACATGCCAGCGATCTTCTTCTCGCTCGAAATGGGCCGCAGCGAGATCGCGATGCGGCTGCTCTCGGCCGAGGCCGCCGTTCCACTGCAGAACATGCGTAAGGGCACGGTCGACACCCGCGACTGGACCACGATCGCCTCCACTCGCGGCCGCATCAATGACGCACCGCTCTACATCGACGACAGCCCGAACATGACCCTGGTCGAGATCCGTGCAAAGTGCCGCAGGCTCAAGCAGAAGGTCGGGCTCAAGATGGTCGTCATCGACTACCTGCAGCTGATGACCTCGGGCAAGCGCGTCGAATCTCGCCAGCAGGAGGTGAGCGAGTTCTCGCGTGCACTCAAGTTGCTCGCCAAGGAGCTGCAGGTTCCCGTCATCGCGCTCTCCCAGCTCAACCGTGGACCGGAGCAGCGGCAGGACAAGATGCCCGCCCTGTCAGACCTTCGAGAGTCCGGATCGCTCGAGCAGGATGCCGACATGGTGATCCTGCTGCACCGCGAGAGCGCCTACGAGAAAGACAATCCCCGCGCGGGCGAGGCCGACCTCATCGTGGCCAAGCACCGCAACGGACCCACCCGCACCGTCACCGTCGCGTTCCAGGGTCACTTCTCGCGCTTCCAGGACATGGCGCCTGCCTAGGACTCGTCCGTCCCTAGGTTCCGCGTGAACATTGCAAAATCCAGCACTCCTTGGCAGGGCTACCAACAATTGTCGGGTGGTCATCGCGCTGCATATGTGGTGGACGGCATCGAGGTTGCTTGAGTTACGCTGACGTTGACGGCGCCTCGATCTTTCGTGGCCAACGTCACCAGGGAGCACACTTGATTACATTTACCGACTTCCTGCCTGTTCCGGAACCGGAATTCACGAAGGTGAAGTTCAACATGCGAGCCGGCGATGGTGGAGGCGAAGCATGGGATCTCCTCATGGACGACCACGAAGAGTGGCTGAACATGGGCCGCTGGCGGACGAAGCAAACGAACAACAACATGGGTAACTCACACGTTCTGCTGTCCTTTGCGCAGTACTACCCCTATGGGCCGCAGTACTTTATTTTCGGTGGGGCGTTTGAGGTGCACACGATCAAGCCGGACCTCATCGACGACTACGGGTATCGTTTGACTCCGCTTCCATTACATGCCGACTACATCAAGCGTCTGATCATCAAGCTCGAAAGACCGATTGGGCGAAACGTGTACCTCCGTCGCTACAAGATGGTGCAGGAGCAGCTCCATCCCGAGGTCTACGAACTCGCGCCAGACACTAAGCTCGGCACGTTCCCCGGGTATCAGAACGTCCGGCTTCGGCACAACGAACTGCAACGGATTATCGGTAACGATGAGCCGAGTTGGAAGGACGCTCTGTCGAGCGTGAAGGGTGTCTACGTCATAACCGACCTCAGCAACGGAAGACTGTACGTCGGTTCCGCATCCGGAGAGGCGAACGGGCTTTGGCAACGCTGGTCAGGATACGCGCACCTGAAGAACCTCACCGGAGGCAATCGAGAACTCGAGCACTTAAGAGCAGATCTTGGTGACTCCCACATCATCAACAGCTTCCAGTATTCGATTCTTGAGATCTTTGACCCTAAGACGAGAGCGGACACGATCCTGAAGCGAGAGTCGTTCTGGAAGCAGGCTCTGGACAGCCGCACGCACGGGATGAATCTGAACTGAGAGTTCGGGAACATGATCGATCAAGTCAATGGATTTCACCAACGAGCATGGATTACCCGGGTCGGATCGACTGCCAACTACTTTGAATTCGCCGCGATCTGCGGCCATTCTGAATTGGAACCGACACGCACGGAGGCATGTGTTTGCCCGAGTACTGGGCTTGTCGATTGTGCACGTCGCCATTCGTAGAAATGGTGACCGGGCCACCCGGGCCCGCTGGCGGAAGGATGTACGACATGGCTGAATACATGATCCTGATCTACGGGGATGAACAGCGGTGGGACGCGATGAGCGCCGAGGAGATGCGCCGGATCGACGAGGGACACGAAACGTTCCGGGCAAAGGCCGGCGCGAAGATCGTCTCATCGGGCCAGCTCGAGTCATCGGCGAAGGCGGTCACCCTGCGTCCGGGAGGCGTGGCGCGACCGATGGTCACCGACGGCCCGTTCCTCGAGGGCAAGGAGGTCGTCGGCGGCTTCTACGTGATCCGGGCTGCCGACCTCGACGAGGCGGTCTCGCTCGCGAGCGGGCTGGCCGAACTGCGGCAGGACCACACGGGCGTGCAGGTGCATCCACTCGTCGACCACGGCTGAGGCGCACCGGCGGCGAGGAGGAAGTGCTACTAGCGCTGGGGTTCGGTTGAGTCCACGCGCTCGAGCACCTCGACCTCGTCGCCGACGCGGATGACCGTGCCGGGAGTGTCGGGGATGAGGTTGACCGCGAACCAGACCTTGTCATCCCATTTGCGGTGTTTCGCGAGGGTGGCGAGCGGCTCCTTGCCCCGCTTGGACGTCTCCGGATCGACCGTGGTGAGCACGCAGCGCCCTGCGGCCTTCACAGAACGGAAGACGGTCGAGCCGATGCGCAGCACGCGCCAGGCATCCTCGTCCCAGGCGGGTGCGCCAGAGACGACCACGCTCGGGCGGAACCGGTTCATCGTCAGTGGTGCCTGCGGGGCATCTGCGGGAATCCATTCGTTGAGTGCGTCGAGTGAGCCCTCGTTCGCCAGCAGCAGCGGGAATCCGTCGGCGAACGACACCCGGTCGGTGTCCCTGCCGTACTTCGGCTGCACCGGGCGCCTGGTCGGGTCGTCGAGGTAGACGAGTCGCACGGAGAAACCGACGACCTCGCTGAACCAGGCGTGAGCTTCCGGCGTCGCGAGGGAGGCTTCGACCGGGTTCTTCCAGATGGTGACGGGCACGAGCTCCGACCCGTCGGGGATGGGCACGAGAAGGGGGTCCGCGTCGGGCCGTTCCAGGATGAGGCCGTCGCTCGAGTAGCTGGGTGTGACGAGAACCAGGTGCGGATGTTTGCGGGCCGTGACCTCGACGCCGTGGTTGTCCACGAGCATCCAGCGCCGGTCTCCCGCGAGGCCCCACGGTTCGACCAGGGCACTGCGTACCGACTGTCCGCGGCAGGATTTCACCGGGTAACGGTAGATGGTGGTGACCGACAGCGATGAGGTCGCCGGGTCGGGAGTGGATGGTGCACCGGTCATGCGGCCAAGGCTATGACAGTTTGGTGGTGCCGTGATGACGTGGCACTCGTTGGGGTCGCGCGCCAGCGTAAACTGGACGCTGGTGCTCCCCCGGAAATGAGGTCACGTGTCCGCACTGCAGGACAACGCCGCACAGCGCGCTGCCTATTGGCCTGTCGCTATCGTCCGCGCAATTCCGGCCGCGATCCTTGGCCTCGTCATAACCTTCGTCTCGAATCACTCCGTCGGCTTCGGCCTGATCAGCTTCGGCCTGTTCGCCGTGGTCAGCGGACTCATCCTCGCGGTGATGTCGTGGAGGCGCCTGGCGGGCAGCGGCGCGCGGTCGTTCTTCGTTGCCCAGGGGGTGATCACGGTGGTGGCCGGGGTGCTCGCGCTCGTGTTCCACAGCGGCAGCATCTCGGTCTTCTTCCTCATCGTGACGACATTCGCGCTCATCACGGGCTTCTTCGAACTCTACAGCGGCCTGCGCACGCGGCGCCGTTTCGTCGCCTCGAACGATTGGCTGGTCAGCGGGGTCATCACGGTGGCCGCTGGGGCGGCACTGCTGCTCGTACCGCCGGGACTGCACCAGAGCGTGCGCACGGCCGAGGGCACAACTGGGGTTCTGGATGCGTCGATCGTGGCTGTCGGCATCCTCGGTGCCTATGCGGCGATACTGGCTATATACCTTCTCATCGCCGGATTCTCGGCAAAGTGGGGAACCCAGAGCGAACCGGCCACAACGCCGGACACGGAAATCCAGACGAAAGGCGGCGCGGCCGCATGAACGTTCCGAGTCGTAAGGATCGACTGCGTCCTCTCGAGTTCCTTCTCATCGCGGGGGTGCTCGCTCTCTTCGCCGGGCTTATTGTTCTCGTCACGGTGAGGGAGCCCATCCTCGCCATCGTGTCGTTCGGCATCGCCTTCATCGCCACACTCGTCACGATTGCCCTGCTCGAACTCGCCACGAAGCCGAACGCCGCAGAGAAGGTCGACCTGCACGAGCAGGATGCCGACGGCCAGAACAAATCCGCGCGCTAGATGTACTGCCCAGGGAGGTTGGTTAGCCGGGTGATGGGTGGTCGGCGCGCTGGCAACACCGAACGGCGCGTAGGCCGAGTTTCCGGAAATGTTGATGACGGAGCCTCTGTTTCTCGGCCGTGCCTATTCCGCGTACTCCACGAGATCGCTCGCGAGGCCCACGTAGCCGGCGGGGGTCAGCGCGAGAAGGCGCGCCTTCGCATCCGCTCCGATGTCGAGGCCGTCGACGAAGGTGACCAGCTGTGCCTGGTCCACCTTCTTGCCGCGGGTGAGCTCCTTGAGCATCGCGTAGGGGTCGGCGATCGAACTGCGGCCGGCGGTGACCTCGGCGCGGATCACGGTCTGGATGGCCTCGCCAAGTACTTCCCAGTTGGAGTCGAGGTCGGCCGCGAGAGCGGCACGGTTCACGGCGATCTCGCTGAGGCCACGCAGGATGTTGTCGAGCGCGAGCACGGAGTGGCCAAAGGCAACGCCGATGTTGCGCTGCGTCGTGGAGTCGGTGAGGTCGCGTTGCAGGCGGGAGGTCACGAGCGTGCTCGCGAGCGAGTCGAACAGGGCGCTCGAGAGCTCGAGGTTCGCCTCCGCGTTCTCGAAGCGGATCGGGTTGATCTTGTGCGGCATCGTCGATGAGCCCGTGGTGCCGGCCTGGGGAATCTGGGTGAAGTAGCCCATCGAGATGTAGGTCCAGACATCCGTGCACAGGTTGTGCAGCACCCGGTTCACGTGGCTGACCTTCTGGTACAGCTCGGCCTGCCAGTCGTGCGACTCGATCTGGGTGGTGAGCGGATTCCAGTCCAGGCCGAGCGAGACCACGAACTCCTTCGAGATGGCCGGCCAGTCCTGCGAGGGGTCCGCGGCAACGTGGGCGGCAAACGTTCCGGTCGCCCCGCTGAACTTGCCGAGGAACTCCTGGCCGTCCAACTGCTGGCGCAGGCGCTTGAGCCGCATCACGAACACCGCGAACTCCTTGCCCACAGTGGTCGGGGTGGCTGGCTGGCCGTGCGTGTGGGCGAGCATCGCATCCGCCCGGTGGTCGACGGCGCGCATCGCGAGCTCTTCGATCACCTCGTCGAGTTTCGGCAGCCACACCTCGTGCACGGCGTCGCGCACGGTCAGCGCGTAGGAGAGGTTATTGATGTCTTCGCTCGTGCAGGCGAAGTGGGTCAGCTCTGCGACGCGACCGAGGCCGAGCGCATCCAGTCTCGCCCGCACGTAGTACTCGACGGCCTTCACGTCGTGACGGGTCGTCGCCTCGAGTTCGGCCAACTCGTCGATGTCGGCCTGGCCGAACGCCGGAACCAGGAGCCGCAGCGACGAGACCTCCTGCGTGCTGAGGCGGGCGGATCCGAACAGCTCGTGCTCGGTGAGGTAGATGAGCCACTCCACCTCCACCTGCACGCGCGCCCGGTTGAGGCCGGCTTCGGAGAGGTACTCGCCGAGTGAGCTGACCGCGGCACGGTACCGGCCATCGAGCGGACTCAGCGGTTGCTCTGGCAGTGGGCTCATGGGGTTACGCCTCGGATTCCTGGTTCGATTTGGCGGAACAGCGCCGCGCTGGACTTCTCGATCATGCCAAGCACCGAATCGAACATGGCTGCGTCGGAGTAATACGGATCGGGCACATCCACCTGGGCGGACTGCTCACTGTCGAAGCTGAGCAGCATGCGCACCTTGCTCCGGTCTGCCTCCGTGTTCGCCCAGGCCCGGATGATGCGCTCCTGGCTTCGGTCGAACACCACAACCAGATCGAGATTCTCGAACCACTCGGTGTCGAACTGTTTCGCACGATGACCCGACCCATCGTAACCGCGCGCGGCGAGTGCCGCGACCGTGCGACCGTCCGCGTGCTCGCCGACGTGCCAGTCCCCGGTGCCGGCGGAGATCACCGTGACCCTGCCGTCGAAACCGGCGCGCTTGACCATGGCGCGGAAGACCACCTCGGCCATCGGGGAGCGGCAGATGTTGCCGGTGCAGACGAAGCAGATCCTGAACAGCGCAGACTCGTCGAGTGTGCGGTCAAAACTCATGGTTCATTCTCCCGCAGATCACCGCCGAGAGAACCACCGTAATCTTTCGCCTGCGGCGCCTCCTCTCCTCCACAGGCGCGAGCAGCGCACAACACTGAACGGGATGCCGTGACACGCGGGGAACGAATGCCACGAGCGGCCCAGACTGGAAGCCTCGAACGAGAGGGTGCGAATGGACGGTGCGACGGCGCTCGAACTGTGGCGCGCCCTTGAGGAGCAGGTGTGGGAACTGGAGCGGGTGCTCACACGTCTCGACGACACTCGCCTGCTTCTGCCCGCAGACACCGCCGACGACTGGCGCGGGCTTGCGCACCTCTTCTACTCCTGGGCACTCGATGCGTTGCGTACCGATCTCAACACGGCACAGGAGCAGCTCGCCGCGGCAGTTCGCGAGACCAGACGGGCGACGGGAGGCCCGGGCGGCCGTGGCCGGTGACCTCGTCATCTCGGGCGGCGGCACCACCGAGGTCGCCACCGAGAGCCTGCTCGTGCGGCGCCAGCAGCTGAAACGTCTCCGCGACGAGCTGGGCGACTGCATCGCCGGACTGCACTCCATCGACGGGCGAGTCACCCGGGCCGGGCTGAGAGCTGCGGATGCCCCACCGTCCGCGCTGCGCGCCGAGACCGCCATGACAGACGCGGCACACGCGCTGCGCTCCGCCCGCAATCGTGCAGACCAGATCGTGGACGGACTCGATCATGTCATCACCTCCTACAGCAACGCCGACGGGGCCGCGGGCGAGTGGGCCAGGCGGGCGAGCGCGATGCTGGCCCACCAGCTCGGGTCGGTGCTGCCGCTCGCGATGCTCGTGGGCATCCCGTTGTTGGTACCTGGCCTGCTGACCGCGGGAGCATTCGGCATCGTGTGGGCGTTCACGCCTGCGAGCACGCGCAAGAAGGCGCTCGCCGCATGGGCGCAGGAGCACAAGCCGCTGCTGAGTGACCCGCGGTTCGTCGGGATGCTGCGGCTCGCGGTGTCGAGCTCGGATGACTTCGGCGAGGGCGTGATCGGCGTCCCGGAACCGGTCGGCGAACTCCTCGGTGACGATGGTCTCGGCATTCTGGGGGTCAGCAGTTCCGCCGCGGCCGTCGTGGGGGCCCTGGGGACAACGGGCGTGCTCCGGGAGACACCTGTCACGGTGTACGAGAGCAGGGCGCCGAAGCCCGGTCCGAGGGCGAGCACTGCGAATTCAATCACCGCGAACCGGAGCGCCGCGGGCTCACCGCCGCCGACCGGCCTCGCACAGCGAGTGGACCGCATTCCCACCGGTGTGAACCAGATCCGCATTGACAAGTACGTGCAGCCGAGTGCCCCCGACCGGTACGAGGTGTATCTCGCAGGCACCATCGACACGTCGCTCGTCGCGACGACGGAACCGTGGGACATGACGAGCAACCTCAACGGTGTCGCGGGAGGCAGCCCGGGGTCGCTCGAGGCGACAAAGCTGGCCATGACGGACGCGGGGATCGACGAAACGACCCCGGTGACCTTTACGGGGTACTCGCAGGGCGGCCTCGTGGCGGCGGAACTCGCGGCATCCGGAGACTACGACACCCGGGGCCTCGTGACCTTCGGTGGTCCGGCCGGCGCGGTCTCGGTGCCCCACGACATCCCGTACGTGGCCCTCGAGCACGCCGACGACCTGGTGCCCGCAACCGGAGGAGTGTGGAAGTCCTCCGATCCGCTGCTGGTGACGAGAACCGTCTACGCCGACCAGCCATACGCGGGTGACCTCGCCGTGCCTGCACACCAGTTGGTGAATTATCGCGAGACGGCGACCATGGCCGACGCCTCAGACGAGCAGCGGCTCGTCGCGATGCGGGATGTCCTCAGCGATTTCGCCGGACAGCCCGCGACGGTCGAGACCCGCCTCTATCGCGCCGTCAGGACCGGGCCGTGACGCACCGATGTTCGCTAGTGGCGCCCCATCACGGGCCGCAGCAGCATCCCGATCAGCCAGCTCAGCAGAGCGAGCACGAGTGCACCGAGCACGCCCCACCAGAAGCCCGCGATGGAGAGGCCGAAGCCGAGCAGCGAGGTGATCCAGCTCACGAGCAGCAACAGGAGCGCGTTGACCACGAGCGAGATGAGGCCGAGGGTGAGGATGTAGATCGGGAATGCCACGATGCGGATGACATTGCCGATCACCCCGTTCACGACGCCGAAGATGAGGGCGATCAGCAGGTAGGTCAGAACCCAGGCGAGCGTGTCTCCCGGCGCGAACGGCTTGACCGTGACACCGGCGACGATGAGGGTGGTGATCCACAGTGCAATCGCGTTGATGATGAGGCGGACGAGGAATCGTGTCATCGCTCAACTATGCCTTGGGCACGTGCCGGGTTGCAATAAGTAGGTGCTGATCGGCGACTCCACGCAGAACGAGAAGGCACCGTCGCAATAGGGTTGGATCGTGACAGAAACAGACGCTCCGAAGGTTCGCCTCCGTGATGAGATCACGGCGCTCACCGCCTACCGCCAGGGAAAGCCGGCCGCAGACGACGCCTTCAAGCTGTCGTCCAATGAGAACCCCTTCGACCCACTGCCCGAGGTGTTGCGCGCGGTGACAGACGCGTTGGCGATCAATCGCTATCCGGATGCCGAGGGCGTGCTCCTGCGCACAGAGCTGGGCGAGCGATTCGGCGTCAGTCTGGAGCGCGTGCACCTCGGTGCCGGCTCGGTCTCGATCATCGCCCAGCTCATCCAGGCGGCTGCGGGCCCCGGCGACGAGGTGCTCTACGCGTGGCGGTCATTCGAGGCCTACCCGGGTCTTGTCACTGTCTCCGGCGCGACGAGCGTGCAGGTTCCCGTGCTCGCGGACGGCAGACACGACCTGGCCGCGATGGCGGCGGCGATCACGGACCGAACCCGTGTCGTGATCGTCTGTACCCCCAACAACCCCACGAGTACGATCGTGACCGCGGAGGAATTCGCGGAGTTCATGGGCCAGGTGCCCGAGACGGTGCTCGTGCTTCTCGACGAGGCCTACGTCGAATTCGTGACGGATGCGTCGGCTGTGCGAGGCACAGACGTTCTGCACCGTTACCCCAACGTCGTCGTGCTGCGCACCTTCTCCAAGGCCTATGGCCTGGCTGGCCTTCGCATCGGCTACGCGATCGGCCCGGCCTACATCCTCGATGCCGCGCGCTCCACGGCGATCCCTCTTTCGGTGACGACGCCGGCCCAGCGTGCCGCGCTCGCCTCTCTCGAGCACGAGGACGCTCTGCTCGAGCGGGTCTCGATGATCGCGGAGCGGCGGGAGTCGGTCTGGCAGCGCCTCGTCGACCAGGGATGGCGGGTTCCGCGCCCCCAGGGAAACTTCGTCTGGCTGGAGACCGGCGAGGCAACGGCGCGGGCCGCGGAGGTCTTCGCTGCGCACGGAATCGTGGTGCGCCCGCTCGGATCCGATGGCATCCGGGTCTCCATTGGTGAGCCGGAATCTGTGGATAAACTCCTAAAGGCTTCCGCAGAGGTTGTGCGCGAGCTACCAATGGCGGCTGTGGAGGCGCAGCTAGATTAGAACTCTGGCGCCAATCGAGCGCCGAGTTCTGCGCCCGTCAACCCGGGGCGTGGCATCCGAAGCCCAGAACACGAAGCCGGCCCACACATCAGGCTGGCTCAGACAGAACGGCGAGGTCATCGTGGCAGAAACTGCGTCACTGGTTCAGTTGCTCTCCCCCGACGGGGTGTTGCAGACCGGCGCACTCGCGGAACAGTACCTGCCATACGTCGAAGCGCTCAGCGATGACGAGCTTCGCCAGTTCCACCGCGACATGGTGATCACGCGCCGGTTCGACACCGAGGCCACCAACCTTCAGCGGCAGGGCCAGCTCGCCCTGTGGCCACCGAGCCAGGGGCAGGAGGCCGCCCAGGTCGGCTCCGGCCGCGCCCTGCGCGCACAGGACCACGTCTTCCCGTCGTATCGCGAGCACGCGGTCGGCCTCATTCGCGGAATAGACCCCGTCGACATCGTGCGGATGATGCGCGGCGTCACCAACGGCGGCTGGACTCCCGCAGACCACGGCAACTTCCACCTCTATACGCTCGTTCTCGGCTCGCAGACGCTGCACGCGACGGGTTTCGCCATGGGCGTCGGCTTCGACGGGGCGAGCGGAACGGGCAATGCAGAGCGCGACGAGGCCGTGATCGTCTACTTCGGAGACGGGTCGACCAGCCAGGGGGATGTCAGCGAGGCACTCGTCTTCGCCGCAAGTTTCCAGACTCCCGAGGTCTTCTTCCTGCAGAACAACCACTGGGCGATCTCCGTGCCGGTGAGCGTGCAGTCCCATGGGCCGCTGTACCAGCGCGCGGGGGGCTTCGGCATGCCCGGTGTGCAGGTCGACGGCAACGACGTGCTCGCGAGCTACGCCGTGAGCCGTAAGAACCTCGACGAGGCGCGTGCAGGCGGCGGCCCCCGGTTCATCGAGGCGCTCACCTACCGCATCGGCGCGCACACCACGAGCGACGACCCGACCAAGTATCGGCTGAACGAGGAGCTCGAATCCTGGATCGCCCGCGATCCGATCGCGCGCTACGAGACCTGGCTGCGCTCGCGCGGCGAGGGCGATGCGTTCTTCGCGGCCGTGGCCGAGGAGGCAGAAGACCTCGCCGCGGATGTGCGAGCCCGCACCCTGCAGATCGGCCCGCCAGCCAACGACCTCATCTTCGACAACGTCTACTCGGAGCCGCACCCGCTCATGGACCAACAGAAGGCGTGGCTGGAGAACTACGAGGCATCCTTCGGAGCAGGCGCATGAGCGGCGCACAGCAGGAGATTCCCATTGCCAAGGCGCTCAATGCCGGGCTGCGCAAGGCACTTGCCGACAACGACAAGGTGCTGCTCATGGGCGAGGACATCGGTCCGCTCGGCGGCGTCTTCCGGGTCACAGAAGGGCTGCAGGCGGAGTTCGGCACGAAGCGCGTGTTCGACACCCCGCTCGCCGAATCGGGCATCGTGGGCACGGCGATCGGACTCGCGATGCGCGGATACCGGCCGGTCTGTGAGATCCAGTTCGACGGATTCATCTTTCCCGCCTTCGACCAGATCACGACCCAGCTGGCCAAGATGACGAGCCGCCACGAGGGTGGCCTGACGGTTCCCGTGGTCATCCGGGTGCCGTATGGCGGGCACATCGGGGCCGTCGAGCACCACCAGGAGAGCCCTGAGGCGTACTTCGCGCACACCCCTGGCCTGCGCGTGGTGAGCCCGAGCACCGCGAACGACGCCTACTGGATGATCCAGGAGGCGATTGCCTCGAACGACCCGGTGCTGTTCTTCGAGCCGAAGAGTCGCTACTGGAACAAGAGCCCTGTCGATTTCAGCGCGAGCGCCGTTCCCCTGCACGCGAGCCGGATCGTGCGCACCGGAACGCAGGTGACCCTCGTCGGCCACGGCGCGATGGTCACGGTGCTGCTGCAGGCCGCGGAGCTCGCCGAGGCGGAGGGTACGAGCATCGAGGTGATCGATCTCCGCTCCCTCTCCCCCATCGACTACGCGCCGATCGTGGCATCCGTGCAGAAGACCGGACGACTGGTCGTCGCCTCCGAGGCGCCAGGGCTCGCGAGCCTCACGGGCGAGATCGCCTCGACGATCGCCGAGCGCGCGTTCTATTCGCTCGAAGCGCCGGTGCTGAGAGTCAACGCCTTCGACACGCCGTTCCCGCCGGCCAAACTCGAGGGCACCTACCTGCCGGACGCCGACCGAGTGCTCGAAGCGGTCGATCGAGCGCTCGCCTATTGAGGACATGCGGTATTTTTCGACCTAGATCATCACGCACGAACCACAGTGAAGGAGCGCCATCATGAGCAGCTCGAACTTCCCCCTCCCCGACGTCGGCGAGGGCCTCACCGAAGCGGAGATCGTCGCCTGGAAGGTCAAGGCCGGTGACACCGTCACGGTGAACCAGGTGCTGGTCGAGATCGAGACGGCCAAATCACTCGTCGAACTCCCCTCTCCCTTCGCCGGGGTCGTGACGGCACTGCTGGTCGAAGAAGGACAGACGGTGGACGTCGGCACGCCGATCATCACGGTGTCGTCGGATGGCGACGCAGCCGGTGCCCAGGTGCCGGACGCGGATGCCCGCAGCGCCGTCGAAGACACCACCAGCAGCATCGCGCAGGAGCCGGACGTCGGCGAGGGCGGAGCCGTTCTCGTGGGCTACGGGCTCAAGGGGCAGGTAGCCTCCCGACGCAGGCGGCCGGCCACGACATCCGTTCACCCACAGGCGGCGAGCGCTGGCTCGAACGTGATCGCGAAGCCGCCCATCCGCAAGCTCGCCAAGGATCTCGGAGTAGACCTCGCGGTCGTCGAGGCCACCGGCCTGGTCGGCGAGGTCACGCGCGACGACGTGATTCGTGCCGCGTCGCAGGCGAGTGTGTTCCGCAACATCGAGACGCCGGAGTGGGGTGAGGAGCGCGAGGAGCGCATCCCGGTCAAGGGTGTGCGCAAGGCAATCGCCACGGGCATGGTCAAGAGCGCGTTCTCCGCTCCGCACGTGGGCGTGTTCGTCGACGTGGACGCGACCCGCACGATGGAGTTCGTCAAGCGACTCAAGAACTCTGCAGACTTCGCGGGCGTCAAGGTCTCCCCCATGCTCGTCATGGCCAAGGCGATGATCTGGGCGGTTCGTCGCAACCCCACGGTCAACTCGACCTGGACCGACAAAGAGATCGTCGTGCACCACTACGTCAACTTCGGCTTCGCGGCGGCGACTCCGCGCGGCCTCGTCGTGCCCAACATCAAGGATGCCCAGGAACTCTCCCTGCGTGAGCTCGCGCAGGCGATCGAGAACATGACCAACGTCGCGCGCGAGGGCAAGCTGCAGCCGGCGGACATGTCGAACGGCACGATCACGGTGACCAACATCGGCGTGTTCGGCATGGACACGGGTACGCCGATCCTGAATCCGGGCGAGGTCGCGATCGTCGCGCTCGGCACGATCAAGCAGAAGCCGTGGGTGGTCGACGGCGAGGTTCGCCCGCGCTACGTGACGACGCTCGGCGCCAGTTTCGACCACCGCATCGTCGATGGGGATGTCGCGAGCCGCTTCCTCGCGGACGTCGCGAGCATCATCGAGGAGCCCGCTCTGCTGCTCGACTGAGCAGTCTTCCCGCTATTCGTCCAACCGGAACTGTGCTTTACTATTGATAATCAATATCATCAACGGTCGGGCTCTCCGGCTTAGAAGGCACACACCATGCGGCTCACTCCCAAAGCCACAGCTTTGCTCGCCATGCTCTCGGCGCTCGTCGTCGTGCTCGCCGGATGCTCCACCAGCCCGGCACGTCCGGCCGACGGGAAGGTCTCGATCGTCGCGTCCACGGATGTGTGGGGAGACGTGGCGAAGCAGATCGGCGGCACCGACGTCACGGTCACCTCGATCATCACCGATCCAGCGCAGGATCCCCATTCCTACGAGGCCAACGCGCGAGTGCAGCTCGCACTGTCGAAGGCCGACATCGTGATCGAGAACGGCGGGGGCTACGACGACTTCGTCACCACCCTGCTCAAGGGCGCACACAACGGCGACGCGACGATTCTCAACGCCGTCGACATCTCCGGGTTCGCGCAGGACAGCACGCTCAACGAGCACGTCTGGTACGACTTCCCGACCGTGAAGAAGGTCGCAGCACGTATTGCAGCCGAACTCTCCACGCTCGATTCTGCACACGCTGCCCGATTCGCCGCGAACCAGAAGACCTTCGACGCGGCACTGGGCGCGCTCGAGGGCGAGGAGGCCGCGCTGAAGGCGGGAGCGGGCGAGGGGGCCGGGGTCGCCATCACCGAGCCCGTTCCGCTGTATCTGCTCACGGCATCCGGACTGGTCGACGAGACCCCGGCGGAATTCAGCGAAGCGATCGAAGAGGGCAGGGATGTCGCCCCGGATGCGCTCGAGAAGACCCTGCGCCTGTTCAGCGCGCATCGCGTGAAGCTGCTCGTCTACAACGAACAGACCGGTGGACCGGAGACCGACCAGGTGATCGCCGCAGCGAAGGCTGCAGGGACCCCCATGGTTCCCGTGTCGGAGACCTTGCCCAAGAGCACGGACTACCTGACCTGGATGTCCGACAACCTCGCCGCGCTGAAGGCAGCGTTGACGAAATGATGGCCATGACCCCCGGGGCGGTCACCTCCGATCCCGTGCTGAGTCTCAGCGGGGCGACGCTCGCCTTCGGCGACCGCACGCTGTGGCGCGGCCTCAACCTCGACGTTCGCCCCGGCGAGTTTCTCGCCGTGCTCGGCCCGAATGGCACCGGCAAGACGAGCCTGCTCAAGTCGATCCTCGGGCAGCAGCGATTGACCTCCGGGACCATCAACCTGCTCGGCACACCGGTCGGTCGGGGCAGCCGCGCGATCGGCTACATCCCCCAGCAACAGCTTCTCGAGCAAGGCACTCCCCTGCGCGCTCGAGATCTCGTCGCGCTCGGCGTCAACGGCCACCGCTGGGGCCTGCCGCTCGTGTCGAAAGAGGTACACGCCAGGGTCGACGCCGCGCTGGAGTCCGTCGGTGCGAGCGACTACGCCAAGGTGCCGGTCGCGACGCTGTCCGGCGGAGAGCAGCAACGCATCCGGGTGGCCCAGGCGATCGCGGGCGATCCCCGATTGCTGCTCTGCGACGAGCCGCTGCTCTCGCTCGATCTGCACCACCAGCGGGCGATCAGCGAACTCATCGACGCGCAGCGCAAGGCCGCGGGCACTGCGGTCGTGTTCGTCACCCACGACGTGAATCCGATCCTCGGGATGGTCGATCGGGTGCTGTACCTGGCTGGCGGGCGCTTCCAGATCGGCACGCCAGACGAGGTGCTGCGCTCCGAGGTGCTCTCCTTCATGTATGACACCCCTGTCGAGGTGATCCGTTCCCGCGGACGGGTCGTCGTGCTCGGCGCCCCGGAGGGCTACGGTGTGCACGACCACCTCGAGCACCACGGCGGCACCGGATTGGAGCCGTGATGGACGACTTCTGGACACAGATCTTCGGTTTCACCGACTACGGCGAGCTGCTCATGCTCGTGCGCAACTCGATTTTCGCCGGCGCCATTCTCGGCATCGTCGGCGGACTCATCGGCACCTTCGTGATGACCCGCGACCTCGCATTTGCCGTCCACGGTGTGAGCGAACTGTCGTTCGCCGGGGCGTCCGCTGCACTGCTGTTCGGGGCGAATGTCGTCGCGGGCTCGGTGGCCGGCTCGCTGCTCGCGGCCATTCTGATCGGGGTGCTCGGGTCGCGGGCGAAGGAACGCAACTCGATCATCGCGGTGATCATGCCCTTCGGGCTCGGGCTCGGCATCCTGTTCCTCGCCCTATACAAGGGGCGAAGCGCGAACAAGTTCGGCCTGCTGACCGGGCAGATCGTGTCGGTCGACAACCCTCAGCTCTCGACCCTCATAGTCATCTCGGTCGTCGTGATCCTCGGCCTCCTGCTCATCTGGCGTCCCCTGAGCTTCGCGAGCGTCGATGCGGATGTCGCGAGGGCGCGGGGTCTGCCGGTCGGCACGCTGGGCATCGTCTTCATGATCCTGCTCGGGCTCGCCACCGCGGTCGCGATCCAGATCGTGGGGGCTCTGCTCGTGCTCTCCCTGCTGGTCACGCCCGCCGCCGCCGCGATGCGGGTGACCGCGTCGCCACTGCTCACGCCGCTGCTCAGCGTGATCTTCGCCGTGGTCTCCGTGGTGGGCGGCATCATGCTCGCGCTCGGTGGCGGGCTGCCGATCAGCCCCTATGTCACCACCATCTCGTTCCTTATCTACGTGGTGTGCCGCATCGTCGGCGCGCGCCGCACGCGCACGGGCAACAACGGACGCCTGCTGGTTCACACCCTCGAAAGTTAGAATCTGGCTGTGAGTGGAAAGCCTGTGAAGAGGAACACCTGGCAACGCGAAGCCGTCCGCGAGGCTTTGAACGGCAATGAGGGTTTCATCAGCGCGCAAACCCTGCACTCCGAGTTGCGTCTTGCCGGCTCGGCGATCGGGCTGGCTACGGTCTATCGTGCGCTCGCCGATCTTGCCGTGGAGGGCGAGGCCGATTCGCTGCAGGCCGAGGGCGAGAGCCTGTACCGTGCCTGCACTCCCGGTCAGCACCACCACCACCTGATCTGCCGCAGCTGCGGCCTCACCATCGAGATCGAAGCGGATGCCGTGGAAACCTGGGCAAAGTCGGTGGCCGCCGATCACGGCTTCACCGGCGCGACCCATGTCGTGGACGTCTTCGGGCTCTGCGAGAACTGCACCGCGGCGGCGCGGTAGACGACCGTTCCCGTTTGCGCTCTGCCCCATCCGGCACGTAAGCTTGATCGCTGGCCGCGGTATCTCCGCGCGCCCATGTATGCGAACCCCACCTCTTTCACGATTTGTGGGGTTGCGTGTGCCGACAAGAGACCTTGGGTAAGACAGATCGTCTTACGGTACTGATGGAGGAAGACATGGCAGCAACCTGCCAAGTGACCGGCGCCGTTCCCGGCTTCGGACACAACATTTCACACTCGCACCGTCGCACCAAGCGGCGCTTCGATCCGAACATTCAGAAGAAGACCTACTACGTGCCTTCGCTGCGTCGTAACGTCACGCTGACCCTGAGCGCCAAGGGCATCAAGGTCATCGATGCCCGTGGCATCGAGTCCGTGGTCAAGGACCTCCTGGCCCGTGGGGAGAAGATCTAATGGCCAAGCAGCACGACATCCGTCCGATCATCAAGCTTCGCTCGACCGCCGGCACCGGATACACCTACGTCACCAAGAAGAACCGTCGTAATGACCCAGACCGTCTCGTGCTGAAGAAGTACGACCCCATCGTGCGCCAGCACGTCGAATTCCGCGAGGAGCGCTAACCATGGCGAAGAAGAGCATGATTGCCAAGAACGAGCAGCGCAAGGTGGTCGTGGCCCGCTACGCCGCAAAGCGCCTCGAGCTGAAGAAGGCCCTGGTCGATCCGACCTCCACGGATGCCGAGCGCGAGGCCGCCCGACTGGGCCTCCAGAAGCTTCCCCGCAACGCCTCCCCGGTGCGCGTTCGCGGCCGTGACTCCATCGACGGACGCCCCCGCGGTTTCCTCAAGCAGTTCGGCGTTTCGCGCGTTCGCTTCCGCGATATGGCGCACCGCGGCGAATTGCCCGGAATTACCAAGTCAAGCTGGTAAATTACAGTCGATTCGAGGTGATTTATGATCACTGAGAGTCGGTACTGATCAACCACTGATCCGATCCAAACGGACGGGCAGCCTGATCGGCTGACACGCTCGTAGTGCAACATATAACGTCCGAGGAGGACATTCGATGGCTGACAAGTCACTAAACCGTACTGAGCTCGTCGCGGCCGTTGCCGCTGAGTCTGGCCAGAGCCAGGCTTCGGTGAACACCGTTCTCGACGCGCTCTTCAGCACCCTCGCGAAGTCCGTCGGCAACGGCGTGAAGGTCACGATTCCGGGCTGGCTCGCAGTCGAGCGCACGCACCGTGCCGCTCGCGCAGGCCGCAACCCTTCAACCGGCGAGGCGATTCAGATCGCCGCTGGCTACGGCGTGAAGGTCAGCGCCGGCAGCAAGCTCAAGGCCGCCGCGAAGTAGTCTTCTTTCGCACTGCGGAGGGGATGGCGCCCGAAAGGGCACCATCCCCTTTCGCGTTTGAGCAACCCCGCGCATCCGCGGTGCCGCACTCGCTTAGGCTGGAGACCGTGCCGAGGCTTGTTCGTATCGCTGGGCCAGCCCTCCTGCTGGTCGCCGCCGTCGTATCGTTTCTGGTCGCGCTCCAGATCGGTGGTGCCGCGAAACCGCTGCCCGTGTTCGACCCGGGCCCCGTCATCCGCTACGGCCTTCCCTTCGTCACGATGCTCGTCAACCTCGGTGTGGCAGGGACCATCGGCGCCCTCATCCTCGCGCTGTTTGCGCTGAGTGACCGCGAGCCGGAATACGTCCGCTCCCTCGACATCGCGGCCGGGTTCGCCGCGTTCTGGACGGTGGCGGCCGGCGCAACCACCTTCATGACCTTCCTGAGCCTCTCCGGCACGAGGGTCAGCTTCGACGCGACATCCGACTTCGGCGCGCTGCTCGGGCAGTTCCTCACCGGCTCCGAGGTCGGCCTGGCGTGGCTCGGAATCACCCTGGTCGCCGCGACAGTCACGGTGCTCTGTTTCGCAGTGCGTAATCGCACCGTGTTGTTCTTCGTGACCGCGTTCGCGGCCATCGGGCTCCTGCCGATGGCCGAGCAAGGGCATTCCGCGGGGGCGAGCGGTCATGACATCGCCGTGACCTCCCTGGGCCTGCACCTGCTCTTCGCCGCGATCTGGCTGGGCGGGCTGCTCACCATCGTGCTCCTGCGCAAGAGTCTCGACAGCGGTCGCATTGGCCCGGTGATCAGCCGCTACTCCACCCTCGCGATGATCTGCTTCATCTGCGTCGCGGCATCCGGATACGTGAACGCGGCACTGCGCGTCGGGTCGTTCGGCGCGCTGCTGAAGCCCTACGGCATCCTCGTGCTGCTCAAGGTCGCGGCACTGGGTGCCCTCGGGCTGTTCGGGCTCGCGCAGCGCAGGTTCATGATCGCCAAGATGCAGAAGGCGCAGAACGGGCGCAACCCCGCCTTCTGGTGGATGATCGCGACCGAACTCGGCTTCATGGGCATCGCCTCTGGCGTGGCCGCAGCGCTCGCCAGGACCGATCCGCTCGTGCCTCAAGTGCAGGTGACCACGACGCCGGCGTATGTGCTGACGGGGGACCCGCTCCCGCCACCGCTCACCTTCGTCCGGTACTTCACCGAGTGGAACTTCGACCTGCTCTGGATTCTCATCACCGCGTTCCTCGCCTTCTTCTATGTTGCCGGCGTGTGGCGGTTGCACAAGCGCGGGGACAAGTGGCCGTGGTATCGCACGACCGTGTGGTTGCTCGGGCTAGCGCTGCTGTTCTACATCACCAACGGCGGCGTCAACGCCTACGAGAAGTACCTGTTCAGCGCGCACATGCTCGGACACATGGTGCTCGGGATGATGGTGCCGCTCCTGCTCGTGCCCGCGGCTCCGATCACGCTCGCGATGCGCGCCATCGCCAAACGCACGGACGGCAGCCGTGGGCCACGGGAGTGGATCCTGCTCGCGGTGCACTCGAAGGTGGCCGGCATTCTCGGCAACCCCATCGTGGCGGCCGTGATCTTTGCCGGGTCACTGTGGATCTTCTACTACACGCCGATCTTCGGCTGGGCCACGAGGGACCACATCGGCCACACCTTCATGATCGTGCACTTCCTGCTCGCGGGGTACCTGTTCATCCAGTCCCTCATCGGTGTCGATCCCGCACCGTACCGGGCGCCGCATCCGATCCGACTCATCGTGCTTCTCGCCACCGTGGGATTCCACGCCTGGTTCGGGGTCGGGCTGATGACCGGAACCGGACTGCTCGAGGCGAGCTGGTACGGCGCGATGGGCAGGACCTGGGGGCCGAGCGCCATCGTCGACCAGCAGACCGGCGGCGGGATCGCGTGGAGTGTCGGTGAGATTCCCACCGTGATCCTCGCCATCATCATTGCGGTGATGTGGAGCAGGAGCGACACCAAGGAGGCCAAGCGAATGGACCGCAAGGCCGACCGCGACGGCGACCTCGACCTGACCGAATACAATCGGATGCTCGAGAAACTCGCGAGTCGCCCCTAGTCTCCTGCGCTACTGGCCCGTGATCACGAGCTGGCCGTTGCTCTTGAATGTGATCGCGTAGCTGACGGTGAACGGCACGTCTTCGTCGAGCGTTTTGATGCTTCCGTCGAAGATCGAGCGCACCTTCACGACGAGGTGTGCCGTGCCGCTCGCTCGCGGAACCTGCCAGCTTCCCGGGGTAGAGCCCGGCAGGATCGTCACGGTGGGGTTGCGCACGATCGACCAGGTGGGTGTGCCCTCGATACGGTCGCCGATCTCTTTGCCGAACGGGCATCCGGTGGGCAATAGCACCTTCTGCGTCGTGCACTCCTTGAGCTGTGCATTGAGACTGTTCTGCACCTCGGCGACGAAGGTCGGATTTGCCCGCACGGTCACGGTGGCCTTGGCCGCGCCACCTATTCTGCTGACCTCTACGAACACCGGTGTCGCCGTGAACAGAGCCGAGTCGTTGCCGAGCGTGTACAGGCCCGGGGTGAGCACGTGCTGGAGCAAGGCGGCGCCCGGTGCGCGAGAGCTCAGTCCGAGACCGTTGACCGTGAAACCGGCGTCGTTCTGCGGGGTGATGGCGAGAGTGCCGAGCGGGCTCGTCGCGAAGGTCCATCCGGAGAACAAGACCATCCGCACGCCGTCGCGTTTGACCTCGAAGGTGCTCGACGAGGCGGTCGCCTTGCCCGTCGTGCCGACCATCGTGTAGGCGAAGCGCACCGTGTGCACGCCGTTGCCCCGGTCGACATCGCTGACCAGGCGGATGTCGTGCAGCTCACCCAGGGCGCGAGGGTCGAGGAGAGCGGTGCCGGGTTTTGTCGTGCCGGCTGTCGTGCTCGCGGCCGGGTCCCCGGCGAGGTCGAGGGCAGCAGCAACGTCGTGCCGCGAGAGCGCGGAGAGGTAGGACTGGGTGAATCCGGCGGCGCTGTACAGGGTGGAATTGAGGATGAGCACCGTGACGGCGAAGCCAGCGACGATGACCCCGGCAAGCACCGTCCAGACGATCGCGGCGCGGTGGGGTCCCATTCCCACATCCTAAAGTGCGCCCCCGCATCGCCCTCCCCAGTCGCTCGGCACGGCGCTCCTGCACAGGCTCGCCGCGCGGGCCGTCTCCTCGCGTGGTGGCACAGTAGATTGGAGAGTCGGTTGTCTGGGGCTGGAGGGTTTTCGTGGCAGAGTTCGCGCTCTCCGCAGAGCAATCCGCGGTGTTCGACAACATCGAGACCACCCGCGACAACATCTTTGTCACGGGTCGCGCGGGCACGGGCAAGTCCACGCTGCTCAACCATCTCTCCTGGAACACCTCCAAGCAGGTCGTGATCTGCGCCCCCACGGGAGTGGCCGCCCTCAATGTCGGCGGCCAGACCATCCATTCGCTCTTCCTGCTGCCCATCGGGGTGATCGCCGACCGGGAGATCGAGCAGAGCCCCGCGCTGCGCAAACTGCTGAACACCATCGACACCCTCGTGATCGACGAGGTCTCGATGGTCAACGCCGATCTTTTGGATGCCGTGGATCGCAGCCTGCGCCAGGCCAGGCAGCGACCGCTGGAGGCCTTCGGTGGCGTGCAACTCGTGCTCTTCGGCGATCCGTACCAGCTCGCCCCGGTTCCGGGCGACGAGGATGAGCGCGCCTATTTTGCCGACCAGTACCGCTCGATGTGGTTCTTCGACGCCAAGGTCTGGCAGGAGACCGAGCTGCGCATCTTCGAGCTGAGTACCATCCACCGCCAGCACGAGCAGGAATTCAAGTACATGCTCAACGCGGTGCGGCACGGGCGAGTCACCGCGGAGATCGCGGAGCAGCTGAACGAGACCGGAGCGCGCGAGGCGCCGCATGACGGTACCATCACCCTCGCGACGACCAACGCGACGGTCAACCGCATCAACGCGATGGAGCTCGCGCGACTCCCCGGCCGTGCACTCACGGCCAAGGCAGAGATCACCGGGGAGTTCGGCGGGCGGGCGTATCCGGCCGACGAGTCGCTCGAGCTCAAGGTGGGCGCACAGGTGATGTTCCTGCGCAATGATCCGGACCAGCGCTGGGTGAACGGCAGTGTCGGCACGGTCACGAAGATCTCCTCGACCGTGTTCGTCGAGATCGATGGTGAGGAGCACGAAGTGCAGCCCGCCGTGTGGGAAAAGTACAAGTACAGCTACTCGGCGGCGACGAAGCAGTTGAAGCGGGACATCGTCGCGGAGTTCACCCAGTTTCCGCTGCGACTGGCCTGGGCGGTGACCATCCACAAGTCGCAGGGCAAGACCTACGATCGCGCGATCGTCGATCTGGGCCAGCGCTCTTTCGCTCCCGGCCAGACCTACGTCGCTCTCAGTCGCATCTCGTCCCTCGACGGCCTATACCTGACCCGGCCGCTGCGACCGAGCGACATCATCGTCGACGAGAACGTGCGCCGCTTCATGTCCCAGGCTGTCGCCGTGCCGGGGATCCAGGCGTAGCTTCCTCCTCGCGCCCGCATGGTGCAGCATTGAGCCATGGCGATTACCCCTGACACGAAGGACTGGACCTGGGTGCTCGAACGGCCCTGTGTACAGTGCGGCTTCGACGCATCCGCGTTCGTGGAGGCCGATGTTCCCCGACTTCTCCGCGAGAACGCCGCAGCCTGGCCTGTCGTGCTGCGAAGAGCGGATGTCGCGGTGCGGCCGGATGCAGACACCTGGTCGCCGCTGGAGTACGCCGCCCACGTGCGGGACGTGTACCGCCTGGGCCTGGTTCGCATCGACCTCATGCTCAGCCAGGGTGACCCGATCTATCCGAACTGGGATCAGGACGCCACGGCGGTCGAGGAGCGCTACGGCGAACAGGATCCGGCCGTGGTGGGCCGCGAGCTGGTCGAGGCCGCGTCGGTGCTCGCCGGCGCGTTGGATCGGGTGACCGGCGAGCAGTGGTCGAGGCCGGGCCGTCGAAGCGACGGCGCGAGGTTCACTGTGGGCAGCTTCGCGAAGTACGTCGTGCACGACCCGGTTCACCACCTGTGGGACGTGCGGGAGGATCTCAGGGTCTGACATCGCTCGCGGCAGCACCCCAGGAGTGTGACTGGCCGGAAACACTGCGCCTCTGCGGGACACCCCAGGGGTTCTCGTCGCGCAATGGTTCGGGAAGGAGTGCCTGCGGGGCCCCCTGATAAGCGACAGGGCGCAGAAATCGGCCGATTGCCGCGGTTCCGACAGAGGTACTGGAGTCGTTCGTCGTCGCGGGCCATGGTCCTCCGTGCTGCATTGCGGGGGTCACCGCAACCCCGGTTGGCCAGCCCCCGAAGAGCACTCGCCCTGCATGGGCGGTGATCCAGTCGACAAGTCGGCGTAGTGCTGGGGTGTCTTCATCGGTTGCGCTGTGAATGGTTCCGGTCAGATTGCCAGCGAAGAGTTCATCGGCGACCGCTGCGAGATCCGTGTCGTCTTCGTAGTCCACGATGATCGACAACGGACCGAACGCCTCGTCCAGCAACGAACCCCCATGATCTCGCAGGATCGCTACGGAAATACTGACTATGGTGGGTGTCGCCCACCCCTGGCCCTCGTCATCGATACGCAACGATCCCTCTGCCACAACGCTCACGCCCGGAGTGGCGAGAATCGTATCGCGCCGACGCTGGTACCCGGCTGCGATGCCCGGATAGAGCAGGCGGTGTTCGCTGACTTTTGCTACCTGTTCGAGGATTCGCGCAGCGAGGTCGTGATCGGCGGGAAGGAACAAGAAGCCCGGTTTGGTGCAGAGCTGTCCTGCTGACCCTGCGACACTCGCTACATAGCCTTCGGCTATCGACTCTGCGTTCTCTGCCAAGCCCGAACGGGTGACGAATACGGGATTCACACTGC
Organism: Parafrigoribacterium humi; assembly: GCF_040227205.1. Taxonomy (NCBI): domain Bacteria; kingdom Bacillati; phylum Actinomycetota; class Actinomycetes; order Micrococcales; family Microbacteriaceae; genus Parafrigoribacterium; species Parafrigoribacterium humi. The sequence goes on along the minus strand of NZ_JBELOA010000004.1, from coordinate 168,845 downwards.
CAAGTTCACCAAAAAAGGGAATCGGCTTTGGACGCGATGCTGCGATGTCTGCCAGCAACCTGCCGACGTGAATGGAGCCTGTGAAGCTGGCCGCTGCGATTCGGGCGTCGCGCAGGAGGGTGACGCCGGCATCCTGCCCGCTGATCCACTGGAGAGTTCCCTCGGGCGCACCGGCACTCACGAGTGCCCCGGCAACGACTGCAGCGGTTTGCGCCGAAAGCTGCACGTGACCCGAATGTGCCTTCACCACTACGGGGCACCCAGCGGCCAGAGCTGAGGCCGTGTCTCCGCCGGCGACCGAGAATGCGAACGGGAAGTTGCTCGCCGCAAAGTTCAATACCGGGCCGACCGGAACGCGGTATCTACGGATATCCGGACGGCTCCCCAGAACGAAATCCGAATCCGCGTCGTCGATTCGCACATCCAGATACGAACCTTCGAGTATCACCTCGGAGAACAGGCGGAGTTGCACGACAGTGCGTTTCAGCTCGCTGCCCAAGCGAGCCTCAGACAGGCCGGTCTCCGACATCGCCGTGGCGACCAGGTCAGCGGCAGAATCCGCAAGGGCAGTGGCAGCGGCAGCGAGCGCACGTGCGCGAACCGAGGGTGGGGTTGCGGCCCAGACGGACGCGGCTTCTGCCGCGTGCGCCGCGATCGCGTCGAGTTCGATGGGAGGGGTCTTTGTCATTGGTGAGCTCGCTTAGTAGGTCGCGCGGCCGCCGCTGATGTCGTACACAGCGCCGGTCGAGAAGCTGAGCTTGTCCGAGGTGAGCCAGGCAACCAATTCGGCGACCTCCTCCGGACGACCTACTCGCTTCATGGGAATCAAGCTGGTGATGTGCTCGAGCACGTCTGCCGACGTTCTGGCGTTCATGGGTGTCGCGATCACGGCCGGCGCGATCGCGTTCGCGAGCACGCCGCTCGTAGCGAGTTCTTTGCCGAGTGACTTGGTCATGGCGATCACGGCACCCTTCGACGCGGAGTATGCGGCGAGATTCGGGTTGCCGTCTTTGCCCGCCATGCTCGCGAAGTTGACGATTCGACCCCAGCCGCGCTCGCGCATCCCCGGTATGAACGCGCGGCACATCTTGAAAGTGCCTCCCACATTTATGGAGAAAGTCCTCTCCCATTCCGCATCCTCCACCTCCCAGAGCGGCTTTCCGTCGGGGCCGACCACGCCAGCGCAGTTCACCAGGATGTCGACAGGGCCGAGCTTGGCTGCTGCCCCGGCGATCGCCGCCGAATCGCGGATGTCGAGCACGACATCCGCATCTGCCGATACGTCGACGGTCACCACCGTGATGCCGTCCTGCCGGAGTCGATTTGCGCTGGCCGCACCGAGGCCGCTCGCGCCGCCGGTGACAATTGCGGTTCTGTTCATTTCTTCTCCCCCAATGGTGGGTTGTGGTGATGGATGGTTCGTCGGGCGGTGTGCCCGTGTAGTTGCCGCGCGGTCAACGGGTCGCCTCGTTGACGAGTTCGAGAAGATGCCGATACTCGTGCCCCGTCGCCCGACTCATCCCGATCTCGCACGTGCGGTTCGTCGACGCGTATGCGGTGAACTGGCGTTGTTGCACGTTCACCGCCTCGCGTTTCGTGGCGGATGCCGTGAGCTCCGGATGCAGCATTCCGCGATCTCCCGCGAAACCGCAGCACCCCCAATCGTCGGGAACGACGACCTCGTCGGCAATCGCCTTCGATAGCCGGGACAGCGCGTCGTTCGTGCCCAGGTGGGTCGATGAACAGGTCGGGTGCAGCGACAGGGATTCGATACGATGCCGCACCGTGAGAAGCGGCATGACGACTTCGTCGACGAACTCGATGGCGTCGATCACCCGTATGGCCGGGTACTGGATTGCCATATCCGCCGATCCGGAAACCATGATCCCGAGTCCTTCTGTACAGGAGGCTGCGTCGACCACGACGGGCAGTTCCCCGTGGCGGCTGGCCTCCCACAGCGCAGGCATAACCCGTGAGCGCATCTCGTTGTACCCGTGCGTCATTCCCTTGGATTTCCATGGGGTCCCGCAGCACATGCTCTGGATGCCCGCGGGTACCACCATTTCGACGCCGGCGCGTTCGCACAATTCGACTAACGATCTACCGACGCCCTCCGAGCCCTTCGCCGGCCCGAACATGGTGCCGATGCACGCAGAGAAGTAGACGAACTGCGGATGCTGCGCGTCGGTGTCATCCTTGCGCGCGGTACCCCCGGACGGCAGGTCTTTCTGCCAGAGCGGGACGTTGTCCGTTCCCATGATTGCGCGCGCCGCAGCGGTCGCTCCGGTCACGAGTGGTGCAGGCAACGCCTTGGCTGCGCTCAGCGCGACGCCGCCGAGTTTTGTCACGGTACTCCAGTGTCGTGCCGCCTGCTTCCAGCCTGCTTGAGCAACCGAACCGTTGGCTTCTGCTCGCAATCGTCGCACCAGGTCTCCCGTGTCGATGTCGACGGGACACGCCGTCTGGCACATCCCGTCCACAGCGCAGGTGTCCACACCCTCGTAGCGGTAGTCGGCTTCCAGCGAACGCACCAGTCCGAGATCGCCCGCAGCCTCCGCGTCCGCCAGTTCGCGACGTAACACGATCCGCTGGCGCGGGGTCAGGGTGAGATCTTTGCTTGGGCACACTGGCTCGCAGTAGCCGCATTCGACGCAGCGGTCGACCTCTTTCTCGATAGGTCTGGCGACTTTGAGGTGCTGGACGGCGGATGTCGCATCCTCATTCAGCAGAACCCCGGGATTCAGCACGTTGTGCGGGTCGCACAGTCGTTTGACTTCCTGCATGACCGCGTAGAGTTCGTCACCGTATTGGCGGCGCACGAACGGTGCCATGACCCGTCCCGTGCCGTGCTCGGCCTTGAGCGTGCCGTTGCCACTCAATACGAGTTGCACCATGTCTTCGGTGAAAGCGATGTAGCGTTCGAGTTTTTCCGTCTCGCCAAAGCTCTCGTTGAGCATGAAATGCAGGTTGCCGTCCTTGGCATGGCCGAAGATGACGCTGTCTTCGTAGCCATACCTGGTGAAGAGTTGTGTGAGGTGCTCGCAGGTGTCGAGGAGCGCGGTCATTGGCACTGCGATGTCCTCGAGAAGGGCGGATGTCCCGACGGGGCGGTTGCCCGCGATCGCGGCGTAGAGTCCCTTGCGAATGTGCCACAGCGCGGCTCTCGCCTTGGCGTCTTCGGTGAGTCGCGCCGGAAACTGGAGCGGGAGGCCGGAGAACAACCGCTCGGATTCAGCCATCCGCTGCTGGAGCGCGTCGAACTCGGTCTCTTGGTACTCGACGAGAAGTGCGGCTTGGGTTCCGACGTCGATACCGCGTAGCGTGGCGTCGGCTTCCTTGTCCCGCTGCGCGACCTTGAGTGATGTCGAGTCGAGGAGCTCGACTGTCGCGAGTCCTGCGGCGACGAGCTCGGGCAGCGCCCGCACAGCCTCACCGAGGTCATCGAATACGAGCAGTCCTGTCGCCGCGTGCGTCTTGACGGGGATCGTGCGGAAAGTGGCCTCGGCGACGAAGGCGAGCGTTCCCTCGCTGCCGACGACGAGGTGAGCGAGGATGTCTGTCGCCGAGTCGTGATCGAGGAAAGAGTTGAGCCCGTACCCCATGGTGTTCTTGATCGAGTAGAGCTTTCGCACGGTGTCGACCGAACGGGAATTGTTCCTCACCCGATCGCGCAGGGTGAGCAATCCGCGGTATAGCTCGGGCTCGAGTTGAAGGAGTTGGGTATCGGCGTCTCCGGCCCCGGTGTCGATGACTGTTCCACTCGGAAGTACGAGCGTCGCTGACTCAAGCGTCTGGTAGGTGTTGAACTCGATTCCACACGCCATGCCGCTGGAGTTGTTGGCGACCACACCGCCGATGGTGCACGCGGCCTCACTCGCCGGATCCGGGCCGAGCTTGCGCTTGTGTGGTGAGAGTCGCGCATTGACCTGCCGCACCGTCATTCCTGGCTGCACCCGGACCCGAGCACCACCGTCAAGCACCTCGATGCCCCGGAAATGGCGGCGAGTGTCGACGAGTACACCGTCGGAGACGGCCTGCCCACTGAGGCTCGTACCCCCCGACCGGAAGGTAATCTCCGTGCCGCGTTGGGAGCTGGTCCGCAGCAACGACGCCACCTCGCCGGTGTCGACCGGACTGACCACGGCCCGTGGCGTGAGCAAGTAGTGCGAGGCGTCGTGGGCCAACGCGAGGCGTCGAGAGGCGCGCATGTCCACTCTTCCCGGCACTGCGGTCTCAAGCGCGGTGAGCAGTTCGGGGTCGACTGTGACGTCCCGACGGGCCGTGATCATAATTCACACTTTCCATTTATCTGAATGATGGTCTAACATGTGGAACATGTCGCAGTCTAGCCGAGAACAGCCAACGGAGGTAGTTCCTACGGGAAGCCACCTCGTCGGCTCCGATCGTGTGCTCGCCGTACTTATCGAATTGGCTGGTCATGCCGACGGAATCGGCCTTGATGAGCTTGCGAGGACCATCGGAAGCGCCAAGTCGACGGTGCACCGCGCGCTCGCGTCGCTCAAACGAGCCGGCCTCGCGGTACAGGACGGCAGGGGGAGCTACCTGCTGGGTGATGAGTTTCTGCGATTGGCGTTCACCCACCATGAGCTCCGACCCGATCATGTCCGAGTACGCCCCGTGCTCGAAGAGCTCGTGCGCCGCTTCGGTGAGACGGTTCATTACGCCGTACTGAGTGAACGGTCGGTCGTCTATCGCTCGAAGGTTGATCCGTCGGTTGGCGCGGTGCAGTTGACCTCTGTCGTCGGTGGACGAAACCCCGCGTATTGCACCGCGGTCGGAAAGCTCCTGCTCTCTTACAGCCTGCCCGACGACCGGGCGGTGCGTGAGTGGGTCGGTTCCGGAACTCTGCCGCGGCACACCGAACACACCCTCACCAGCGCAGACGAACTGTGCGAAGAGCTGGGACGGATTCGGCAACTCGGCTACAGCGTGGATAACCAGGAGAACGAGACCGGTGTCAATTGTGTCGCGCTACCGGTCTTCTTCGCCTCGCCGACCGTCCCCAGCGGAGCCATCAGCGTCAGCGGCCTCTCCTATCGAACACCGCTCGCGACGCTCGTCGACAAGATCGACGAGATCACCGAGGTCATCGGTCCCCTGTCGTCCGGCCCCGCGGCGAGACGGGAATCATGAAGGTGCAGCGGGATCGAGGGCTTATCTGCGCGTCATCCGTTCAGTTCGGATAGATCGGAACCATGGTCGAGACACCGTCGACCGTTATGGAATGGAGGAAATACATGTATCTCATGCGCATAGGGGTGCCCGGCTCGGAGAGGGCTGTAGTTCGCGTCGGCGATGATGCCTACGTTGATGTCTCGGATGTCGTCACGGACTTCGACGAGTCCTTCTTCGCGTCCGGGATTGCGGCACTCGAGCCCGTGGTCGCGGAGCGCGTGGCCGCGGGTCGCCAGCAGTCGTTTGCGGGTGAACGCATAGGGTCACCGATCGCGCGACCGCATCAGATCCTGTGCATCGGCTTGAACTACAGCGATCACGCGGCAGAGACCGGGATGCCTGTGCCGGAGGAACCGATTCTGTTCACGAAGTCACCCAACACCCTGATCGGGCCGAACGACGACGTTCGTATGCCGCGAGGCGCCACAAAGCTTGATTGGGAGGTCGAGCTGGGGATCGTCATCGGCGCTCGGGCGAGTTACCTGGCCGATGAGGCAGAGGCGGCCGCCGTGATCGCTGGCTACACCGTGGTCAACGACGTGAGCGAGCGAGCCTTCCAGAACGAGCGCGGTGGTCAGTGGGCCAAGGGCAAGTCTGCGGAGACCTTCAATCCCTGTGGGCCATGGCTGGCCACACCGGCGGAGATCGCCGATGTTCTCGCGTTGGACATGTGGTTGGACGTGAACGGGGAGCGCAGGCAACGAGGTTCAACGGCGACCATGATCTTCAAACCCGCCTATATCGTGCACTATCTCAGCCAGTTCATGGTGCTCGAACCCGGTGACCTCATCAACACGGGGACTCCTCCCGGAGTCGCAATGGGAATGAAACCACAACGCTGGTTGAACGTCGGCGACGAGATGACGCTCGGGATCGAAGGCCTGGGTGAACAGAGGCAACGTGTCGTCGCTCCGCGTTGATTTCCTGTCGTCGGTTGACAACTGGAAAACGCCACGCCTACGCTTTAGTAATTACCAAACTCAGTTCTGTAATACAGAACAAATTTGAGAATGTTGGAACATCGATCAAAGGGGATCATTCGTGAGAGCTGACAGTTACCTCGCCTATTTCGACCTGCGTGCGGAGGCGCCAGCGGCCCCCAGCAGCCAGCGCTTTCCGGATGGCGCACATTTCCGCATCGAGATTCCCTCGGTGGAGGGCCCCGGGGTGTTCAGGGCCGTTCTGGCCGAGGCCGCGGATCGCGGCGTTGTCGTCAACCGGGTCTCCCAGGGCAGCGGATCCATGATGCAGACCGGCGCAGAGCTGGATGAAATGGCTGCGATCGCCGTCGACAACGGCATCGAAGTGTCACTCTTCGTCGGCCCACGCGAGGGTTGGGACATTGGAGCACAGTCCCGCTCGAAAGACGGGCCTGCGCTGGGAAGCCAGCTTCGAGGAGTGCGACAGTTGCGCTACGGGGTCGAGGACGTACTCCGGGCGGTCGAGCGGGGCATTCGCGGTTTTCTCGTCGCCGACCTCGGTCTGCTCGAAGTGCTCGTACATCTGCAGAGCACCGGCGATCTCCCGGAAAACATCGTCTGGAAGGTCTCTGCAATGCTCGCGCCGTCCAATCCGGTGGCCATGCGTCAGCTGGAGCGAATGGGCGCGTCGACCGTGAATGTGCCATCCGACCTCACTCCGGGAACTGTGTCGGAGTTGCGTGCCGCATCGAACCTTCCGATCGACATCTATGTCGAGTCACCAGACTCGATGGGCGGCGTCGTGCGCGGACACGAAAGCGCAGACCTCATCTCTGCGGCGGCCCCCATGTACACCAAATTCGGACTACGCAACAGCACGGCTATCTACCCTGCGGGATTGCACCTGTACGATTACGCGTCGTCGATCGCCCGAGAAAAGGTGCGACGGGCGGCCCTTGCGCTCGAATGGATCGATCGCAGTGGCATCGACCTCGTGCAATCCGCTCCGGGGGCACTGGGGCTCGGCGTTCCTGAGCCGTGATGTCGATCTACTGACCAGAGGAGTGATGTGCTGAAATTACGAAGCCAGGAATGGCTGGCCGGGGATGATGAGGTCTCGGTCTCTCATCGCGTGGCGGTGCGGAGCGTCGGTGTGTCTGTCGATCCGGATGACCCCAGACCCATCATCGGCATTGCCGACTCTTCGAGCGACTTGAACCCGTGCAACCTCCCGTTGCGCGCGCTCGCCGAGGCTGCGCAGGCCGGGGTGGTTGAGGCCGGTGGAATACCGCTTCGATTCCCCACGATGTCTCTCGGCGAAGATTTGATGAAGCCGAGTGCGTTTCTCTACCGCAACCTATTGGCTATGGAGATCGAGGAGACCATTCGCTCAAACCCGCTCGACGGCGTGCTCGTGCTCGCAAACTGCGACAAGACCGTGCCGGCCGTGCTCATGGGGGTTGCCAGCGCGAACATCCCTGCGATCGCCGTCCTGGGTGGTGCTCGACCGGTGTCCGTGTTTCAGGGTCGACCCGTTGGCACCGGCACTGACCTGTGGAGGTTGTGGGAGGATCACCGAGCCGGGCGCCTCGATGACTCTGGATGGAAGGATCTCGAGCACTGTCTCTCCTGCGGTGTCGGTGCGTGCAACACAATGGGGACGGCATCCACGATGGCGCTGCTCACGGAGGCTCTCGGAATGGCGCTGCCGGGTCTATCGACAGCACCCGCCGGCTCCACACAGTCGCTGGAGGGAGCTCGTGCGGCTGGTGCACGAGCCGTCGCCCTCGTCAGGGAGAACCTCAGGCCGCGAGACATCCTGACCCATGCCGCCTTCAACAACACAGTGAGGGTGCTTCATGCGATCGGGGGGTCGACCAACGCGATCATTCATTTGCCCGCGATCGCAGGTCGGGTGGGAATTCGACTCACGCCGAAACAGATGAGCGATCTCGGGCGAACGGTACCGGTATTGGCAGACGTGGAGCCTTCCGGCAGGCTGCTCATCCACGACTTCCATTCCTCTGGTGGGTTGCCCGTGCTGGAGCGGGAGATAGCCGCGCTGCTCGAGCTGGATGTCGTCGGCGTATCCGGATCCAGCATCCGGGAGGTCATCGCCGCGGCCGGTGAGCGTGGTTCCGCCATTCTCGACGCCGACCACGCTCTCGCCACCGATGGCTCCTTCACCACAGTGACGGGCAACCTCGCACCGGATGGAGCTGTCATCAAGACTTCCGCCGCATCGCTTGAACTCTTTTCACACACCGGTCCGGCGCTCGTGTTCAGGGGATACGAGGACATGCGAGGCCGGATCGACGATCCGAATCTCCCGGTGACGGCAGACACCGTATTGGTACTCACCGATTGTGGGCCGGTCGGAGTTCCCGGCATGCCCGAATGGGGCATGATTCCCATTCCGGCAAAGCTCGCCGCCGCCGGTGTGACAGACATGGTCAGGGTCACCGACTCGCGGATGAGCGGAACCTCGTTCGGGACCGTGTTCCTTCACGCGTCACCCGAGGGCGCGGTCGGAGGGCCTCTTGGGCTCGTACGTGACGGAGACCTGATCCGTGTGGATGTCGCCGCGGAACGGCTCGATCTCCTCATCGATGACGAGGAACTGGCCGCGCGGAAGGCCGCCTGGATACAACCCCGATCGGAACATGTTCGCGGATGGCCTGCGCTGTATCAGGCGCATGTCACTCAGGCATCGGAGGGGTGTGACTTTGATTTTCTCGTCGCACCGACAGAGGAGCACCTGAGGTTCATCGAGCCCGTGGTCGGACGCTCCTAGCGCCGTTCGAGCGGTCGTGGCCGGGTGCGGCTAGGTGTGTACTGCCTAGGCAATGCTCGATCCAGGCTGCACAGGGCCGCCGAGAACGGCGGAAATCTGCTGGGCGTGCTGTCTCGTGGACATCCCGACCTCCTCGATGCGGTCGTTAGAGACGTCGAGCTTGATGAAGGTAGCGCTGATCGCGCCAGCACACTCACCGCGATGATTGAAAAAGGCTGCGCCCACGCAGAACACGCCCTCGGCATCTTCCTCGTCGTCCGTCGCGAAACCTCTGCTTCGAACGAGGTCAAGATCAGCGAGCAGAGCTTCAGGAGTGACGATCGTGTGACTCGTTCTCTTCTCCATGCCGTGCTCGGCACAGAGGGCCAGTACCTCCGCTTCGGGCAGGCAGGCGAGGATCGCTTTTCCGGCCGCGCTCGCGTGGGCGAGTTCGCGCGTGCCCAGAGGGGTGTGAAACCGTACCGTGCCAGGGCCATCGACACGATCTATAAAGATCGGCTGCCCGCCATCGGCTACCGCTATTCGGGTCGTCATGCCGAGTTGCTGGGACAGCTCGGTGAGGATGGGCTTTGCGATCTCGGCGAGCGATATCTGAGCCAGGGCGATGTCGGCGAGTTTTACCAGCCCGACTCCGAGACGATAGCGGGGTCCCGCCGCGACCTCCCGCAAGTGACCTCTATCGACCAGCGTTCGAAGCAGCGAGTATGTCGCGCTCTTCGAGATTCCGATCTCCTTCGCGATCTCGGTCAGGCTGAGTCCGTCGCGAGACTCCGCGATAATGTCGAGTATGTCGAGCGCCCGAGCGACGCTCTGCACCGTGTAGCGACCAGAGGCTTGCTGTTCTCCTGAACCAGGACTCACGCCGTTCCAATCGTTCGGTTATGGTCAACGCTAATTGGGTGTGTCGTACGACACAATTCAGCGAGACCACCGCTTCGACAGCAGGATATTGGACGCCGGCGTGATGGCAGCCCATGGACAGTGGCGGCTAGTGGGAGTCGAAGCCCAGGCGGTGAGAGATCTCCCTGCCGAGCTTGATCAACTCGTTCGCGATGTCCTTGCGATTCTGGCCAACAAGTTCGCTTGCAAGGCTGGTGGCTCCGACGGATCCCGCAACATGGCCGTCGGCGTTGAAGAACGGTGCGGCCAGGCAGGAAACGCCCGCTTCCTCCTCCTCGTTCTCCACCGCGTAGCCGCGCTTCCTGGTCTGCTGCAACTCCTGAACGAAGGCCGAGGGTCCGGACGCGAGTGGGGCGGGGCCGGCTCCCGGCACCAGCTTGCCGAGCAATGGGTTCAGCTCTTCCTCGGGGAGATACGCGGCGATCGCCCTTCCGAGAGCGGTGAGATTGAAGGGCGCGACTTTGCCCGGGTAGGTGTCGAACTGGATGAAGCCGGGCGAAGCCGCCTTCGCGATGTACACGACGGATTGCCCATTGAGCACCCCGATGTGTACGGGGCACTTGATGCGCTCGGCGAGATCACGCAGCTCCTGCTGTGCGATCGAAGACAGGTCGATCTCCCGCACCAATTGGGACGCCAGACCGTAGAGGCCCATCGTGAGCCTCCAGAAGTGACTCCTACCGACGATCCTTCGAGTTGCGTAGCCACGATTCTCCAGGCTGATCATGATCGCCGCACACGTCGTGAGCGGGATATGCGTCTTCTGCGCAAGCACGGTAAGCGTCATTGCCTCCGTTGATGCGGCGAGAGTCTCCAGGATTGTGAGCGTTCTGTCGACGCTCGTGGATGGAGCCTGTGTCACTGCGGCCATCATCGTGCCCCATTCTCTTTTGCGGTGGCCGAATCCCGTCTGGGCGGGTTCAGTCCGGCGGACTTCTCGGAACTTTTGACACTATATCCCAAATACCGAAATATCAGACAGAAGAACTTAGCTACTTTTCCTGGTAAAAATTTCCCTCTTGTCATACAAAAGCTATTGCCGGGCGGTGTAAGAGTGCGCTATTCTTCGTAAGGCCGAAGATACTTTCGGGATACCGTTTAGTAACGACAACGACGCAAGCACGGTGTTGTCGGCAACTTAAGTCAAAGAAGACATACGGAGGACAGCAGCACCATGATTCGTAAATCTGCATTGTCGATGGCCACGCTCGCGGTCATAGGCACCCTCGCCATGGCAGGGTGCAGCTCAACCGACACGGCCAAAACCGACGCGGTGAAGACCAAGTCGGACGTTGAGGCCGTCACCCAGTGGGGCGGGTGGGATCCCAGTCCCAACCCGCTGCCTCAACTCAACTGCACCGACGACTCCTACGCGAATGCCGTGAAAAACGGGCTCACCCTCGGTCTGGAGGGAGCGAAGCCGTATAACTACATGGATCCGGCTACGAACAAGCCCCTCGGCATCGATGTCGACATCGTTCACACCGCGTTGAAGTATGCGGGGATCACAAAGCTCAAGAGCGTCGTCATGCCGTTCGATTCCCTCGTGCCGTCGCTCCAGGGCAAGAAGATCGACGTCATCAACGCGAACATCCACGTGACGGAGCCGCGGCTCAAACAGCTTCAGTTCTCGAGCCCCGGCTGGTGGTACGGCCCACAGATGGTCGTGCGCAAGGGCGACGAAAGTCGGATCACCTCGTATGACGATCTGCTGAAGAGCAACATCACTGTTGCCACCGTCGGTGGATCGATCAATCAGACCTATCTGGAGGCAGTGAAGGCTCCGAACATCACCATCTTCAAGGACAAGAACACCGAACTTGCAGCTGTGACCAACGGTTCGGTCGACGTCGCCCTCGAGGATCCGGTAACGATGGGTGAGTACATCAAAGACAACCCGAATTCAAACCTCGTTCTGGTTGACGCTCCCATCCCTCAGGAGATCATCACCGAGTACGGCTACGGCTACGCACGATACGGATTCCGTCTTGCTGACTGCTCCCTCAACGCCGCGTTCTCCCGGGCGCTGAGTGAGATTCGCGATAACGGAGTCGTGCTGAGGATCCTCAAGACTTACGGCCTCGGCGAGTCTAACGTCACGATCCCTGGGCAGTAAGACAGTGGCAGACTTCAACTGGGACGTGGCTGCAGAGGCCATCGGGCCCCTGATAGCCGGTGTGGGAATCACCATTGCCCTCACACTCGGGGTGATCGTCGTATCGCTCATTCTCGGCCTCCCGGTCGCGATGATGCGGATCTCGCGCTTTCGCGCGATCCGCATCATCGCGGGTGCCTACATCGACTTCATCAGGTCAACACCGCTTCTGCTCCAGCTCATCTACATCTATTTCGCACTCCCGTTCATCGGGATACATCTGGATCCGTTCTCGGCCGGCTTCATCGGGCTGACACTGCACTACACCGCCTACATCTCCGAGGTTTATCGCGCGGGGATCGAAGCGGTGCCGAAGGGACAAGCGCAAGCAGCGGCCGCGCTCGGTATGAGCGGCTTCCAGATATCGGTTGTTGTCGTGCTGCCGCAGGCTGTGCGCATCGTCATTCCCGCGCTCGGGAACTATCTGGTCGCATTGTTCAAAGACACATCGCTGGTGTCGGTGCTGTCGGTGCAGGAGCTCCTTTTCGCCGGACAACTGGTCGCCGCACGTACGTACGACTATTTCACCGTCTACACCATGGTCTTCCTGATCTACCTGGTGATCGGCCTGCCGTCGCTCTGGTTCGTCCGCTATCTGGAGCGTAGGTCGAAGGCAGGATACTCGGACAAGAAAACGCAGGCGAAGCCAGGCGACGAAGACGCCCGGTCCGAAATTGAAGGGGTCTCGGCGTGATCGAGCTAGTCGATATCAAGAAGTCCTTCGGCAACAGAGAAGTGCTGCGCGGAGTCGACCTGACGATCCAGCGTGGCGAGGTCGTCTGCGTGATCGGGCCTTCCGGCAGTGGCAAGACCACCCTGCTGCGATGCATCAATAACCTGGAGACTCCGGACTCCGGCGAGGTGCGCATCGACGGGGACGTGCTCTATCGAAGGAAGGCCGGACGCGGCTACAAGTCCCTGTCTGCTCGCGAGATCGCGCAAACCAGAAGTACGGTCGGGATGGTGTTTCAGCACTTCGAGCTGTTCCCGCACATGACCGTTCTCGGCAATGTCGCCGTAGGGCCGAGAAAGGTGAAGGGCCTGGCCAAGGGCGAATGCGAGGACATCGCACGCAGGAACCTCGCGCACGTCGGTTTGGCAGATCGTGCCGACGCCTGGCCCGAGCAGCTGTCCGGTGGGCAGCGACAGCGCGTCGCAATCGCGCGTGCACTGGCCATGGAACCACGGGTGATGCTGTTCGACGAGGCTACGAGTGCGCTTGATGCGGAACTCGTGGGCGAGGTGCTCGCGGTCATGCAGTCGCTCGCCAGCGATGGGATGACCATGGTCGTCGTCACTCACGAGATCGGCTTTGCCCGGCAGGTCGCGGACACGCTCGTCTTCATGGACGACGGCAGGATCATCGAGCAGAACACTCCGGCGAGCCTGCTCGACAATCCGCAACAGCCTCGCACCAAGCTGTTCTTGAGCGCGATCCTGCCCGAACACGGAATGGATCAGACGGGTGGAGCAGCGGCGGTGACGCCGTGACCGCAATGGAGCCTGTGACGAGCGTGCCAGTCGTCGTGGCTGGGGCGGGCACGTCCTTTTCGAGCCTCGACATCGAGCGGAACATCCTCGCCGAGGTGGGGGCTGAGGTCATCGATGCGAGACACCTTCCTGAGGCCGAGATTCGAGCGGCGTGCGTCAATGCGGACGCCATTCTGAGCGACTACTTTGCCTGTGACGAATCCCTGATCGCTTCGCTGACCCGGTGCAGAGTAATTGGCAGCTACGGGGTTGGTTATGACCAGATCGACGTAACAGCCGCAAACACGCGGAACATCCAGGTTACGAACAACCCCGAATATTGCGTCGACGAGATGGCCGAGCACACGATCGCGATGCTGCTCGCCGCCTGGCGACGTATCCCGGCGTACGACCGCCACGTACGCGGGGGCGGTTGGGACTACGCCTCCTCGCCGGCACCCCGCCGGCTTCGTGGCGCGACGCTCGGGGTTGTGGGCTTCGGAAGGATAGGTCGCGCCGTCGCCGCCCTCGGAACAGGCCTCGGCATGCGCGTTATCGTGCATGATCCGTATCTGGTCCAGGCGCAGGCAGATGCGGAGTTGATGCCTCTCGACGAGCTGCTCTCCGCGGCTGATGTCGTAACCCTCCATCTGCCGCTGTCTCCGGCGACTCGCGGGCTGCTTGGCGCGGAACAGATCGCCATGATCGATCGGCACTCCGGAGTGATTAACACCGCCCGTGGCGCACTCATCGACGACGAGGCGCTGGCCGCCGCGCTGCGCGAGGATCGTCTGGCCTGGGCGGCCATCGATGCTTTCGATCCAGAGCCGCCTCTTCTGTCGCATCCGTTATTGAGCGCCCCAAACGTCGTGCTCAGTCCACATGCGGGCTTCTATTCGAGCGACTCGCTTATCGCCGCCCAGACGAATGCGGCTCAGGAGGTACTGCGCGTGCTTCGAGGCGACGCCCCGCTGCACCCCGTAGGTACGGCGACAAGGGAGGGTATCCGATGAAGATCACGGCCGTTGAGTCGCTGGTGTGCAACGCCAGGATGCGCAATTGGGTGTTCGTCAAGATCACGACGGACGAGCCGGGGTTGATCGGCTGGGGGGAGGCGACGCTCGAGTGGAACACCGCGGCGGTGACTGGCGCGATTGAAGATCTTTCTCCATTGCTGCTCGGAGAGGATCCTCAACGGGTCGAGCATCTTTGGCAGACGATGAACCGCCAGCACTTCTGGCATGGCAATGGCATTGTGAGGGCGACCGCGATCAGCGGGATCGATATCGCGCTGTGGGACATCCTGGGCAAGGCGTGCGGTGTCCCGTGCCACCAACTGTGGGGGGGCCGGGTGCGTGATTACATCCGCACCTATTGCCACCTCGGCGGTGGCGAGATGAAGGACTTCTACGAGACCCCGGTATCTGATTACGAGCGCTTCGGCGAGCTCGCCGCTGCAGCGGTTGCTGACGGATTCACGGCGATGAAGTCGATGGCAGTTCCGCCAACAATGCCGCTCGAGGGGATGACCGCCGTCCGGCACGCGGTCGGTTGTGTTTCCGCGATGCGCGATGCGGTCGGGGACGACATCGATCTGATGGTCGACTGCCACGCGAGGCCCTCGCCCGCGATGGGATTGAGGTTCGCCTCGGCGCTGGACGATTTCGGGCTGCTGTTTCTCGAGGAGCCGTGCTGGCCCGAGGCGATCGACGGCTTGGCACGCATAAACCGGACAACGAAGACTCCGGTGGCAACGGGCGAGCGGGTCATCGGGCAGCACGCGTTCCGCCCTCTGTTCGAAGCCGGCGCGCTGGATGTCTGCCAGTTGGACATCACCCACGTTGGCGGGCTGAGTGAGGCACGCAGGGTGGCCGCCATGGCTGAGGCCTATCGGATCAGCCTGGCCCCCCACAACCCGCAGGGACCAGTCAGCACAGCGGCGTCGTTCGAGTTCGGCTTCAGCCAACCGAGTTATGTCATCTGCGAAACCGTCCACGCGGACGTTCCGTGGCGGCAGGACGTTGTCAGTTCTGCGCACACGATGTCTCGCGAGGGGCGTCTCGTCTATCCGCATGACCAACCGGGGCTCGGGATTGAGATCAATGAGGAGGAAGTGCGAAAGCATCCTTTCCAGCCGGAGGTGCTTCAGCGCGTGTTCCATTCCGATGGATCTGTCGGGGACTGGTAACCCCGGGCTTCGACAGACCCCACCAACAACGCGACGCGGCCACGGGGCGGTCGCATTCGGCAAGTGTATTAAGAAATAGGAGATGTGAATGTCTGACAATCGTGAGCTGGCGGGAGTTCTTCCCGTCATTCAAACCCCCTTTCTCCCGGACGGCGGCATTGATGAAGTCACCCTGGACAGGGAGTTGAACTGGGTTCTGGATCAAGGGGTTGCAGGACTCACGACGGGCATGGTCACGGAAATCCTCCGCCTGACAGAGGCCGAGCGTCACCAGTTGACGGAACGCGTCGTTGGTGTCGCGCATCAGCGCGGGGCACTGTCGATCATCAGTTGTGGAGCGGAGAGCACCAAGACCGCGGTGATGCACGCGAAGCACGCCGAGGCCACGGGAGCGGACGGATTGATGGCGATCCCACCCGTCACCGTCGCTCTAGACGATGACGCGCTGTACGGCTATTACGCCGAGATCGCGGATGCGACGACCATCGGTCTCGTGGTGCAAGACGCAAGCGGCTACATCGGCCGCCCCCTGACCATCGAGATCCAGGCAAAGCTGCTCAGTGAGTACGGCTCCCGCGTCTACTTCAAGCCGGAAGCGGCGCCGATCGGGCCACGTCTGTCGATGCTGCGTGACGCGACGGGAGGCGAGGCCAGGGCGTTCGAAGGCACCGGCGGAGCAGCTCTCATCGACAGCTTCCGGCGCGGAGCCGTCGGGACGATGCCCGGTGCGGAGGTCTGTTGGGCCATCCAGCGAATGTGGGAGGCGCTGAACGAGGGTGACTGGGCGCGGGCCTACGGTATCGGGGGCCCATTGGTGGCATTGGTCAATCTTCAGACCACGATCGATGTCTTCGTCGCGGTTGAGAAACACATTCTGAAGCGTCAGGGCGTGTTCTCTTCCACTGCGGCGAGGGGTCCACTTTCGTATGTGCTCGATCCTGAGTCCAGAGATGAAGTTGATCGTCTCTTCGATCACCTCAGCGTTGCCACACGCACTTCCGTCGACGTGTGAGCGGGAGCAGGGCGATGCCGGTTCGTGACGCCAGCTCCCCATCCGTGGACGTTCTCGGCATCGGAGAGACGATGATCGCGGTCGTTCCCGTGATACCCGGCCGGGTAGATGCCGATTCCGCGTTCGTGTTGCGGGCTGCCGGCGCTGAATCAAACGTGGTCAGCTATATTTCTGAGCTGGGTCACGAGGGCGCGTGGTTGGGACGAGTCGGGAACGATTTTCTGGGGTCCATCCTGCTCGACGAGCTGGCGCGAAGCGGTGTCGATACCTCGCGGGTCGAGAGGGATGACTCCAGGCCAACAGGTGTGTTCTTCAAAGAGGCAGCTGCCGACGGCTCAGTCGTTCACTATTACCGCACTGGCTCCGCCGGCAGTGGGCTGGATCGTCGGATGGTCGAGGAGCTGCGCTCGAATCCACCGCGGGTTGTCCACGTGAGCGGCATCACGCCTGCGCTGTCCGAATCGTGCAGGGACGTCATCGATTACCTTGTACACGATCGCCCGCTCGCGGGCACGGTCGTCAGTTTTGATGTCAATTACCGCCCGCAACTGTGGGCATCCCCGCCGTACGACGAACTGTTGCGCTTGGCCAGGGGTGCGGATGTGGTCTTCGTTGGTCTCGATGAGGCCGAGGTCCTCTGGGGTACGCACACGGCGCGCGAGGTGAGATCACTGATGCCGGAGGTCGGGACGCTCGTGGTGAAGGACGGCGCGCGGGACGCCGTGTCATTCACGGCCATCGGCGAGGTATCCGTGGCCGCACCCGTGGTGGATGTCGTTGAGCCGGTCGGTGCCGGTGACGCGTTTGCTGCCGGCTGGCTCTCGGCGAAGTTACGTGGTTTCGACCACGAGGCCAGGCTGAGACTCGGCCATCTGGTCGCTGGTGCGGCGCTCGCTTCCGTGAGCGACCATGGCCCTCTTCCTTCGGAAGAGCACATTCTCGCGACCCTCGGGGTGACCGCCGAGCAATGGTTGGTGCGTCCTGAACCGCGGTTGGGGGCGTGAGAATGCGCACAGATCTACCCTCGGGTGTGATCGCGATCATCCGCTTGAAACAGATTCGTCCGCAGGACGAGCTCTTCCGTGCCCTGGTGGCCGGAGGTATCACGACCGTGGAGGTGACGCTGCCAACCCCGGGAAGCACGGAGGCTGTCGAGCGTTGGCGTGATGAGCCGGGTGTTTTAGTCGGGATGGGCACCATTCGTACTCGCGATGACGTGCATCGTGCGGTCGGAGCGGGAGCACGGTTTCTTGTTACTCCGACAACGTCGGCGGACGTCCTCGCAGCTGCGAATGAAGAATCCGTCCCTGTCGTCTGTGGAGCATTGACGCCGACCGAGATCGATCTGGCGTGGCGGTCAGGAGCGTCGAGGGTGAAGGTCTTTCCCGTTGACGCAGTTGGTGGACTGCAATACCTGCGCGCGCTTGCCGGGCCGCTGGAAGACATTCCACTCGTCCCGACCGGTGGAATCACGCCCGTTGAGGCCGAGGAATATGCGGCGTTCGGCTGCGTCGGCGTCGGCGTCGGTTCTGCTTTGGTGAACGAACAGGTAGCGATCGACCGGGAGTGGGAAGCGTTGCATCAGCGAGCGAGACATTTCGTTTCGCGATGGTCGAGCGGTATCGCGCGCTGACTCGACAGGATGCTCAGTCGATGAGGTGCTTCTCCAGGAAGCTCGCGGTGCGGGAGAACGCGAGAGATGCGGCAGCGACATCCGCCTTGTCTGGAATCGTCGCGTTCGCGAAGGAGTGCACCGTCCCCGGGTAGTCGTATTCCGTCACGGGGGTTCCGTGATCCTTGAGCCTGTCGATGAACGCCTCCGGATCCTGGCCGTCGACCCACTCATCGACCTCGGCGAAGTGCAGTTCGACGGGGCTGGGGATGACGCCGTGCTGCTCGGCGGTGAGCGTCGCGTAGTAGGCGACCACGGCATCCGCGATTCCGGACTGCGCGTGCAGCAGTGCGAGCCAGCCGCCCATCGAGAACCCGACCAGGCCGATGCGCTGCGACCCCTGCGCGCGGGCGAGCTGCATGATGTCGTCGATCTCGGAGAGGGCCGTCGCCACATCGAGCCGCTCCATGAGGCCTTCCGCATCTGAGGCGTCGTCGGTGGCCACACCGTCGTACAGATCGGGGACCGCGACGCGAAAGCCGCGGTGGGCGAGCGCATCTGCGTAGAACTTCAGCCACGGCAAGCGCCCGTACCAGTCGTGCACGAGCACCACGAGCGGCGCTCCGACCTCGCCGTAGAGTTCCGGGACACCGGGATTCGGAATGGGCACGAGCTCGGACATGCTGCCCCTTCCCGCGCACGGCGATAAATTCGGTGGCGCAGTCCCCATTATTGTTCCAGGACCGGATGCGCGCGAGCATATCCGCGCACACTGCCGAGGGTTGCCGCGCTTCGACGCGGTGTCAGCCGATGCGGATCATCTTCTTGTTGACGAACTCGTCCGCACCGAAGCGTCCGAGCTCGCGGCCGGAACCCGAGCGCTTGACGCCACCGAAGGGCAGCTCCGGGCTGTCGGCACCCACCACGTTGATGAAGACCATGCCGGCCTCGATGCGGTCGGCGACGCGCATGGCCTGGTCGGCGTCCGTCGTGAACACGTAAGAGCCGAGTCCGAACGGGGTGTCGTTGGCAAGGGCGATCGCTTCGTCCTCTGAGCCCACCCGGTAGACCGCGGCGACGGGACCGAAGAACTCCTCGTGGTATGCATCGTTGTCCGGTGTGATGTCGGTGAGTACGGTCGAATAGAAGAAGTTGTCGTCGCGTCTCCCTCCGGCGACGAGGCGTGCACCCCCGGCGACCGCGCGATCGAGCTGGTCCTGCAGCCGCGCCGTCGCGCCGGCGGAGGAGAGCGGACCGAGCACGGTGCCGGCCGACATCGGGTCGCCGGGCTTCACGGCGGTCATCGCCGCGGTGAACTTGTCGAGGAACGGCTGGTACAGCTCGTCGATCACGATGAATCGCTTGGCCGCATTGCAGGCCTGGCCGTTGTTGTCGATTCGTGCGGAGACCGCCGCCTCGACCGTGGCATCCAGGTCGTCCGTGCTGAGCAGGATGAACGGGTCGGAGCCGCCCAGCTCAAGCACCACCTTCTTGAGGTGGCGGCCCGCGATCTCGGCAACGGCAGCGCCCGCCCGCTCGGAGCCGGTGAGCGAGACGCCCTGAACGCGTGGGTCAGCGATGACCGTGGCGATCTGATCGTTGGTGGCGTAGATGTTCACGTAGGCGCCGTCGGGGAACCCCGCGTCGAGGAACATCTGTTCGATGGCCGCGGCAGACTCCGGGCACTGCGGCGCGTGCTTGAGCAGCACGGTGTTGCCGATGACGAGGTTCGGGCCGGCGAAGCGGGCCACCTGATAGTAGGGGAAGTTCCACGGCATGATGCCGAGCAGTACCCCGAGAGAACTGCGCCGAACGAGGGCCGTGCCGTCCCCGCCGAGCAGGTCGATGTTCTCGTCTGCCATGAGAGTTTCGGCGTTGTCGGCATAGTAGCCGTAGATGTCGCCGCTGAAGTCGATCTCGCTGAGGGCCTGCTCCCGCGGCTTGCCCATCTCGCGCACGATGATGTCGGCGAGCTCTTCACGACGTTCGACGTGCAGCTCACCCACGCGCCGGATCAGACTCGCCCGCTCGGCGACGGTGGTTCCGCGGGACCAGCCGCGGTGGGCATCGTCCGCCCGTCCGATCGCGCTCGCAAGCTGCGCATCCGTGATCGTGGGGTAGTCCCTGACCGTCTCGCCGGTCGCCGGATTCACTACTGCGAAGTCGCTCATGATGTTCCTCACTCCTGGGTGCGCGGGGCGCGCGCGACCGAAGAGATTCGGCAGCGCTGCACGTTCCCACAACCTTATGTCGTGCTCACGGCCCAGGTCGAGCAAGAATGCTGCGCTATAGGATGAATCCACGCTGAACGGTGGTCGTCGCCAGGCGCTGCCGCGCGCGGAACACTCGACGAGAGGATCGGCGTGACGACACTGCTGGAAACCGCGTTCGATCTCGACGGCTTGCTCAGTCAGGAAGAGATCGGCTGGGCACACGCGGCGCGCGCATTCGCGACCGACCGCATCCTGCCAGTGATAGAGCAGGACTTCGAGGACAAGCACTTCAGGCGCGAGTTCGTCGGAGAGTTGGGCTCGCTCGGATTCCTTGGCATGCACCTCGACGACGAGGGCTGTGCGGGAGCGAGCGCGGTCAGTTACGGTCTGGTCTGCCTCGAGATCGAGGCAGCGGACAGCGGATGGCGCACCTTCGTTTCCGTGCAGGGATCGCTGGCCATGGGTGCGATCTCCAAGTACGGCTCGGACGAGCAGAAGCACGAGTGGCTGCCGGCGATGGCCCGAGGAGAGAAGATCGGATGCTTCGCCCTCACGGAACCGACCGGTGGCAGCGATCCCGCCGCCATGCTCACGACCGCACGCCGCGACGGTACTGACTGGATTCTCGACGGCAGCAAGCGGTGGATCGGGCTTGCGAGCATTGCGGATGTCGCCGTGGTCTGGGCGAAGACAGAGGACGGGGTGCGCGGCTTTCTCGTGCCGACCGACGCGGCGGGATTCACGGCGACCGCGATAGATACCAAGCTCTCGATGCGCGCCTCGATCCAGTGCGACATCCAGCTCGACTCTGTCCGGGTGCCGGAGTCGGCCATGCTTCCCGGGGCCCGCGGGCTCTCCGGCCCGTTCAGCTGCCTGGACGATGCGCGCTACGGGATCATCTGGGGCGCGATGGGTGCGGCTCGCGCTTGCCTCGAAGCGGCGCTCGATCGCTCGACGAGCAGGGAGGTGTTCGGCAGGCCGATCGGAGCGAACCAGCTCATCCAGTCGAAGCTCGCGAACATGTTCGTCGAGTACGAGAAGGGGGTGCTGCTCGCCCTGCATCTGGGTCGCCTGAAGGAGCGGGACGCGCTTACGCCCACCCAGATCAGCGTCGGGAAGCTCAACAGTGTGCGGGAGGCGATCGGGATAGCGAGCGAGGCCCGCGCGATCCTCGGAGGGGACGGCATCACGAGCCAGTTCCCGGTGATGCGACACCTGGCAAACCTCGAATCGGTGCGCACCTATGAGGGCACCGACGAGATCCACACGCTCATCCTCGGACGTGCGCTGACCGGCCTCAGCGCCTTCAACTGACGCCACTCGGACTCGAAAGGGTTGCTCCTTCGTCGCAGCCGCTCGACCAGCGTCAGTGCATGGTCGCGAGGATGGCCACCCACAGCTCAGCACGCGCCTGGAACGAGCCGAGATCCCGGCCGAGCAGCTCACCGGCCAGCGCGATCCAGGCCCGTAGGGTGTGCCGGTGCACTCCGAGCTCGCGCGCGGCCGCCTCGAACTGGCCGTTGTGGCTGAGCCACACCCGCACCGCGCTCACGAGTCTTGTGTCCTCCGCCGCATCATGATCGAGCAGCGGTTTCAGGATGGCGTTGCCGAGCTCCCGCGCGTCCTCGCCCGCGACGAAGGCGAGCATGCCGTTCCGCGACAGCGACTCGAAGTGCAGGAGGTGGCCGGGGGCATCCGTCGACGTCTGCGCCTGGGCGAGTGCCATCCCGGCCTGGTGCCAGGCATCGCGCAGGCTGTCGTAGTGCGCGGGCGCGGAGACCCCGACGCGCGCGCCGAACTCGCGCGCGAACTCCTCGACGGTGGCCAGGTCGGCCGCGCGCACGCAGAGCACGACGGTGTCGCCCTCTACGGCGTAGAAGAGCGGAGCAGAACGCCCCTCCACCCGCAGCTCGAGGTATTCGACCATGGAATCGACCTCGTCGGGCTTCGTATCCGCCACGGCAATGCACACGGGAGCGACCGGAAGCGCGCCCCACATCTGGCGAGCGATGCCGTCGACCAGCTTGGTCTCACCGCCGAGGAGCATGTGCAGCAGCCCCGATCGCAGGTGGCCCTTGGTGCGATCGAGCGCGTGGTTCTGCTCGAGCGCGAGGCTTGCGAGGGCGATGACGCTTGTGACGACCTGCTCACTGGCCCGGTCGCGCACGCTCGTTCCCCCGATCGCGAGGGCACCGCGCAGTCGACCGGTGGCACCAAGGGTCTGCAGGGTGAGACTCTCGGTGCCAGCCGTGACGGTCGCGCTGGAGCGCTGGCCGCTCCGCAGCAGCCGTGCGACGTCGCCTCGTACAGCCTCGATCGTGGGTTCGCCGAGCGCGCCGGCCGGAAACACCCGGTCGAGCGAGCCGCCCGAGTCGAACAGTGCCACCCATCCGCCCAGCTGTGTGGCGAGTTCCGCGAGGGTCGCCGAGAGGCCGTCGGGACGCAGTGCCGCGAGCGAGATCGCGCGCTGTGCGCGCAATGCCCAGCCATCCCTCGCGTAGCTGTCTTCCGCGGAGATGTCGGCGACGAAGCGGATGAGCGCGATGAACGGGGTCTTGTACGGCACCTCGAACAGGGGCAGG
Organism: Parafrigoribacterium humi; assembly: GCF_040227205.1. Classification (NCBI taxonomy): domain Bacteria; kingdom Bacillati; phylum Actinomycetota; class Actinomycetes; order Micrococcales; family Microbacteriaceae; genus Parafrigoribacterium; species Parafrigoribacterium humi. Next base: position 145,803 of record NZ_JBELOA010000004.1, on the reverse strand, counting down.
CCCGCCTCTCGGCAGGCGCGGACGAGACCGTCGGGCGTGCCGTCACGGATGACGTCCGTGCCGAAGCCGAGCCCCGTGATGCCGAGGACGGTCAGCCGTGACACGTAGCGATCGTAGAAATCGTCGGCCCCCGGCTCTGTCGGGAAGTGCGTTCCGGTGGTCAACAGCACCTGGCCGGGCGAGAGAAACGGCGTCGGATCGACGAGATCGGAGCTGTGCACCCAGGCGATCTCGGTGCCGAGAGCGTCCTGCTCGGGCGTGAGCAGGCGCAACTGCAAAGAAGGACTGCCGAGCAGCGCGCGCAGGGTGGCGGGCATAGCTCCCCTCCAGTGGACGTGACGGCTAACGAGGCTGACATCACTATACGCAGTGTCTATGACCTGACGGGGCACGACTTCCCTAGCATTGCGCTGAGAGCACCGTCGCAGACGACGGCAGCCACGACACGAGGATGGCCGACAGATGACTATCGTTTCCGACCCGCAGACCACGACCCAACAGGGTTCGACTCCACTGGGCGGCCCGTCGCTTCCGCAGGAGCGCAGGCTGGTCACCGCGATTCCGGGCCCGAAGTCGATCGCGCTGGCCGAGCGCAAGAGGCAGGCCGTGGCATCCGGGGTCGGGCACTCCATTCCGGTCTTTGCTGCGGCGGCCGGCGGGGGAGTGCTCGTGGATGTCGACGGCAATTCCCTTATCGACCTCGGCTCCGGCATCGCGGTCACCGGCGTCGGCAACAGTGCACCCGCCGTCGTCGAGGCCGTGCGCGCACAGCTCGACCAGTTCACCCACACCTGCTTCACGATCACACCGTACGACTCCTACGTCGAGGTCGCCGAGGCACTCAACCGCCTGACCCCCGGCGACCACGCGAAGCGCAGTGCCCTGTTCAACTCAGGTGCCGAGGCCGTGGAGAACGCGATCAAGATCGCTCGAAGCTACACGCACAAGCAGGCCGTCGTCGCCTTCGACCACGCCTATCACGGCCGTACCAACCTCACCATGGCGCTCACCGCGAAGAGCATGCCCTACAAGAGCGGCTTCGGGCCGTTTGCCTCAGAGATCTACCGTGCCCCGATGTCCTACCCCTTCCGTGACGGTGGGCTGAGCGGTGCCGAGACGGCGAAGCGGGCGATCACGATGATCGAGAAGCAGATCGGTGCGGCGAACCTCGCGGCCATCATCATCGAGCCGATCCAGGGCGAGGGCGGCTTCGTCGTGCCGGCTCCGGGCTTCCTCCCGGCGCTCGTGGAGTGGGCGAGGGAGAACGACGTCGTGTTCATCGCCGACGAGGTGCAGACCGGGTTCGCCAGGACCGGCGCCATGTTCGCCTGCGAGCACGAGGGCATCGTGCCCGATCTCATCACCACGGCGAAGGGCATCGCGGGCGGCCTGCCGCTCTCGGCCGTCACGGGCCGCGCAGAGATCATGGATGCCCCGCACGCCGGCGGTCTCGGCGGAACCTATGCGGGCAACCCGCTCGCCTGTGCAGCGGCGCTCGCCGCGATCCGCAGCTTCGAAGAGGACGGACTGGTCGAGCGCGCGCAGCAGCTCGGGAGCATCCTTCTCGACGCGCTCGGAGCGATGCAGAAGACGGATGCCCGCATCGGCGACCTGCGCGGACGCGGTGCGATGGTGGCGATCGAGCTGGTCGACCCGTCGACGGGTGAGCCGGACAGTGCACTGGCCGGCCGCATCGCGACCGCGGCATACACCGCGGGCGTCATAGTGCTGATCTGCGGGACCTTTGGCAACGTCATCCGCTTCCTCCCGCCGCTGTCGATCTCCGACGAACTGCTGACCGAGGGACTGAGGGTCGTCGCGGAAGCGCTGGCCTCAGCATGAACGAGGCCGAGCTTCTCGCGAAGGTTCCCGCGGGTCTGTACATCGGCGGTGAGTGGGTAGCGGCCGAGAATGGGCGGGAGCTGAAGGTCTATGACCCGTCCACCGGTGCCGAGATCAAGTCGATCGCCGATGCCTCGCCCGCCGACGGCGCGAAGGCGATGGATGCCGCGGTCGCTGCGGCAGACTCCTGGGCCGCGACCGCCCCCAGGGTTCGCAGCGACATCCTCCGCCGCGCCTACGACCTGCTGCAGGAGCGCCGCGCGGAGTTCGCGCTGCTCATGACGCTTGAGATGGGCAAGCCACTGGCCGAGTCGGGCGGTGAGGTCACCTATGGCGGCGAGTTCCTGCGCTGGTTCTCCGAAGAGGCGGTGCGGGTCACGGGGCGCTACGGCATCAATCCGGAGGGCACCGGGCGCATGATCGTGTCGCAGCATCCGGTCGGGCCGTGCTTTCTCATCACACCGTGGAACTTCCCGCTCGCGATGGCGACGCGCAAGATCGCGCCTGCGCTCGCCGCGGGCTGCACCGTCGTCGTCAAGCCGGCCGCGCTGACCCCGCTCACCACGCTGTATTTCGCGCAGCTGCTCGCCGACGCCGGCCTTCCCGCCGGCGTCGTGAACGTCGTCACGACCTCGCACTCCGGTGCTCTCTCGGAGCCGATCATCGCCGACCCGCGGTTGCGCAAGTTGAGCTTCACAGGCTCGACGCCCGTGGGCCAGCAGCTCATGAAGCAGGCGGCCACGGGCATCCTGCGCACCTCGATGGAGCTCGGCGGCAACGCGCCGTTCGTCGTCTTCGAGGATGCCGACCTCGACAAGGCCGTCGACGGCGCGATCGCGGCGAAGTTCCGCAACGTGGGCCAAGCCTGCACCGCGGCCAACCGCTTCATCGTGCATGAATCCGTGGTGGAGGAGTTCACGCGGCGGGTGACCGAGCGCGTGACGGCGTTCCGCACGGGCCGCGGCACCGAGGAGGGCGTGACGATCGGTCCGCTCATCGACGAGACGGCCGTGAGCAAGGCGGAGGAACTGGTGAAGGATGCCGTCGACCGCGGCGCGACCGTGCTGGCCGGCGGCCACCGCATCGACGGCGACGGAACCTTCTACGAGGCCACCGTCGTCAGTGGCGTCGTGCCCGGCAGTGAGATCCTGCGCCAGGAGATCTTCGGCCCGGTGCTGTCGATCACCTCGTTCACGGACGAGGACGAGGCGGTGCGACTGGCCAACGACACCGAGTACGGCCTGGTCGGCTACGTCTACACGAAGGATCTGGCACGCGGACAGCGGATGATCGAGCGGCTGCAGACCGGAATGATGGGTCTGAACCTCGGCGTGATCTCCAATGCCGCCGCACCGTTCGGCGGCGTGAAGCAGTCCGGTCTCGGTCGCGAAGGCGGCTTCGAGGGCATCCACGAGTATCTGTCGACGAAGTACACGCTCACCCCGGACCCGTTTGCGTAAGGGATAGCCCTCGACAGGCGCAGGGAACGGCCGCCGAGCCCGACCGATACTCGCAAACGGTCGACGGAAGCGGAAAGAGAATACTGACGGCTAGCGTGCAGTCCCGGGCTGCCTTGTATGCCGCACTGTCGCCAGGTGCCGGGGCCATCTCCTGCTGGAGAACAGCGCTGCGTCGAGAGTGATTGATTCCACCAGCGATCTCTTCGAGGTCTCTTTGGCGGATGGAGCGGAACAAGCCTCGTGCAGCATCTGCAATATAATATAGGCTATAGTTCAAGACACATATCTACACTGTCGTGCCGAGGAGGTCACCATGAGTCTGGGTGTTGAGCACTCAACCGAGTTGTACGTTTCGATTGCCGAGAAATACGCGCCGCGTGCCGATCAGGACGCGTTCGATGTGCACAACCCTTCTACCGGACAACTGCTTGCGCGCTTCCCCAACCTCGGCTCAGACGACGTTGATCACGCGGTGAAGACGGCGAAGTCAGCTCTGCCGGCGTGGCGGGCCACGCCGCCGAGAGAGCGAGCGCGACTGCTCAAGCTCGCTGCGGCGCGGCTGCGTGAACATGCGGATGACATCGCGACCATCGAATCCCTCGAGGTGGGAAAGACCTATGGAACGTCGCGCACCTACGACATGTGGGTGTGTGCGGAGTCCTTTGAATTCTTCGGCTCGATCGTCGAAGGCCAGCAGGGGAAGTATGTGCCTGGCGGGCCCATCGACAGTTACTCCGTTCGGGAACCATACGGGCTCGTCGCCGGGATCATTCCCTTCAACTGGCCTCCTGTACACACCGGTGCGAAACTGGCTCCGGCGTTGGCGGCGGGCAATGTTGTCGTTCTCAAAGCGCCGGAGCAATGTCCTCTGAGCGTCCTGCACATCGTGCACCTCATTGAGGACCTGTTTCCTGCCGGCGTCGTTCAAGCACTCACGGGGCTCGGTGCCGTTACCGGGGCGGCACTGACGAGCCATCCCGGGGTCGATCGCATCTCGTTCACCGGGTCTCCCGGCGCCGCACGCCAGGTGCTGCACGCCGCCGCAGACAACTTCACCGGCGCTTTGCTGGAGCTGGGTGGAAAGAACCCGCTCATCATGCTCGCCGATGCAGACCTCGACCTGGCCATACCGACGGCTATCGAAGCCGCCTACATGAACAACAGTGAGGCGTGCACCTCTGCCTCGAGGATGCTCGTCCACGAGAGCATCCTGGAGGAGTTCACCGAGCGCTTCATAGAGGCGACTTCCAAACTCGGTGTCGGTCATGCTCTCGACGCGCGCACCTCGGTTGGGCCCATGATCACAGCCGCGCATAAGGCCCGGGTCGACGCGTATCTGGAGATAGGCCGTCACGATGGGGCCACGGTCGCCTTCCAGGGATCCACGCCGACCGATCCGGATCTCGCCGAAGGCTTCTACGTCGCTCCGGTGGTGTTCACGGGGGTCACGAAAGACATGCGAGTCGCCCAGGAGGAGATCTTCGGCCCGTTCGTGTCGATCATGTCCTTCAGTACCTTCGAGGAAGCGATCGACATCGCGAACAGCACCGAGTTCGCCCTGGTTGCGGGAATCATCACCCGTGACATGGTGAGCGCGCGGAGGGCATCGGAAGAGATCGATGCCGGGGTCGTCTTCATCAACAACTACAACAGGGCCTTCCTCGCTGCGACCCCGTTCGGTGGAAACCGTGCGAGTGGGTATGGGCGCGAGCACGTCGCCGAGACGCTCGAGGAGTTCTCGAGGATCAAGAGCGTGCGTATTCCTTCCGGCCTCGTTCCCGTTCCGTTGTGGGTCGGAGGCGAGACGGACTGACCGGGCGACGTGCAGTTGCCACCACTATCCGCTCGTCTCCCAGGAGGTCTTTTGCATACCAACGCCGTGGCTCTGGCCGACGTCGAAAGAATCGATGCGTTCGCCCGGGAGCTTCGCAAGAGCATTGTGACGATGCTGGCCGCTGCCGGCAGTGGACACAGTGCTGGCCCTCTCGGCATGGCTGACTTCATGGCCGTTCTCTATGCGCATGTGCTCAGGCACGATCCGAGGGATCCGAATTGGTCGGATCGCGACCTGTTCTTCCTCAGTCATGGCCATACGGCGCCTGTGCTCTATGCCGCGCTCGCCGAGTGCGGTTATCTGCCGAAGGACGAACTGCTTACGCTGCGCGCTTTCGGCAGTCGGCTGCAAGGTCATCCTGAGCGCCGGGCTCTCCCGGGGCTCGAAAGCACGAGCGGCCCACTCGGGAGCGGATTGTCGCAAGCGGCCGGTTATGCATATGCCCTCCAGTACCTTCGTCCAGATCCGGCGCGTCGGGTGTATGTGGCGATGGGTGACGGCGAACTCAACGAAGGGAATATCTGGGAGGCGGCGATGTTCGCGTCCGCCCATTCTCTCGGGAATCTGATCGGGATCGTAGATCGCAATCGCATCCAGATCGATGGCGACACCGAGGACGTCATGCCCCTCGGAGATCTCGCCGAGAAGTGGCGTGCGTTCGGCTGGACTGCGCTCGATGTCGACGGACACGACCCGCGGGCCCTCGTCAGCGCATTCGCTTTGGCTCGGGCCTCGGCTGATCGTCCTACCGTCCTCATCGCCCACACCGTCCCCGGGAAGGGTGTGTCCTTTATGGAATCCGATTATCGCTGGCACGGCAAGCCGCCTACCTCGACGGAGCGGGATACGGCACTCGAGGAGATTGAAAGGACCGTGCGACGGTGAACGTCTTCACACTGGCAGAGGATTCCGCTTCGGCAGAGCCGATTCGAGTTGGTTTTGGTCGGGGTTTGGTGACTGCGGGGGATACGGACGACCGGGTGGTCGCCCTGTGCGCCGACCTCACCGAGAGTACGCAGATGCATCTGTTCCGGGAGAAGCATCCGAAGCGCTTCATCCAGGTGGGTGTGGCGGAACAGAACCTCGTCACCGTCGCGTCCGGCTTGGCGCACGCCGGGTTCATCCCATTCACGAGCAGTTATGCCGCGTTCAGCCCGGGTCGCAACTGGGAGCAGATCAAGACGACTGCGTGCCTGAATGATCAGCCGGTGAAGGTCGTCGGCTCGCACACGGGGCTCAATGTCGGGCCGGACGGTGCTACTCACCAGATGCTGGAAGACATCGCGCTCATGCGGGTGCTTCCTAATATGGTGGTCATCGCTCCGGCCGACAGCATCGAGGCCGAGGCCGCCACGAGGGCGTTGGCCCGGGATCCGCGGCCGGCCTACCTGCGTCTCGCCCGCGACGCCACGAAAGCGGTCTTCGGCAGCTACGAGGAATTCACAATAGGTACCGCGCTGGCCCTGAGGACAGGGGATGACGTCGGCATCGTGGCGACGGGGACCATGACTCGCGAGGCGCTCGATGCGGCAGCGATTCTCGGCGAGGGCGGCATCTCGGCGGCCGTCCTGCACGTCCCCACCATCAAGCCCCTCGACGAAGAGGCGATCATCGCACTCGCCGCCTCGACCGAGTTCGTCGTGACGATCGAAGAGGCACAACGGGCCGGTGGTCTGGGTGGTGCCGTCGCCGAACTGCTCGGCGAACGGCGGCCGACTCGCGTCGTCAGGCTCGGCGTCGATGATCGGTACGGTGAGTCCGGACCGCCGCGCGACGTTATCCGTCAGTTCGGCCTCGACGCCGAGTCGCTCGCCCACCAGATCCGCACAGCCCTTTCGCTCAGTACCGTCTGAGTCGGACACGTGGCACTGCAGCTCGGTCGAAGCGGCTGTAGAAGATCGGCAGTCGGCGGATGACCCTGCCCAGCGTCGCTGCGACGTCCGTCATCGTCGCGGTGGACTCGTTCAAGGGCACGATCAGCGCATCGAGTGCCGCGGCCGCCATCTGCTCAGGGTGGCGCAGTGTCGATCCGCACGCAAAGCTCCGTCCTTTTCCGATGGCGGACGGTGGAGAGGGAACGCTCGCGGCCTTTCTGTCGGCCGTACCGGGAGCGCGGCGGATGCCGCTGGAGGTCGACGGTCCTGGAGGAATTCCGGTGCAGGCCGCCTGGGTGCTGCTGCCGCCGACCCAGTCGATTCCGGGCGGGACCGCGGTGGTCGAGTTGGCCGGCACGAGCGGCATCGAGCTGCTGGGATCGACGCGCCTGCGCCCGATGGATGCAGACTCGCTCGGCCTCGGCCAGGCGATCGCGGCAGCGCTCGCGCACGGGGTGTCACGTCTCGTCGTGGGGATCGGGTCGAGCGCGTCCACTGATGGGGGCATGGGGCTGCTTTCCGCGCTCGGAGCACGATTCATGGATGGCGCGGGCGTCCCCGTCGCGCGCGGCGGCCGTGGCCTCGGTTCGCTCGAAACGGTCGACCTCTCCGACCTGACGCCGGTGCCCTCCGAGGGCGTAGTCGTACTCGCCGACGTGACGAATCCCCTCCTGGGCTCCCGCGGTGCGGCCGCCGTCTTCGGTCCACAGAAGGGGGCCAGTCCCGAGGAGGTCGCAACACTGGAATCCGGGCTCGCACGCCTGGCGGGGCTGGTCGGTTCCGACCCCATGACGGCCGGGGCGGGCGCGGCGGGAGGGACAGGCTATGCCCTCCTCGCTTGGGGGGCGCAGCTCGTTCCGGGATCAGCCACCATCGCCGAACTCGTCGGAGTGCACACCGCCATCGAGGCGGCCACGGCCGAGGCGACCCTCATCGTGACGGGCGAAGGCTCCTTCGACGGCCAATCCGCCGGGGGCAAGGTCCCACACCATGTCGCTGGGCTCGCGGCGCGGGCGGGGATCCCGATTGCTCTCGTCGCCGGGAGGGTGGCGCCGGACGCAGACACGTCGACTTTCGTATCCGTACTGTCGTTGACGACCTTGGCGGGTTCGGCCGCCGCCGCGATCGCGAGCCCGGAACGGTGGCTCACCGTGGCCGGTGCGCAGCTGGCACGCCGATTCGGTTCGTCGTCGTAGGCCCAGTCGACCGCGCTGTTGCTATTTCTGTGCGCTTCCCAATGCTTCTGCGAGCATGTCGACGCCTTCGACCAGGTGCCGAGTCAATGCTTCGCGCATCATTTCCGGGTCGCGCGCGACCGCGGCTTCGTACATCGACACGTGGATCTCGTTCAAGATGTCGCTTCCCCACCGGGTCGCCCAATTCGTGAACACCACGCCGATCGAACGATCGCTCGCGTTCCAGAGGATCGTGAGGATGCGGAGATCCCACTCCGATGCCGCTGGCAACACGAGAGCGCGATGGAAGTCGTAATGCACACCCAGCACGCTTTCGAGCTGGTTCGGCGACTCATCGAATTTGAGCCGGTGGAGGTGGCTTCCCAGTTCCTCGATTGCCTCGTCGGTGAACATCGTCGCTGCGCGCGCTGCCAGGTCCGGTTCGATCGCCAAGCGGATCCTGAAGATGTCGCGAAGCCGCTCGGCAGTCACCGCCGTGACGGACACTCCGCGACCGTGATGGCGCTGGATGAAGCCCTCGCTCTCAAGCTGGCGCAGCGCCTCCCGTACGGGAATGTGGCTGACGCCCAGTTCCTCGCTGAGTGCCGAGATCATCAGCGGTTCCCCCGGGGCGAGGGCACCGCTGATGATCTCCAGGCGAAGCCTCTTGAGCACCACGTCGACGACCGATGTCGGCTCCAGATGCCGACGAAGAGCGGTCGCCTTCGAGGAGTCCGTCGAACTCACCATGATGAATCGCCGAACTCGTGGTGGCGGCCGCACAGGCTGAGGTGCGACCGCGTGCTTCTATTACTGGCCAGGGAGAGCAGCGTATGCCTCGATCTCGACCAGAGCGCGGTTGTCGGCGAGCGAGGTAACGCCGACTGTGGTCGATGTCGGTGGCGTCCCGTCGAAGAACTCGACCCATTCGGTGAGGCCGTTGGCCAAGTAGTCCTCCATGTCTATGACATATGTCTTGGTTCTCAGCACGTCGGCCGGACCCAGCCCGAACTCTGCAAGAGAGCGACCGATGTGTTCCATGACCGCCTTGGTTTGGGCCCGCACATCGCCCTCGCCAATGAAGATCTGGTTAGCATCGAAGGGAAGGGTTCCCGCAATGTGAACCTCCCGGCTTCCCGGGTCTCCCACGGTCACCTGACTGTATATCTTACCGGCGACGGATGGAAGCTCACGAACATAGATGCCCTTTGGCCATCTGCGATCTACTGCCATTTTCTTACCTCCTAGTTGATGCGAAGCGAGAGGGCTCCGCCCTTCTTGTCAGTGAGCTGTTGCTCACGCCTGTTGGCGGACCCCGTTCCGGGCGCTGCGCAGGTGGCCCGTTCGACGGCGATGGTCAGCGTAGCTATTGAGCGCCAGGGCGACGATGAGCGCGGCGCCGAAGACGACCTGCAGCGCGAACACCGAGACCTGGGCGAGGCCGAGGAGATTCTGGATCAGGAACATGGTCGCCCCGCCGGCCGCGGCACCCAGCATGCTTCCGCGCCCGCCGGACATCGACACCCCACCGAGCGCCGCTCCTGCCAGCGAGACGAGCGTGTAGGAGGGTGCGGCGTTGGCATCGGCCGAGCCCAGCACCGCCACGAAGGCCAGACCAGCGAACGCCGCCAGGACGCCGGAGAGGACGTAGGCAATCAGTCGGGTCAGGGAGACCTTCACGCCCGAGGTGAATGCGGCACGAGCGTCCCCACCGACCGCGAGGAGGTTGCGGCGGTATGGGGTGAGCATGAGGGCCGTCCAGCAGATGGCGATCCCGACCAGCGGGAACAGCATCCCGGGCACCCCGAGTACCGTGCCCGAAAGAGCAGAGAGCCATGTCGGCGCCCTTCCGCCCGGAATGGGCTGCAGGTGCAGCGCGAGACCGGAATAGAAGAGGAACGCACCGAGGGTCGCAATGATCGGCGGCACTCGCACGTAGGCGATCAGCGCCCCCATGAGGGTCCCCGAGGTCGCGCCGACCAGCACGACCAGCCCGATCACCAGAAAGACGTCGGTCACCCCGCTCTGGACGATCAGGATCGCCACCAGCCCGGCGAGCGGGCCGACCGACAGGTCGACACCACCGCCACCGGCCAGGAGGGCGGGAGCCTGTGCCATGGAGATCAGGATGAACGCGGAGGCGACCGCGACCAACGGCCCCAGGTTGGCCGCGGACAGGATCGACGGTTGGATGGTGAAGTTGAGCACCAGCAGGATCACCGCCGCAGCGACGGCGGCTCCGGCCTGGTACACAGCGCGCGCGGCTACTCGCAGTCCCTTCATTTCAGTGCTCCGGCTGCCTGGCCGAACATGCCCGAGATGATCGACGGTTGAGTGATCGACTCACCCGTCAGCATTGTGCCGAGCGAGCCCTCGTGCATTACACCTACTCGGTCACAGCACATGAGCAACTCCTCGAGCTCCGTGGAGAAGAACACGATTGACATCCCTTCGTCGGCGAGCTCCTTGAACAGCTCGCAGATCTCGATGCGGGCGCGCAGGTCGACGCCGCGCAGGGGATCGTTGAGTATCAGCACTCGCGGACGTGCGCTCAGCCAGCGGGCCACGAGAACCTTCTGCTGGTTGCCACCGCTCAGGCCCGAGATGGGCAGCGTGAGGTTGGGAGTCTTGACCCGCAGCCTCGTGACCTGGGCCTGCGTCTCGCGCCGCACGGTCTTCGACCGGATCCATCCCGCGATCGAACGGCGCCCGAGGGTCGGAAGTGCCTGGTTGTCGAGCACCGACAGCGGCGCGAATACACCCTCGCGCTTGCGGTCCCCGGGTACATAGGCGATTCCTTGTCGGTATGCGGTCCGCATCCCGCCGATGCTCGCGTACGCGCCGGCCTTCTCGATCTCGATCGTGCCGGCGTGCGGGCGCGTCTGCCCGGCGAGGCTGCGCAACAGCTCGTCCTGTCCGTGTCCCTGGAGCCCGGCGATGCCGAGGACCTCACCGGCCCGGATGTCGACGTCGAAAACCCGTCCACCGTGCGTGAGGCGCAGTTCTCGAGCCTGGATGACGGTCGTTGCAGATTGTGTGGACGCGCGCGGCTTGACGCCCGTGGCCGGACGATGGGAGTCGCGGTCGGCGGACATCATCTCGACAAGCAGGTCGGTCGACGAGTCGCTGCCCTGTAGCGTGTCGATGGTTCGGCCGGACCGCATGACGGTTACCCGGTCGGCCATGTCGCTGATCTCGTCCATGCGGTGGGAGATCAGGAGGACCGACGCCCCGCGCTCGCGCTCCGAAGAGAGTGTCGCGAAAAGTCGATCCCGATCCTCGATGTCGAGTGCGGATGTCGCTTCGTCCAGCACGAGAAGTTCCCACGGACGGGCGAGAGCCCTGGCGACGGTGACGAGTTGTCTGCGGCTGAGCGTGAGCACGGTCATCGGCGTGTCCAGGCTGACCTCTTCGAGGCCGAGGCTGTCGAGCGCGTTCCGCGCGCGCGCGGCGGCATCCGCCCGTGACGCCGTGCGCCGGATCAGGCCGTCCGTGCCGAGCAGGACGTTGTCCAGGACCGAGAGGTCATCGACCACCAGGGTCTCCTGGAACACGGCCACGATCCCGGCCCGCTGTGCCTGCCGGGGCGTCGCGAACTGCTGCACCCGTCCGTCCCAGGTCAACTCTCCCGCGTCCGGATTGAGAACGCCCGTGATGAGCTTGACGAACGTGCTCTTGCCCGAGCCATTCTCACCCACCAGCGCGTGCACCTCTCCGGGGGTGACGGTGAAGGACGCATCCTCGAGTGCGATCGTCTTGCCGAAGGTGCGGCGCAGGCCGCGGGCTTCAAGTGTTGCCATCTTTCACACCTCTTCCCGGACGCGACGTTGGCGGCCGTAGATCGCGATCATCACGACGATGAGCACGCCGAGGAGCATCTGCTGGATTGCGTCGCTTGCGCCGAGCCCGACCAACAGTGTTGTGAGCACGGTGATGAGCAGGACGCCCGCGATCGTGCGTCCGTACCCACCACGTCCACCGATGAGGGAGGTTCCACCGATGACGACGGCGGCGATCGTCGTGAAGAGGTATGGGTCGCCCACGCTCGGGTCGGCGCCCCCGCTGAACCCGGCGAGCAGGATGCCCGTCACCGCAGCGAACAGTGCGCTCAGGGCGAAGACGATCATGGACAGCAGTACGGGTGGGATCAGGGCGAGGCGGCCGGCCGTGGGGTTGGCACCCATCGCGTAGACCCACCGCCCGATGACGGTCTTGTATTGGAACACAACCGTCGCGGCCGCAAGCACCGCCCAGAGGACCACAACGCCCGGGATGGGGACGGGGCCGATCGAACCGGCGGGGGAGACGAACTGCGTGAGCCAGTCCGGGATGCGGCCGCCGGTGTCACCACGGGTGAGCACGAGGACGGAGCCGAAGACGAGGGAGGACATCGCCAGCGTGACGATGAGACTGTGAGTGTTGAGGACCTTTGCCAATAGACCGTTGAGCGCGCCGACGATGAGCGCGGCGGTCAGGACGATCGCGGTGACAGCGCCGAATGGCAGGCTGCGACCGTACAACTGTGTCGCCATCACGTCGGCCATGCCGATCAGAGCGGGCACGCTGAGGTCGATGCCGCCGGAGACGATGGCGAGAGTCTGGCCGATGCAGGCGATCCCCAGGATGGCCGCGAGCACCAGGAGTGCACGGATGCTGCTCGCACCCGTGAAGCCTTCCACGAAGACTCCGCCGCCCAGGAAGAGGACGGGCACCATCAAGTACACGATGAGACCGGGACCGGCTCGCCGAGCGCTGGCGACCAGGCGCTGTGTGGTGGTGAGTTGCACGGGCGGCAATGACATGGTTCTCCTCAACTGTGACGCGCAAGTGAAGCGCTGTGAACTGGGCCGAAGCGGGTCGCACGTCGTGTGCCCATACGCGACGTGCGACCGCGCCTCAGTCCGGGGCCGGATGAGGGCCCCACCCTTCGCCCTACGGCTTGAGCACCAATGCGGGCTTGTCGCCACCGACGAAGAGCTGGTCCCAGTAGGAGTCGTCGACAGCCTTATTGTTCGGAGGAGTCGAGTCACACGTGCTGGTGACGGTCATGTCCGACGTCCACCATTTGTCGAGGTTGTCGTCGTTGATCGTCGGAAGCGGGTACAGCAGCAGGTTGGACACCGGTTTTCCACCGGCCAACATGCGGTTGGCGACGTAGAACGCTTCGTAGATCGCCGGTGCTCCACCCTGGTTGTAACCGGTCGAGCTCATGCCGTTCTTCTTCCAATAGGCGAGTTCGGAGCACTCGCCCACTAGACCCGTGATGGGAGGAAGGTCGCGACCGAGCTGCAGGAAGGCATCACCGGTTGCGGGCATCATCAGGCCGGCCTGCCACACGCCCTTGATCTCCTGCGGATGCGTGGAGAGGAACTTGAGCACTTCGGTCTTGGCGGTCGACGGCGTCCAGGACCCCGCCACCTCGCCGATGATGTTCACACCGGACTGCTCCTTCAGGGCAGCCTTGACGCCAGCGACGCGGGCCTCGTTCGCCGTGGCTCCGGGAATGCCGGTGACGAGGAGCACATTACCCTTGTCGACAGCCGATCCGAGCCACTTGGCCGACTCGTAGCCGACCTTGTAGTCGTTGAGGCTCGTGTTGATGACGTTCTTGCAGTCGGCAGGACCGACGATTGTGATGACGAGCACGTTCTGCTTGAACGCGTTGTCGATCGCCGAGCACAGGCCGGTCGAAGACGCAGGCTGGGTGAAGATGACCTGACACCCCTGGCTGACCTGGTTGTTGAGCTGCGACACCTGGGTGTTGATGTCGTTGTCGGCGTTGGTGACGTTGAGGTCGCCCTTCGACAGCCCAGCATCGATCAACTGCTGGTTGAGCGCCTCGGCTTGCGCGAGGCCGGCCTGTCGCCAGGAGTTGCCCGCGTAGGAGTCGTTGTAGCAGAGCTTCCACGGAGGCGCCGGCGGCGTCCAGTTCTCATACGGGTTGGTCGCGATTTCGTAGAAGTCGGCAACTCCCATGTATTCATCCCGCACCTGCTCGGGTATCAGTTCGATGCCGCTCTCGGCATCCGAACCCGGACCAGGTTTCGCACCTGGGTCACCGGCGGTGCAACCTGTCGCAACAAGTAGCACGCCGATCATTATGCCCAAGCCCGCGCCTGCGCGGCCTCGGATATTCCTCGCTATCCCCATCGATTGCTGCCTCTCTGTAATGGCCGTTTCAGGCCTTGCTGTCCTTCCGAAGAAGGTTCTTCGACTCTTCGCTGAGCCCGAATCAATCCACCGCTCCAAAGGAACCGGAGGCTCGGTGCCAACGTCGTGCATACGTATCTCAGTTTGGCGTATATTCTATCTACGTGTCCTACATCATATATTTGAACTCGTCGGAGGTGTCAAGTGAACGTGGCTGAAGTGCGCCCGGATAGAACTCAGCAGTCGGGAAGGCCCGGAGAATGGTCGCCATCCCCGGTCGTCATCACGTGCGCCCTGACCGGGGGTATCCACGGTAAAGAGGCGAATGAGAACCTGCCAGAGCAGCCGGACGAGATCGTCGAGCAGGGCATCCGCGCCTGGGAGGCCGGTGCCGCCGTGCTCCACCTCCACGCCCGAAACCCCGATGGTTCCAACACGATGGATCCGGGCATCTTTCGCGAGATCCATGATCGCCTCGCCGAGGAGACCGACGCGGTGCTCCAGCTCACCACCGGAGGCAGCCCGTTGCTCACGGTCGAGGAACGCCTGCAGACGGTCTTCCTGAGCCCGGAGATGTGCTCGTTGAACATGGGTCTGCTGAACTTCTTCATCCGGGGCGAGCAGGTGTTCTTCCCGAATCACCGTTCGGACATCGAACGATTCGCCGGCGAAATGCGCGACCGGGGCATCCGCCCAGAACTGGAGATCTACAGCAGCGCCATGCTCGAGGAGGTCGAATATCTCATCGCCACGGGCATTCTCGAAGCGCCGTTCGTGCTCAACTTCGTGCTGCACACCCCCACGCAGGGAGGCCAGCGCGGCACGGGATCGAATCTCGTAGACATGGTCGAGCGCGCGTATCGCATGCCGGTCGACCCCGACGACCTGCGTTTGAACGTGAGCTCGATGGGCCGCACTCAACTGCCGCTCACCACGGTCGGCATCTCGCTGGGCTTGAACGTGCGGGTCGGTATGGAAGACAACGTCTTCTATCGCTATGGCGAGCCGGTTCGCGACAATGCCCAGCTCGTACAGCGCACGGCGCAGATCGCCGAGTTGCTTCAACGCCCACCGGCCACGCCCGCTCAGGCCCGCGCTGCCTTCGGGCTGGCGCCCCGTCCGACGGAGGAGACGACGGCATGATCATCGACACCCACACGCATTTCATCCCTCGCTTCGTGCTGGAGGACACGCCGTTCGGACTCGCCTATGACGGCTCGACGCTGAGTCATCCGGAACACATGCGGTACGTCATCGAGCCGAGGTTCCTCGGCGTCGAGGCCCGCCTTGATGAGATGACCAGACAAGGCATCGACATGTCTGTCGTGTCTCTGTCTCCCACGCTCTTCTTCTATGACCAACCCTCGGACGTCGCCGCGGAGTACGCTCGTCGCGCGAATGACGCGCTCGCGGAGATGGTGAGCGCGAGCGATCGCCTGGTCGGTGTCGCGACACTTCCGTTGCAGGATCCCGTGGCGGCGGCACGCGAGCTCGATCGCGCGGTGACCGAGCTGGGTTTGCACGGTGCGCAGATCGGCACCAACACGGAGACCCTGGAAATCGACGCCCCCGCGTTGGAGGCGGTCTTCGCCACAGCGGAGCGGCTGGACGTGCCGATGATGCTGCATCCCTACTTCCTCGGCGCGAAGGAGCGCCTCGAGGACTTCTACATGACCAACACTCTCGGCAATCCGATCGACACCACAATTGCGGCTGCCCGGCTCATCCAGTCAGGGATCCTGGATCGGCTCCCCAACCTCCGCATCGCACTCGTGCACGGGGGTGGTTTCCTTCCGTATCAACTCGGTCGGCTCGATCGGGCACACGAGATGCGCGCAGAACCCCGCGTGCAGATCGCCAATGTGCCGAGCAGCTACCTCGACCGGTTCTGGTTCGACTCCATCACCCACGATGACGCGGCGCTGAAATTCCTCGCGGAGAGGACAGGCTCATGCCGACTCGTCTTGGGCACGGATTCACCATTCGACATGGAGGATCCGGAGCCGGTGCGCCGTCTCGCCCGCGTCGGAATCGACGTGTCGGATCTCACCGCCGCAACCCAGGAGCTTTTTGGAGGCACCCTATGAGTACGGAACACCCGATCGCCGGCGGCCTTCCGCCGCAGGTCGTCGTCAATGCCGCCCAACTGGTGCGCAATGGCAAGCAGTTTTCCCTGGCCGTTCCACGGTTCCCGGGCATGCCGTTGTTTGCCGGCCACCCGCCATTCCAAGTGATGAGCTATCGCACGCCGCAGGGTATTCGGCAATCAGGCGCTGAGCCCTGGGGCCCGGGCAACGACATCGAATTGGGCTACATGTGCGAGCTCGTCATCGGCACGTCCCACTCGGGCGCGCACGTAGACGCGCTCGCGCACATGACGGTCGGAACTCCCGGGCGCTGGTATGGCGACGCGAATGCCGAGAATGACCTTGGGGACTTCGGGCCGACGCACGGGGATGCCAGCGAGCTGCCCCCCTTCTTCACGCGTGGTGTCCTGTTGGATGCGGCGGGCTGGATGGGAGTCGAGTCGCTCCCTGGTGGGCACGCGCTCACGGCGGATGACCTCCGCGAGATCGCACGCTCGCAGGGTGTCGAGGTGCGCAAGTGGGACGTCGTGCTGATCCGCACCGGGCTCCTCGCCCACTGGCCGGATGAGGAACTGCTCGCACGACATCGTGGTGCCGGTCCCGATATCAGCGCTGCGCGCTGGCTGTCGAGCGTGGGCGTCATCGCCACCGGGAGCGACACCGAGACCTATGAGGTGCAGCCCGCGCCCGATCGTGGCGTGCCGTCCAATCCGCAGCCCGTGCACACGCACCTGTTGATCGACGAGGGGATCTATCTCTTCGAGAGTCTCTATCTCGAAGAGCTCGCCGCCGCCGGCGTGCACGAATTCCTCTTCGTCGCGCTTCCCGTGAAGATCACTGGGGCGACCGGGTCGATGCTGGATCCCCTTGCAGTGACCTAGTCCGCTCGGCGGGCTAACTCGGAGCTGTAGTGGTGTGAGAAGGCCCACCCGTCAACGACGCGCGACCGTCCACTCTGCGAGCTGGGGGCCGTGGCATCGCAACCGATTCTCGTCCCATGGCGACAATCGCCACAGAAAGGATGACGTTCTGCAACATTGAAGGCAGAGCGAGGGCCTGACCGTCATCGGTGCCCCACAAGACAAGGGCGACTCATTGGCGCACACGCAGCCTGACCACTGGTGCCTCCATTGGTCCGCCGCACTGCTCCGTGCCGCCGACCCGCGTCCACTCCAGCGTCACCTTGCGCTCGGCGAGCACCGTGCCATCGGCGGAACTGGCGCGCACGGTCACCGCCTTGGGCGCGGACATCCCGACCTGGAACGTCCAGGTATGGTCATCGACACGCAAACCGATCGGGGGAACCGTGGTCGGGGCGGATGTCGGAACCGCACTCTGTGCATCCGGTATCGCGGTCGCGAGTTGCAGCGGCTCGTCCTGGCGTAGCATCTCGTCCGCGGTGACCGAGCACGTGTCTTCGATGCACAACTGAACGGTGTGTACCTTCTGCACCGTGCCCTTGAGGGTCACTGTGGCCATATTGACCCAGCCGATCGCAGGGCAGGCCAGCTGTGGCAGCATCGAGCAGCCGAGGAGCACCGAGTTCAGGGCGAACACGGTGACGAGAGCCGACAGCAGTCTTCGCATACTTCATGCTGGCAGAACCGCGTGCGTTCTGGGCAAGCGCGACGATGGCGTTACCCAACCGTGAGTCGTCGCGTATGTGTCCGTCCTCCAACTGGGCTGAGCAGGCATAAACGCGCGTAGTGACAACCCCACATGGGATGCCGGTACCCGCAGGGCTGCCGCATACGATGATCGGATAGACCTACGATCGAAATTGTTCGCGGCGACGAGCTCCACGAGAGCACCGGCGCAAGGGTGATGAGTAAGGAGCGAGTCAATGAAGATCATCGTGCTGGTGAAGCAGGTGCCAGACACCTATGAAGAGCGCAAGCTCGACACCGCGACGGGCATCCTCGACCGCGAGGCGAGCGAGCCAATCATCGACGAGATCGTCGAGCGCGCGCTCGAGACGGCGTTGAGCTACAAGGATTCCCACAAAGACACCGAGATCGTGCTCCTGTCCATGGGGCCGGATGGCGTGACCGCCTCCCTGCGCAAGGGCCTGTCCCTGGGTGCGGACTCCGCCATCCACGTCATCGACGACAACCTCAGCGGCTCTGACCTCGTGCGCACCTCTGCCGTGCTCGCCGCGGCGCTCGCGACCACCGACTACGACCTCATCATCGCCGGTAACGAATCGACGGATGGCCGCGGCGGCGTCATGCCCGCCATGGTCGCCGAGCACTTGGGCCTCCCGCACCTCACCTCAATCGACTCCGTGGAGATCACCGACACCGCGATCAGCGGCGCGCGCGAGACGGAGAACGGCACCCTCGACGTGCACGCGTCCCTTCCCGCCGTCATCTCGATCACCGAGCGCGCGCCGGAGGCCCGCTTTCCCAACTTCAAGGGAATCCTCGGAGCGAAGAAGAAGCCCATTACCGTACTGTCGCTCGGCGACCTCTCGGTCGCCGAGCCCTCCGCGCACTCTCTCATCCTGAGCACCGCGGAGCGGCCAGCGAGAGAAGCGGGCACCAAGATCATCGACGAGGGCAACGCCGGAGTGGAACTCGCCGAGTTCCTCGTCGCGGGCCACCTGATCTGACGAGGAGCGGATGATGTCGAACATACTCACGTTGATCGAGCTCTCGGGCACGGGAGCGATCAGGAACACCGCCCCGGCGCTGCTCGCCGCGGCCGCCAAGCTCGGCACTCCCGTCGCGGTCGTCGCGACGAGGCCAGGTGCCGGAGTCCCGCTCGCCGCGGAACTCGGCGAGCTCGGCGCTGCGCAGGTGTACGTCGCCGAGAGCGACCAGGTCGGATCGCTGCTCGTGGCACCGGAGGTCGAGGCGCTCGCGTCGGCGGCCGTCGCACTCGAGCCCGCGGCCATCCTTCTCGCCCATTCCGTCGAGGGGCGTGACGTGGCCGCCCGGCTGGCGGTGCGCATCGGCGGCGGTCTCCTCGTCGATGCCGTGGACGTGCGAGCGGATGCCGACAAGATCGTCGCCACCCACTCGGTATTCGGTGGCGCGTACACCGTCGAGGCTGCGGTGGAGGGTGGCACCCCCGTCATCACCGTGCGCTCCGGAGCCATCCAGGAGCGCGCGGGCTCAGCCGCAGGCACTGTCACGACCGCCGCGATCGAGGCGGATCCCGGCGCGGCCGCGGTCATCGATGCCGTCCACGACGCCGTCGTCTCCTCGTCCCGCCCGGAGCTTCGCGACGCATCCATCGTCGTCTCCGGCGGCCGAGGGCTCGGCTCGAAGGAGAAGTTCGAACTCGTCGAGCGACTGGCGGATGCGCTCGGTGGCGCAGTCGGGGCATCCCGCGCCGCGGTCGATGCCGGCTACGTTCCACAGACGCTGCAGGTGGGACAGACCGGCACCACCGTGTCGCCCCAGTTGTACGTAGCGCTCGGGATCTCCGGCGCCATCCAGCACAGGGCGGGTATGCAGACGGCCAAGACGATCGTCGCCATCAACAAGGATGCGGATGCCCCCATCTTCGACATCGCGGACTTCGGCATCGTCGGCGACGTCTTCACCGTCGTGCCGCAGCTGATCGACGCGATAGAAGCGCGGGCCAAATAGTGGCGGCGAAAGGCGCGTCCGTCACTTCGAGCAGGTGGTTCAAGCTCGTCTGGATCATTCCCGCGGCGCTCGTCGTGCTCTTCCTCGTCGTTCTCGCGGCCAAGGGCATCCGTGAACTTCCCGCGATCCAGTCCTTCATGAAGGACTATCCCGGCAGATCCGAGCTTCCCGCCGGTGCACCCGTCGGGTTCCCGGCCTGGCTCGCCTGGCAGCACTACCTCAACTTCTTCTTCATCGTGCTGATCATTCGAGCCGGATGGAAGGTACGTACAACGGGCAGGCCTCCGGCGAGGTGGGTGCGCAACAACACGGGCCTGTTCCGCACCAAGAACCCGCCGATGAAGGTCAGCCTCGATCTCTGGTTCCACTTCAGTCTTGGTTGGCTGTGGATCATCAACGGTGTGCTCTTCTACGTGTTGATCTTCACGACGGGGCAGTGGACCCGCATCATCCCGGTGCACTGGGATGTCTTCCCGCACGCGGTGTCCGTGGCCATCCAGTACGCTTCCCTGAACTGGCCGGTCGACAACGGCTGGGTCAACTACAACGCGCTGCAACTGCTCGCCTACTTCGTCACCGTCTTCATCGCGGCGCCGCTCGCGATCTTGACGGGCTGGCGTATGTCCGGGGCCTGGCCGAGGAACGCCACGCTCCTGAACAGGGTCTATCCTGTGCAGCTCGCACGGGCCGTGCACTTCCCGGTCATGCTCTACTTCGTGCTGTTCATCATCGTGCACGTGACCCTCGTGCTCGCCACCGGCGCGCTTCGCAATCTCAACCACATGTACGGCGGAAGCGACAACGAGAACTGGCTCGGATTCGGCATCTTCGCGGCCTCGCTCGTCGTGGTGATCGCCGCCTGGGTGGCCGCAAGGCCCCTCCTGCTGCGGCCCGTCGCCTCCCTTATGGGCTCGGTCTCGCGCTGAGGCGCGTTGTAGGAACACAACGCCGTTTCTCGGCGCATCCACCGCAGAATTGTGCGGAATCGGCACAATTCTGGGCAGATGCCGGAGTGGCTCGGAAGCGTCAGCGGCTCGGGCTACGCTGGCCAGCATGAGTCAGTATCGTCCACAAGTTTCCGACATCGCCTTCACCCTCGAGCACGTCGTGGGGTATCCGGATATCGCCGGGCTCCCCGGATTCGAGCACGCCGATCTGGAGACCGCTGTCGACCTGCTCGACCAGTGCGGCGAGTTCATGGCCGAGGTCGTCGCACCGACCGACCGCATTGGTGACCTGCAGGGCGCACGCCGGGAGCCCGACGGTACCGTAACCACCCCAGATGGTTTCAAGGAGGCCTACGCTCAGTACATCGAGGCGGGCTGGGGCGCCGTGCCACTGCCGGAGGAGTTCGGCGGCGGTGGATTCCCCCGCACCGTCGGCCTGGCCATCCAGGAGCTGATGACCTCGGCCAACATGGCGTTCGCGCTCGGCCCGCTGCTCACTCAGGGCGCGATCGAGGCGCTCCTCAACTACGGCAGCGAGGAGCTCAAGCAGACCTACCTGCCCAAGATGGTCAGTGGTGAGTGGAGCGGCACCATGAACCTCACCGAGCCGCAGGCCGGATCGGATGTCGGTGCCCTGACCACGCGTGCCACCAAGAACGACGACGGCACCTATGCCATCACCGGCCAGAAGATCTTCATCACCTACGGTGACCACGACATGACCAAGCAGGTCGTCCACCTCGTGCTGGCGCGTACGCCCGGCGCTCCAGAGGGCACGAAGGGCATCTCCTGCTTCATCGTGCCGAAGTTCCTCGTGAACGACGACGGCTCACTGGGCGAGCGCAACGGCGTCGAGGCGCTGTCCCTGGAGCACAAGCTCGGCATCCACGGTTCGCCCACCTGCGTCATGTCATACGAGGGTGCGACCGGCTACCTCATCGGCGAAGAGAACATCGGCATGCGCATCATGTTCGTCATGATGAACAGCGCGCGCCTCTCGGTGGGCATGCAGGGCCTGGCGGTGGGGGAGCGAGCGTACCAGCAGTCGCTCGATTACGCGCAGGACCGCATCCAGGGTCGGGCGATCGGCGCGACCACGGACTCGGCGATCATCGACTTCCCGGATGTGCGCCGCATGCTCCTGACGCAGAAGACCTACCTCGCGGCTCTCCGCCGACTCATGCTGCTCAACGCCGCCTACGTCGACCACAGCACCAACGAGGCCGACCCGGCCGCCCGTGCCCGCGCGCTCGAGATCGTCGGTCTGCTGACCCCGATCTGCAAGTCGTTCGGCACGGACCTCGGCAACGAGCTCACCTCGCTCGCGCTGCAGATCCACGGCGGCATGGGTTTCATCGAAGAGACCGGCATCGCGCAGCACTACCGCGACGTGCGGATCACGGCGATCTACGAGGGCACCAACGGCATCCAGGCCGCCGACCTGGTGGGCCGCAAGCTCGGTGTGCGCCAGGGAGCATCCGTCATGGAATTCCATGCCACGATGCGCGAGATCCTTCCGGAGCTCGAGGCCGCCGGCGCGGAGTTCGATTCGATCAGGACCGAGCTCGAGCGCCAGTTCGGCGCTCTCGAGAAGGCCACAGGATGGATGCTGCGCACCGGAACGCAGGACCCGAACGCGGTGCTCTCCGGCTCTGTGCCATACCAGCGGATGTGGGGCCTGTGCCTCGGAGGCTGGCTCCTGGCCCGTTCGGCGCTCGCCGGACTCACCGTGGACGACACCGAGCAGGCCGAGACCCAGCTCGTGATGGCGCGCTTCTACGCGGAGCAGTTGCTGCCGGCATCCGCTGGTCTGCTGGGTGCCGCAACCGCGGGCTCACGCGACCTGTTCGCGCTCGACGCCGCCCAGCTCGGCGACCTGGTGCGCCGCAAGGTCAGCTGAGCGTTCCGCACTCTCGTAGCGCGGCATCCGCGGCGGTGGGTTAGCGCCCGTCGCGGATGTCTCGCACGAAGCCCCGCACGTGCTCTCGCAGCACCTCGATGCGGCGCTGGCGTGCCGCCTCGACGTCGAACCCGATGTAGGCGGTGGTCGGTCGCTTGCGCGCATTGGCCGCACACTCGAAGTTCGCGCACACGAGCGTGCCGACGGTGTCGCCGTTTCGGCCCGCCTCGCCGGAGCGCTTCGCGCTGAAGAACACGACGTTGTTGCGCAGCTCGATGTCTTCGCACCAGGAGCACTGCGGCCGGGTGCGCGTTCTGCCGTCGGACTGGCGCAGCAGGATGCCCGTGGCCGCGCCGTCGAGGTCGGCGATCACGTACCCGAGATTGGTGAACTTTCGATCGCGCCAGGCGAGGAAGTCGAGGCTGTCCCAGTCCAGTTCGCCGAGGTTCGGCGGAAGGGAGAGGCTCGCTCGCTCGCGCTGTGACGCGTTGACGAAGGATGCCCGGAGGGTCGTTCCTGTGAGGGGAAGCATGGTGTGTACCTAACTGCGGAAGTGAGAGATGTGGTTCGCGCGAATGTCGCGCGGAGTCATGGCCTGGGTGGCACACGGCCTATCTCGGGTCGGCGAAGAGAACGCCGACGACCTCCAGACGCCCCACGGGCGGAGTACTCAAACCAGGCAGCTGCACGCGTCAACCCTACGCTCGTCGCGCGCTACTTGTCTCCCGTTGCCTCCAGCAGGTTGCGCTCCAGGGTTTCGAGCGCGGCGAGGGTGGAACCCTGCTCGGTGGGGTCGAGCGCCCCGACGGTGAGCCGCTCCAGTTCCTGCCAGATCTTCGTGAGCTCTGAGTGCAGGTGCCTGCTGGCCGGGGTTGCTTCGATCAGGGTCGCGCGAGCATCCGTGGGGTCGGGGCGGCGGCGCACGAAGCCCGCGCGTTCGAGACGTTGGACGGTGCGGGTCATGGTGGCGGCATCCGAGTCGAGCACGCGCACGAGATCCACCTGGCGCTGTTCGCCGTGGTCCCAGAGGTGCATCATCACCAGTTCCTGCCCGACGTAGAGCCCGGTTTCGCGCAGGAGGGAGCCGACGAGCATCTTGTGCAGGCGCGCTACCCGGAAGATGGCGTGGCTGATCGGGCCGCCGGCCGCGGTCGTGGGCTGCTGCACGACCGCGTGTGGATCTGTGGTCATTGTCATCCTCCTCGACGTTTCGCCCAGTCTACGAGATAGCTGATCGAGCAGTAAAAAGTTTGCGCAACCCGGGAATAAAGGACCCTGTGATTTACTTGTTCGAACATGTAATGACGACAAGGAGTTCATGATGAAGGTTTTGGCCACGGGAGCCACCGGCTGGGTTGCCCAGCACGTGGTGTCCGCCCTGGTGGGTGCGGGGCACGATGTGAGGGCCGTCGTGCACGACCCGGCGAAGGCCGGCATTCCGCTCGGCCTCGGCGCGAAGGAGACCGTGCAGGCCGACCTGCGCAATCCGGCCAGCCTCGATGCGGCGCTCGACGGTGTCGACGGCGCGTTCCTGATCACCCCGGCGTTCGCACCGGATGCGACGGAACTCGGCCTCGCGCTGGTCGAGGCGGCGCAGAGGTCTGGCGTGCGCAAGCTCGTCTACTCGGGTGTCTATCATCCGTCTCTCGCGCTCGAGAATCACGCGAGCACCCTTCCGATCGAGGCGGCGCTCTACGCGTCGGACCTCGACTTCACGGTGCTGCAACCCGCCATGTTCCTGCAGGGACTCGACGGCGCGTGGGGGCAGGCGCGCAGCTCCGGTGCGCTCGTGATGCCATGGTCGAAGAGCTCGCGGATGACCTACGTCGACTATCGGGACGTGGCCGAGGTCGCGGCGCTGGCCTTCAGTGACGAGCGGCTCTCCCACGGCACCTTCGAGTTGGCCGCCGGTGGCATGATCGACCGCACCACACTCGCCGAACTCTTCAGCGCGGCATCCGGCATCCCGATCACCGCGCAGGACGTTCCGGCGGGCGCCCTGCCGTCGAGTCTGCCCGCGGGCCTGCGAGCGATGTTCGCGGAGTACGACCGGCACGGATTCCACGGCGGCAACTCCCTCGTGCTCGCCTCGATCCTCGGTCGGGCGCCGCGTTCGCTCGAGGACTACGTCAC
Organism: Parafrigoribacterium humi; assembly: GCF_040227205.1. Taxonomy (NCBI): domain Bacteria; kingdom Bacillati; phylum Actinomycetota; class Actinomycetes; order Micrococcales; family Microbacteriaceae; genus Parafrigoribacterium; species Parafrigoribacterium humi. Next base: position 120,805 of record NZ_JBELOA010000004.1, on the reverse strand, counting down.
CGAGCTGGCGCGCTGAGCGCCGTCACACGACCCAACCGCACACACACCAAGGAGAACTGAATGACATCCGACGACCGCACGCTTGACCCGACCGAACTGGAGCCCCTGTGGCGGCCGATCCGAGCGGGTGAGCTCGAGCTGCCCCACCGCCTCGCCATGGCGCCGATGACCCGGTCGCGCGCGTACGACGATGGCACGCCGAACCGGATGGCCGCCGAGTACTACACCCAGCGGGCATCCATGGCGCTCATCATCACCGAGGGAACCCAGCCGTCGGAGGACGGGCAGGGGTACCTGCTCACCCCCGGCATCCACAGCGCCAGCCATATCGAGGGGTGGCGCTCCGTCACCGACGCCGTGCATGAGGCCGGCGGACGCATCGTGATCCAGCTGATGCATGTGGGGCGCGTCTCGCATCCGCAGAACACCCCGCACGGTCGACAGGCTCTTGCACCGTCTGCCATCGCGCCCGCAACCCCGATGTTCACCGCATCCGGAATGCAGGAAATTCCCGCGCCACGGGAGCTGTCGGTGGATGAGGTGCGCGGCATCGTGGAGGAGTTCCGACTCGCCGCCAGGGCCGCGATCGCCGCCGGAGCCGACGGCGTGGAGATCCACTCGGCGAACGGCTACCTGCTGCAGCAGTTCCTCTCGAGCAACGCGAACCAGCGCAGCGACGAATACGGCGGCTCGATCGCGAACCGCATCCGTCTGAGCGTGGAGGTCGCCGCGGCGGTGGCCGAGGAGATCGGGGCCGGGCGCACGGGCATCCGGATCTCCCCCGGCAGCAGCCTCGGGGACATCGTGGAGAACGACGTGCACGAACTGTACGGCGCGCTGGTGTCGGCTCTCGCACCGCTGGACCTCGCCTACCTGCACATCGCCGCGGGCGACGACATGCTGCTGCGTAAGCTGCGCAACCTCTGGCCGAATACGCTGCTGCTCAACCGCGGCGGCAGCAGCATTCAGGCGCGGGTGCACGACATAGAGAGTGGACTCGCGGATGTGGTCACGGTCGGCAGTCGCGTGCTCGCCAACCCGGATCTCGTGGCGCGCCTGAAGTCCGGCGCGCCCCTCAACGAGGCGGACAGGACCACCTTCTACGGCGGCGACGAGCACGGTTACCTCGACTACCCGACGCTGGAGCTCGCGCCGATCGAATAGGTCAGAGGTGCACGGGCGAGGCCGACTCGCGAGCTCGCCTTCGCGCCTGCCAGGCCGAACGCATGGCGATCCATCCGATCCACAGAGTGACAGCGATCAGGATGAGCCAACTCCACGCGGCCCAGCCTGCCGGTTGCGTGACCCAGAGCCAGTGGATGCCATAGGTCGCGGGGGCCGCTGCGGAGAAGGTGAACGACCAGTAGCCGATCCCGAACGGCACCCGGGCATAACGCGGGACGAGGAACAGCTGGCCGAGCAGCAGGAAGAGCATCAGTCCCAGCAGGATCTGGTGGATCGGGTCGATACTCTCGCCGTTGATCGCGAACCAGGCGATACCGGCGACGCTCGGAGGTACCGAGAAGATGGCGAGCGTGGGAACGAGTGCGGGCGGAAGGGATTGCGCGGCGGCGAGGCGGGCCACGACCACGGCCGCCAGAACGGCCCAGAAGAAGATCCCTATGCCAAATGCGATCAGCGCGAGGGCGTGCGCGCCCACTTCGGCCAGGCCGATCGCGCCGATGAGACCGCCTGCGAGGACCGAAAGAAAGTTACCGGGATGGAAGATGTGTGCGTCGATTGCGCCGGTCATCCATCCGGAGAGAAGCCAGGCGCTGAGGATGCCGATGGTGATCACGCCGACGGTCACCAGTCCTGTGGCCACCACGGGCCACAGGTGGGCCATCGATCCACCGATCAGGATGGCGACAACGGGTGCGAGCGAGGCGAACGGTCCGAGAAACGGATGCTTCAAGTCGGCCAGTAGCGTGCCCGATGTCTTCCTGGCTCGCCGGAAATACACGACGAGCACCGTCAACCAGGAGAGCGCAGCGATGGCCCAGAGCCCCAAACCGATCGTCGGCGATACGGTCAGAGCCTGCGCTGCAATGGTCCAGGTGCCCGCGATCCCGCACAGGCCGAACGGGATGGCAAGGAAGTTCAGCGGCAAGCGAGTATCAGGCGACCCCGTGCCGGAGTGGCTCACCGTGGCCTTTCCTCACCGATTACGCGGGCGAGAACCACGACGACCTCCTGAACCGAATTGCGTGCACTTTACACAATACGGGTAGTGCCACAGTGCAGTCAGTGCGGTCGGTTGCGGCTCATCATTCCCGCGAAGAGCGCGTGCAGGAGGGGGAGTGCCGACACGATCATGAGCACGTTGCCGAGAATGGGATCGCTGGGGCGGAGGAAGATCCCTCCGAGAAGCAGGCCCGCAAAGACGACGGCGGAGACCGCCCGCTGGGCGAGCCGTTCGAGTGCGTGCAGGCGGCGATCGACGCCCGGGATCTCGATCGAGAGCTGCCCTCGCTGCAGCAGCGTGCTGAGCGAGTCGAGCTGCTGGGGCAGTCTGGCGACGAGCGCCGCGGTGGAGAGCAGCTGCCCAGCCACGGCGCGCACGGTGGTGCTGCGCTGCTCGTTGGTCAGTCGCGTCGCGTAGGGCTCGATCGCGGTCCAGATATTGAAGGCCGGGTTGAGTGCGGTGCACACGCCGGAGGTCACGGACACCGCCCGGATGAGCAGCAGGAAGTTCTCGGGAAGCTGGAACGGCATCGAGCGCATGACGTGCCCGAACTTGGTCGCGAAGTCGGTGAATTCGGTGGGGTCGAGCTTCTGGAGCTCGGCGAAGCCCATGCCGCCGAAGCGATCGAACAGTTCGCCCATCGCCCTCTCGAGCGGGGCGCTCTCCGCGGAAGGGAGGAGCACGCCCATGTCCCGGATGCTCGCGACAAGGCCGCGGGCGTCCCGCGCCGCGACGGCGATGATGAGGCGTTGCAGGCCGCTCTTCAACACGTCGGGGACTTCGCCCATCATTCCGAAGTCGACGAAGGTGAGTGCCCAGTCCGGGGTGCCCACCGCGCCCGGTGTCGCGGGCGTGACGAAGATGTTTCCGGGGTGCGGATCGGCGTGGAAGAAGGCGTGCACGAAGAGCTGCTCGAACATCGCGCTGGCCAGCTCGTCCGCGACGGCCGCGGGGTCGATCCCTGCCGCGATCAGGGTGTTCCGGTCGCTGATCTTGATGGCGGTGACATCCGACAGGGTGAGGACTCGGCGCGTGGTGCGTTCCCACGCGACCACGGGTGCGAACACGAGCGGGTTGTCGGCGAAGTTCTCGGAGAAGCGCTCGGCGTTCGCTCCCTCGCCCAGATAGTCGATCTCCTGCAGGCTCGTCGCGGCGAACTCCTGCACGAGCGCGGGCAGGTCCACGCGGCGCGAAATGAACTTCACCCGGTCGAGCCAGCCGGCGATCCTGCGCAGCGCTGCGAGGTCGACCTGGATGATCGTCTCGATGCCCGGTCGCTGCACCTTGACCACGACATCCTCGAAGCCCGTCCATTCCGCGTCGCTCGCGACGAGCTTCGCGCGGTGCACCTGGCCGAGGGATGCAGCGGCCAGCGGCGTCGGGTCGAAGAAAGAGTACGCGCGTGAGAGCGGCACCCCCAGCTCGGCCTCGGCGAGCTCGCGGATCTGCTCGAATTCGACGGCGGGAACCTCGTCCTGGAGCCCTTCGAGCTCGCTCGTGATCTCGGGAGGCAGCACGTCGAGCCGGGACGACATGAACTGGCCGACCTTGATCATGAGGCCGCCCAGGTCGAGCGCAACGGCGTGGAAGTGCACGGCGATGCCGCGTATTCGTGCCGTGCGTCCGCGGTGGGCGATCGCCCCGAGCCCGAGTCGGGGCAGCACGACCGCGAACCACCACTCCTGCGCGATGTAGCGCGCGGCGAAGCGCAGAATCGTGCGGTAGCGGGCGCGCGGATGTCTGACCCTGGTCATCGGGTCTCCGTCACGCCGCGCTCGCTGCGGCCTCGGCTCATTCCTGGGCGAGGATCGCGTAGATCTTGCGCCGCGCTTCGTCGATCACGGCGACGGCCTCGTGCACCTGGTCGACGGTGCCACCGCGTGCCACCTGCACCGCGGCCTGCGCGAGTTTCGCGCCGGCCTTCGGCAGCACGGTCGCGCGGGCGCTGTCGCGCAGCGACGGAGTGTTCCAGGGGGCTGGCTTGCCGACCTTGGCCTCATCCCGTCCGCTGGCCGTGAGTGAGTAGGTCTTCTTGCCATCGGCCTCTGTGGCCTCGACGAGTCCCTCGTCCGCGAGCAGTTGGAGCGTCGGGTACACCGATCCCGCACTGGGCTTCCACGCGCCCTCGCTGCGCTTCTCGATTTCGTGAATGATCTGGTATCCGTGCATCGGCTCGTCGGTGAGAAGGGCGAGGATCGCCGCGCGAACATCGCCGCGTCCCATCCTGGGCGCAATGCGCTTGTCGAACGTCGAGCGCAGGTGTTCGACCGTGTCCCACAGGCCGAAGCCGTGCAGGTCGGGTCCGTGCCCGCTCTGGCGCTGGTGTGATTCTGAGCGGCCGCCGCCGTATGTGCTGGTCATGCTGGTCCTTCCCTCACAGAGTGGGAGTCCACCAAGGGCTCTCGGAGTTCCCTAACGATACATCGTTCAGATGGTGATCGGCCGAGAGTTTCGGCGGCGACGCTGCACGCTACGCCGCAGAGGGATCCACGCCTCGGAGGAGAAGTTCGAGGGTGAAGTCGAAACGTTCGTGCCCCTCCCCGGAGGTCAGTTCGCTCGCGTGCGCGACCGTGTTGGGAAAGCGGTCCGGCGGCAGCATCCTGAACCGTTCGATGAGCTCGGTTCTGTCGAGCACGTGTCCGTCTTCGTCTTCGGTCGGGCTTCGTCTCAGTGACGCCTCGAAGCTGTAGGCGCTCACATAGAGCACGGCGGCGTCGGCAACCCAGGCGGCGGACCGCGGCGGCACCCCGCCCGCCAGCAGTATCGCGAGCATCCCCTCGCTGATCCGCAGGGTGTCGAGACTGCTTGGCATGGCTCCGAGCGCCGCGCGGGAGATGCCCGGATACTGCAGATAGTGGTCGCGCAGCTGGCTGCAGACCTCGATGATCTGCGCCTTCCATCGCGAGGGTTCTGGCGTCGGCAGCGTGACCTTCGAGCTCAGTTCTCCGATCAGCAGGTCGTCGAGCTCCGCCTTGTTGCGCACGTGCGCGTAGAGCGAGGCAGCACCCGTCTGAAGTTCCGTGGCGACGCGGCGCATGGTGAGCGCGTCGAACCCCTCGTTCTTGACCAGCTCGAGCGCGGCCTGCACGATCCGCTCGACCGTGATCGGTGTCTTGCGGGAGCGCGCCGCACTTCGCGGGTCGTCGAGGGCCGCGATCTTCGCCGCCCATTCCTTGCGCGACACATCCCTCTCGGCCATGCCTTCACCCTAACACTTGACACGAACAATGTTTGTATGTAGAACAGTGTTCGTAACACAAACAGTGTTCGTAAATCTCGACGAAGGAGAACGCCATGGCCATTCACTCCACGCAGGGTCACGAGGATCTCGTGACAAGATCCCGTCGCTCGCCCCAGTCGCTGCGACAGGCCTGGGTAGCTCTCGCGGGTCTGTCCGCAGTTTTCCTGTTCGAGATGCTCGACAGCTCTGTTCTCAATGTCGCGCTTCCCACGATCGGTCGGGAGCTACACGCGTCGACCATTGCGCTGCAGTGGGTGACGGGCGCATACGCCGTCGCCTTCGGCGGACTGCTGCTGGTCTTCGGAGCCCTCGCCGATCGCTTCGGCCGGCGCCGGATCATGCTCGCAGGGCTGGTGCTTCTCGCCATCGCGAGCCTCGCGACCGCCTTCGTCGTGACCGCGGATCAGCTCATCGCCGTCCGCGTGACGATGGGAATCGCCGCCGCGATGACGACGCCCGGTTCGATGGCGCTGGCCTTCCGGCTGTTCGAGAGCGACGGCCTGCGCGTGCGGGCGATCACGCTCATGTCGACCGTAGGCCTCGTCGGCCTCGCGGTCGGCCCGCCCCTCGGCGGTCTCGTCCTCGCGATCGCTCCGTGGCAGGCGCTGCTCCTCGTGAACGTACCGATCGCGATCCTCGCCTTCGTCGGCATCCGCGCCGGCGTTCAGGCGGATGTCGCCGCCGACCTCCACAGGGACCCGATCGACGCTGCGGGCGCGGCCCTGGGTGCCGGCACCATCGCGCTCGCACTCGTGCTGCCCACGCTCTTCGTCACCGAGACCGCGGCGTCGTGGATTCCGTGGACGACCGCCGCCGTGGCCATCGCGGCCGCGATCGCATTCGTTCTCCGCGAGCGCTCCGCCCGCTTCCCGCTTCTCGACCTGGCGCTCGTCGCGCGACCGCTGGTCGCGAGCGGCCTCGCCTACAAGGCGGCCGCAGGTCTGGCGGTTGCCGGTCTCGGCTACCTCGTGACCCTGCAACTGCAGCTCGACTGGGGCTGGTCGCCGGCGCTCGCCGCCGTCGGCATGCTGCCGCAGGTCGTCGTGCTGCTCGGAGCCGGTCCGTTCGTCACCCGCTTCGTCGATCAGGTCGGTCTCAACCGGGCGGCCTGGAGCAGCGCAGCGGCGGTCGTCGCCGGCCTCGCCGTCTACGCACTGCTGAGCAATTTCGGATACCTCTGGGTTGCGCTTGCCCTCGTGCTCGTGGCGGCCGGGATGCGCGTGGTCGGTGTCGTCGCGGGAATCAACGTGATCCACGGCCTGCCGAAGAACCGCACCACCATCGGTGCGGCGCTCGTCGACACCGCGACCGTGGCGTCATCCGGCGTCGGCATCGCCCTCACCGGCACGATTCTCGCGGTGCTGTTCACCGGCGACATCACCGCCGCGCACTGGAGCGTCGAGCAAACCCTGCAGTTCCGCGAGACGATCCTGATCGCGGGCCTCGCCCTCACCGCCATCGCGGCGGCCCTCGTCGCCTGGGGCTTCGTGCGGATGCGCCGCGGGGCCGTGGCGGAGGCGAACGTGGCCGGTGACGAGCGCCCAGTCGAAGAGGCCTAACCGCCGGAACGCACGCAACTTCATGGACGCGAACGGCGTGGAAATAGACTAGCTTCCGCATTCCTGAACAGTTACCCTCGATCGCTGCGACACCGCAGCGGTTGATGGTCCTTCCAGTCCTGAGACACACAAAGACACGGATGACTCGAGAACGAAATGGCCATTCTGATATGCCAATATTCGGGCATGGCTTTCCTCGTTCACCTTTATAACTTGCTCAGGATGATTTGTTTACCAAGAAACATCAACGAGATCCCGCGAACTCTCGCAGAGGAACTGCGCGCAGAGGGGGCTGCTACCGAAGTTGCATCACAAGCGCTGAAAGATCGAAATATTCTCTTAGACGCAAGGGCTGGAGCCCGCTGGAGGGTAATCTACGTAATTCTCCTTATCGGACTTTTTATCGGAGCAATTATCTGGCTCATGCCCCAGGTGTTTAATTTCGGAGGTACAGTAGCGGATCGCATTGACGACCTAGGAAACATGACGTCGATACTGTTCCTGTTTCTCGCGGTTGCAGCAAATGGTCTCTTGAACATAGTCGGCAGCTTTCAGCAGTCTGAGCGGCGAATAGCACGAGTTAGCCTGGTCCTCTTCATAGCCCTTGTCTCTATTGCGCTCGCCTGTTTTTCGTCGCTTACGATCAACACGATTGGCGTCGGGGCGTTTGGGTTCTTGCTAACCGTGCTCCTGGATCTTGCGACGCCCAAAAGTCGCGCCATAAAGAAAACGAAAATGCCGGTGGCCCGGTCTAAAGTTTGACTGGCCTTGCGACGCGCATGTGGCCGTGTGCTAGTCAAGTTTCTAGTGACAACGTCCTTAAGGTTGAAGGTATGAGGAGGGGTTTATGAAGTCTGAATTGACCGCCATCGATCTTTTTGCCGGTGCGGGAGGGCTATCTGAAGGGCTTCGCCAGGCGGGATTCTCGAGCCTTTACGCGAATGAAATCGTTCCGACTTATGCGCGGACATACGAGGTTAATCACGGGAACACTGTCGTTGACAGCGAGGACATCCGCACAGTGAATGCAGCGGATGTTCGTAAGCGACTTGGGCTGAAGCGGGGTGAGCTGGATCTAGTCGCGGGGGGGCCTCCGTGCCAGGGGTTCTCTATAAATGCGCCGGTGCGTTCAAATGAAGATCACCGTAATCATCTATTTCGTGAATATCTACGCTTCGTTGAAGAGTTCAATCCACGAGCAGTTCTAATCGAAAATGTCCCGGGGCTTGTGTCGTTCGCAAATGGTGGCACGTTAGAGGCAATTATTGCGTCACTCAAGGCGTTGGGCTACTCCGCTGATGTGCAGATCCTTTATGCGCCGCATTATGGCGTACCACAAACACGTTGGCGAACGATCATCATAGGAATGAAGGACGGGTCCGACCCGCTTCGAGCGTTCCCTGTGGCAGAACGCATGGCCCCTATGCGGATCAACTTCACTTCCAAGTTTGGAGGTCGCGCGATCGTTGCAATGCCACGATCCGTTGAACTCCCGCCACACACAACCGTCGCGGACGCGATAGGAGATCTCCCACCGCTTCTGAACGGGCAAGCGGGCCTCGAGGTAAAGGAGTATTTGACTAGCCCACAAAACTCATATCAGCAGGTGTTGCGGGCCGGATCGGACGGGGTTCGGAATCACGAGGCACCGAAACTAAGTAGCATCAATATGGAACGTCTCAAATACATAAGACCAGGGGGAAATTGGACGGATATCCCGTACGAATTGCTCCCCAAGGGCATGCAGGCCGCTCGCCGCTCTGATCACACGAAACGCTACGGGCGGGTCGCAGCGAACGGACTAGCATCAACAATCCTCACGAAATGTGATCCGCACTGGGGCGCCTATTTCCACTACTCCCAAGATCGCGCCTTCACGATTCGCGAAGCCGCACGTATTCAATCATTCCCCGATTCATTTGTGTTTACAGGCTCGAAAGTAGATCAATACGAGCAGGTGGGGAACGCGGTTCCACCGCTACTTGCCGCAGCAGTTGGGCAATCAATTTCGGCTGCTTTGGGCGTAAGGCGCGCGGCGCTAAAGCGAGTGGTTTGACCGCCGAATATCAGGCATCAAATACCTTTTTAGATCGGGTATCTCGGATAGCGTTCTGAAGGCTGGCTTCGAACGTAGCCTTATTGACCGGCTTCGCAGCTTGTAGGGCGCTGATTGACGGAACCAACTCTGCGAAATATGTGGAATTGACCCGGAGCGTCATGTTTTCGTCAAAGCTAACGACTACCCAGACGATCTCGGCGTTGTCGAAGTCTGTCGTCTGGGTGAGGTTGCCCATCTCGGCGAAGAAAGCGGAGTCGACAACCACGACAACTTTGCGTCCCCAGCGATTCATTACGGGGGCTTTTGCATCCAATTGTGGAGCCAGACGCTTCGCCCCCGAGGACCTAAAATCCGGCCGCCGTCGACCCACGGGAAAGCGAAGCGTTTCTGGGTGATCCTTGTAGGCCTGGATATCAGGCCATATTGCGTCTCCAGAGAAATAGACGCCCTGGGTTTCGATTGCAATCCAGGTCATGTCTTTTGCGGTCAGGTCGCTGTCAGGGGTCGGCACAACGATCCAGTCGATTCGTCCCGCTTTCGCTCCACGTTCTTCGCCGTCAAGAGTTTCTTTCTGGAGGAAGGGAATTTCCTTGATGACTTTTGCTCCTTCAGAAACCCCAAAGAACTCGCGGGCGATGTAGCTGAAGAGTGTCTCGTCGTTCCGGAACTCCAGAAAGCGGTTGGGGCACAAAACTGTCGGTTGAGAATCCACAATGGTTGGCGGGGTCCCGCCGTCATACTGACGGATCGAACACACTCCACCCTTCTTTGTGCAGAGCGAACCCGGGCGCAATTCACTTAAAAATGGGCACTCAGGCTGAGGTGCCACCTTCAAACCGAGTTCATGAGCCGCTAGTGCATGAGTTGCTGAGGCAAGCCGCTCTGCCTCAGTCATGAGAGCAACATCCTTGCCAAACCATTCAGCAATGCCCCAACCAGTCACCGAACACCCCTCGCTTCTACCGCGGTCCACACAACAATGGCAACGATAGATCCATATTGGTCGATTTCTCGCAATTCATGAGCATTGCGCCAAAATCCACTCAAGTGAGGATGCCATCTGCGGCGGGCTCATTACACAGGGCTCAGTCATGCTGACCTGCGTTAGATGCACTGAGTCATGACCGTCAGGCAATGGTCTTGGGTCAAGATGGCAGGCTCCCCGGCAGAACGTGGCCACTAGCCCGAAAAGGAAAAGGCCCAACCCGAGAAACCGCGGGTTCAACCGTTCACAATGTCCCGAGACATCACACGGAGCGAGTGACGGGAATCGAACCCGCACTACCAGCTTGGGAAGCTGGAGTTCTGCCATTGAACTACACTCGCGTGGCCGACATCCGCTCGCTTCGACAAGCTCAGCGCACGTGATGACCAGCAATCGCCAATACTAGCAAGCACGCTCGGCTAGTCTCTTGTCATGCTGCTATCGGATCGGGATATCAAGGCTCAGCTCGACTCTGGACGCATCGGGCTCGACCCGTATGAGCCATCCATGATCCAGCCGTCGAGTATCGACGTGCGGCTCGACCGCTTCTTCCGCCTGTTCGACAATCACAAGTATCCGTTCATCGACCCGGCCGAGGATCAGCCAGAACTCACCAGGCTCGTCGAGGTCGAACCCGAGCAGTCGTTCATCCTTCACCCCGGAGAGTTCGTGCTCGGCTCGACCTACGAGGGCGTGACGCTTCCGGATGACGTGGCCGCCCGCCTCGAAGGCAAGAGTTCCCTGGGGCGGCTGGGCCTGCTCACCCACTCCACCGCCGGATTCGTCGACCCGGGTTTCTCGGGCCACGTCACGCTCGAGCTCAGCAACGTCGCGACCCTGCCGATCAAGCTCTGGCCCGGCATGAAGATCGGGCAGCTCTGCTTCTTCCAACTCTCGTCGCCCGCCGAGAAGCCCTACGGCTCTGCCGAGTACAAGTCGCGCTACCAGAACCAGCGCGGGCCGACGGCGTCGCGCTCGTTCATGAACTTCTCCCGCACCGTGCTCAGCCGCGACGAGAGCCAGCTCGACTGAGACACATTCCCCGGTCTCGATACGGCCGCTCCTTCGTCGCGTAAAACCGACTTCGCAGGCTCAGTCGGCGCTGGCGTGGTGGGCCTCTATGGGCGGAGCCTTTGGCGCGATGCCCGACGACCCGCCAAGCCGCTAGTTGCCGAAGACGCCCGAGGCGAGTTGCAGCACGAGCCACGGGCTGAAGGCGTAGGGCGCGGCTGCTGCAGCGGCTCGCAGTGACTCGGGGGCGACCCACCTCCACTCGGCGACCTCCGCGGGGTTCGCGTCCACGGCATCCGTCGTCACCGCACGGTACACCGGGCACACCTCGTTCTCGACGATTCCTGAGGCGTCCACGGCCCGGTAGCGGAAGTCCGGCAGCACGGGCTCTAGCGCGCCGAGCCCGATGCCGAGCTCGAACCGCGCGCGCCTGGCCACGGCATCCGCCATCGCCTCGCCCGGAGCCGGATGTCCGCAGAAGGAGTTCGTCCACACGCCGGGCCAGGTCAGCTTGCCGAGTGCGCGACGCGTCACGAGCACCTGCCCCGCTTCGTTGTAGACGTGGCAGGAGAACGCCAGGTGCAGGGCAGTGTCGGTGTTGTGCACGGCGATCTTGTCTGCCGTGCCGATCTCGTTGCCCCGTTGGTCGACGAGGACGACGAGCTCTGCGCTGCTGGTCATGGCCGTCCGTTGTTCAGGGAGAAGATTTCCGGCGGTCAGGCCGACGCCTCGTGCTGTGGGTGACCGCTCCACCAGCCTAACTTGCGCGGGAGTCTCGCCGCTCGACAGCTCACAACCTCAATAGTCGAAGCCGAGCTCCTGCGGGTAGTCGCCGAGTGCGGTGAGCTGTGCGGCCGTGCGCTGCAGGTGCGCGAGGGTGAGTCCGAGCGGCCTCCCGCCGAAGCTCACCCGTGAGACGCCGAGTTCCGCGAGGCGCTTCAGGGGCACGGATGTCGCCCCGGAGATTACAGACACCTTGCCGTCGATCTCCTCCAGCGCCCGCGTCACCTTCTCCTCCGTGTCGAGCCCGAGCACGAAGATCACGTCCGCGCCGGCACCGAGGTAGGAATTGGCGCGCTGCACCATGTCGTTCCACTCGCCCCCGCGCACGAGGGTGTCCACGCGCGCGTTGATCACGAGCGGAACCCCGACGGTGCGTGCGGTCTCGCGCACGGCGGCGACTCTCGCCGTCGCGATCTCGAGCGGGAACAACTGCCCAGCCGCTGCATCCACCGTGTCCTCGATGTTCAGTCCCGCGGCCCCCGTCGCGATGAGTCTCGCGATGTTGTGTTCGAGGGCCGCGACATCCCTCGCGTAGCCGCGCTCGAAGTCGACGGACACCGGGATGTCCACGGCGTGGGTGATGAGAGAGGCTGCGGCGAGCGCCTGGTCGAGACTGAGTCCCTCGCCGTCGGGCACGTCATGCGCGAACGAGATGGCATGGCTCGCGGTCGCGAGGGCCTTCACTCCGGGGACGGCGGCGACGGTGCGGGCCGTGATGGCATCCCACACGTTCGTCACGATGAGCGGCGTGCCCGGCACGTGAAGCGAGCGAAGCAGCTCGGCCCTGGCGGCGGTCTGCACGAGCTCGGAGGTCGATGAGATGGCTGAAGAGGACATACCTCAAGCATGCGCCGCCGACGTCGTTCGCGCGAGTGCGGGATGCCGTGGCCGACTCGCACAGTCGGCGCCCGCATTCGAGGCAACACCTTGTGCACTCCCCACAGCCGTATCGCTCGCGCGGGAGAGCGAGGTTAGCCTGTGCCGGTGAACATGTTCCTGCGCACCCTGTGGACACTGCTGCGCGCGCGGCGCCGGCCGAGGCTCGCAATGAGCGACGTGGGGCGACTGCCCATGCGCGTGCTCCCCAACGATCTCGACGTGCAGCGGCACGTCAACAACGGCGTGTACCTCTCCCTCATGGATCTCGGCCGGCTCGACCTCCTGGTCCGCACGAGTGCATGGCGGCGGATGCGCGCCCGCGGTGTCTACCCGGTGATCGCGAGCGAGACCATCAGCTTTCGCAAGTCATTGACGCTCTGGCAGCGCTACACGCTTGAAACCCGCATAGTCGGTTACGACGACCGTGCCGTGTACGTCGAGCAGCGCTTCGTCGTCGGTGGGGAGATCTACGCTCGTGCACATCTCCGCGGCCGCTTTCTCAAGGCAGGCGGCGGAGTGGTGAGCATCGCAGAACTCGCCGAGGTGCTCGGGATGCCCGTGACCGAGCTCGCGAGACCGGAGTGGGTCGACCGCTGGGCCCAGGACGTGGCGCTCCCGTCGACGCGCGCCGAAGCTCCCAGCACCTGGGAGTGAGTGCGGCAGGACTCAGGACATGACGTCGGGCCGCGACTTCACCGGCAGCAGCAGAAGCAGGCCCACGAGTAGCACGAGCGCGATGCCGAGAACGCCCCACACCTGCGCACCGAACGCGGTGACGAAGATCGCGAATGCCGTCGGTGCCAGGAACGTTGCCGCCTTCCCAGTCGTCGCGTAGAGCCCGAACATCTCGCCCTGGCGCTCCGCCGGAACGATCCGGGAGAGGAAGCTGCGGCTTGCCGACTGGGCCGGCCCGACGAACAGGCACATGATCAGTCCGAAGATCCAGAAGATGGCCGCCCCGCCGTCGTGGAAGAGGAGGATCGCGATCGCGGCGATCACCGTGCCCGCGAGTGCCGTGACCATCACCGGCTTGGGACCGACCCGATCGTCGAGGCGACCGACGAGGAGGGTGGAGAGTCCGGCCACGATGTTCGCGGCGATCGCGAAGACGATCACGTCACCGCTGGAGAAGCCGAAGGTGCCCGCGGCGAGCACCCCGCCGAAGGTGAACACTCCGGTCAGGCCGTCGCGGAAGATCGCGCTCGCGATGAGGAAGCCGAGCGTCGGCCGGTTGGTGCGCCACAGCTTCGCGATGTCGTGCCCGAGGATGGCGTAGGAGCGGAAGAAGCCCACCCTCAGTTTTTTCTGCGGAGGCACCGAGAACTCCGGCACCTTGAACAGGAGCGGCAGAGCGAAGAGCCCGAACCAGGCCGCGGCGAGCACCATCGACACCCGCACCGAGAGGCCGTTCTCGCTCGTCACGCTGAACAGTCCGACCTCCGGGTGGATGAAGCCGAAGTAGAGGATGAGCAGCAGCACGATGCCACCGAAATAGCCCATGGACCATCCGAAGCCGCTGATCTTGCCGATCGTCTTCGTGCTCGCCACCTGGTGCAGCATCGCGTTGTAGTTGACCCCGGCGAACTCGAAGAACACGGTGCCGGCGGCGATGAGGAACAGCCCGAGCCAGAGCAACTCGGCCCGCGGCTCGACGAAGAACAGCAGCGCGCTGAACAACACGACGATGTAGGTGTTGACGCCGAGCCAGAGCTTGCGCCTGCCCGAGCCATCCGAGCGCTGGCCGGTCACGGGCGCGAAGAGGGCGATGACGAGGCCCGCGCCACCGATCCACCAGCCGAGCTGCGCGGACACGTAGTCCGTACCGCCGAACGCCGGGGTGCTCGTGAGATAGACGGTGAAGACGAAGGTCGTGATGACCGCGTTGAAGGATGCCGAGCCCCAGTCCCACAGGGCCCACGAGAAGATCCGCGAACGGCTGGTCTTCCTGTCGACGAGCCCGCCGCCCGTGGCGACCTGGCCCGTCGTGCCTGCGACCCCGTTGTCGCTCGGCTGAACTGTTTCAGTCATGGACTCAGGCTAGTGGGCTGGCCTGCTTCGACACGCGCAATGAAGGCCGGTCCACAGCGCGGACCGGCCTTCATTGTCGGGTAAATCTAGTGAGATCGCTCCGATCTACAGTGCGAGGTGCGCGCCGAGCGAGATGTTGCAGGCGGTGGCGATCACCAGGTACATGAGCCACAGTCCGGTGAGGATGTGGAACAGCCCGAGGCCACGCTCACCGATCTTCATACCGATCGAGGCAAAGAAGTCGCAGAAGTACACGAGTGCCAGGCCGATGAAGAGGAGCCCGACGGGCCAGTCGCCGACCGCGAAGAACACGACGGCGCCCACGACGGACAGGATGAAGAACGCGACGCACATGCCCGCGTTCGGGCGGCCGTCGTGCTGGTGCAGCCGGTTGTAGCCGATTGCGAACCAGTGGATGCCATACGCGGAGAACGCGAGAGCCGCCATGTACAGCGGGGCATCCTTGAATACCTGGAACCACGTCAGTCCGACGAACAGGATGATGCCTGTGACGAACTGACAGAAGCCGGGCAACCAGATGCCCCAGACTCCCATGGAGCCGTCAACGCGTTGGTCGCGTTTAGGCCAGCCGAACAGTTCCGCCGGGCCGTAGATCAGATAGCCGGTGCCCAGGCCGAAGAACCCGAGCGCGAGTGGAACAAACGGTGAAATTGCGAATGTCATTTTCCATCTCCTAAAGACACGTCGTCGTGTCTTTGTCGCAACTTACTCCGCAGAAATCGAGCGAGGCAAGAGTTTCGGCCGAGTCGTACGCCGTGTCGCAGGTCCGTGTTTGAGACTTGAGTCGCCTAGACTCAAGATTTGCTGAATCAACTTGACATTGACAAGGGCATTCGTAAACTTGAGTAGGTGAGGCTCAAGTCTCGCGTCAGACTTGTCACATTCGCATCGATATAAGGAGAAAAGAGCGCATGGCTCGAGCAGTAGGAATCGACCTCGGAACCACCAACTCCGTGGTCTCGGTACTCGAAGGTGGAGAACCCACCGTAATCGCAAACGCTGAAGGTTTCCGCACCACGCCATCCGTCGTGGCCTTCACCAAGGACAACGACGTGCTGGTGGGCGAGACCGCCAAGCGCCAGGCCGTCACGAACGTCGACCGCACCATCGCATCCGTCAAGCGCCACATGGGCACGGACTGGACGACGACCATCGACGGCAAGAAGTACACGCCGCAGGAGATCTCGGCCCGCATCCTCGCCAAGCTCAAGCGCGATGCGGAGTCCTACCTCGGCGACACCGTGACGGACGCGGTCATCACCGTTCCCGCCTACTTCAACGACTCCGAACGCCAGGCCACCAAGGAGGCCGGCGAGATCGCGGGCCTCAACGTGCTGCGCATCATCAACGAGCCGACCGCCGCAGCTCTCGCCTACGGGCTCGACAAGGGCAAGGAAGACGAGCTCATCCTGGTCTTCGACCTCGGTGGCGGAACCTTCGACGTCTCCCTGCTCGAGGTGGGCAAGGACGACGACTTCTCCACTATCCAGGTGCGCGCGACCGCCGGCGACAACCGGCTCGGTGGCGACGACTGGGACGAGCGCGTGGTCGACTACCTGGTCAAGCGCTTCAAGGATTCCACCGGCGTCGACGTGTCCAAGGACAAGATCGCCAAGCAGCGCCTCAAGGAGGCTGCGGAGCAGGCGAAGAAAGAACTGTCGTCGTCCACCAGCACGAGCATCCAGCTGCCCTACCTCTCGCTCACCGAGAACGGCCCGGCGAACCTCGACGAGACGCTCACCCGCGCCAAGTTCGAAGAGCTCACCGCTGACCTGCTTAAGCGCACCGAGAAGCCGTTCCACGACGTCATCAAGGAGGCCGGAGTCAAGGTCGCCGATGTGGCCCATGTCGTGCTGGTCGGCGGTTCGACCCGCATGCCGGCCGTCGTCGAACTGGTCAAGAAGCTCACGGGCGGCAAGGACCCGAACAAGGGCGTGAACCCGGATGAGGTCGTCGCCGTCGGCGCTGCCCTCCAGGCCGGCGTGCTGAAGGGCGAGCGCAAGGACGTTCTGCTCATCGACGTGACCCCGCTCTCCCTCGGCATCGAGACCAAGGGTGGCATCATGACCAAGCTCATCGAGCGCAACACCGCCATCCCGACCAAGCGCAGCGAGACGTTCACCACCGCGGACGACAACCAGCCGTCCGTGGCGATCCAGGTGTTCCAGGGCGAGCGCGAGTTCACCCGCGATAACAAGCCGCTCGGCACCTTCGAGCTCACCGGCATCGCGCCGGCGCCCCGCGGCATCCCGCAGGTCGAGGTCACCTTCGACATCGACGCGAACGGCATCGTGCACGTCTCGGCGAAGGACAAGGGCACCGGCAAGGAGCAGTCGATGACGATCACCGGCGGCTCGTCGCTGCCGAAGGAAGACATCGAGCGCATGGTGCGCGAGGGCGAGGAGCACGCCGCGGAGGACAAGAAGCGCCGCGAGGAGGCCGAGACCCGCAACACCGCGGAGCAGCTCGCCTACCAGACCGAGAAGCTCATCAAGGACAACGAAGACAAGCTGCCGGACGACGTGAAGAGCGACGTGCAGGCGGATGTCGACGCCCTGAAGAGCGCGCTCGCGGGCGAGGACGCGGATGCCGTGAAGACGGCCTTCGAGAAGCTCAGCGAAAGCCAGCAGAAGCTCGGCGAAGCGATCTACGCTAACCAGGGCGGCGAGGATGCGGGCGCGGAGGCACCCGCGGACGAAACCGCAGAGGAAGCATCGACCGACGACGAGGACATCGTCGACGCCGAAGTGGTGGACGACGAGCCAGACGACAAGAAATAAGGGCAATGACTGACAAGAAGAAGCCGGAAGACTTCGACCCCGAGTCGGGAGCGGACGCTCCCGGCTCGGGGAGCCCCGTCGAGGGCGAGGAGATCATCGAGGCCGAGGGACCGGATATCGAGACCTCGCTCACGGATGCCGACCTCGAGTTCCTGAAGAACGGAGTGGAGCCCGACCTCGCCGCGGAGCGGCTGGCCGATCTCCAGCGTCTCCAGGCGGAGTATGTCAACTATCGCAAACGCGTCGAGCGCGACCGCGAGGCCAATCGCGAGTTCGTGGTCGCCGAGGTGATCGGCGGCCTGTTCCCGGCGCTCGACGACCTCAGGCTCGCCGAGATCCATGGTGATCTCGAGGAGGGGCCGATGTCGATCATCGCGCAGAAGCTGCGCGCGGGGCTTGAGAAGTTCGGCCTCACCGTCGTGGGCGAGAAGGGCGAAGAGTTCGACCCGCACATCCACGAGGCGCTCATGCAGCTGCCGAGCCCGGACGTCACGACCCAGGTCGTGGCGGACGTGATCCAGCCCGGATACAAGCTGGGCGACCGACTTCTGCGCGCGGCGAAGGTCGCTGTGTCCGTGCCCGCGGAGAAGTAGCCGCTCGTGGCAAGCCAGGATTGGTTCGACAAGGACTTCTACAAGGTGCTGGGCGTGCCGAAAGACATTTCGGCTGCCGACCTGAAGAAGAGTTACCGCAAGCTCGCGCGCAAGTACCACCCGGACTCCAATCCGGGGGATGCGGCTGCGGAGGCGAAGTTCAAGGAGATCAGCGAAGCACACGCGGTGCTCTCCGACCCCGAACAGCGCAAAGAGTACGACCAGATGCGTGCCATGGGCGCAGGGGCACCGCGCTTCACCGCGGGCGGCGGCGGCCAGGCCGGCGGCTTCGAAGACATCTTCGGCGGCATGTTCGGCCAGGGCAACCAGCGCACGACGCGCTCGGCGGGCGGCTTCGAGGACATCTTCGGCGGCATGTTCGGCGGGGGCAACTTCGGGCAGCCGGGCGGAGGTTTCCGTGGGCAGGGCGGGCCGACCAAGGGCCGCGACATCACGGCGACGACCTCGCTCGATTTCATCACGGCCATCCGCGGCGAGACCGTGAAGCTGCAGGCCGCCGGCGGAAAGCCGATCAGCGTGAAGATCCCGGCCGGTGTGAGCGACGGGCAGAAGATCCGGCTGCGGGGCAAGGGCGAGGCGAGTATCGATGGTGGCCCCGCGGGCGACCTGACGCTCACGGTGTCCGTGCACAAGCATCCGGTGTTCGAGCGCGACGGACTGAACCTGCGGGTGGATGTTCCGGTCACCTTCGTCGAGGCGACGCTCGGAGCGACGATCGAGGTTCCGACCCTCGGCGGTGACCCCGTGAAACTACGCGTGACCCCGGGGACCCCGAGCGGCCGCGTGCTGCGGGTCAAGGGTCGTGGCGTCACGACGAGCAAGGCGACGGGTGACCTGCTCGCGACCGTGCAGGTCGCGGTGCCGGGGCACCTCACGGCGGATGCGAAAAAGCACCTGGAGGCATTCGCGAAAGCAATGCCGACGGAGAACCCGCGCACCGAACTGCTGGCAAAGGCCCGCGGCCAGGGATGAACGGCGAGCCATGAACGACGAGCTGAGTGCGGATGCGCCCCTGTTTGCGATCGCGGTCGCCGCAGATCTCGCCGCCATGCACCCGCAGACCCTGAGGCAGTACGACCGGCTCGGCCTGGTGTCCCCGAAGCGCACGGCGGGACAGTCGCGCCGGTATTCGATGCGCGACGTGCTGCAACTGCGGGAGGTCGCTCGGCTGAGCGCGGAGGGCGTGAGCCTCGAGGGCATCCGTCGCATCCTGCAACTCGAGAATCGCGTGAGCGAACTGACCGATCGCGTGCATGAACTCGAGGCGGCCCTCGCGGACGAGCTCCTGCAGCGCCCGGGATCCCGGGTGTTCGCGGCAGGCTCTGCGGGCGACGTGATCTCGCTCAGGGCCGGAACGAGAGCACAGCGCTCCAACCAGCTCGTGGTGTGGCGCCCGCGCGGCTGGCCCTGGCACCAGGGCTGAGCTCGCCCGAGCCGCGGCACACGTCTTATGTGACCTCGTGTTTCGTGCCGAGATGACGTCTCGGCGGCGCCGAGGCACCATTGCACCATGCCCAGACAGATTCGCTTCAACGCCTTCGACATGAACTGCGTCGCCCACCAGTCCGCCGGAATGTGGCGTCATCCCGACGACCAGGCGTGGCGCTACAAAGACCTCAGCTACTGGACCGAGCTCGCCAAGCTGCTCGAGCGCGGCAAGTTCGACGGCATCTTCATTGCGGATGTGCTCGGCACCTATGACGTGTACGGCGGCAACAACGAGGCCGCGATACGTCACGGTGCGCAGGTTCCCGTCGGAGACCCGCTCCTTGTGATCCCCGCCATGGCCTACGTCACCGAGAACCTCGGCTTCGGCGTGACAGCGGGAACGGCGTACGAACACCCGTATCCCTTCGCACGTCGCATGTCGACGCTCGACCACCTCACGAACGGCCGCATCGGCTGGAACGTCGTCACCGGCTACCTGCCGTCTGCCGCGCGCAACATGGGTCACGACGACCAGATGGAGCACGACGACCGCTACGACTACGCCGACGAGTACCTCGAGGTGCTCTACAAGCTGTGGGAGGGGTCCTGGGAAGACGACGCTGTCGAGCGCAACCGCGAGACCGGCGTCTTCACCGACCCGAAGAAGGTGCACGAGATCGGGCACAAGGGCAAGAACTTCACCGTGCCCGGCATCCACATCTCCGAGCCGTCGCCGCAGCGTTCTCCCGTGATCTACCAGGCCGGGGCGTCACCCCGCGGCATCGAGTTCGCGGCGGGCAACGCCGAGGCGATCTTCGTGGCCAACTCCACCAAGTCCGGGCTCAAGGCCACGGTCAAGAAGATCCGGGATGCCCTCGAGGCCGCCGGGCGCGACCGCTATTCCGCGAAGATCTACACCCTGCTCACGATCATCACCGACTCCACCGAGGAGAAGGCGCGCGCCAAGTACGAGGACTACCTCAAGTACGCGAGCCCCGAGGGTGCGCTCGTGTTCATGTCGGGCTGGATGGGCGTCGACCTGTCGACCTATGACCTCGACGAGCCGATCGGCAACGTCAAGAGCAACGCCATCCAGTCCGCTGTCGCGAACGTGCAGAGGGGTGGCGAAGACGGCAAGCAGTGGACGGTGCGCGACATCGCCATCCAGGGTGCCATCGGCGGCCTCGGCCCGTTCATCATCGGCAGCGGCGAGCAGATCGCCGACCAGCTGCAGGAGTGGGTGGAGGAGACGGATGTCGACGGCTTCAACCTCGCATACGCCATCACCCCCGGTACCTTCGAGGACATCGTCGAGTTCGTGATCCCCGTGCTGCAGGCGCGCGGCGCGTACCAGACCGAGTACACCGAGGGCACGCTGCGCAACAAGCTGCACGGCAAGGGGGACCGCCTGCCCGAGGAGCACAAGGGTGCCCAGTACCGCGTGGGCGCGCTGGAGCTATAAGGATCGCGCCAGCGATCCTGCGACGCCAGCGCCGAGCGAGCCTGCGAGCGAGGTAGCACTTGTCAGGCACCCACTACCGTTGCTTGGGTGACCTCCTTTTCGTTCGACGCGCTTGGGCGCTGGCCGGATGTCGAGGCCGACAACCTGTTCGCCGCGGATGCCGCGGATCGGTTGATCCTGGATGAGGCCGCCGCGGCGGTGAAGGCGAGCGCGCCCGGCGAGGTCGCGGTGGTCGGCGACAGTTACGGTGCACTCACGCTCGGTGCGGCCGCCCTGCACGGTGCCGCGGACATTCGGGTGCACCAGGACGCCCTCTCGGGAGAGCTGGCCCTCGCGCACAATGCCGAAGGGTTCGGGCTCGGCGAGAGCTTCCAGACGATGCCGCTGGGCGCGGAGCTGCTGGGGGGTGCGCATGTGGTTCTGCTGCGCCTGCCGCGCAGCCTCGATGCGCTCGACGAGATCGCCGGACTCATTGCCGAGCACGCCGCCGCCGATGTAACCATCTATGCCGGTGGCATGATCAAGCATCTCGCACTCGCCATGAACGAGGTGCTCGCGCGGTACTTCGTTGAGGTGCACCCGGGCCTCGCTCGGCAGAAGGCGCGGGTGTTGACGGTGCGCGATACGACGGCTCCTTCAACCGACTTCGCAGGCCCAGTCGGCGCTGGCGTCGCGGGATCGCTGGCGCGGTCCTCACAGCTCCAGCGCACTACTCGACCCGCCCAGGTGTGGCCACAGCGGGAGTTCCACGCGGATCTCGGCCTGTGGGTGTGCGCCCACGGCGGTGCCTTCGCCGGGACGCGCGTCGACATCGGCACCCGTTTTCTGCTCGGTGTTCTGCACGAGGCGAAGCCGGATGCCGCATCCGCCATCGACCTCGGCTGCGGTACAGGGGTGCTCGCCTCCGCGCTCGCGATGGCGCGGCCGGGCATCTCGGTGACCGCAACAGACCAGTCGGCCGCGGCGGTGGCATCCGCCCGGGCGACGACGGAGGCCAACGGCGTCGCCGACCGGGTGCGCGTCGTGCGCGATGACGGGCTTGCCAGTCAGCCGGATGCCTCCGCGGAGCTGATCCTGCTCAACCCGCCATTTCACGTCGGCAGCACGGTCCACGCCGGGATTGCACCCAGGCTCTTCACCGACGCGGCCAGGGTGCTGGCCCCGGGCGGCGAGCTCTGGACGGTGTTCAACTCGCACCTCGGCTATCGGCCGGCGCTCACCCGCATCGTCGGACCAACCCGCCAGGTCGCGCGCAATGCGAAGTTCACGATCACGGTCTCCACTCGAAACCAGCGATGATCGATCGACTTCGACCGTATCCTTGGTGTGCTGTCCGTCGAGAAGGAGCGCCCGGTGATTGATCCTCTGCATCGCGTGACGATCGACGATGTCGCGAGCCGCGCGGGAGTGCACAAGGCGACCGTATCCCGCGCGCTCAACGCTCGCACCCGTCACCAGGTGAACGCGGAGACCGCCGCCCGCGTCGCGGAGGCCGCGGCGGCGCTCGGCTACGTGCCGAACGCGATGGCGCGGGGCCTGCGCACGAGCAATTCGATGACGATCGGCGTCATCATCCCGGATCTCACGAACCCGTTCTTTCCGCCCATCGTGAGGGGAATCGAGAACTTCCTCCAACCGCGCGGCTACACGGCCCTGCTCGCGAACACCGATGACTCGGAGGTGATCGAGCGGGCCTCCCTCGACTCCCTGCTGGGCCGTCGGGTCGACGGGTTGGTCGTCGCGTCGGGGTCGCTGTACAGCTCTGCGTTGACCGACGCGCACGAGGCGGGCGTCTTTGCCGTCATGCTCAACCGGGATGCCGGTGGCCTTCCTTACCCCCTCGTCACCGGCAACGACGCCACGGGCATCGCGGCCGCGGTCACGCACCTCGCGGAGCTCGGTCATCGACGGATCCTGCACATCGCGGGCCCCGCGGACTTCTCCACCAGTGGCACTCGCGCCGATGCGTTCAGGGCGGCGTGCAGTTCCACCAAGGGTGTCTCGGGAACGGTCGTCGAAGCAGCGGCGCTCTCGGTCGAGGCGGGCAACCAGACGATGGACAGGGTGCTCACCGAGAGACGCGCTCGCCCAACGGCGGTCATTGCCGGCAACGACCTCGTCGCGCTCGGAGTGCTGAGAAGCCTGCGCTCGCACGGCCTGAGCTGCCCGAATGATGTGTCGGTCGTCGGATTCAATGACATCGAATTCGCCCAGGACTCGAACCCGCCGCTGACGACCGTGCACGTGCCGATGCTGGAGATGGGAACCGAGGCCGCGCGCATCCTGCTCGAGGCGATCGAGAACAGGGTGCAGGAACCGGTCACGGTTCGCCTGCCTGTTTCGCTCATCGTGCGCGGCTCGACGGGGCCAGCGCCAGCCTGAGCGCACGCGCACCAAATAGAAGAATTTGTACATCTAGACTGAACGGTTCGACTAGCATGAGGCAATCGTTTGCAAGGAGGCAGCCTCATGTCCGGATTCGTCGTTCGTCGTGCCGCCGACGCGGAGTACCGTGCCCCCGGGCCGCTCATCCCGGGCGCGGTCGGAATCACCCGCTGGCGATGCGTCGGTGAAGACGACGGGGCCGCGCACTCGGACTTCGGCGTCCTGAGAATCGAGCCGGATGGTCGCAGTGCGACTCACGTGCACTCGTTCGAGTACAGCTTCCACGTGCTGCGGGGAGAGGTCGTGCTCGCGACCCCCGAGGCGACGGTGCGACTCGTCGCGGGCGACTACGGCATCATCCCGATCGCCGTTCCGCATCGCTGGAGGGGATCGGGAAGCGAGGTCGCGGAGATCGCCGACCTCATCACGCCGCCCGCCCGCGCCCGGCACGACAGCGACACCTTCCAGGTCGCCGAACTTCCCCACCTCGACCCCGTGACGGTCGACACCCGCGACCCGCGCACGAGATCCTTCGGCACCGTCACGGCGGAGCAGATGAACCCGGGGCGCCAATCCCAGGAGCTCCTCGCGGTGTCGGCGAGCATGCGCACGGCCCTGCTCGTGTACAGCGGAATCTCGCTCAAGATGATGGTCGACTCGGATCTCGGTGCGTCGCTGTCCACGATGTTCATGGTGCAGTACGAGCCGGACGGCAAAGCCGGTGCGCACGATCATCCGCTCGAAGAGGCCTACCTGGTTCTCGACGGCGAGGTCCTCGCGACCTTCGACGGCGAGGAAGTGCTGCTCGGCCCCGGAGACTTCGCGTGGGCGGGCGTCGGATGCGTTCATTCCTTCGCTGCAACGGGCAGCCAGGTGCGCTGGCTCGAGACGCAGGCGCCGCAGATGCCTCCGCGTCATGCCTACCGTTTCGCGCGCGATTGGGACTACCTGGACGACAAACTCCAGACGCAGACCGCGCCGCTGCCACAGAATCACCTGGGCTGACCCGGATGCCGCTGACGCCGGTGAAAGCGCGCTGGCTCGGTCCGGCGATCGTGCTTCCCTTCGCGATCTTCTGGTCGACGATCGACCGGGCGCTCGCCCTCCCCATGATCGCAACGCTCGCATCCGACTTTCAGGCAGAAGCGGCCGTCACCGGCTGGTCGATAACCGGCTACGCACTTGCATACTCGGTGCTCCAGCTCGTCTGGGGGCCGCTACAGATGCGATGGGGTCGCGTCAAGGTCCTGTGGGTATCCGCCGCGATCGGCACCCTGGCCGCGGTGGCGAGCGCGGCGGCACCCACTCTCCCGCTCTTCATCACGGCGCGCATCGTGTCTGGTGGTGCTTGGGCGGCCACCTTCTCCGCCGTGCTCGTGTACTTCGGAGACACGCTCCCGGCCGCACGTCGCCCGGCCGCGATGTCGAACCTCGCGACGGCAGCGGCCCTCGGCCTGGGCCTCGGCAGCCTCGTCGCTGGGGCCATCACAGAGTGGGCATCCTGGCGCTGGGTCTTTGCCGGGTTCGCCGTCGTCAGCGCTGTGTTGACCGTCATCCTCGCCCAGCTTCCCGAGCCGGACCACAGCGGCGACGAGCGCATCATCCCGCAGCTCGGGCGGATCGTGCGGAGCCCGTGGATGCTCGGCCTGTACGCATTCACGATCCTCGAGGGCACGCTGCTCATCGGCATCTACAACTTCCTGCCCCAGGCGCTGCAGCAGACCGGTGAGGGTGTCTTCGTCTCTGGGCTGGTGACTGCGGGCTTCGGTGTCGCCGTGGTCGTGGTGAGCCAGGGAATGAAACCCCTCGTACCTCGGCTGAAGCCCTGGGTGTTCATGTTCTCGGGCGGTGCCTTCGCGGTTGGCGCATTCACCGTCATCGCACTCTGGATCACGCCGATCTCCGTTCTCGTCGGAGCGTCGATGATGGGCATCGCCTGGGCGCTCGCCCACACGACACTCCAGACCTGGATCACGGATGCCGCAACACCGGCGCGCTCTATGGGCCTCACCTTCTTCTCGATCTCGCTCATGCTGGGCGGCTCGATCGGCGCGGCTCTCGGGCAGGCAGCGGTGGATCACAACAATTTCCCCGCGCTGTTCGCGGTCGCCGTTCTGGCATCCGTCGTGTTCGCGATCAGCGGTGCCATCGGCCGGGCGCGATACAGTGTCGTTGAGCAGAACTGAACTGTTGCCGTATTGTGATCAATCAGACTGCACAGCGATTGACATTCGTACAACCGATTGCAAAGCTGTAACTCGTATCTCACAAGCTCGTCCCCAACGTTGCGGAAGGCTCAGAAACCACAGTGCTAGATCCGGTGTTCATAGCGCAGCAGGCGCTGAACGGTCTCAGTGAGGCTGCGGTCTTCTTCTTGCTGGCCAGCGGGTTGACGCTCGTCTTCGGGCTCATGCGCATCGTCAACATGGCGCACGGCGCGTTCTACATCATCGGCGCCTACGTCGGCATCGCGATCTCGGCGCTCACGGGAAACCTCTTCCTCGCGCTTCTCTCGGCGGTCGTCGTGGTCGCCGTCATCGCGCTCATCACGGAGTTCGGCCTGCTTCGCGCTGTGCGCGGGCAGGAATTGCCCGAGGTGCTTCTGACGCTGGGCATCGCGTTCGTCGTCGGCGATGTGTGCCTCTGGATCTTTGGGGGCAACCCGGAGAACCTCTCGGCCAGGGCGATGCCTGAGGGCGGCTTCGCTATCGGGTCAGCATCGTTCCCCTGGTACAAGGTGCTCGTCATGGCGATCGCGCTCGTGATCGGCATCGCGCTGGCCATCGTGCAGAACAAGACTCGCGTCGGCGCGATCGTGCGTGCCGGCGTCGACGATCGCGAGATCATCTCCGCGATGGGGATCAACATCCGCTGGGTGTTCACGGGCATGTTCATCGTCGGCGCGGCACTCGCGGCCATCGGCGGCGTCCTGGATTCGGGGATCACGAGCATCCTGCCGTCCGGAGGCAACGAGGTGCTGCTCAAGGCACTCGTCGTGATCATCGTCGGCGGACTCGGCAGCGTGTCGGGCGCGGCGGTCGGCGCGATCCTCATCGGACTCATCGATGTCTTCGCCAAGGTGTGGATTCCCGAGCTGTCGTACTTCACGATCTTCCTCCCGATGGCGCTCGTCCTCGTCATCAAGCCCACCGGACTGTTCGGGAAGAAATCATGAGCAACCCACTGACTCGCACCACCCCCGTCGTCCGCGCGGCGACCGGGCTGATTCCGACGATCTCCGGCCGCGGTGGCGGGCGCGGCACACGTCTCGCCCAGGGTGTGGCGCTCGTGGTCGTCGTGGCCCTGTTCATCGCACTGCCGTATCTCGGCCTGACCAAGTTCCAGATCGGCCAGACGACAACCATCCTCATCGCCGCGATGGCCGCGGCCAGTGTCAGCTTTCTCGTGGGTGAAGCGGGGCTCGCCTCGCTTGGCCATGGCGCCATCGCAGGCACGGCCAGCTATGGCATCGCGTGGGCATACCACCAGGGATGGGACACCGGGCTGTCGATCGTGCTCGCCATCGTGCTCACGCTCGCGGTCTCGTTCATCTACGGAGTGCTGACGATGCGCACCTCCGGGATCTACTTCCTGATGGTGACGCTCGCGATCGGCATGCTCATCTACGGGCTCGCCTTCCGCATGTCGAGCGTCACCGGCGGTGACAACGGCCTGCTGCTGCAGCGCCCCGAGTGGATCAACGCGAGAGATAACTGGTGGATCTTCTACTACCTGGTTCTTGCGCTCCTGATCATCACGACACTCGTGCTCTGGGTTGTCGCGCGCTCGCCATTCGGCGCGAGCCTGCGCGGTGTGCGTGACAACGAGGACCGGATGCGTAGCCTCGGCTACTCCGTTTCTGGATACAAGGTCGCCGCCTTCATGATCTCCGGATTCGTCGCGGGCATCTCGGGAGTGCTCGGAGCCTGGAACACGCAATCGGTGAGTCCGGACAGCGTGAACGTCGAGACCTCGATCCTGCTCATCGTGATGGTGATTCTCGGTGGTGTCGGCACTCTGCTCGGGCCGCTCGTCGGTGCCGCGATCGTCATCCTCGTGAAGTTCACGGTCTCCAGCTACGTCGACCGGTGGCAGACGCTGCTCGGCATCGTCTTCATCGTCGTCATCCTGCTGGCCAGGGAAGGCCTGGTCGGCAGCATCGCAAAGCTCAGCAATCGAATCCGCCGGAGGCGCGCTCGTCGCGACGCCGACCGGGGTACCCCAGAGGCAGGCGCATCCGCGTCGAATGTCAGTCACACCTGATGAAAGGAAACAGCATGATGTCAAGGAAGATGTCAGTTCGCGGTCGCTCGTTCGCGGTCGCAGGGCTCGCCATCGCCGCAGCACTCACACTCGCGGCATGCGCCCCTCCCGGAGGTGGTGGGTCCAAGTCGGACTCCGGAACTCCGGCGAAGTCTGGAACGTTGAAGGTCGGATTCATCTCCCCGACGAGCGGTGTGTTCGCCGTCGCCGGCCAGCAGATGGAAGACGGCTGGAAGTTCTTCTGGGACCAGGCCAAGAACAAGGCAGGCAACATCACGGTCGAGACCACCTATGAGGACGACACCGGAGATGTGAACCAGTCACTGTCGAAGGCGAAGCAGCTCGTCGAACAGGATGGTGTCGACATCGTCGTCGGTCCGCTGATCGCAAACACCGCATCCGCGGTTGCCGCGTACACCTTCAGCCAGGGCATTCCGAACCTCGAGCCCGTCGCCGCATCGAACAACCTGACGCTCAGCGGTGCGAACGACCTCACCGTGCGCACGAGCTCGATGGGTGGCACGCAGGCGAACTACCCCGGTGGGGAGTGGGCTGCGACTGCGGGCGACGCGAAGACCGCGGTCACCCTCTGCTCCGACTACTCGTTCGGCTGGGAGTCGTGCGCTGGCTTCAAGCAGGGTTTTGAGGCCGAGGGCGGCAAGATCGTCAAGCAGCTCTGGGCTCCCAACGGCACCACGGACTTCTCGTCCTACGTGTCGCAGCTGCAGGCACTGAACGCCGACATGATCTACGTCGCGACCGCGGGCGGGGCTCCTGGCCCGGCCTTCCTGAACGCGTACTCCAGCGCCGGCGGTGACATGAGCAAACTGCTGCTCAACTGCTGCGCACTGGACCAGGGCACCCTGGTGTCGCTGGACAAGGCGGGCAACGGCGACAAGATTCTCGGAGTCAAGTCGGTCAGCTACTGGGCCGAGGGTGCGGAACACCCCGCCACCCAGGCCTTCGTCAAGAAGTACACCGAGGCGACAGGCGTCATCCCCGGCGCGTACATCGCCGGTGGCTACATGACGGCAGACCTGGTCTCGCAGGTGCTCAAGGAAAAGGGCCTGCAGGTTGGGGCCGACCTTGTTTCGAGTATCACGAAGTTCAAGTTCGACGACAGCATCTTCGGCAAGGTCTCGTGGGAGAAGGGCAACAACATGCTCGGACCGGTCTACATCCGCGAGGTCAAGCGTCACGCTGACGGCAAGCTCTACAACGACGTCATCAAGGAATACGACAACGTGTCGCAGTACCTGGGCAAGGATGAGCAGTCGATCATCACCCGGGACAAGGATCAGCCGTACACGAACTCGTTCCAAGGCTGATGACGAACACCACGGAAACGGCGAAGGCTCCGGACCCACGCGGGTCCGGGGCCGGAGCCCCCGTGCTCACAATCGACGGTGTCGGCAAGCAGTACGGCGGCATCCAGGCGGTCGACAACATCTCGCTCACGCTCCACGCCGGGGAGCGGATCGGTGTCATCGGCCCGAACGGTGCAGGCAAGACAACACTGTTCAAGATGATCGCCGGCGACGTACTGCCGACCTCTGGCACGATCGAACTCTTCGATCGGGATGTCACGAGGTTAGGAGCCGCCCGGAGAGCGCGGATGGGCGTTGGCCGCACCTTCCAGATCTCCAATCTCTTCCGCGACATGACCGTGCTCGACAACGTGCGGGTCGCCGGTCGCGGCGGTGCGAGCAGTGCTCGCGTGTTCTGGTGGCCGCAGCGCTCGCAGGACGAGGTGACCGCCCGCGCATTCGACGCGCTCGCCAGGGTCGGTCTCGAGACCCGTGCGATCGACGTCGTCTCCGACCTCTCGCACGGCGAGCAGCGCCAGCTCGAAATCGCCATGGCGCTTGTGGGCGAGCCCAACATCCTTCTTCTCGATGAGCCCGCGGCAGGCCTCTCGCCGGCAGAGCGGGCCACTCTCAAGCAGCTGATCACCGATCTTCCCCGCACCATGCCCATCCTCCTGATCGAGCACGACATGTCGCTCGCGCTCGGGCTCACCGATCGCGTGATGTGCATGGAGAACGGCAGGCACGTCATCACCGGAACGCCGGATGAGGTCCGAAGCAACGAGACGGTGCGCGAGATCTATCTCGGAAGGCGGGACAAACAGTGACTCTTGAAGTGACCGGACTGCACGTCGGCTACGCGGGGGCCCAGGTTCTGCGTGGAATCGACCTGACGGTCTCTGCGGATGAGACGGTCGCCCTGCTCGGGCGCAACGGCATGGGTAAGACCACGCTCGTGCGCTCGATCTGCGGCCTGCACCCGCCGGTGACGACCGCGGGGACCATCTCCTACGACGGCGTTGACATCACGAAGCGCTCGAGCTTCCAGATCAACCGGGCGGGAATCGCGATCATTCCACAGGGGCGCCGTATCTTCGGTTCGCTCACGGTGCTTGAGCATCTCTCCGCGGTGCGCAAGCGCAAGCCGACCACGGGAGAGCCGTGGACGGTCGAGCGACTCTTCGACTTCTTTCCGCGACTGGCCGAGCGCCAGAAATCGTTCGCGAAATCGCTCTCGGGTGGAGAGCAGCAGATGCTCGCAATCGGTCGCGCACTGATGACCAACCCGTCCCTGCTGGTCATGGACGAGCCGAGCGAAGGTCTTGCGCCGACCGTGCTCGATGTCATTCAGGATCGGATCGCCGGCCTTCGCGGAACGGGCCTCTCCGTGCTCATCGCGGAGCAGAACGTCGACCTCGCCCTCGACATGGCCGATCGCATCGTGATCATCGACGGCGGCGAGATTCCCTGGACCGGCACCCCGGCCGAGCTTCGGGGCGATCCGACGACACTCGAACGCTACCTGGGCGTCTAGGCCCGCCCCATCCACAGACCAACCCACAATCGACTAAGGAACGGAGCAACAGCATGACCTCCCAGCACACGCCTGCCGCGGTCGACCTGCTGTTGACCGGTGGTCGGATCACGACGCTCGCCTCGCCGG
The DNA here is from genome assembly GCF_040227205.1 of Parafrigoribacterium humi. Taxonomy (NCBI): domain Bacteria; kingdom Bacillati; phylum Actinomycetota; class Actinomycetes; order Micrococcales; family Microbacteriaceae; genus Parafrigoribacterium; species Parafrigoribacterium humi. Next base: position 90,152 of record NZ_JBELOA010000004.1, on the reverse strand, counting down.
GCGAGGGCAGTGCAGAGGTGCAGAGCCTCGCAGTCGTGGGCGGTCGGGTGCTCGCCATCGGATCGGATGACGAGCTAGCGCGTTACGCCTCCCAGGCGGCCCGAGTCATCGACCTGGGCGGGCGCAGGGTCATCCCCGGCCTCATCGACTCTCACATCCACGCGGTGCGCGGTGGTGTCAGCTGGCTCGTCTCCGTGCACTGGGATGGTGTTCGTACCCTGCCGGAGGCGCTCGCGATGATCCGCGCGCGGGCGGCCGAGATTCCCGAGGGGAAATGGATTCCGGTCATCGGGGGATGGCACCGGCGGCAGTTTGCCGAGGGGCGCATTCCGACAGCGGCGGAGCTCACCGCCGCAGCGCCTCGGCACCCCGTCTACGTTCAGGAGACCTACGACGTCGGCGTGCTCAACGCGACCGGTCTCGAGGCCTGCGGCTGGACGGGTGCGACGGCACAGGACCCGGCGCGAGGCTCGCTCGAGCGCGACGCCGATGGCGTGCCGTCCGGAGTGATCTTCGGCATGGGTGCGTTCACGGTCCCGACGCTGCTCGCGCTCGCCGTGGACGGCGAGCAGGCGAAGCGTGGAACGGCCGCGATGGCAAGGGAATTCGCCTCTCACGGACTCACCGGTGTCAATGACGGCGGTGGCCTGCTCTTCCAGCCGTCGGACTACACCCCGCTCTTCGATCTCTGGCGTGAGAATGCGCTCGCGCTGCGCTTCCGACTCTTCATCTCCGCCTGGGAACGCGGCGACGAGATCAACAACTACGCCACATACACCGAGTACCAGCAGCACGACTTCGGGGACGACATCGTCACGGTCTCCGGTGTCGGCGAAGTCATTCACCTCGGTTGTCACGACCTCGAGGGAATGGACGAATTCCACGCGGGCGACGACTCCGTTGCCGAACTCATCGAGATCAGCCGGATGTGCGCGCAGCGCGGCTGGCGCATGTCGATGCACGCTGTGCTCGATGACACCGTCGGTCGCGTGCTCGACGCCTGGGAGCAGGTCGAGGCCGAGACCGGAGGCGTGAAGGGCCACCGCTGGTCCATTGTGCACGCGGATGCCGCGAGCACCGCCAACCTCGACCGGATCGCGGCGCTCGAGCTCGGCGTTCTCGTGCAGAACCGCCACGTGCTCAAGGGCGGCGACTACGTCGAGCGGTGGGGTCGAAGCGAGGCCGCCTCCGCACAGCCGATCGCGGAACTGCGGGCCAGGGGCATCCGCGTTGCTGCGGGAACGGACGCGACACGGGCCAACTGGTTCTCACCGTGGTCGTCGATCGCCTGGTTCGTCACCGGGGAGTCCGTCGATGGCACGGGGGTTCGGGCCCCCGAGCACCTCATGAGCCGCGAGGAGGCGCTCCGCGCGTACTCGGCAGACGGCGCGTGGTTCACGGGCGAGGACGATCACCGCGGCAAGTTGCTGCCGGGATACGACGCTGACCTCATGGTGCCGACCCTCGATCCGTTCGCCTGCACGGACGACGAGCTGGCGGGCATCCGCAGCAGCCTCACGATCATGGGAGGTCGTCTCACCTGGGCGGTCTCCCCCTTCAGCGAAGGAGTTTCGTAAATGACCTCAGCCGTACCGCAGCCGCAGAGCGTGCCCAGCGGCGCCTCAGAAGTGATCCACCACGAGGGTTACGACGAGGCCATTCGCAGCCCGTTCGTCCCGGTGATCCGCTCGGTCTCCGGCGCGCGGCTCGTCTTCATCAGCGGGGTGACCGGTGCCCCCGTCTATCACGATCATCCGCACGTCGCCGAGGTCTTCGACGCCGTGCCGAGAGACATCGACGGCCAGGTGCATAACCTGTTCGAGCACCTCGACCAGGCACTGCGTGCCGCCGGCGCGGAGCGCTCGGATGTCGTGAGCCTCACGCGCTTCTTCACGAACGTCGAGGATGACCAGGACGTCGTGAACCGCGTGCAAGGCGAGTGGTTCGGCGGCCACATTCCCACGAGCGCCACGGTCGAGGTCACGCGCCTCGCGACCGACGCCAGACTGCGCCTGGAGATCCAGGCGATCGCAGCAGTACCAGCAGACTAATTACCCAAACGGTGGTCGGAACCTCGGCACGCTGTAGACTACAACCGATTGCATTGTGCTTGAAAGGATGACAGCATGACCGACAATTCTCTCCCCACCGTTGGCTGGATCGGCACCGGACGGATGGGTTTTCAACTCGCGAAGCGCCTGCTTCGTGCCGGCTACGACGTCGCCGTCTACAACCGGACGAAGGCAAAAGCGGAACCGCTGGCCGAGTTCGGCGCGACGATCGTTGACTCACCGATCGAGCTCGCTGGCCGCGACATCGTGTTCAGCATGGTGTCCACTGGCAAGGACCTCGAGCACGTCATGCTGGGCGACGGCGGCCTGCTCACCGACCCGTCGACCGCACCGAAGGTCATCGGAGACTCCTCGACCGTCGACAGCCAGGCGAGCGAGCAGATCCGTGCGGCTGCGACCGAGCGCGGCGTCGGCTTTCTCGCCACGCCGGTGTCCGGCAACCCCAAGGTCATTGCCGCGGGCAAGCTCACCGTTGCAGTTTCCGGACCTCGGGAAGTCTACGACACGGCCCTGCCACTCCTGCAGACCTGGGGCCGGGGGGTCACCTACGTTGGAGACGGCGAACTCGCCCGCATCGTGAAGATCGCGCACAACGTGTTCCTCGGGGTCGTCATCCAGTCTGTCGTCGAGATCACCCTGCTCGCCGAGAAATCCGGCGTGAAGCGTAGCGACTTCCTCGCCTTCCTCAACGACTCGGTGATGGGCTCCCCGTACACGAAGTACAAGTCGCCCGCCCTCGTGAACCTGGACTTCAAGCCCACCTTCACGCCGGTGCTCCTGCAGAAGGATCTCGATCTCGGGCTCCAGGCCGCGCACGAACTCGGCGTCGTCATGCCGATCGCCGGACTGACCCGGATGATCGTGGCGAGCGAGGTGGGCGACGGCAACACCGAGCAGGACTTCGCCTCGCTCATCATGAGCTGGGCGAAGCACTCAGGCATGGCGATCGAACCCGAGAATGTGCCGTTCGACGATGGACTCGACCCGGAGGAATGATGAGTCACAATCACCAGGAGTACAAGCCGAGCAGGATGTTCGAGCGGCCGTCGCAGCGCCCGCTCGGCGTCCGCCCGCTCGGCGTACCCGGCCAGGTCGCTGTCGATTACGAGCATCGCGTCGATTTCGAGCGGCTCAGACAGTACCGGCTCGGTCGCGCGAAGGCGGCGCTCGAGGCGAGTGAGTGCGGCGCGTTCCTGCTCTTCGACTTCTACAACATCCGCTACACGACCCAGACCTGGATCGGTGGCGCGCTCGGCGACAAGATGATCCGCTACGCACTGATCATGCGCGGGCAGGAGCCGATCCTGTGGGACTTCGGCTCCGCCGTGAAGCACCACAAGCTCTATTCCGACTGGGTGCCGGACGAGAACTATCGTGCGGGCTTCCTCGGATTCAGGGGTGCGGTCGACCCCTCCGGCGGCGCGGGCCTCATGGTCGATGCGGTCGCGGAGATCAGGTCACTGCTCGTGGAGAACGGCCTCGCGGACGCGCCGGTGGGCCTGGACATCGTGGAACCGACCTTCCTGTTCGAGATGCAACGGCAGGGACTCGCGGTCGCGGATGCACAGCAGGCGATGCTGGACGCCCGGGTGATCAAGAACCAGGACGAGATCATGCTGCTGGGCCAGGCGGCGGCGATGGTCGATGGCGTCTATCAGGACATCGTCGATGCGCTCAAGCCCGGGGTGCGGGAGAACGAGATCGTCGCGCTCGCGAACGCCCGGTTGTACGAGTACGGAAGCGACCAGGTCGAGGCGATCAACGCGATCTCCGGCGAGCGCTGCAACCCGCATCCGCACAATTTCACCGACCGGATCATCCGGCCGGGAGACCAGGCGTTCTTCGACATCATCCACTCCTTCAATGGCTATCGCACCTGCTACTACCGAACCTTCGGGGTCGGCTGGGCCACGGAGTCGCAGCGCGACGCCTACAAGCAGGCGAGGGAGTGGATGGACTCCGCGCTCGACGTGATCAAGCCCGGCGTGGGCTCGGACCAGGTCGCTGCCGTGTTGCCCAGGGCACAGGACTTCGGCTTCGACAACGAGCTCGCGGCCTTCGGCCTGCAGTTTGCGCACGGGCTCGGGCTCGGCCTGCACGAACGGCCGATCATCTCGCGGCTGAACTCCATGAAGGATCCGGTGGAGATCAAGCCGGGCATGGTGTTCGCGATGGAGACCTACTGCCCCGCCTCCGACGGGATCTCGGCGGCGCGAATCGAGGAAGAGGTCGTGGTGACGGAGTACGGCACCGAGATCCTCACCCGCTTCCCCGCGCAGGAGTTGTTCATTGCGAACGAGTACTGACGCTCAGGCGCCCTCGGGCGGATGTACGAGGAGTTCCACCCTGTCGCGGAGATAGTCCTCAAGCGGCATGGCGGAGGCGTCGCCAGAGGTGTGGCTCCAGCGCACGAGGGGCAGGTCGTCGCGCAGAAAAAGCGGGCCATCTGTCTGGCCAAGTGCAGCAGCATCCAGCTCAATGGGCGGGGCATCGAAGTTCACTGTCTCGCCCATCGGTAACCCGCTCCTGACGGCCGTCGCTCGGTATTCGCGCCGTTCCTCGACCGATGCCGACTGGTAGGTGGGCCTGCCGGTGTCGGTCGCGCGCGTGATCGTGCCGGTGGCGTACATCGCCTGGTCGTGGCTCAGCAAGAGCACTCCAAGCCGCCAGACGCGACCACGTAGAACGAAGATCGGCGGCCGGGCGAGGCCGAGAAGACGTCTCCGTTGGGTGAGATCGGCGAGCAACTCGTCCTTCGCTCCCGCGTCTTCGAGCTGTCGCGCCGCATCCGCCATCGCCCTCCGGATAACGGCAACCCCATCGCTCACCACCCGAGCCTACGACTTCGGCAACCCCTGCCGCTGAGGTCTGGCGATCTGCTCTTCCGGAGCGGCGGGAAGAGCAGATCGCCAGACCTCAGCGGGGTGCGACAGGGCGTTCGTTGTGGGCGAAACTAGTGACATCAGGTGAGGTGTGCCTATAAACTTGAGCCACCAAGACTCAGGTTTCAGGAGCGTACTAGATGGCAAACATGCAGGGTGCCCCTGCCAGCGACGAAAAGCAGAAGACTGCCCTCGAAAGCTACGGGGTCGATCTCACCGAGATCGCCCGCACGGGCAAGCTCGACCCGGTCATCGGGCGGGATGCCGAGATCCGCCGCGTGAGCCAGGTGCTCACCCGCCGCACCAAGAACAACCCCGTGCTCATCGGCGAGCCCGGCGTCGGCAAGACGGCCGTCGTCGAGGGTCTCGCCCAGCGCATCGTCGCGGGGGATGTCGCGGACTCGCTCAAGGGCAAGCGCCTCGTGAGCCTCGACCTCGCGGCGCTCGTCGCCGGTGCCAAGTATCGCGGTGAGTTCGAGGAACGCCTCAAGGCGGTGCTCAAGGAGATCAATGACGCCGACGGCGAGATCATCACCTTCGTGGACGAGCTGCACACCCTCATGGGTGCGGGTGCAGGCGAAGGTTCCGTCGCGGCATCCAACATGCTCAAGCCGATGCTCGCACGAGGCGAGCTGCGCCTGATCGGTGCGACCACCCTCGACGAATACCGCCAGTACATCGAGAAGGATGCCGCGCTCGAGCGCCGCTTCCAGCAGGTGTTCGTGGGTGAGCCGAGCGTCGAAGACACCATTGCCATCCTGCGCGGGCTCAAGGAGCGTTACGAAGCCCACCACAAGGTGACGATCGCCGACTCCGCGCTCGTGGCCGCCGCATCCCTCAGCAATCGCTACATCACCGGCCGCCAACTGCCGGACAAGGCCATCGACCTCGTCGACGAGGCCGCCAGTCGCCTGAAGATGGAGATCGATTCCTCTCCCGTGGAGATCGATGAGCTCAAGCGCGCCGTCGATCGGTTGAAGATCGAGGAGCTCGCCCTCAAGAAGGAGAAGGACGACGCCTCCAAGGTGCGGCTCGAGAAGCTGCGCGAAGACCTGGCCGAGAGGCAGGAGGCGCTCGACGAACTGGAGAAGCGCTGGAAGGCCGAGAAGTCATCCCTCACCGGCGTCGGCGAGCTGAAGACCCGGCTGAATGCCGCGCGCATCGATCTCGACAAGGCAATGCGCGAGGGCGACTACCAGGCCGCATCCAAGGTCAACTACGAGACGATCCCCGCCATCGAGAAGGCCATCGCCGAGGCCGAATCGATGGAGCAGAACGGCCCGCGGATGGTCAACGACCAGGTCACAGAAGACGACATCGCCGCGGTCGTGGCGATGTGGACGGGCATCCCTGTCGATCGCCTCACCCAGGGCGAGACCGAGAAGCTGCTGAACCTCGAGGGCGAACTGGGCAAGCGCCTGGTCGGTCAGAAGCGCGCGGTCGCGGCTGTCGCGGATGCCGTGCGACGCTCGCGCGCGGGCGTCTCCGACCCCGATCGCCCCACGGGCTCGTTCCTCTTCCTCGGCCCCACCGGCGTCGGCAAGACCGAGCTCGCGAAGGCGCTCGCCGAGTTCCTCTTCGACGACGAGCGGGCGATGATCCGCATCGACATGAGCGAGTACGGCGAGAAGCACTCCGTCGCGCGACTGCTCGGCGCCCCTCCCGGCTACATCGGCTACGAGCAGGGTGGCCAACTCACCGAGGCCGTGCGCCGTCGGCCGTACTCCGTCGTGCTCATGGACGAGGTGGAGAAGGCGCACCCCGAGGTCTTCGACGTGCTGCTGCAGGTGCTCGACGACGGCAGGCTCACGGATGGCCAGGGCCGCACCGTGGACTTCCGCAACGTCATCCTCGTGCTCACCTCGAACCTCGGCAGCCAGTTCCTGGTGGATGCCTCCCTCGACCAGAACGAGAAGGAGGCGGCGGTGGGCGCGCTCGTGCGCCAGACCTTCAAGCCCGAGTTCGTGAACCGGCTCGACGACATCGTGATCTTCTCGCCGCTCTCCGTCGAAGACCTGAGCCAGATCGTGGAGCTCTACATCGACCGGCTGTCGCTGCGCCTCGAGAGTCGCAGGCTCGACCTCGCGGTGACCCCGGATGCCCGCACTTGGCTCGCCGAACGCGGTTACGACCCGATCTATGGCGCGCGGCCGCTGCGGCGCCTCATGCAGACCGAGATCGACGACAAGCTCGCGCGCGCCCTGCTCGCCGGAGACGTTGTCGATGGGGACACCGTGCTCGTCGGGCTGCAGGACGACGGCAACGGACTCCGGGTGAGTAAGTCAGAGCTCTGAGACAGATCTAACGCAGCACGGAGCTCAGCAGCAGGCTCGTCTCGCTGTTGACAACTCCGTCGATCGAGCGGATGCGCCCCAGCAGTCGGTCGAAACTGGGCAGCGACTCCGTGCGCAGTTCGGCCACGAGGTCCCAGCCACCGTTGGTCGTGTGCAGCGAGTGCACCTCCGGGAAGCCGCGGAGCTTGCGGATGACCTCGTTGGTGGAGCGCCCCTCGACCTCGATGAACGCGACCGCGCGCACGGCATCCGTCTCGATCTCGTCGCGGACCCGCACCGTGAAGCCGAGCACGACCCCGTCGGCGACGAGCCGGCGGAGCCTGCTGTTGATCGTCGCCCTCGTGACGCCGAGGCGGTGGGCGAGGCTCGCGATGGGCTCGCGCCCGTCCACCCGAAGTTCGGCGATCAACCGTCGATCCAGGTCATCCATGTCAGCCACGGTACACAGTGTAAATAGTGCATGCGCGTAATGTGCAACTTTGGCGATAATCGCGTCGATCTCGCGCATTGTCGTTGCACTTCGCACAGTCATATCGTTGATTGGAGTGAAAGTAGAGGCGTTTCCATGGTGCAGTTCGTCGGTGTGAGCAATGTCGTTCGTTGGGTCAAGGCGCGCGGGATCCAGACGATTCTGGGCGAACTGCGCGGGTACGTCGAAGACGACTATCGAAACTGGCCGAGCTTCGAGGCGGCGCCCCGCGTCGCGAGCCACTCGGCCGTCGGCGTGATCGAACTCATGCCGACGAGCAACGGTGAGCTCTACGGATTCAAGTACGTCAACGGGCATCCGTCGAACCCCGCCAAGGGCCTGCAGACCGTGACCGCGTTCGGCGTGCTGGCGGATGTCGCCACCGGCTACCCGCTGCTCGTCGCGGAGATGACGGTGCTCACGGCGTTGCGCACGGCGGCGACCTCGGCGATGGCCGCGTCCCACCTCGCCCGCAAGGACTCGAAGGTCATGGCCATGATCGGCGCTGGGAGCCAGTCCGAGTTCCAGGCGCTCGCCTTCCGCGACGCCCTCGGCATTCAGAGCCTGCGCGTGTTCGACACCGATCCGGATGCCGTGGCCAAGCTCGTGCGCAACCTCGCGCCCCTGGGCTTCGATGTCTACATCGCGCACGACGCGGCGGACGCGGTGAACACCGCTGACATCATCACGACCTGCACGGCAGACAAGGTCAACGCCACCGTCCTGAGCAACGACATGATCGTCCCGGGCGTGCACCTCAACGCCATCGGCGGCGACTGCCCCGGCAAGACCGAGCTCGACGTCGAGATCCTGAAGCGAGCGGATGTCTTCGTCGAGTTCCCGGAGCAGACCCGCATTGAGGGCGAGATCCAGAAGCTCCCCGCCGACTTCCCGGTCACGGAGTTGTGGGAGGTCGTCGCCGGAGCCAGGACGGGGCGCGAGAGTGACGAGCAGGTCACGGTGTTCGACTCCGTGGGCTTCGCTATCGAGGACTTCTCCGTGCTGCGGTTCCTGCGCGACAGTGTGCAGGGCACCACCTTCTTCACCGACATTGACCTCATTGCTGACCCCGACGATCCGAAGAACCTGTTCGGTCTGCTCGAAGACAGCAACGCGCCTGTGCCCGCCTGAGCCCTGACCGAAAGTCGTGCGCATGTCCACGCAAGCTCCGCGGGCCGTTGTGCTCGTCAGGCCACACCACTTCTTCCCCAATCCCGCGACCGAGGCCGACAACACCTTCCAGTCGTCTGCGGGCGATCGCGACCGAAGTGAGCTCGCGGCGCTGGCCCACGACGAGGTGACGGTGGCGGCCGAACGGCTCAGCGAGCTCGGTGTGACGGTGCACCTGTTCGAGGATGAGTCGGCCGACCACCCCGACAGCGTCTTTCCCAACAACTGGTTCTCCACGCACTCCGGCGGCCATATCGCGATCTATCCGATGCACTCGCCGAGCCGCCGCGGGGAACGGCGGGCAGACATCATCGAGCTGCTCAAACGGCAGTACCGGGTGCAGGATGTCGTGGACTACTCCGGGCTCGAATACGACGGCGTATTCCTCGAGGGCACCGGCGCGATGGTGCTCGACCACGCCAGCAGAGTGGCCTACACAGCGCGCTCCAACCGGGCGAACCCGGTGGCGCTCGAACGCTTCTGCACGAACTTCGGCTACGAGCCGATGGCCTTCGACGCGACGGATGCCGTGGGCACGCCGATCTACCACACGAACGTCCTGATGGGCATCGCCACCGACTTCGCGATGATCGGGCTCGCCACAGTCGTCGACGAGCGCAGGCGCGGCGAGATCGTCGATCGGCTGTCCGGCGACGGCAGGCCGGTCATCGACCTTACTCCGGCACAGGTGGCGAACTTCGCCGGGAACGCGATGGAACTGCAGGGGCGGGACGGGCGCATCCTCGCCATCTCAACCCGGGGACTCGAGAGTCTCGATGAGTCCCAGGTGGCGGTCATCGAGCGGAGTTGCACCATCGTGCCGCTGTCGGTGCCGACCATCGAACTGGCCGGCGGCTCCGTGCGCTGCATGCTGGCGGGCATCCACCTCGACCAGAGGCCCGCGTTTCCGGTGGGTTGAGTAGGCCGTCCGCGGCCGTATCGAAACCTCGTGCGCGTTCCTGGGTTTCGATACGCTCGTCCCTCGTTACTCAACCGCCACTATTGCAGGGCGGGGATGACCTCGCGCTCGAAGAGCTCCATGCCTGAGCGGTCATACGCCGCCTCCGGGAAGTAGTGGATGAAGTAGCCGACACCGCGCTCCTTCATGTCCTTCAGGCGCGCAATGATCTGCTCCGGGGTGCCGACGGCCAGCGCGTTCTCGCCGTGGTACTCGGCGATGAAGGACGCCGCCTTCTCCTTGCCGAGGTACGGCAGCACTCGCGCCTCGATGGCATCCAGGCGCTCCTGCACCTCGGCATCCGTGTCGGCGATGACGACGTTGTAGTTCGCACTGCGGGTGATGTCGTTGAAGTCGCGACCGATCGCATCCGTGTGGCCGCGGAGCACCTCGCTCTTGTGGCTGAACTCGTCGGGGCTTCCGGCGAAGTTCGTATATTGCGCGTACTGCGCGGCGATGCGCAGGGTGACCTTCTCGCCGCCGCCGGCGATCCAGAGCGGGATGCCCGCCGGCTGCAGGGGCTTCGGGTAGAAGAGTGCGCCATCCACCTGGTAGTGCTTGCCGTTCAGGGTGGCGGTGCCGGTCTCCCACGCCTGCTTCATGATCTGCACGCCCTCGTCCAGCCGCCCGAGTCGTTCGCCCGCACCCGGAAATCCGTAGCCATAGGCGCGCCATTCGTGCTCGTACCAGCCGCCGCCGATGCCCATCTGGGCACGACCTCCGGAGATGATGTCGACGGTCGTGGCAACCTTCGCGAGGTAAGCCGGATTGCGGTAGCTCATGCAGCTGCACATCTGGCCGAGGAGCACGCGATTCGTCGTCGCCGCGAATGCAGACATGAGACTCCACGCCTCGTGGGTCGCCTGGTCGGAGGGCACGGGCACCGTGTGGAAGTGGTCATAGACCCAGACGGAGTCCCATGGCCCGGCGTCGGCGTGTGCCGCGAGACTGTTCATCGCCTCCCAGTGTTTCGAGGGGTCGATATCGACCAGATCGTGCCGCCAGCCCTGGGGTATAAACATTCCGAATCGCATGAGTTCAGCCTATTGGGGTGCCACGTCCTCGGCTTCATGCCATGCTGGCGCTGCTACTCTGACACTCGATGACTGAGCCCACCACCCGCAAACGTCCGGTCAGGGCATCTCATTTTCAACCGCACATCCAGGGGCTGCGGGCGATCGCTGTCATCCTCGTGGTGCTCTACCATTTCTGGCCGGGCCGACTCTCCGGCGGCTACATCGGCGTCGACATCTTCTTCGTCATCTCCGGCTACCTCATCACCGGACAGCTCGCTCGTGAACTCGAGCGCACGGGGCGGATCGGACTGCCGTCCTTCTGGGCGAAACGTGTGCGCAGACTGCTGCCGGCATCCATCACCGTGCTCGTGTTCTGCACGCTCGCAACCCTGTTCGTCCTGCCGCTCTCGGGCCTGGTCGACTCGCTCAAGGAGATCCTCGCCAGCACCTTCTACTTCGAGAACTGGTCGCTCGCGCTCGGCTCGGTCGACTACCTCGCCTCGCACGACGCGAGCATGGTGCAGCACTACTGGTCGCTCTCGCTCGAAGAGCAGTTCTACGTGTTCTGGCCGCTGCTGCTCCTCGCCGCCACCTGGCTCGGCGTGCGGTTCTTCAACCGTCGTCGCTGGCTGCCGATGGTCGGCCTCGTCGTGGTCGCAAGCATCCTCTCGCTCATCGTCTCTGTGCTGTACACCCACACCAATCCGGCCGAGGCCTTCTTCGTCACCTACACCAGAGTGTGGGAGTTCGGCGCGGGTGCAGTGCTCGCTCTCCTGCCCAAGTGGCGGCCTCGAGGTGCATGGTGGCCGAATATTCTCGGCTATGGCGGCGTGCTCGTCATCCTCATCACGGCGTACAAGTACAACGCGCAGACGCCGTTCCCCGGCTACACGGCGATCCTCCCGGTGCTCGGTGCCGCGGCTATCATCGCCTCGGATCGTGCCAAGAACTGGTGGGACATCGGCAGCGTGCTCGGCGGTCGCCCGCAGCGTTTCATCGGGGACATCTCGTACTCCGTGTATCTCTGGCACTGGCCGCTCATCATCATCGCGCCGTTCGTACCGGGCTGGGGGCTGGAGGGGTGGAACCGTGTTGTGCTGTTCATCGTCTCCTTCGTGCTCGGATGGCTGACCAAGAAGTTCATCGAAGACCCGACGAGGAACTGGAACTTTCTCACCAGGCGCAGACCGCGGGCGAGCTACGTCTTCATGGTCGCGCTCATGGCCGTGTCGAGCATCTTCGTCGTGTCCGCGTTCGCGATCAACAATCCCAAGTACCAGGCTGCGGCCAGCGAGCTGCAGCACATCAACGCGAATCCACCGGCCTGTTTCGGGGCCCTCGCCTCCCCCGACTGTCAGAATCCCGATTTGAATGGCAAGGTCATCCCGAGCCCCGGTTTCGGCAACGCGGACGAGCCTGGTCATGTCGACTGCTTCGTGCAGCTCAACGAGTCGGATGTGAAGGCCTGCCACTTCGGTTCGAAGAAGGCAGATGCCCCGCGCGTCGCCCTCGTCGGCGACAGTCACGCCTATCAGTACCTCAACGTCATGATCGCGCTCGCGGACGAGAACGGCTGGTCGCTGACGACGTATCTCAAGGGAGCGTGCCCCTGGAACACTGCCTTCGCCGGCGGCCCGAGTGTCGCGTTCACGAACTCGTGTGCCCAGTGGAAGAAGAACTTCAAGTCCGAGCTCGAGAAACAGCCGAAGTACGACGCCATCTTCGTCGGCTCACTCGCGGACACACCGTATCCGAACTCGACCGCCGCAGAGGTGTCGCAGGGATACATCGCGGCCTGGAAGGAGGCGAAGGGCGCGCCGATCGTCACCCTCGTCGACAACCCAGACTTTGCCGTTGACCCAAACAAGTGCCTTCGGCTGAGATCACCCGCGGAGTGCACAGAGCGCCGGGCGGATGTGCTGAAGAAGGTCGATCCGATCGAAGCAGCCGCCGAGTCTGCCGGCGCGATCCTGCTCGATTTCACCGACAAATACTGTGATGCCACGAAGTGCTTCAGCGTGGTCGGCGGCGCGAATGTCTACCGTGACCAGGATCACCTCACGGTCACCTGGACGCTCACGCTGAAGCCCGCAATCGGCGACGCCATCACGAGGGCGCTCGCGCAGCGCTAGTGCTGGCGCTCCCGAAGGTAGCGCGTTACGCGGCGAGCTCGCGTGTGATCGCAGCAACGAAGGCGTCGACGTCGGCCTCGGTCGTGTCGAAGGCGCACATCCAGCGCACCTCGCCGGCTGCGGCGTTCCAGTCGTAGAAGCGGAACTGCTCTCGGACGCGGTTCGCGGCATCCGTGGGCAGGATCGCGAACACGGCGTTCGCCTGCGTCTTCTGCGTGAATGTGAGGCCCGTGATGGCTCCCGTCTCGATGCCGTGCTCGAGGGAGCGGCGGAGGTGGGCAGCCATGTCGTTCGCGTGCCCGGCCGAGTCGATCCACAGTGTGCCGTCAAGCAGGGCGATCAGCTGTGCGCTCACGAAACGCATCTTGCTCGCGAGCTGCATGTTGAGCTTGCGCAGGAAGTGCAGTCCCGCGGATGCCTCGGGATTCAGCACGACGACCGCTTCGCCGTAGAGCAGGCCGTTCTTGGTACCGCCGAAGCTCAGGATGTCGACCCCGGCATCCGTCGTGAAGTCGCGAAGATCGGCGTGCAGGCTTGCCGCCGCGTTGGCGAGCCGCGAGCCGTCCATGTGCAGCGTCATGCCCTTCGAGTGCACGTGATCGGCGATCGCCTTGACCTCGTCGACGCTGTACGCGGTGCCGAGTTCGGTGGTCTGCGTGATGCTCACCGCGAGCGGCTGGGCGCGGTGCTCGTCGCCCCAGCCCCAGGCCTCGGTGTCGATGAGCTCCGGGGTGAGCTTGCCGTCGGGGGTCTGCACCGTGAGGAGCTTGAGGCCGGCCACGCGCTCGGGGGCCGCGTTCTCATCCGTGTGGATGTGGGCGGTGGCGCTGCAGATCACGGCACCCCAGCGCGGAAGGATCGACTGCAGGCTCAGCACGTTTGCTCCCGTGCCGTTGAACACGGGGAACGCCTCGGCCCGCTCGCCGAAGTGCCGCTTCATGATCTCCTGCAGCTTCGCCGTGTAGACGTCTTCGCCGTACGCGATCTGGTGCCCGCCGTTCGCCGCCGCTATCGCCTCGAGCACCGCGGGGTGCGCACCCGCGTAGTTGTCGCTCGCGAAACCGCGGTAGGTGATGTCATGGAGGCGCTCGAAGTCGGTCACACCCAATTCTCTCGCATCCGACCGGATGCGCGACTCAGGAGACCGCGGCCTTCATGAGTTCTGCGATCTGCTTCTCCGCCTCAGGGCTCCACTCGTTCAGTGCGAACGACACCGGCCAGATCTTGCCGCTGTCGAGGTGGGCGGCATCCTGGAACTCCAGGGTGGAGTACCGCAGGCTGAACTTACCTGCGTTCTTGAATGCGACGATGACCTTGCCGTCCTCATTCGTGTAGGCGGGCATCCCGTACCAGGTCTTCGGCAGGAGCTCTGGGGCGTTTGCCGTGACCGTCAGGTGCACGTGTTCGGCCAGGACCCGGTCATCCGGATTCATCTTCTCGATGGCCTCGAGAAGCGCCTGCAATCCATCCGCCTGCTTGGCACCCTTTTTACCCTCCGCGCGCAGTTCTGCGGCGCGCGCTTTCATCGCCGCTCGTTCCTCCGCACTGAAGCCGCCTGCGGCATTTCCCATCGACACGGATGTTCTCCTTCACCTCGCCGGGCGCGGTGTCGCCCTCGAAGAAAAGGCTAGGCGCGATCGCACCGCAATACTTCTCGATTCCTGCTCGGATGGCTGACCTCTTCTATAGGGGGGCCTCGGCGAAATGCTCGACCAAGGGGAACGGCTCGTAGAAGTGGTGCAAGAGTGTCTTCCATTCCTCGTACTCGGGTGAGGTGCGGAATCCCTCGGTGTGCGCTTCGACCGATTCCCACTCAACGAGCAGGAGATACAGGTTGGGAGATTCGATCGAGCGCGAGAGCGACAGGCTCCGAAAGCCGGGCTGTCGATTGATGAGCGCCCGCGCAGTCGAGAATGCGCGCTCGAATTCGTCCTCGACGCCAGGTCGAACGGGCAGGATCGCGTGTTCCCTGATCATCGTGCTCCTCCTCTTCAATCTGCGTGGCATTGTGTCGTCAGCTTAGAGAGGCCGGACGGGTCTCCGGCATGACACCCTATTATCGTTGGAACATGGCAGCCCGGTTCTCTTTCTCCCGTGACGCCGCGAAGATCGATCGCGAGCGAGTTCACCGCTGGCTCAGCGAGGAGTCGTACTGGGCGGGCGGTCGCGAGCGCTCGACCCAGGATGCGGCCATAGACGCATCCCGAAACTATGGCGTGTACGACGACGACTCAGGTGAGCAGCTGGCCTACGCGCGCGTCGTCACCGACGGAGTGACATTCGCCTGGCTGTGCGATGTCTTCGTTGCACCCGAGGCTCGCGGCCGGGGCATCGGGAAGGTGCTCATCGCCGGAGTGATCGCGGATCTCGAACCGCTCGGCCTGAAGCGCACTCTGCTCGCGACCGGCGACGCGCACGGCCTGTATGCACAATACGGTTTCACGCCGCTCCCGGACCCGTCGAAGATGATGGAGAGGCTGTCCGGCAACGCTTGACCTTGACCCAGGGGGCAAGGTTTAGCGTTGCCGTCAGGGAGGTGATCCGATGCGAATTGGTGAGGTTGCGGCCCGCGCGGGAGTGTCGACGAAAACAGTACGGCACTACGAGTCGCGAGGCATCATCTCGTCATCGCGCTTGCCGAACGGCTATCGCGACTACGACGAGAATGCCGTGCGGCTGGTGTCGGAGGCGCGTGTGCTCGGTACCCTGGGCATCCGCCTCGGCGAGACGCGTCCGTTTCTCGATTGCCTTTCCGCGGGCAATGAGCGGGTCGACGACTGCGCTGATTCGCTCGCCGCATACCGACGCGCGATCTCCGAGGTCACCGACAGGATCGATGAACTCACGGTGCGTCGCGACGCGCTGAACGCACTGCTCCGCGCTGCGGAAAGTCGCGGCGTCACCCCGCTGTGCGAATTCACCGAACTGCCCGAGGAGAGATGATGTCAGCCACACACACCCACACCGGAGCCGTGATTCACGCCGACGACGACACCTTTGCCGACGCGCTGGATGACACCCGGGCCGTCGTGGCGTACTTCTGGGCGGAATGGTGCCCGCCGTGCCGCGCGATCGGACCGGTTCTCGAGGAGTTGGCCGCCGAGCATCCCGACACCCTCGCGGTGGTCAAGATCAACTCGGACCTGAGCCCGCGCACGGCAGCAGAGCATCGCATTCTCGCCGTTCCGACGCTCAAGGTGTTCGTCGACGGTGCGGTCGTGCGCACCATCGTGGGAGCGAAGCCCAAGGCCGCCCTTGAGTTCGAGTTGGGATCGTACCTGGCGCGTTGACGCTTAAGCTGAGCAGATGCGCGCAACAGTTATCCACGGAATCCGTGACATCCGCTTCGATGAGGTACCGGACCCGGTGCTCAGCACGGGAGGCGACGCCATCGTCCGCGTCGTTGCGGCCTGCGTCTGCGGCTCGGACCTGTGGCCCTACCGCGGCGCGGTTCCCACCGACCAACCCCATCGCATCGGCCACGAATTCATCGGTGTCGTCGAAGCGGTCGGCGACGACGTCGAGCGCATCACCGTGGGCGACTTCGTGATCGCTCCGTTCTACGACTGCGACATGACCTGCGTCAACTGTCTCAACGGCGTCAGTACCTCGTGCCTGAACGGTGGATGGTGGGGTGCGGATGACCGCAGTGGCCACTTCGCGGACGGCGCCCAGGGAGAGCTCGTGCGGGTTCCCCACGCTGACGGTTCCCTCTTCGCGACCCCGTCGCATCCGGACCACTCGCTCGTCCCGAGCCTGCTCACCCTCGCCGATGTCATGGGCACAGGCCACCACGCGGCGGTCTCGGCCGGCGTGACTTCAGGCAGCACCGTAGTTGTGGTGGGCGACGGAGCCGTGGGGCTGTGTGCCGTGCTCGCCTCGCGGCGGCTCGGGGCATCCAGGATCGTCGCCATGTCGCGGCACGCGGACCGTCAGGCGATCGCCCGCGAGTTCGGTGCGACCGACATCGTCGAGGAGCGTGGAGACGAGGGCGTCACCCGCATTCGCGAGCTGTTCGACGGCATCGGCGCGGACTGCGTGCTCGAGTGCGTTGGCACCAAGGAGTCGATGGACCAGGCAATCCGCTCCGCGCGCCCGGGCGGCATGGTCGGCTACGTTGGCTCGCCGAACGGCGGCTCCGAGTTGCCGGTGCGCCCACTGTTCGGTCGCAACGTCGGCGTGAACGGCGGCGTCGCCCCCGTGCGCAACTACATCGAGGAGCTGTTGCCCGAGGTGTGGTCTGGCGACCTCAACCCGGGCCGCGTCTTCGACCTCGAGCTGCCGATGGAGGATGTGGCATCGGCTTATGCGGCAATGGACGAGCGCCGTGCCACCAAGGTGCTGCTGCGCCCGTAAGGTCAGTCGGCTCCGCGTTCGCTGTCGCTAATGACGGAGATTTGGAGACACGCCGCGGAATCTGGCCGATTCGCGCGGCGTGTCGCAATCCATCCGTCTTTAGCGTTGTCCTGCTGCTACTCGACCGGCGAGGTCGCCGTAATGCCGGCGGTTGACTCGATCACCGTCTTCATCTTCTTCGAGAGCGCCTCGTAGAACATCGACAGCGGGAACTCGTCGTTCAGCACCGCATCCGTGTATCCCTTGGGGGCGCCGCCGAGGATCTCGTCCGACAGACCGCGAGCCCAGGCGGATGCCGGGTTCGGTGTGAGCGTGGACGACACCAGCTGGTAGGCGGCAAGCCAGTGTGCCGTCTTCGGGCGGTCGATGCTGGCCCAGTAGAGGTCGTTGATCGCGTCGGAAAGCTTGATCACGACATCCGGAACCTCGGCCCAGTCGATCGCGAGCTTCGTGTCGGTCCAGTGCAGCACGTCGTGCTGGTGCAACCAGGCGAAGAGCAGCTGCCCGCCGAGTCCGTCGTAGTTGCGCACGCGGCTGCCGGTGATCGCAAAACGGAAGATGCGGTCGAAGATCACCGCGTACTGCACGAGCTTGGCGTGCTCGAGCGTGACGGACTGGATCGGCGTGCGCTCCGCGTCCGACAACAGCGAGAGCGAGCGCTCGATGCGCACGGACTCGCGGAAGGCGGTGAGGTCGCAGCGCAGTTCCTCGAGCGAGTAGAGGAAGAACGGCATCCGCTGCTTGATCATGAACGGATCGAACGGCAGGTCACCCCGCATGTGAGTGCGGTCGTGGATGAGGTCCCACATCACGAAGGTCTCCTCCGTGAGGTGCTGGTCATCCAGCAGGCGCGCCGCGTCGTCGGGTAGGTCGAGCTTCGTGATCTCGGATGCCGCTCGCACCACGCGCCGGAACCGTGCGGCCTCGCGGTCGGCGAAGATCGCGCCCCAGGTGAAGGTGGGGATCTCGCGCATCGCGACCGTCTCGGGGAACAGCACCGCGGAGTTGGTGTCGTAGCCGTCGGTGAAGTCGAGGAAGCGGATGGGTACGAACAGCTTGTTCGAGTAGTCGCCGGCCTCCAGCTCGCCCACGAATTCCGGCCAGATGACCTCGATCAGCACGGCCTCGGTGAGCCGGTCGGTCGAGCCGTTCTGGGTGTACATCGGAAAGACGACGACGTGCTGCAGGCCGTCGATGCGGTTCCGCTCCGGGTGGAAGGCCATGAGCGAGTCGAAGAAGTCCGGCACGCCGAAGCCCTCGTGGGCCCAGCGCTCGAAGTCTGCGACGGATGCCTCGAGGTACTCGGCGTCGTGCGGGAACAGCTTTCGGAAATTCAGGAGTTCGGTCGTGATGGTCTCGACGTGACCCCGTGCTGCCCCGTGCTGCGATGCGTCAGGGATGCTGCCGTCCTGAGTTTCCAACGGGCGAAGCGCGCTCGCGGCCTCTTTCAGCGCCAGCCAGGACGGGTGGGTGGCGATGTCTTCGACAACCTCGGGTTCTCCAACGATGGCCTGCGCTCCGGCAAAGGAGTGGTTCGACGTGATCTGTGACATGGTTCAACCTCCGATCCTGGGATAAATAGCGGTATTTAAAGGGTAGTCGCGGGGCCACGATCTTTGGTTGTGGGAATCGGCGGATAGTTGCGCGAGAGCGCCAGGCGACGCTGGTTTGTGCAGGGAACGCGCGGAAAAGTGGGGATTCCAGTCCGTCAGAAGATCATCGGACGGTCGTCGTCATCCTCGGTCTCGAGGTCGAGCTCGACCACGACCGGAACGTGGTCGCTCGGGGCATCGCCCTTGCGCTCGTTGCGGTGGATGCTCGCGGCGGTCACAAGGTCGGCGAACGGCTTCGAGCCCATGATGAAGTCGATGCGCATGCCCTCGTTGCGCGGGAAGCGAAGCTGCTTGTAGTCCCAGTAGGTGAAGCCCTCCGGCACGAGCGGGCGCACGACATCCGCGAGCCCCGCCTGCTCGAACGCGGCGAAGGCCGAGCGCTCGGGCGGCGAGACGTGGGTTGATATGCCCGGCACGATGGTCGGATCCGCGACGTCTGAGTCGAGCGGGGCGATGTTCCAGTCGCCCATGAGCGCGAGCGGGGTGTGCGGGTGCGCGGCGAGCCAACTCTCGGTGTCGGCGCGGAGGGCGGCGAGCCACTCGAGTTTGTAGGCGTAGTGCGGGTCGTCGAGCGCGCGGCCGTTCGGAACGTAGAGGCTCCACAGTCGCACGTCGTTCACGGTGACGCCCATCGCGCGGGCTTCGAGCGGCAGGTCTGGCCCCTCCTGGCCTTTCAGGAAGCCGGGCATGCCTGCGAAGCTCGTGACGACATCCGTCATCGGCAGGCGGCTGGCGAAGGCGACGCCGTTCCACTGGTTGAGGCCGTGGATCTCGAGCTCGTAGCCCGCCTCTTCGAACGCCTCGCGCGGAAATTGCTCCGGCTTGCACTTGATCTCCTGCATGCCGAGCACATCCACGTCTTCGCGCACGAGCCAGTCGACGACGCGGCCGACGCGGGTGCGGATCGAGTTCACATTCCAGGTGGCAACGCGCATGCCCCAACGCTACCCCGGCGCCGCCGCGAGTCCGGCTGCCGGTGTCTCTCCCAAATGAAGGCATCGCCGGATGCTGCTCCCGTGCTTTCGGGGTAGCTCCCAGCATTCGTGCTGGAATGCCTTCATTCGGGATGGGGGGGTGGCACCAGCGGGGGCGTTGCAGCCGCAGGCCGGTAGAATCTCCGCTGTGACGGATGCGCGACAGCAACTCATTGCCCACATCTCGGCCGAGGCCGTGTTCCACGGAGATTTCACGCTCACGAGCGGTAAGAAGGCGACGTATTACGTCGACCTGCGCAAGGTGAGCCTCGACCATCGGGTCGCTCCGCTCATCGGCCAGGTCATGCTCGACCTGATAAAGGACGTTCCCGAGGTGAGCGCCGTCGGCGGGATGACCATGGGCGCAGACCCGATCGCCGCAGCAGTGCTGCACCAGGGCGCCGCTCGCGGCCTGGACTACGACGCCTTCGTCGTGCGCAAGGAGCCCAAGGATCACGGGCGCGGCCGCCAGGTCGAGGGCCCGGATCTCGCGGGCAAGCGCGTCATCGTGCTCGAAGACACGTCGACCACGGGCGGTTCTCCGCTCGCCGCCATCGAGGCGCTCCTCAAGGTCGGAGCCGAGGTCGCGGCGGTCGCCGTCGTGGTCGACCGCGACACCGGCGCCCGCGAGAAGATCGAGGCGGCCGGCTACCCCTACTACGCCGCCATCGGCCTCAGCGACCTGGGACTCAGTCATGACGGATGACCGCGAGGGCGACGATGCAGCCGACTGGCTCTCCGCCCAGTTCGATCCTCACGAACCGGACGAGCCGAAGGCGACCGATCCGGATGCGGCGGAGAACCCCGCGGCCCCACTGCCGGACGACGCGGCACCGGATGACGCAGCAGCGAACAGGAGCGCCTCCGACGCGACCCCGAGCTGGATGTCCGCGGCACCGGCCGTGCCAGCCAAGCCCGCGACTCCCCCGGCACCGACCACTCCGGCGGCACCGGCGTCCGGCGGTTTTTCCTGGGGTCTGGCCCCGCGGGGCGCGTCCACGGCGGAGCCAGCGCCCGCAGAGTCGCCAGTCTCTTCCCCGCCTGCGCAGCCGACGGAGTCACCTGCGCCGCCGGTGGAGCCGCATACGCCACCGGTGGATCCCCCGCTCGCCTCGCCTCCGCCGTTCACCCCCGTGGCTGCGGCCGAGCCGTTCGACGCCTCGCTGGGCGGCCCGCCGTCGTCCGAGGCCGAGCCTCCCACCATGGCGCTGCCGTGGGAGAGCGCGGGAACGGAACTCTTCACGCCGGTCGCGGCGAGCGACGCGGTAGCGGAGCCCGCGACGGAGCTGCTCAGCGGCTTCGACACCGTGCCTGCGGATGCCGCGGCAGGGTCATCCATCGACTCCCTGTTCGGCGAGAGCCAGTTTCGTGACTACGACGCGGGGCATGCCGCGCCGCCGAACCCACTCACGCCTACCACCCCGGCGGCCGCCGCATCGAAGCCGGAGCGCCTCCCGATTCCGCGCTCGCAGAAGGCCCTGCTGTGGATCGCCGGAGTGCTGGCGGCGCTCCTTGTCCTGATCGCACTGTTCTACCTCGGCACCAAGATCCCACAATCTGCCGCGGCGCCCGCGCCGACACCGACCGTGACGAAGTCGCCCACTCCGAGCCCGACACCGACGAAGGCCGCAGTCGGCCCGCTCGCCCCCGGTACCTATAAATGGGATCGCCTTCTCGGCGGCGAGTGCATCGCTCCCTTCGACTCTCCCTGGGCCGAGACGTTCACGGTCGTGGACTGCACCGCTCCGCACCCCGCGCAGGTGGTCGCGCACGGAGTCTTCACGGAGCCGACCGCGGCGGCGACCGACTCGGAGGCTCCGGCCACTCCGTCCGTCGGCGGAGAGCCGTCTGGCTCGAGCTATCCGGGAGTCCCAGCGCTGCAGGCGCAGATCAACCTGCTGTGCAGCACCCCCGCCGTGATCGATTTCGCGGCGGCAGGCGCCTACACCGACATCCAGTTCACTGCCAGCTATCCCGCGACCGAGAAGCAGTGGGCGGATGGCGACCACAGCTACTACTGTTTCGTCACCCGGTCCTCAGGAGAGTCGCTCACCATGAGCGTGGCGGTGCCGCGGGCCGCACCCGCGTCGTGACCTGACGTGCGCCGTCAGTCGACGAGCTCCGCAACCCCACTGAGCACCTCGTCTGGGCGGAACGGGTAGCGCTCGATCTCGGCCTGGTCGCTGATGCCCGTGAGCACGAGGATGGTGTGCAGCCCAGCCTCGATGCCTGCGACGATGTCGGTGTCCATGCGGTCGCCGATCATGGCCGTGGTCTCCGAGTGGGCGCCGATCTTGTTGAGCGCTGAGCGGAACATCATCGGGTTCGGCTTGCCCACCACGTACGGCTCCTTGCCGGTGGCCTTGGTGATGAGCGCGGCGACCGCGCCGGTTGCCGGCATAGGGCCGTCCGCGCTCGGGCCGGTGGCATCCGGGTTGGTGATGATGAAGCGGGCGCCCTCGCCGATCAGCCTGATCGCTGTGGTGATGGCCTCGAAGGAGTAGTTGCGTGTCTCCCCGACCACGACGTAGTCGGGGTTCGTGTCGGTCATGATGAAGCCGGCCTCGTGCAGCGCGGTGGTGGTGCCGGCCTCGCCGATCACGAAGGCGCTGCCGCCGGGAATCTGCGAGGCGAGGAAGTCCGCGGTGGCCAACGCGGAGGTCCAGATGGCCTCTTCGGGAACCTCGAGACCGGATGCCGCCAGCCGCGCGCTCAGGTCCCGCGGCGTGTAGATGGAGTTGTTGGTCAGCACGAGGTAGCGCCTGCCCTCGTCCCGCCATTGCTGCAACAGGGCTGCCGCACCGGGGAGCGGCTTGTTCTCGTGCACGAGCACGCCATCCATGTCGGTCAGCCAGCATTCGATCTCCGGGCGATCACTCATGTCGCCATCGTAGTGGTGGCCGGTAACGCGAAATCCAGCCCCGGCTGCGGCGGTAACCTCAATGGGTGACCCCGCACGAGCAGAACCCCTCCGTCGAACTGACGACGCACGGCGTCGGCCCGTGGCGGGGAGATCTGCCGGAGGGCGATTGGTGGGATCCTGAACTGCTTGCGCGCGGGGATTCCCGCAACGTCATAGACCGCTACCGCTACTGGCGCATGGACGCGATCATTGCTGATATCGACCAGCATCGGCATCCGTTCCACGTCGCCATCGAGAACTGGCAGCACGACATGAACATCGGCTCGATCGTGCGCAGCGCCAACGCCTTCGCAGCGGACACCGTGCACATTGTCGGTCGCAGGCGGTGGAACAAGCGCGGCGCGATGGTGACCGACCGATACCAGCACGTGGTGCATCACGACACCGTGGCGGAGCTCGTGGCCTGGGCGCGCGGCGAGGGCATCCCGATCATCGCCATCGACAATGTGCCCGGCAGCGTCATCATCGAGACCTTCGAGTTCCCGAAGGCGTGCGTGCTGTTATTCGGCCAGGAGGGGCCGGGCATTTCCGCCGAGGCGATCGAAGCGGCGGATGCCGTGGTCGAGATCAGCCAGTTCGGCAGCACCCGCAGCATCAACGCCTCCGCTGCCGCCGCCGTGGCCATGCACGTCTGGATTACGCAGCACGCGTCATTCGGCAACTGAGCTCGTCATTGCCGCGCGAGTGACGGGCTCGCGATTGCGGGACTGTGGAGCGTAGATCATAGGCTTATTTCCCTGTGCTTTCCAGTGCATAACCGGCTCAAACGCCTGAGAAATTTCACAGATAACTGAGGGAGTTTCGGGTGTACTTTCAGAGAATCGTCGACGAAGACGCCGGCGCGAACTGGAGGTAAATGCAATGAGCAACCCCGTTTCTTCACCCGGTTCTGCAGGGGCAACCCAGGCCCAGCACACAACGGCCGCCCCTCGAGAAATGCCTTCGCCGCCGTTGACTTCGGCACCCGCAGTTGCTGTAAACCCTGCCGCTCTTGGTCTCGCGGCCTTCGCAATGACCACGTTTGTTCTCAGCTTTGCCAACGCAGGAATCATTTCTGCTGGCGCGACCCCCGTCGTGTTCTCGCTGGCTCTGTTCTACGGCGGCGTCGCACAGATCCTCGCCGGGCTGTGGGAATTCGCCCAGAAGAACACCTTCGGAGCGACAGCGTTCTGTTCATACGGCGCGTTCTGGATGGCGTTCTGGTATCTGGAGACGGCAACCGATCTCGGCAAGGCGGGCAGCGGTCTCGCCGTCGGACTCGGCACCTGGCTGTTGGCCTGGGCCATCTTCACCCTGTATATGACGTTTGCGTCCTGGCGCACGAACATCGCAACCTTCCTGGTTTTCGTGTTCCTGACGCTTACCTACTTTGCGCTGGCCTTTGGCGCATACTCCGGATCCGATGGCCTGAACAAGCTCGGAGGCTGGCTCGGGATCATCACCGCGCTGCTCGCCTGGTACGCCTCGTTCGGAATCGTGATCAATTCCACCTTCAAGCGGACTGTTCTTCCGCTGGGTGCGAGAGCGTGACGCCCTATGAGTGACGAATACGAAACCGACAACCAGACCATTTCGAACCTGCTCGCGGAGGATCGTACCTTCGCGCCACCCGCCGACCTGGCAGCGAACGCCAATGTCACGGCGCAGGCCTATGCCGACGCCGATCGCGATCGACTCGCCTTCTGGGCGGCACAGGCCGAGCGCCTCGACTGGGGCACACACTGGGATGAGGTGCTCGACTGGAGCAATCCGCCCTTCGCCAAGTGGTTCGTCGGCGGCAAGATCAATGTCGCGTACAACTGCCTCGATCGGCACGTCAAGGCGGGCCTTGGTGACAGGGTGGCCTACTACTTCGAGGGCGAGCCGGGAGACACGAGAGAGATCACGTACTCCCAGTTGACCGACCTGGTCTGCCAGGCCGCCAACACGCTCATCGACCTCGGAGTGAAGACCGGCGACCGCGTCGCGATCTACATGCCGATGATTCCGGAGACGGTTGTGGCGATGCTCGCCTGCGCGCGCATCGGCGCCCCACATACCGTGGTCTTTGGCGGGTTCTCCGCCGACTCCCTGAGCAGCCGAATCATCGACTGTGATGCGCGGGTGGTGATTACCGCCGACGGCGGCTTCCGCAAGGGCAAGCCCTCGGGGCTCAAGTCGATCGTCGACGAGGCACTGCAGTCGTGCCCAGATGTGCGTACCGTGCTCGTCGTGCGCCGCACCGGCCAGGACGTCGACTGGACCGATGATCGCGATCTCTGGTGGCACGACACGGTGGAGAAGGCAAGCTCGGTGCACGAGCCCGAGTTCTTCGACGCCGAGCATCCGCTCTATGTCATGTACACGTCCGGAACGACGGGCAAGCCGAAGGGCATCCTGCACACCTCCGGCGGCTATCTCACCGAGTGTGCGTACAGCCAGTGGGCGGTCTTCGACCTCAAGTCGGAGACGGATGTCTACTGGACGGCCGCGGACATCGGCTGGGTCACCGGCCACAGCTACATCGTCTACGGGCCGCTGGCGAACGCGACGACGTCGGTGTTCTACGAGGGCACGCCCGACAGTCCGCACCAGGGGCGTTGGTGGGAGATCATCGACAAGTACAAGGTGTCGATTCTCTACTGCGCGCCCACGGCCATCCGCACGCTGATGAAGTGGGGCGCCGATATTCCGGCGCGCTACGACCTCTCCTCGCTGCGCATACTGGGTTCGGTGGGAGAACCGATCAACCCGGAGGCCTACGTCTGGTACCGCCATCACATCGGTCACGATCGCACGCCGGTCGTGGACACCTGGTGGCAGACGGAGACCGGCGCGATCATGGTCAGCCCGCTTCCCGGCGTCACCGCGGGCAAGCCCGGCGCGGCCATGAAGGCCCTGCCGGGCATCTCGGTGGACATCGTGGATGAGTCCGGTGTCTCGGTGCCGGATGGCTCAGGTGGGTACCTGGTGCTGACCGAGCCGTGGCCGAGCATGCTCCGCACGATCTGGGGCAATGACCAGCGATACATCGACACGTATTGGTCCAGGTTCCCCGGCAGGTACTTCGCCGGCGATGGTGCCAAGCGAGACACGGATGGCGACATCTGGCTCCTCGGGCGGGTCGACGACGTGATGAACATCTCCGGTCACCGCCTGTCCACGACGGAGATCGAGTCGGCCCTTGTGTCGCATCCGAAGGTTGCCGAAGCCGCGGTCGTTGGAGCGGCGGACGAGACGACCCACCAGGCGATCGCTGCCTTCGTCATCCTGAGAAGTGAAGCAGGCGACGGCGGGCCGGAGGTCGTGCAGGAGCTGCGAGACCACGTCGTGAAGGTGATCGGGCGCATCGCGCGGCCGAGGAACATCCTCGTCGTGGCCGAGTTGCCGAAGACGCGCTCGGGCAAGATCATGCGACGCTTGCTGAGGGATGTCGCAGAGAAACGCCCGATCGGCGACGTAACCACCCTCGCGGACTCGACCGTGATGGATGCCATCAAGGAAGGACTGTCCGGCGCGGCCGCAGCCAGTAGCGACTGATTCCGGACACCTGATTCGGACACGGGCGATGCGTTTTTCATCGCTCGTGTCCGGATCTGTTGCATTAACGGGGCTTAACGCGGTGCTGCCACGGCCGTGATAAACCGCACAGATATCAACTTTTTGGGCGAGCGCCCGGCAATTATTACGATTTGGCCGCGAGTCGGACCGCAAATAATGTTAGGTCTTGACAAACTACGTTCGAAAATGAACGATATTGGTAACTATCCCGCGGTGAAGATGTGTCCCCGTTCACGGCCCGTACAAAGGAGTAATGATGGCATTTGACAGTGCAAGCCCCCTGGCGCGAATCTCGGAGAAGCCCGTTGATCGTCGCTTTCTACTCAAGACGGTTGGGGCTGGCGCCCTTGCCACAGCGGCCATCCCGGTGCTCGCGGCATGCACCGGATCCGGTGCGGGTGGCGGAGCAGCAGCGTCGAAGACTGTGACCTTCGGCTCAGGGGCATCGGATGACGTGCCGAAGCGTGCATACGCTGCCTTCACTTCAGCCTTCACCAAGAAGTCCGGAGACAAGGTCAAGACCAACACGGTCTCGCACAACGACTTCCAGAACAACATCAACACCTACCTGCAGGGCAGCCCGGATGATGCGTTCACCTGGTTCGCCGGCTACCGCACCCAGTACTACGCGGGCAAGGGCCTCCTGGCTCCGATCGACGACGTCTGGGACAAGATCGGCGGCAACTTCTCCGAGGGTCTCGCAAAGGCATCCACCGGTCCGGATGGCAAGAAGTACTTCGTGCCGAACTACAACTACCCCTGGGGCTTCTTCTACCGCAAGAGCGTGTGGGCTGCCAAGGGTTACACGGCGCCGAAGACCTTCGACGATCTCATCGCGCTCTGCAAGCAGATGCAGTCCGACGGCCTCATGCCGATCGCCTTCGGCGACAAGGACGGCTGGCCGGCAATGGGCACCTTCGACTACATCAACATGCGCACCAACGGCTACCAGTTCCACATGGACCTGTGTGCGCACAAGGAGTCGTGGGACCAGAAGAAGGTCCAGGACGTGTTCGACAACTGGAAGCAGCTCCTGCCGTTCCAGGACCCGAACTCGCTCGGAATGACCTGGCAGGAGGCCGCTCAGACCCTGGGCAACTCGAAGTCCGGTATGTACCTCCTCGGTTCCTTCGTCACCCAGCAGTTCACCGACGCCACCGTGCTCGATGACATCGACTTCTTCCCGTTCCCCGAGATCGCGGTCGAGGGTCAGGATGCTGTGGAGGCTCCGATCGACGGCCTGCTGCTGTCGAAGAAGGGCGGCCAGAACCAGGCGGCCAAGGACATGCTTGCGTTCATGGGCACCCCTGCCGGCCAGGAGGCCTACTTCTCCGTCGACAAGTCGAACCTGATGACGGCGAAGGGGTCAGATACCTCGAGCTACAGCACGCTGAACAAGAAGTGCGCCCAGATCATCGGTGACGCCAAGTCGATCAGCCAGTTCTTCGACCGCGATGCGCTGCCCGCCATGGCAAACAACGTCATGATTCCGGCGCTTCAGTCCTTCATCAAGGACGGCACGGTCGACACCAAGAACCTGGAAGCTCAGGCAAAGACGCTGTACGCAGCGCAGTAGCGTTCAGCTATGTCGATTTCTACACGCACGACGACGAGCGGGTCCGGGCAGGAAGCATCCCTTCCTGCCCGGCCCGCTCGCCGGCGCAGACGAGGTCTGCACCTGTCCCGGCGGGACCGCTGGGTACTCGGCATCATGGTCGCCGTCCCCACTCTGATCCAGTTGATCTTCATCTGGGCGCCGATGGTGCTGTCGGTGTTGCTCTCGTTCGTTCGCTGGAACGGTCTCACCTTCGACAACATCCGGGCGGCCGGACTCACGAACTACAACTACGTGCTGGGTGAATACCCTCCCTTTTGGCCCGCAATCCAACACAACATCCTGTGGCTTGCCTTCCTCGGTCTCATCGCCACGCCTCTCGGCCTCCTGCTTGCCGTGTTGCTCGACCAGAAGATCCGCGGCAGTCGCATCTACCAGAGCATCTTCTTCGCGCCGGTCATGCTGTCGCTCGTGCTTGTCGGTGTGATCTGGCAGCTCTTCTACTCGCGGGACAACGGCCTACTCAACTATCTGCTCGGAACGAGTGGCACGCCGAACGCGGTCGACTGGTTCGGCGATCCGAACATCAACATCTGGGCTGCCCTGATTGCTGCCACCTGGCGACACGCCGGTTATGTCATGATCCTCTACCTGGCAGGACTCAAGGGAGTCGACCCCAGCCTGAAAGAGGCGGCGGCAATCGACGGTGCGAACGCGGCACAGATCTTCTTCCGTGTCGTCTTTCCCGTGATGAAGCCCATCAATATCGTCATCGTCGTCATCACACTCATCGAGTCCCTGCGAGCGTTCGACATCGTGTACATCATCAACGGCGGTAGAAACGGGCTCGAACTCATCAGCGCCCTGATCATCCAGAACCTCGTGGGAGAGGGCCAGGTGATCGGCGTCGGCTCTGCGCTCGCGACGATCCTGCTCGTCATCTCGCTCGTGCCGATCATCATCTACCTCGCCCGTACCTTTAAAAAGGAGGAGGACTGATGAGCGCCATCACGCCCGTGGGCTTGCCCTCGAAGACCACCCTTTCCGGATCGCCCAAGGGCCACGGTCGCGCCACCAAGACCCGGCCTCACTTCGGCACGCACATCTTCCTGATTGTGATGTCGGTCGTCTGGCTGGTTCCGCTCGGCTGGGCGCTGTTCACCGCGCTTCGACCGCGCACAGACACCAACAAATATGGGTACTTCAGCTTCGGAGGTGCCTTCAACTTCGACAACTTCATCCAGGCCTGGAACCAGGGCGGCTTTTCAAAGCTCCTGATGAACTCGGCGATCATCACGATTCCCACAGTGATCCTCACCCTGTTCTTCGCCTCGATGATGGCCTTCGCGGTGAGTCGGTTCTCGTGGCGGTTCAACATCACGTTGCTCATCATGTTCACTGCGGGCAATCTCCTGCCACCGCAGTCGCTCGCGGCACCGCTGTTCCAGATGTTCAAGCACGTCGACCTGCCGTATTGGATCAGCGACTCGGGCACACTGCTCAATACCTATACGAGCGTGATCGCGGTCGACACTGCGTTCCAGATCGGGTTCTGCACCTTCGTGCTCTCGAACTACATGAAGGCGCTGCCGACGGAGCTCTCCGAAGCGGCGGTCGTCGACGGTGCGAGCGTGTGGCGCCAGTACTACGGCATCATCATGCCGCTCACCAGGCCAGCATTCGCCGCGCTCGGAACGCTCGAGGTGATCTGGATCTACAACGACTTCTTCTGGCCGTTGCTGTTCATCCAGACCGGAGATCGACTGCCGCTGACCACGGGGCTCAACAACCTGAAGGGGCAGTTCCTTTCGGACTACAACCTCATGGCGGCGGGGGCCATCATCACGGTCATCCCCACCCTGATCATCTACCTCGTGCTCCAGCGACAGTTCGTCGCGGGGCTCACTCTCGGCGCAAACAAGGGTTAAACAGTGCACTACATCACTTCTCGGCTTGGGGCCGAAGGCGCGTCAGCGCTCGGGTTCGGCGGCGACTACAACCCGGAACAGTGGGACAGGGACGTCTGGATCGAGGACATCCGGCTGATGCAGGAGGCCGGGGTCAATCTCGTCAGCCTCGGCATCTTCAGCTGGGCGCTGCTCGAGCCCTCGGAAGGCGTGTACGAGTTCGGCTGGCTCGACGAGGTGCTCGACCTGCTGCACGCGGGGGGCATCCGGGTCGACCTGGCCAACGCGAGTGCGTCTCCCCCGCCGTGGTTCTCGCACAAGTATCCGCAGTCGCTTCCCGTGACGGTAGATGGCGTGCGCCTCGGCTACGGATCCCGCCAGGCGTTCTGCGCGTCGAGCGTCGACTACCGCAGGGCCGCCGCCGCGCTCACGACGACAATCGCCGAGCGCTACGCAAAGCACCCTGCCGTCGTGATGTGGCACGTGCACAACGAGTACGGCTGCCACAACCAGCCCTGCTTCTGCGATGCATCCGGTGCCGCCTTCCAGCGCTGGCTGAAGAAGAAGTATGGCGACATCGACGTGCTCAACGAGGCCTGGGGCACGGCCTTCTGGTCGCAGCACTACTACCACTTCGAGGAGATCACGCCGCCTCGTCGCTCCGGTGCCTTCGTGAATCCGACGCAGCAGCTCGACTTCGCGCGATTCTCGAGCGACGAGCTGCTGGACTGCTTCGAGGCGGAGGCGGCGATCCTGCGAGCGCACTCCGGGCATCCGGTCACCACCAACTTCATGGGTTTCAAGATGGGTCTCTCCCAGCCGATCGACTACTGGAAGTGGGCGAAGCGGATGGACGTGGTCTCCAACGACCACTACCTGATCGCCGAAGACAGGAACCACCATCGCGAACTCGCGATGGTCGCCGACCTCACCCGCGGCTGGGCGGCCGGGGCACCGTGGCTGCTCATGGAGCATTCGACGTCCGCGGTCAACTGGCAGCAGCGCAACATCGCGAAGGCTCCGGGCGAGCTCGTGCGCAATTCCCTGCAGCACATTGCGCGAGGCGCGGATGCCGCACTGTTCTTCCAGTGGCGCGCGGCGAAGGCGGGCGCGGAGAAGTTCCACTCCGCGCTGCTGCCGCACGCGGGCACCGACACGAAGATCTGGCGCGAGACTCTGGAGCTCGGGTCCATCCTGAAGTCGATCGCGGAAATCGCGGACTCGCGGGTCTCCGGGGTCGACGTGGCGATCATCCACGACACCGACGCCCGCTGGGCGAGCGAGTTGGACTCGCATCCGTCCGTCGACGTGAGCTGCCTCGCAGAGACGCGCCACTGGTACGAGGCCGCGTACCGTGCAGGCTACACCACGGACTTCCGTCGGTCGACCGACGACCTGAGCGGCTACAAGCTCGTCATCGTTCCGGTGCAGTACCTGATGACGGATGCCGGGGCGGCGAACATCGCGTCCTTCGCGGAGGCGGGTGGTCGCGTGCTCGTCACCTACTTCTCCGGCGTCGTCGACGAGAATGACCACATCCGCCTCGGTGGATACCCCGGTGCGTTCCGCGAGATGCTCGGTGTTCGCATCGAGGAGTTCTTCCCGCTGCACGAGGGCGAGAGCATTGCCCTCGACGCGTTCGGCTCCGGCAGCATCTTCAGCGAGCTCGGTGCGGCTGATGGCGCGGAGGCGCTCGCGCACTTTGCTGACGGTCCGGTCGCGGGTTCTGTCGCGATCTCCCGCAATCCCGTCGGCACGGGCGCTGCCTACTACGTGGCCACCCGTCTCAGTGACGAGGGCACCGACGAGCTGCTCGGCTGGATCGCGAACGACGCAGGCCTTGCGGCTCCGTTCGAGCTTCAGGACGACGTCGAGGTGGTTCGTCGAAGCAACGGCGAGGCGAGCTGGCTGTTCGTGATCAACCATTCCTCCGCCGAGGCGACGCTGGCCACCACGGGTGTCGAGCTCATCTCGGGCGACCCCGCCCGCGGTACGCTCGTCGTGCCCGCAGGCAAGGTCGCGGTGGTTCGGCAGACAGACGCGCAATGACGCGATTCACGGGCGCGGAGAGAGAGGTGCGGCATGCTTGCAGCGGCTAGACAATCCGAGATCATGACGAAGGTGCACCAGCACGGAATCGTGCGCATCTCGGACCTCTCCGCAATGCTCGGTGTGTCGGACATGACCGTGCGCCGCGACATCGACACGCTCGCGGCATCCGGCCTGCTCCAGAAGGTGCACGGCGGGGCGAAGGTGCCGGGGTCGCTGCGCACCGACGAGCCGGGCTTCGAGAAGAAGTCCATGCGCGAAGAGGCCGAGAAGGGTGCAATCGCGCGCGAGGCGCTCTCGTTCGTGACCCCCGGGTCCGCGATCGGGCTGAGTGCAGGCACCACGACGTGGACCCTGGCCAAGCAACTCCGCTCGATCGAGGGCCTCACGATCGTGACCAATTCGATCCAGATCGCGGATGTCTTCTACCGCGCCGTCGCGCGCAAGGAGGGCAATCGCACGAGCGTCATCCTCACCGGCGGTGAGCGCACGCCATCGGATGCCCTGGTCGGCCCGATCGCGATCAGCGCGCTCGGACAGCTGCACCTCGACACCCTCTTCCTCGGCGTTCACGGTGTTGAAGCCAAGGCGGGCTTCACCACTCCGAACCTGCTCGAGGCCGAGACGAACCGTGCCTTCGCGGCGACGGCGCGCAATGTCGTCGTGCTTGCGGACCACACCAAGTGGGGCACCGTCGGCATGAGCACGATCGCGAAACTCGGCGAGGTCGACGCGTTCGTGACCGACGATGCGATGCCGAGAGAGGCCCGAGAGACCCTTGACAGCCTGATCCCCGACGTGCGCTACGTGCCATTGACGAACGACTGAAGAACGCGGCGGTACGGAATGAGTGAGCTGGTCCATCTTCGCGGTGGAGGAACGTCCCTTGCGATCGAGCTGTCCGGCTCCGCGCCCGAGGTCATCCATTGGGGTGCAGATCTGGGTTCCGATGCCGGGGTGCCGACCGGGCTCAGCGCTGCTGTGCCGCACTCCTCGTATGACGTGCCGGAGGGCATCCCGCTTTTCCCGCAGGCCTCGAGCGGATGGCGTGGTCGCCCCGCTCTGCTCGGCCACCGCTCGGGCCGCGATTTCTCGCCCAGGCTGGTGACCACCGGGCATCGCTCGCTGGGCGTCGGCGCCCACGAGATCACCCTCGCGGATGCTGCGGCCGGCCTCAGCGTGACGATCGAGCTGCACCTCGGCGAGGAGGGCATGCTCCGCACGCGAACCACCCTGAGCAACGACGGTGTCGGCGTGTATTCGCTGCAGCAGCTCAGCTCGGTCCTGCCGCTCGGGCCCGAGGCGGAGGAGATCCTCGACCTGACCGGTCGATGGTGCCGCGAGCAGCATCCGCAGCGCAGAAAGATCACGCAGGGAACCTGGCAGCGGGCATCCCGCCACGGCCGCACGGGGCACGACAACTCGCTGCTCATGGCGGCGGGCACCGCGTCGTTCTCCAACCGCTCGGGCACGCTGTGGGCCGTGCATCTCGGCTTCAGCGGCAACCACGAGGTCTACCTCGAGAAGAGCGCGAGCAACGTTGCCATGCTCGGGATGGCCGAGCTGCTTGCGCCGGGCGAGGTCACCCTCGCCACGGGTGAGAGCTACACCACCCCCTGGACCTACGCGGCATACTCCGAGCACGGGATCGACGGCATCACCGAGCGCTTCCACCGGTGGATGCGGGCTCGGCCCGGGCATCCGTCGTCGCCTCGCCCGGTCGTGCTGAACACCTGGGAGGCCGTGTACTTCAACCACGACCTCGCCACCCTGACCGAGCTGGCGGAGCGCGCGCAGGAGGTGGGCGTCGAACGCTTCGTGCTCGACGACGGCTGGTTCCTGCACCGCCGGGGCGATACGGCGGGCCTGGGAGACTGGTACGTGGATGAGGATGTCTGGCCGGGTGGGCTGACGCCGCTCATCGACGCGGTGACCTCCCGCGGCATGAGGTTCGGCCTGTGGGTCGAGCCGGAGATGGTCAACGAGGACTCCGACGTGATTCGCGCCCACCCGGACTGGATCAGCGGGCCGGGCACGCACATCCCGCCGCAGTGGCGAAACCAGCAGGTGCTCGACCTCGTGAACGCGGAGGCGTGGCAGTACATCTACGACCGGCTCGATGCCCTGCTCGGCGAGAACGACATCTCCTATCTCAAGTGGGACCAGAACCGCGATCTCACCGAGGCGGGCCACGAGGGGCAGGCGTCGACGCACGAGCAGACGCTCGCCGCGTATCGGCTGTTCGACGCCCTGCGCGCCGCGCATCCGGACGTGGAGATCGAGAGCTGCTCCTCCGGTGGTGCGCGCGTGGATCTCGGAATCCTCGAGCGCACCGACCGGGTGTGGGCCTCCGACTGCAACGACGCGCTGGAGCGGCAGACCATCCAGCGGTGGACCCAGTCCGTGCTTCCGCCGGAGCTCGTCGGCAGCCACGTCGGCCCTCCTACCTCGCACACGACCGGCCGCACCCACGATCTCTCCTTCCGCGCCGCGACCGCGCTGTTCGGCCACTTCGGCATGGAGTGGGACATCCGCGAGGCCGAGGGCGAGGTGCTCGCCGAGCTGAAGGATGCCGTCGCGCTGTACAAGAAGCACCGCGCGCTGCTGCACTCGGGCGTCGCCGTGCACGCCGACCTCGTCGACCCCGCGTACCTGCTGCACGGCGTGGTCGCGCAGGATGCCTCCGAGGCGCTGTTCGCGTTCGTGAGCGTTGCGAGTTCGTTCGCCGAGCACCCCGGCAGGGTGCAGTTCCCCGGGCTCGACCCCGAGCGGCGTTATCGCGTGACGGTGGCGTTCCCGACCGGTGGACATCCATTCATTCAGCGACAGGCACCCGGATGGCTCGCCGCGGGATTCGAGGCGACCGGCCTCGCACTGGCGAAGGTCGGCCTGCCGATGCCCATACTGAACCCCGAGCACGCGATCGTGCTGGAGGTCGTGGCCGCCTGATCGGGCATCCTGCTTCGGCGATCAGCGAGCGGTCTCCTCGACCGGCTCCGCGGCATCAGGAGTTCGTCTGGCACCCCTGCGCGCGAACTCGACCAGGACCAACGCGACCACGGTGAGCGCCGCGCAGATGACGAAGACACCCTGGTAGCCCATCGCGGTCGTGGCGCCCAGCCCGATGATCGGGCCGGAGATGATGGCACCGACACGACGCGTGTTCGTGAACAACCCGGATGCCACCCCGGGCCGCCGGATGATCTGCTGGAACAGCGTGAGGCCGATCCCCGCGACCACTCCGAAAAACCATGCATTGAGCACCTGCAGCGCGACCAGGGCGATCGGCCCCGTGACGAGCGCCATCGCCGCGTAGTAGACGATTCCGGCGATGCAGCCCGAGGCGATGAGCGCGAAGCTGGACACGCGTTGCACCAACCGCCCGATCGTGAGCAGCGCGGGAATCTCCAGCAGCGCCGAGACGCCGAGCGCGACTCCCGACCACAGCAGCGGGAGCCCGAGTCGATCCGTCACAAACAGGCTCATGATCGCCACGGCCGCGTTGTTGGTCGCCTGCAGGGCGACGAATCCCGCGACGATGGCGATCAGCGCCCGTCGCGGCACCTGACGATGATCGTCGTCGGCCGATCCACGAGGTGTGAGCGAGACCGGATGCCTGCGCTCACGGGCAATCGTGAGGAGTGCCGTGGCCACGTTGAAGACGGCGACCACCGCGAGCACCGGCAGGATCGATCGGTTGCCCAGGGCTCCCATGATGATGGTCGCGAGCGGCGGTCCGGCCACCCACGCGAACGACACGACGGCGCGCGCGTTCACCACCGATCGGGGTCCCGCACCCGAGTGCTTGAGGTCGGCGAACAGCAGCGAGGATCCGACCCCGGCAGGGCCCCCCAGTACGACGAGCGCGATGACGACGATCGGCAGTGAGGTGGTGAGGGCGAGTGCGCAGACCAGCGCGAACGTCAGGATGCCGCACACCAGCATCGGGCCGAGGTAGTTGCGGTGCCGATCCGCGTAGGCGGGCACGATGAGCGACGCGATGAACCCGCTCGCGTTGTAGACCATGAGCACCCAGCCGACCTCAAGCGGTGTCGCGCCGAACAGCGAGACCAGCAGCAGGGCCAGCACGGGGTTGAGAAACGCGGCCTGGAGTCCCCAGAACAGAGCAGAGGACGACGAGAGAAGTCGCTTCATGCGACGGGTGCGCTCAGCACGGGATGAGCTGCGTGCCGTTGCCGGTCGCTGGCGCGGTACTTTGACGCATTCTTCCTCCAGTCGGCGACGATACACCGTCGGGACCGCGGCCGGAAATATAAAGATTTCCTGAGGATTTAGCCCTTGTGGCGTCACGGCGGCGAAGTAATACTATGGTTTTGTTAGCGTTCACACTGTAGGTTGTTAGCGTTAACAATTCGGTGGGCTGTTCCTGGGCTCACCCGGATAGAGGCGAAGGAGTCACACGGCCGATGACGGTTACGCGCAGCTCCTCGTCAGTCACGCGATCAGGCGCAAATGCCACGGGCTTCCCTGCCCACCCACAGCTCAACAGACGTGAGGGTGTTCGGGTTTAACCGCGTGACGTGGCACCAAGTAGATATTCATTCGAGGAGGAAACGATGTCTGAAAGTACGAAGTTCGATACTGAGGTTGCCCCGGAGCGTTTAGCGCTGTCACGGCGGCGTCTGCTTCGCAATGTCGGGATCATGGGTGTCGGCGCGCCGGCCTTGGTCGCACTGCTTGACGCATGCACCGGCACGAGCACAGCGGATGCGACGACGGTCGCGGGCGGGGGTGTCTACCCCGGTCACAAGAAGTACAACTTCACGCTCGTGAACCACGTGACCACGAACTCGTTCTTCACGCCGACCCGTTTCGGCGCAGAGGATGCGTGTGCACTACTGGGCTGCAGCTACAGCTGGACCGGGTCGAAGGACTCGATCGTGTCCGAGATGGTCAACGCGATGAACAGCGCGACCACCGCCAAGGTTGACGGCATCGGTGTTCCGGTGATCGACCCGACCGCCTTCACGGCGCCCACCGAAAAGGCGCTTGAGGCCGGTATCCCGGTCGTCGCGTACAACGCGAACCCACCAGCAGACAGCAAGACCCCGATTATGTCGTACATCGGCCAGGACAACACCGCGGCCGGCGTTGCCGCAGGCAAGCGAATCCTCGAGCAGGTGAAGCCGGGCGACACCGTGGCCTGCATGATCGCCACGCCCGGCAGCGGCAACATCCAGCCGCGCGCCGACGGTGCCAAGGGCGTGCTCGAGGCCGCTGGCGTGAAGTACGTGCAGGTGGCAACGGGAGCTGCGGAGGGCGCTGAACTCTCGGCAGTCGAGGCATGGTTCCAGGGCCACCAGGATGCGAAGTTCCTCTACGCTGTCGACTCCGGCAGTGGAATCGCCGTCGCCAAGACGGTCGAGAAGTTCGCATCGACCGGCGTCAAGGGCTCCGGCTGGGATGTCGGAACGCCGACGCTCGACCAGGTGAAGGCCGGCAAGCTCGACTTCACGATCGACCAGCAGGCCTACATCCAGGGCTTCCTGCCGATCCTGCAGCTGTTCCTGTACCAGGTCTCCGGTGGACTCATGGGTCCGGTCAACACGAATACCGGACTCAAGTTCGTGCTTAAGAGTAATGTCGACCCCTACACGGCGAGCAAGAGCCGCTTCGAGGGTTCGACCAGCAAGGCGGCTGTGCTCGCTGCACCGTCCTCGATTCAAAGCTGACAATGAGTTCATCAGTTTCTTCCGCTACGCCGGGCGGCGCAAGCCGCCCGGCGGCAGCGCCGTCTGCTGCCCGACTGCGGTGGCGTCGATTCCTTCAGGGCCAGGAACTGGTCATCGGGATCATCGGCATCGCATTGATCATCTTCTTCAGCGCGGCGACTACCTCGTTCGGCACTCTCTCCAACCTGGCAACGGTGTCCAGCTACGTCGCTCCCATCCTGTTGGTGGCCGTCGCTGAGGTCTCCGTGCTGACGCTCGGCGAGATCGACCTGTCGGTCGGTGGCGTGTACGTGCTCTCGCCATTCCTGGTCGTCTACCTGAATGACGCGGGCCTGCAGGTCATCCCCGCGATCATCGTCACTCTGCTGATCTCGATCGCCATCGGGTGCGTCAACGGCCTGATCACCGTGCTGCTCAAGGTGCCGTCGTTCATCACGACCCTCGGCACCGTGTTCGCTCTCGAGGGCTTCGTTCTTCTGTCGTCAGACGGAATCCAGATCAACCCCGCGGGAGAAGGCGCCATCACCGACGTGCTCGGTGGCTGGGAGTACTCCTCGATTCTGTGGGCCCTGGGCATCGGCGTGATCCTGCACATCGTGTTCAAGCGCACGACGTTCGGCCTCCACGTGGTCGCTGTCGGCGGAAACCAGACGGCAGCGGGCGAGGCGGGCATCCGAGTTGCCTGGGTCAAGGTCGCGTGCTTCGCCATCTGCTCCCTGCTCGGTGGCTTCCTCGGACTGCTGGATGGCTACCGGATCGGCAGCCTGAACCCCGGCACCGACGGACTGACCCTGATGTTCTACGGTGTCGCAGCGGCCGTCGTCGGCGGTACAGCACTGACCGGCGGGCGGGGCACCATGATCGGTGCCGGCATCGGTGCAATCGTCCTCGGCGTGCTGCAGGACGGCTTCAACATCATGGGCGTCAACGCATTCGCCTACCAGCTCGTTCTGGGCCTGGCGATCCTGGCCGCGATGATCCTGAACATTCAGATGGATCGTGTTCGCACCGGACGCGACAAGCGCGTGGTCCCGAAGGGCGCGCCGCGTGCGGCAGCAGCCAAGGCGGCCGATGCGCCACCGGCCAATTCCGCTCCTCCCGGAGCGAACTGACCACTCACTCGCCAAGCGAACCACGAACATCGGCGGCCTCGAGTACCGCGAGCGTACCGAGGCCAAGGGAGACACAATGGAACAATCACAAGGCAATAACGGGGTGCCCGACATCCTTCGAACCGAAGAGGTCGCGAAGAGTTTCGGACCGGTCACGGCGCTCGAAGGAGTCAGTCTCCATCTGGCTCCGGGCGAGGTGCTGGGGCTCGTCGGCTCGAACGGCGCGGGCAAGTCGACCCTCGTCAAGATCATCACCGGGTACTACCGTCCGGACGCTGGCCAGATCTACATGGATGGCGAGCCGGTCAACTTCCGGTCCGTCGAAGACGCGCGCAAGCACGGCATCGAGACGGTGTTCCAGGATCTGGCTCTCGTCGACGAGCTGTCGGTGTTTCACAACCTGTTCCTCAACCGGGAGCCCACCTTCGGTGGTCCGTTCCGGTTCCTGAACAATCGGCGGATGAGGGAAGAGGCCAAGCAGTACCTGCGCGACATCCAGGTCAACATCCCTTCGGTGGATGTTCCCGTGGAGAAGCTCTCCGGCGGTCAACGCCAAGCCATCGCGGTGGCTCGCGCGACCAGGCAGCCCGGCGTGAAGGTGTTGCTGCTGGACGAGCCGCTTGCCGCCATGGGTGCGCGCGAGGCGTCGCTCATCATCGAGCTGGTCAGGAACCTGGCCAAGTCCCGAGGTGTCGCGATGCTGGTGGTCGATCACAACTACACGCACATCTTCGAGCTGTGCGACCGCATCAACGTGATCGAGCAGGGTCGCGTGACGCTCGACAAGCGCATCGAAGACACCTCGCTGAACGAGCTGACCGAGTTCATGATCACCTCGTACCGCGAGCAGCTCCAGGGCGCCTGAGCCGCGCGGTCAGGCAGTCATGCTGTCGACGCCGATCACCGAGAGCAGTTCGAGTTTCTCGTAACTCTCGGTGCCCGGCGTCGCGGTGAAAACCAGCAGGGTCTGCGACTGGTCTGCGTCGAAGAGTCGCTGGCAGTCCAGTTCGAGAACGCCCAGTTCCGGATGCCGGATGCGCTTGCGACGGTCCGGGTGTCCGTCGACGAGATGCCGGGCCCAGAGTGCCGCGAACTCGGCGCTGGTCTCGAGGAGGTGATCGATCATCGGGACCAGCTGCGGGTTGTTCGGCTCCCGCGTCGCGGCGATCCGCAGCTCGGACACGACGATGCGGCTCTGCCCGGCGTGCTCCTCCTCCGGGTAGATGCACCGCGCATCCGGATCGGTGAACCAGCGGTAGCCGACGCTGCGTGACATCCCGGTGAACTCCGTCTCGACCCCGAGCAGGGCGATCGCGAGCCGGTTCTGCAGGAGCGTCTCGCCGAGGCCGCCCATGATCTGGGCCGGAGTGTCCTGCATGCGATCCATCACCCGAAGCAGGCCGGGGGTGATGTGCGTGCTGTGCAGCGAACGGGCCGGTGCGTTGTGCCCGGCGAGCCTGAACAGGTGGTCGCGCTCGTCCAGGCTCAGGTGCAGCGCGCGAGCGATCGAGGCGAGCATCGGCAGCGAGGGCTGTGGGCCACGCTGCTGCTCGAGCCGGCTGAGGTAGTCCGTCGACATCCCGGCCAGGAGCGCGACCTCTTCGCGGCGGAGCCCGGATGTGCGCCGTCTGGCGCCGCGGGGGAGTCCGACGTCCTGCGGCTGAAGCGCTTCGCGACGGGTGCGAAGAAAATCGGCCAGCTGCTCTCTGTTCACTCAGCCCAATATCGTCGGTGTCCGGGCCATTAGCAAGGGATCGGCGATCCGTGGTTGTGTGCGCCCTGGCTGTCCCTCGGCGAGGGTGTGAGTCTGGGGATGCGGTGCCCGGGTGTGGTGCCTGACCAGACAGGACGAAGGAAGACCATGACTCGCTCGACATTCATCGACCTCCCCGATTTCAGGGGACAGCGCGCGATCATCACCGGCGCGAGCGACGGCATCGGGCTCGAGATCGCGCTCGGGTTCGCGCGGGCCGGGAGCGAGCTCGTGCTGCCGGTGCGGACTGTGGCGAAGGGCGAGGCCGCGGTGCGGAAGATCCGGGATGCCGTGCCCGGCGCCGTGGTATCGACCAAGGCGTTCGACCTGTCGTCGCTCGAGTCCGTCGCAGCCTTCGCCGACGGGGTGCTCGCCGACGGGGCGCCCGTGACGCACCTCATCAACAACGCGGGCGTCATGACTCCGCCGCTGCGGCAGCTCACTGCAGATGGATTCGAGCTGCAGTTCGGAGCAAACTATCTGGGGCACTTCGCCCTCGTGCAGCGACTCATGCCCCTGCTGCGCGCGGGAGGCGCGCGGGTCGTGAGCCAGACGAGCTTTGCCGCGGATGGTGCCCGGATCAACTGGGACGACCTGCAGTTCGCGCGTCGCTACAGCGCGCAGAGGGCCTACGGGCAGTCGAAGCTCGCCCTGATGCTGTTCGCCCTCGAGCTCGATCGGCGCAGCGAGGCCGGCGGGTGGGGGATCGAAAGCAGTGTCGCGCATCCCGGTATCGCCCTGACCAACCTGCTGGCCGCGCATCCGGAGCTGGGGCGCACTCGCGACACGGGGCTCGTGCGCGTCATCCGGCTGCTCGTGCGCCTCGGCATCCTGGTGCAGACCGCGGGGGGCGGTGCTCTTCCCGCGTTGTACGCGGCGAGCAGCGTGAGACACGGTGCGTTCTTCGGCCCAGGTGGGTTCCTGCACCTGTCCGGGGCACCGGCGGAGCAGGAGGTGTACGGGTCGGCGAGCAGCCGCAGCGACGCAGAACGGCTGTGGGACGTTTCAGAGTCGCTCACCGGTGCCGCGTTCTCAGCGCGGCAGTAGTTCCTGGAGCGACCACGTGTTGCCGTCTGGATCAGCGAAGCGAACGAAACGACCCCAGGCCAGGTTCTCGACTTCACTCGCCTCGACACCTTTTTCGAGAAGGTGCTCGCGAGCCTCGTCTGCGTCCGGGATCACCACTTGGATGCCTCTCTGGGTGCCGGGGAGCATGTCGATGCCGAGACCGGTTCCGAAGGCGATCGAGCAGGCAGAACCCTCTGGTGTCAGCTGCACGAAGCGCAACTCTTCTGTGACCTGCTGGTCGAAGTCTGCGTGGAACCCGACCTGGTCGACGTAGAAGGCCTTGGCCC
Source organism: Parafrigoribacterium humi (assembly GCF_040227205.1). Taxonomy (NCBI): domain Bacteria; kingdom Bacillati; phylum Actinomycetota; class Actinomycetes; order Micrococcales; family Microbacteriaceae; genus Parafrigoribacterium; species Parafrigoribacterium humi. The sequence continues at coordinate 48,329 of NZ_JBELOA010000004.1, read as the reverse complement.
GGTCGACGTCGGTGACGGGGATGAAGATGAGTTCGATCTTCCAGTTCATGATGTTCTCCTTGGGTTGGTGTTTCTCCACGGTAGAAGACAATCAGGTCGCTTTCCGTCCTGATTGATCAGAGAATGGGGACATGGCAGAAACGACGTCTCGGACCCTCGCGCTGCTCAGCCTTCTACAGACTCACCGGCAGTGGTCTGGCCCGGAGTTGGCGGAGCGACTCGGTGTGACCGGGCGCACTCTGCGCCGCGACATCGAGCGCCTGCGAGAGCTCGGATATCGAGTAGGTGCGGCACGCGGCGCCGCCGGAGGCTACCGACTCGAGGCCGGGTCGCAACTCCCCCCGCTGCTGCTCACCGACGAGGAGGCGGTCACGATGGCGATCGGTCTGCGCATTGCGGCGACCCGGGGTCTGGTCAATGGCGAGCAGACTTCGCTGAGCGCGCTCGCCAAGTTCGAGCAGGTGCTGCCGTCGGCACTGCGGCAGCGGGTGAACGCCCTCGCGGGCAGTGTGCTCGCCGGTCGACCGCGGCCGCAGGGTTCGCACGGTGTCCCGGTGTCATCCGAGCTGCTCGTTTCATCCGAACTTCTCGGTCAGCTCGCGCTCGCCTGCCGCGATCACGAGCGCATCCGCTTTCACTATGTCGCGGCGGGCGGCGCTGAGACGGATCGCGCGGTCGAGCCGCACACGCTCGTCGCGGCCGAGCGCAGCTGGTTCCTGGTCTGTTGGGACCTGCAGCGCGGCGACTGGCGCACCTTTCGCGTCGACCGGATGAGCAGTTACTTCGGCACTCGGCGGCACTTTGTGCCGCGAGAGCTTCCCGCAGTGGACGCGGCAGAGTTCGTGACGGCGGTAATCGCATCCATGCACAGCCGAGTCCAGGCGGAGGTCGTCATGCGGATGCCTCTCGCGGCCATGCGCGAACATTTCGGCCCGTGGTCGGAGGGTGCGGTCGCGATCGATGAACACACCACGAGTTGGCCGATCAGCGGGGACACGTTCGAGCTCATGCTCTCGGCCCTGGTTTGGGTTCCCGCGGGCATGGAATACGAACTGCGCGGCAGCGACGAGTTTCTGGCGTTCGCGCGTGAGGCGGCCACGCGCATGTCTCGCGCCGTTGCCTGACCGGCCTGGCTCTGACGGGAGTCGACCTTTTCTAGTGGCCTGTCAGTGGCTACACGATAGGCTGGGGTGTAATCCCCACCGATCTCGAAGGGATCAGTTATGCCTGCAATCGTTCTGATCGGCGCCCAGTGGGGCGACGAAGGCAAGGGCAAGGCCACCGACCTTCTCGGCAGCCGCGTCGACTACGTCGTCAAGTTCAACGGCGGCAACAATGCCGGGCACACGGTGGTCGTCGGCGACGAGAAGTATGCGCTGCACCTGCTCCCCTCCGGCATTCTGACCGAGGGCGTCACGCCGGTGATCGCCAACGGTGTCGTCATCGACATCGAGGTGCTCTTCGAAGAGCTGGATGCGCTCAGCGCCCGCGGCGTCGACGTCTCGCGCCTGCTCGTGAGCTCAAACGCGCACGTCATCACGCAATACCACCGCACCCTCGACAAGGTGACGGAGCGCTTTCTCGGCAAGCGACAGATCGGCACGACGGGGCGGGGAATCGGTCCGGCGTATGCCGACAAGATCAACCGGGTCGGCATCCGCATCCAGGACCTGTTCGACGAGAACATCCTGCGCCAGAAGATCGAGGGCGCGCTCGCCCAGAAGAACCACCTGCTGGTGAAGATCTATAACCGTCGCGCGATCACCGTCGACGAGATCGCGGATGAGCTGCTCAAGTATGCGGATCGCCTGCGCCCCATGGTCGCTGACACCGGCCTCCGCCTGAACCAGGCCCTCGACGCGGGAGACACCCTGCTGTTCGAGGCGGGCCAGGCCACGATGTTGGATGTCGACCACGGCACCTACCCGTTCGTCACGTCGTCGTCGGCCACCTCGGGTGGTGCGGCAACGGGATCCGGGGTCGCACCGAACCGCTTCGACCGCGTGATCGGAGTCGTCAAGGCGTACACGACCCGCGTCGGCGCCGGCCCGTTCCCCACCGAGCTGTTCGATGAGTCTGGCGACTTCCTGCGCGAGAACGGCTTCGAGTTCGGCACGACCACCGGGCGCCCGCGCCGCTGCGGCTGGTACGACGCTCCCATCGCTCGCTACGCCTCGCGCGTCAACGGCATCACCGACTTCGTGCTCACCAAGCTCGACGTGCTCACCGGGCTCGAGCAGATCCCGGTCTGCGTCGCCTATGAGGTCGACGGAGTGCGCGTGGATGAGGTGCCGACCTCGCAGACCGACTTCCACCACGCGATCCCCATCTACGAGAACTTCCCGGGCTGGAGCGAAGACATCACCGGAGCTCGCAGTTTCGAGGATCTGCCGCAGGCCGCACAGGACTACGTGATCTCGCTCGAGAGGATCAGCGGATCGCGCATCTCGGCGATCGGCGTCGGCCCCGGCCGCGACGCGATCGTCGTGCGGCACGACCTGTTGGGGTAGCAATGTTCCCTGAACCGCGGCCGCGGCCGCGGCCGCGACTGTGGCCGCGTCAGCGGGGTGCGGAGGTTCGCGGGCGGTAGGCAACGGGGTGGAAGGCTGCCGCGACGAGTGCGCGAAGTGCCTCAAGGTCACCACTGACGGCATCCTGGGCCCGCGCCTGCACGAGCACGTTGCCGATCGCTGTCGCCTCGACCGGGCCCGCCAGCACAGGCAGGCCGCTGCGGTCGGCGGTGAGCTGGCAGAGCAACTCGTTCTGCGAGCCGCCGCCGACCAGGTGGATGACCGAGACCGGTTTCCCCGACAACTCTGACGCGCGCCGCACTGCCGTGGCAAAGGCATCCGCAAGGCTTTCGAGAATGCAGCGCACGAACTCCGCGCGGCTCTGCGGAACCGGCAGTCCGCGCTCGGCCAACCAGTCGGAAATGCGCGCGGGCAGGTCGCCCGGCGCGAGGAAGCGCTCGTCGTTCGCGTCGAAGATCGGGACCGGCGTGGTCACCGCCGCAGCCGCACCGAGGAGCGACACGAGATCAATGGATGGGCCATCCGACTCCCACACGCGCACCGACTCGCTCAACAGCCAGAGGCCCATCACGTTGTGCAGGAAGCGCACGCGGCCATCGACGCCGCCCTCGTTGGTGAAGTTCGCCGCGCGGCTCGCCTCGGTGAGCACGGGGGCCTCGAGCTCCACGCCGACCAGGCCCCAGGTGCCGCAGGAGATGTAGGCGAAATCCGGGGCGCTCGCCGGGATGGCGACGACAGCGGATGCCGTGTCGTGCGACCCGACGGCCGTCACGGTGAGTCCTGGCCCGGCGCCGATTCTCGCGGCAACATCCGGGAGCAGTCCGCCCACGCTCGACCCCGGCGTGACGAGCTCGGGGAAGATGCCGCGCGGGAAGCCGAGCCGACGGATGAGGGCGTCGTCCCACTCGCCGCTGCTCACGTTCACCAGCCCCGTCGTCGAGGCGTTCGTGCGCTCCGCGCGGCGCTCGCCGGTGAGCCAGAAGTCGATCAGGTCGGGGATGAGCAGCATGGTGTCTGCCTCATCCAGCAGCCGGGGCGACAGCTGCTCCGCGGCCAGCTGGTACAGGGTGTTGAAGGGCAGATGCTGCAGGCCGTTCGCGGTGTAGAGCTCTGCGGGGCTCGCGATGGCGTGAACTCTCTCGACGCCGGCCGCGGATCGCGCGTCGCGGTAGTGAAACGGGGGCGCGAGCATCCGCCCACCCCTCAGCAGCGCATAGTCGACCGCCCAGGTGTCGACGCCGATGCTGGCGAGGTCCGGCTCTTCGCGCAGGGCCGCGGTGAGCCCGTCCAGCACGCTCTCGTAGAGCGCCTCGATGTCCCAGTGCAGGCCTTCCGCCGCCGCTACCGGGCCGTTGGGAAAGCGCGCGACCGGTCGCAGGCTCAGCTCGTTATGGCCGACGTACCCGAGCATGACCCGCCCGCTGGTCGCGCCGAGATCGACCGCCGCGACCGCGGTCAGCATAGTTGCTCCTCGCTACTCGACCAACAGATGAGGTTCATCGCAGGAACGCCGCCGCGACGCCCGCATCCACGGGGATGTGCAGGCCGGTCGTATGGTCGAGGTCCGACGAGCAGAGCACGAACACCGCGTTCGCGACGTTCTCCGGCAGCACCTCGCGCTTCAGCAGGGTGCGCTGCGCGTAGTATTCGCCGAGCTTCTCCTCCGGGACGCCGTAGACCGCAGCCCGCTTCGCGCCCCAGCCACCCGCGAAGATACCGGAGCCGCGCACGACACCGTCCGGGTTGATGCCGTTGACCTTGATGCCGTACTCGCCGAGCTCCGCCGCGAGCAACCGCACCTGGTGCGCCTGGTCTGCCTTGGTCGCCGAATAGGCGATGTTGTTCGGGCCAGCGAACACCGAGTTCTTCGAGGAGATGTAGACGATGTCTCCGCCGAGCTTCTGGTCGATGAGCACCTTCGCCGCCGCCCGGCTCACGAGGAATGAACCCTTGGCCATCACGTTGTGCTGCAGGTCCCAATCGGCGACCGTGGTCTCGAGCAGCGACTTAGAGAGCGAGAGTCCGGCGTTGTTGACGACGAGGTCGAGGCCGCCGAACGCGAGCACGGTCTGGTCGATCGCGGACTGCACCTGGCGCTCGTCGGTGACGTCCGCCTTGATGCCGATGGCGACATCCGTGGTGCCCAGCTCGGCAGCGGCGGCCTGTGCCTTCTCCAGGTCGAGGTCGGCGATGACTACGCAGGCTCCCTCGGCGGCGAGGCGCGTCGCGATGGCCTTGCCGATGCCGGATGCCGCCCCGGTCACGAGCGCAACGCGCGACTGGAGAGGCCTGGGCTTTGGCATCCGCTGCAGTTTGGCCTCTTCGAGCGCCCAGTACTCGATGCGGAACTTCTCGCTCTCCGGGATCGGGGTGTAGCTCGAGATGGCCTCCGCACCGCGCATCACGTTGATCGCGTTGATGTAGAACTCTCCGGCGACCCGCGCGGTCTGTTTGTTGGCGCCGTAGCTGAACATGCCGACCCCGGGGATGAGTACGACGAGTGGATCCGCACCCCTGATTGCGGGTGAGGCCTCCGTTGCGTGCCGGTCGTAGTACGCCTGGTAGTCGGTGCGGTACTCCTCGTGCAACTCGTGCAGCCGTGCGATCGTCTCCTCGATGGAGGCGCTCGCAGGCAGGTCGAGCAGCAGCGGCTTCACCTTGGTGCGCAGGAAGTGGTCCGGGCAGCTGGTGCCGAGCGCCGCAAGGCGTGGGTGCTCTGAACGGGACAGGAAGTCGAGCACGACCTCCGAGTCCGTGAAGTGCCCGACCTGGGCTTTGTCGGTGGAGACCAGTCCGCGGAGGGCCGGCGCGATCGCGGCAGCCTTGGCTCTGCGCTCTGGCTCGCTCAACGGCCCGTAACCATCAATGACGGTTCCAAAGGGATCCGTGCGCCCGTGCTCCTGTATAAAGGCCTCCGCGGTCTCGATGATCCAGAGCGAGTTGGCCTCGGCCTCCTCGGACGTCGAGCCCCATGCCGTGATGCCGTGGCCGCCGAGAATGCAGCCGAGTGCCGCAGGGTTGTTCCGCCTGATCGCCGCGATGTCTTCGCCGAGCTGCCAGCCGGGGCGTCGCCAGGGGACCCACGCGACCTTGTCGCCGAAGGCCTCCGCGGTGAGCTCCTCACCATCGGAGGCGGTGGCGAAGGCGATGCCGGAGTCCGGATGCAGGTGGTCGACGTGTGCCGCATCCACCAGCCCGTGCATGGCGGTGTCGATCGACGGGGCGGCCCCACCCTTGCCGTGCAGCACGTACTCGAACGCCGCGACCATCTCATCTTCGCGCTCGACGCCCGGGTACACCTTCGACAGTGCGCGCAGTCGGTCGAGCCGCAGCACCGAGAGACCCTGCTCGGTGAGGGTGCCGAGGTCTCCGCCCGAGCCCTTGACCCAGAGCAGTTCGACCTGCTCCCCGGTTGCCGGGTCGATCTCGAGGCCCTTGGCGGAGGTGTTGCCGCCGGCATAGTTGGTGTTGCGAGGGTTGGCGCCGAGTCGGTTGCTGCGGGCGATGAGCTCTGCGGCGGTCGGATTGGTCACGCTCACGCCCCCCAGCTGGCCTGCTGGCCGCCGACGCGGTCCGCGACGATCTGCTCGCGGTATCCGCTGGAGTTGTAGGCCGCGATGGGGTCTCGCGGAAGGCCGCGACTCTCGCGCCAGTCTGCGAGCATCGGGCGCACATCCGTGTAGAAGGCGTCCATGAGGATGCCGTTGGCCGCAAGCACATCGCCCGCGGCCTGGGCGGCGGCGAGGGCTTCGGTGTCGACCAGCAGCGCCCGCGCCGTCATCTCCTGCACGTTGAGCACGGAGCGGATCTGGCCGGGAATCTTCTCTTCGATGTTGTGGCACTGGTCGAGCATGAACGCGACTCCGGACGACGCGCCGTACCCACCGCCGCGGATGACCTCGTACAGGATGCGGAACAGCTGGAACGGGTCTGCCGCCCCCACGATGAGGTCGTCGTCCGCGTAGAAGCGCGAGTTGAAGTCGAAGGAGCCGAGCTTTCCGAGCCGCAGCAATTGCGCGACGATGAACTCGATGTTGGTGCCAGGCGCGTGGTGTCCGGTGTCGAGGCAGACCATGGCGCGCTCGCCGAGTGCCGCGACCTGCGCGTACGAGGTGCCCCAGTCCGGAACATCCGTGTGGTAAAAAGCCGGCTCGAAGAACTTGTATTCGAGCACGAGGCGCTGGTCGTCGCCGATCCTGGCGTAGATCTTCTGCAACGAATCCGCGAGGCGATCCTGGCGGGCGCGGATGTCGTCCTGGCCCGGGTAGTTCGTGCCGTCGGCGAGCCAGATCTTCAGGTCGCGCGAACCCGTCGCATTCATCACGTCGATGCACTCGAAGTGGTGATCGATGGCCTTCTGGCGTATGCGCGGATCGGAATGCGTGACGGAACCGAGCTTGTAGTCGTCATCCTGGAAGGTGTTCGAGTTGATGGTTCCGAGCGCGACGCCCTGATCTTCGGCATAGTGCCGGAGTGCGGAGTAGTCGTCGACCTTGTCCCACGGGATGTGCAGGGCGACCGTCGGGGCGAGGCCGGTGAGCCTGTGCACCTGGGCGGCATCCGCGATCTTCTCCTCCGGCGTGCGCGGGCCGCCCGGCTGGCTGAACACTTTGAAGCGTGTTCCCGAGTTGCCGAAGGCCCAGGAGGGCAATTCGATTGCCTGCTCTGCGAGCAGCGGTGCGATCGAGTCGAAGGTGGTCATGGTGTTGTCCTGTTCTGTGTGTTGCTGGTGGGGATGCCCTCGGCCGCATGGTGGGTGGCTAATTGCTCCTCGAGGTTGAAGATTTCGTCGAGCACGAGAAAGCCGGTGTCTGGGGGCTGGTCGCCGAGATCCTCGAAGAACTCGGCCATCTCCGCCTGCCACCTGGCGTTGATCTCCGTGTCGGCCATGCCCGCCTGGGCGGCCTCGAGCGACGGAGTCTCGAAGTATCCGATCAACAGACCGTCCGGACGTAGGAAGATCGAGTAGTTGTGCCATCCCGTGGAGGCGAGGGCGTGCAGCATGTCTGGCCAGACGGCCGTGTGGCGCGTGCGGTATTCGGCGATGCGGTCTGGTTTCACCTGGAGCTGGAAGCAGACTCGCTGAAGGTCGGCAGCGTTCGTGATTCCTCCTTGAGTCACCTCACACCCGTTTATGAATCGTTTCACAAAGTGTAGCGGCAATCGCGAGAGGTCACAGCACCTCGGTGATGTTTCTTCCGCTACCGCACCCCGCTGCTGGCGCGCACGATCAATTCGGGCTGAAGCAGGTGTCGTCCATGCCTGTGGTTCTCGTCACCTGTGACCTCCTGCTCGAGCAGCTCAAGCGCAGCGCGGGCCAGGGACTCCCGCGGCTGTCGGATGGTGCTGAGCGGCACGACCGTGGATGCCGCGAAGTCGATGTCGTCGTAGCCGACGACAGCGATGTCGCGGGGGATGGACAGCCTGCGATCCACGATGAGGGCCTGGACGACGCCGATCGCGAGCAGGTCGTTCGCGGCGAACACGGCATCCGGTCGGTCCTCCTCACGCAGCGCGAGGATCCGTTCGGCAACGAGCCGTCCGTGTTCGACCGTGAGGTCGGGCGTTTCGATGATCGACAGGGTCACACCCGGCGTCTCCTGCGCGGCTCGGGTCGCCCCGGCCAGGCGGTCGCCGATCTGCGACAGTGGACCGCCGGCGACGACCAACCGTCGCCGACCCGACTCGACGAGGTGTCGTACCGCGAGGTATCCGCCCGCCGACCCGTCCAGTCCGACCGAGCACACTTCATCGGACTCGATGTTGCCGTCGAAGAGCACAACCGGAGTCCCGCTCGCACGCAGTCTGCTGAGGCGCGGGGTGAGCCCCTGCTGGGGCACGATCAGCAGCCCACGCACGCGATGCTCGTCGAAGAGGTCGATGTAGCGACGTTCCCTCGCGGCGTTCTGATCGCTCGAGCCGAGCACGATGGTGTGACCGACCTCCTCTGCCGCCGCTTCGAGCTCGTGCGCGAGGTCGGCAAAGAACGGGTTCGCGATATTGACGACGACGAAGCCGATCGCCGCACTCCTGCCCATGCGAAGCTGGCGCGCCAGGTCGTTGCGCACGAACCCCAGGGACTGCATCGTTTGCTGCACTTTGGCGAGTGTCTTTGCACTCACCTGGTCCGGGTAGTTCAGCACGTTCGACACTGTGCCGACGGAGACGCCGGCGGCCTGGGCAACGTCGCGGATGCCTACGTTGGCCCTCATGTGATCGCTGGCAGGTTAATCATGGGAATAAGGTGCAGCCTACCGGCGAGCCCGCCTCTCGGAGCTCTGCCTCTGGCCGTGATGTCGTCCCACGGCAGACGTCTCGAAACCCGTGTCGGAGGAGTACGCGTGGTGACCGTGTTCGACGTGTGAGTGCACGGTCCCGTCCGGCAGTTCGACGGTCGCCGTCACGCCGACCGGTACCAAGAGCTCGAGCTCGAAGCGATGATCCACCTGTTCCCAGTCCACCCGGATACGGCCGTAGGGCGAGTCGTAGGTCATGGTTCCGCTCGTGAGCCCGGCGCCCGGAACGGGAGCCACCCGCACCGTCCGGCTGGCCGGCGAAAGTTCGCCGAGGCCGCCAATGGTGCGGTGCATCCAGTTCGCCACGGCACCGAAGGCGTAGTGGTTGAACGACGTCATGGTGCCGGGGTTCACCCTGCCATCCGCGAGCAGGCTGTCCCAGCGCTCCCAGATTGTTGTTGCGCCGAGGTCGACCGCGTAGAGCCAGCTGGGGAATGCCCGTGTCGTGAGCATCCGGTACGCGTCGTCCGTGCGCCCGGCGAGAGTGAGAGCGTGCAGCACGACGGGGGTGCCGAGAAATCCTGTCGCCACGGTGAACCCCTGGGATTCCACGAGTTCGGCAAGGCGCTCGCCCGAGCGTGACCGCACGGACGGATCGTCGATCAGGTCCCAGGCCAGCGCGAGTGCGTACACTGTCTGGCAGTCGCTCCTGATGTGCCCATCATCCTGCACATACGCCGTGGAGAAGGCCGCGCGGATGTTCGTTGCGAGTGTCGCGTAGCGCTCGGCGTCGGCGGCAAGCCCGAGTGCTTGCGCGCTGGACGCGAGCAGGTCGACCGAGTGATAGAAATACGCGGTGGCGACGACGTCAGGATCGGCCTGGGCCGCGGCGGGATCGTTCGGGGGTGCGAGCGGATCGAGCCAGTCGCCCAGTTGCTGGCCGCCGCGCCAGAGCAGTTCATCGCCTGCGAGGCTGCGCACGTGGTCCACCCATGCGGTCATACTCGCGTACTGCCGACGGAGAACGTCGACATCGCCGTAGCGCTGGTACAGCACCCAGGGCACGACCACGGCAGCGTCGCCCCAGCCGGCCAGGGCAGATTCGTCGAGGAAGACCCGTGGCACAGTGGCGGGAACGGTGCCGTCCGGCAGCTGGTCCAGGGCGAGCGTCTCAAGCCATCCGCCGAGAAAGGCCGAGACATCGAACAGAGTGGATGCGGTGGGCACGAACACCTGGATGTCGCCGGTCCACCCCAGACGTTCGTCGCGCTGCGGGCAGTCGGTCGGAATATCGAGGAAGTTGCCGACCATGCTGTTCACGACGTTGCGATGCAGTTGCGTCAGCGCGGCGTCGGAACAGGAGAACCAGGCGGTGCGGGTCAAAGCACTGCCCAGAGACACCGCTTCGAGTGCGATGATCGCATCGGACGGGAGGCCGTTGATCTCTGCATAGCGAAAGCCGTGGTAGGTGAAGCCGGGTTCGAGCAACTCGCTGGCTCCGCCGGCAAGCAGATATCGATCGGTGGCCTCGGCGGAACGCAGCGGGCGAATCGAGAGCTCGCCCAGCTCCATCACCTCGGCGTGACGAACGGTCACCGCCGTCCCGACGGGTGCCGTGACTCGCAGCCTCACCCAGCCCACGAGATTGCGCCCGAAGTCGACGATGATCGTGTCTGACTGATCGGGGCGCGCTGGTCGCCTGATAAGAGCGGACGGCGCGACCGTCTCCAACTCCCTGACGGGGGGAGCTGCGGCGAAGCCGAGTCGCGCGGGCTCGACGCTGAGGCGCTCGACGGGGGCGTCCAGCGATGGCCGCACGGGCATCCGCAGGTCTGTCGTCTGTCCGTCGTAGAAGTCGTTGGCGAGGACACGCGAGGGGGCAGTTCGCCAGTTCTCATCGGTGCCGATCGTGACGCGTCGGCCGTCAGGGTATTCGAGTTCGAGCTGCGCGAGCAGGGCAAGCCGGTCACCGTAGGTGCTACCCCGATGAATGGGCAGCGAGGCGATCCGCCCGCGATACCAGCCGTTGCCGATCACCGCACTGAGCTCGTTGGTTCCCTCGTGCAGCAGCGCCGTCACGTCATAGCTGCGAAAGCGAACGAGTCTGTCGTACGTCGTCCAGCCGGGCGTGAAGTGATCGCCCGATACGCGTTCGCCGTTGATTTCGGGAACGACGATGCCGAGCGCGGTGATGTGCAGCCTGGCGGTGATGAGGCGGGCATCCACCTTGAGAGTCGTGCCGATGATGGGTGCCGGATCGTCGACAGTGGCTCCATCAGCCGCCGTGATCCAGCTCCCGGTCCAGTCGGATCGCTGCAGGAGGGATGCCTCGACCGTCGCACGGGGACTCCACGCACTCCAGCCGTTCCGGCCCGTGACGCGCACCCGCACGTCGACCCGGTCTCGTGATGCGAGTGGAGCACACGGCCAGTCGACCAGGATCTGGCTGTCGTTGTCGAAAGACGCGTGCCGCGTACTGTGGTCCGGGTACCTCACCTCTATCTCGCTGCCGAGCTGACGCCACCCGGCCGGGGCAGATGCGATGCGCCAGCTGAGCCGGGGAGCGGCGACGCCGACAAAAGTGACGGATGTGTCCCCCGGGCGCACCGAGGTCGACGGGCTCGATTGCTCGAACCGTATCGGTTCCTCGATGCGCACGCTGGCATCCACCGCGACGTGCGCGGAGTCCTGTTTCACGATGCCGCCTACTCGAGGCCGGTGCCGGCGATGCCGCGAGTGAACCATTTCTGGAACAGGACGAACACGACGAGCACCGGAACCATGGAAATGACCGCAGCGGCGAATCCGACGGAGGGTGAGATGTTCGAGAACTGGGTCGTGGCGAGCGGCGCAAGGGCGAGTGTGAGCACCCTCGTCTGCTCGCCGGGCGCAGCGAGCAGCGGCCAGATGTAGAGGTTCCACGCGGTGAGGAACGTCACAACCGAGTACGCCGCGATGATCGGGCGCGCGAGCGGCAGCGCGATGCGGAAGAATGCCTGGAACCAGTTGGCGCCGTCGATGCGAGCAGCCTCGACCAGCCCATCCGGGAGCGTGATGAAGAATTGCCGGAAGAGGAGAACCCCAACAGATGCCTGCCCGGCAATCGGAAGCACGAGGCCGAAGAAGGTACCCACGAGTCCCAGTTGCAGTGTGACCACGAAGGTGGGGATCAGCAGCAGGTTGGTCGGCATCAGGACGGGCACCAGGAACAGTGCGAACACCGCTTTGGAGCCGCGGAACGTGATCTTCGATAGTGCGAACCCGGCCGGCAGGCAGATGGCGAGTTGGATAAAGAGAACGCTTCCCACGAAGACGAACGTGTTGATGACTGTTCGAGGCGTGAGGTAGCTCCACGCCTGGATGAAGTTGTCCCAGATCGGTTCGGTTGGGAACAGGCGCGGCGGGTACTGCGCGATGTCATGGAAGGACATGAGCGAACCAGACAGCAGGTACAGCATGGGAAAGGCGATGACGAGGCCGAGCAGGATGATCGTCGAATATCGCCCGACGCGTGAACCAATGGATCTCATCGCGAGAACCTCCTGATGGCGAAACGACTGACGCCTATGACAAGGACGATGATGGCCATCTGGAGCACGGAGAGCACGCTCGCGTAGCCCACATCCTGGTTGGAGAAAGCTTGCCGATACGCATAGAGGCTGAGCGCGGTTGTTGCGCCGAGCGGTCCGCCGTTGGTCATGATGAGCGAGACGTCGAGTGAGCTCGCCACGTAGTTGACGAGCTGCAGGATCGCCACCACGAAGGTCGTGGATCCGACGTTGGGCCAGGTGATCGACCACAGCGTGCGCCACGATCCTGCACCGTCGAGCGCAGCGGCCGCATAGATGTCTTCCGGCACGCGCTGCAGGCCCGCCAGGTACAGGATGATGACGATGGGCAGGGCCAGCCAGATCATCATGACAACGAGAGCGGGCAGGGCCAGGGTGTCCGTGTTCAGGATGTCTATGGGCGGCAGCCCGAGCAGGTGCAGCAGAGAGGCGATCGGCCCCTGACGTGGGTCGTAGATGAAGGCCCAGAGCACGGCGGATACCGCCACAGAGAGCACGACGGGCACGAAGTAGAGCACGCGCAGGATTCCCACTCCCGGCATGTTCGAGTTGATGAGGACGGCCAGCATGAAGCCGATGGCAATCGTGGGAGCCACGCCCAGGAGCACGAAGAGCAGGGTGACCCCCAGTGAGGTCCAGGCGGCAGGGTCCGTGGCGAGTTTCGTGAAGTTCGCCAGTCCGACGAAGGACGGGGTGTCGAAGAAGTTCCACTCGTAGAAGCTCAGCCCGACGCCGACGATCGTCGGGACGATGATGAAGGTTATGAAGAGGATGAGCGACGGGGCCAGCAGAAGCCATGCCGACGCCGCATCCGCCTTGCGGTATCTGGTCGTGTTTCGGTGAGGTGACCGGGGGTGCCGATGCCCGGCATCGGCACCCCTTGTGGTCTCAAGAACGGTCAAGGCGTCGCTACTTCAGCAGCTTGTTGAGCTCGTCCTGCGCTGCCGTGTACGCCTCCTTGATCGACATTCCCTTCAACACGACCTGCTGGAGGGCTGTCTGGAGCGCGGGAACAACCTTCGGCTGGATGGCGTCCGGGATCGGGTTCGGAAGGATGGCCTTGGGAACGGAGGCCTTGATGGTCTTCACGAAGCTCGGCGGAACGGGTGCCGCTTCCGTCAGCCAGGCGCCGTGCGCAATGCCATCGACGGTCGGCGGGATGACTCCATCCGGCTGCGCGGTCTTCATGCCACCATCCGTCGAGTAGAACCACGCCATGAACTGGTACGCGCCCTCCTTGTTGTCGGACTTCGCGCTGATCGAGAGCGAGTATGAACCGCCGCCGGTGCCCGACTTGCCGTTCACCGTCGGCATGGGAAGAACATCCCAGGCGTCCTTCATCTTCACGCGGAGACCGGCGATGCCAGCTGTCGAGCCGACGCCCATCGCGTCCTGGTTGCTTTCAAACAGCGTGCTGTTGGTCGCGAGAGAGTACGGCGTGCCGAACTTCTCGGTGTATGGGCGCAGGAGCTCCGTCCAGGCCTTGATGCCACCCTCGTTAGCGAAGATGAACTTCTTCGTGTCTGGGTCATAGATGCCGCTGCCGTAGGCCTTCAGCGTGGGGTAGAAAGTGAAGACAGAGGCACCGTCGACGAGCGGGGTCTTGATGCCGTACACCTTTCCGCTCGACTTCTCGGTGATCGCCTTCGCTGCGGCGTACATGTCTTCCGTGGTCCAGTCCGCCGTCGGCACCGGGACACCGTACTTTTCGAAGAGGGCGGTGTGAATGACCACGACGCCGGTGTCTGCACTCACCGGAATGCCGGTGACGGTGTCGCCGACTCTGTATTGGTCGAGGAACGCCGGAATGAAGCTGGATGCCTTGAGCCCGTCGTGACCGGAATCGAGCCACGGCTTGAGGTCGTACAGCAGGTGGTTCGAGTTGAGGGTCTGGTTCAGTGAGTCGTAGTTGAAGATGATGTCGGGCAGGGCTTTGCTGAGCCCCTGGGTGACGAGCTGTTGGATGTAGTCAGGCTGCGCGTCGGGTACGGCCTTGACGGTGATCTTGAAGCCTTTGTGAGTCTTCTCGAATTCTTTGGCGTAGCGCTGGAACTGCGGAACCAACCCGGAGTTCATCCCGATGAGGATGTCCTTGCCCGCCTTGGCGTCGGTGGTGTTGCCGCCGCTGGTGCTACCGCACGCTGCAAGGCCGGCCGCTAATACTGCCGTCGCGGATAGTACTGCGATCTGTCGGATGAGGTGCTTTTTGCTGACCAAGATGTCAACCCTCCTGTTACGTCGTTGTAATTGCAGACCAGGATCACGAAGAATCCCGTTCCGGGCAGTGCGCCCGGGCGTTCGGAGCTTTCTGATACGTTTCAGAACCATCCGAGTGTCGCACCCGCCCATCCCGATGTCAACAGAAAATTGATTCGTTTCATATCGCGGCGTGGCAGGCGCTGCAGGCATGGATGGCGGCTACTGCACGAGTGCTGTCCTGAATCCGGGCCCGGGAACCGCGCTTCCCACTGCGGCGGTCTAATCTGGACGCGTACACATAGAACGTTTCAGTTTGATAACGCGCGATTAGGCGTTGGCCGCGTGTTCTCCGCGGCGAACAATTCCGGAACCTCCGGCGGCCGGCCCCTCCATGGCGTGAAACGCGCCGTGGGTCCCACAGCATTACGTGGATCTCAGCTGAATCCTTACAATGAGGGCACACTCGCGCTTTCTGCGCGGCACGGTTCGGAGCTGATCGAGGTGGAGCGACGGTGGCGGTGAGCGTTCGTGAGGTCGCGGCACTCGCCGGCGTCTCCGTCGGCACGGTGTCGAACGTTCTCAATCGACCAAGTCAGGTGACCGAGGCAACGGCCGCGCGCGTGCGTGCCGCGATCGAGTCCCTCGGTTTCGTGCGCAACGACGCCGCGCGGCAGCTGCGCGCCGGCCACAGCAAGTCCATCGGTCTGGTTGTGCTCGACGTGCGCAACCCCTTCTTCACCGACCTTGCTCGAGGCGCGGAAGACCAGGCCGCAGTCTTCGGCCTTTCCGTCATCCTCGGCAACAGCGACGAGAAGGCGGATCGAGAGGCCAGCTATCTCGATCTGTTCGAAGAGCAGCGGATGCACGGGGTCCTGATCTCCCCGTTCGGCGACGTCACGGCTCGCCTGCGTCGTCTCCGCGAACGCGGTATCCCCGCCGTGCTGGTCGACCGCACGAGTGCAGATGCGGCATACAGTTCCGTGTCGGTGGACGATGTGGCCGGGGGCGGTCTGGCGGTCGAACACCTCATCAGTCTGGGCAGGCGCGCCATCGCGTTCGTCGGTGGGCCCCAGGAGATTCGCCAGGTCGCCGACCGTCTGGAGGGAGTCCGCAAGGTGGTGGCGCGGCACCCGGGAGTCTCGATCGAGGTCGTGCCCACCCGGGCTCTCAGCGTGCTGGAGGGTCGGGAAGCGGGGAACGCCATTCTGGCCCGGGATCCCCGGGATCGGCCGGATGCCGTCTTCGCGGCAAACGACCTTATTGCGATGGGCGTGTTGCAGGCGCTCAATATGCAGGGTGCATTGCACGTTCCCCGTGACATCGCGCTGATCGGGTACGACGACATCGACTTCGCGAGCGCGTCCGTGGTACCGCTGTCGTCGATTCGTCAGCCGAGTGCGCTCATCGGAAAGACCGCGGTCGAGATTCTCCTCGAGGAGGCCGAGGATCCCACGCTCGCGCCGCGGCACGTGGTGTTCCAGCCGGAATTGATCGTGCGCGCCTCCACGATCGACGGCTAATTCCTCGCGAACTCCCGCGGGTCGATTCTGCTCAGCCCGGGGAGCCCGTCGAAGGCGCGATCGGGCGAGACAATACGGTCGATGCCATAGGCCAGCGCGGTTGCCGCGTGCACAGCGTCTCGGCCACGGATCGTGGGGATGCGTTCGATGAGGTCGAGAGCAAGGTCGAGCACCTCACGGTCGAAATTCAGCAGGGTGCAGACGGATGCGGCATCCCTGGCCTGCTGGACCGACCCGAGCCGATCGCCTGTTCGACGCAGGCGGTGATGCACGATCTCCTGGATCATCTCGACGCTGGCATACGCGCGGAATATGTCTTCTTCGGCCATTCGGAGTACTTTCTGGCAGGAAGCCTTCCACGGGCTGTCGGCTCCCAGTGCGTGACCGACCACCGCGCTGTCGAGGAGAGCTGCGGGGTCCGTCATCACAGATCGTGCAGGTGGTCGTGCTCGAACGATTTCTTCTCTTCTTCCCAGTCGAGGGGAGGCCCGCTTCTGTCTGCGCTGGCAAGCAGCCTCTCTATCGCCTCGTGCCTGCTCGCCTTGCGGGCTCGCAGGCGATCATCGACGGATTCTCGGATGATCGCGGCGACGCTCTGCTTGTGAGCCGCAGCTTCCGCCTCCAGTGCGGCGTATTGGGCGGGGTCGAAGAGCACCTGGACACGGCGTTCGAGGGTTGCCATACACATACTGTAGCATGTGTATGTTTTGTGCTCGGCTCCTCAAGCTGATCCGACTGCACAGAGTTCCGGTTGGAGGTGACCGATCCGTCGCCCTGAGGGCACGCACCGTCAGCCGCGGTATGGGATGCTTCGCACGAGGTGCGTCTCTGCGTAGTAGTTCGAGATGTGGTTGTAGACCCGCTCGGCGGCGAGCGCGCCGTCGCCATCGATGACGGCCATCGCGATTCCGCGGTGCTCGTCTCGAAGGCGGTCGACGACTGTGGTCCACCCGACCAGGCCGGGAGCGCCCTTAAGAGCGAAGTTCTCGATCGACTTGCGAAGGCCTGCCATCACGGCGGTGACCACCTGGTTGTTCGCGGCTTCCGCAAGGGAGAGGTGGAACTGGGCGTCGAGCGCGAGGAACTCTCCCTGCGAGAGCTCCGGGCTCTCCATCGCGTCGAGTAGCTGGATCATCGAGCTCAGGTCTGCGGCTTCGCTGTGAGCGGCCAACTCCTTGACCACCGAGGTCTCGAGCAGCAGGCGGGTGCGCACGACATCCTCGACCTGGATGCCCTGGGCCGCGACCTGCAGGCGCATGAGCGAGCCCATTCCGCCGGCCGGTGACGCGACGATGATGACGCCTGAGCCGGCCTCGGCGTTTGTGGGCGCACGCACAAGCCCGAGTACCTCGAGCACCCGGAGGGCCTCGCGCACGGCAGAGGGTCGCACGTTGAGTCTGCCGGCGAGTTCCCGATCCGGAGGGAGGCGATCCCCCGGCTTGAGTTTGCCCGAGACAAGGTCGCCCTCGATGGAGTCAAGCACCAGTCCCCAGGTCTGCCCGCGCTTGCGTCGCATAAACGTTCCCCCCGGATCGTCTTGTGTGCCCAAATCCTACAACGGCGCCGGTACCGAATCGGGAAATATTGTGCATCTCCTCCGAGTCACACCTTGTCTGTGGCAGCTTCCTCCGCTGCGAGCGCCTGCTTGGCGGCCTCCGCGTCACGGGATGCCGTGTGGCTGAGGCTGAACCGGCGAGCGGCGTAGTGCACGCGCAGTCCGCGGTATTTCACGAGCCAGTACAGTCCGACGAACAGTGCAGCGATACCGGATGCTGCGGCCACTCCCAGCCCCCAGCGCGGCCCGAACTGGTTGGCCACCCATCCCACGATCGGCGCGCCGATGGGGGTGCCTCCCATGAAGATCGCCATGTAGATGGCCATCACACGCCCGCGCACTGCGGCGTCGGATCCGAGCTGCACCGCGCCATTGGCCGTGGTCATGAAGGTCTGCGCGGCGACGCCGACCGGGATCAGCGCGAGGGAGAACAGCCAGAACGACGGCATGACCGCCGAGGCCGCGCAGAAGACTCCGAAGGCTGCGGCCGCGACGAAGAGGTAGCGCATGCGCGGCGCCGCCCGATTGGCCGACAGCAGCGCGCCGGCCACGGAGCCGAGCGCCATGATCGACGAGAGCACGCCGAACTCTGCTGCTCCCGCGTTGAACTCGATCTTGGCCATGGTCGAGATGAAGATGGGGAAGTTGAGCCCAAAGGTTCCGATGAGGAAGATCATCACGAGAATGACCATGATGTCTGGTCGCTTCCAGACGTAGCGAAATCCCTCCGCGAGGTTGCCGCGCCCTCGCACGGCCTTGGGTGCTGCCCTCAGCTCGCCGGTGCGGAGCAGCAGGAGCGATGTGAGCACCGCAAGAAACGAGGCCGCGTTGATCAGGAACACCCAGCCTGTGCCGATGACGGCGATCAGCAGGCCTGCAACGGCCGGGCCGATCATCCTGGCCACGCTGAACGACGCCGAGTTCAAGGCCACGGCATTCGAGAGGTTGCGGCGTCCGACCAGCTCGGAGACGAAGGTCTGGCGGGCCGGGGCGTCGAACGCCGCGGTGCAGCCGAGGAGAAGGGCGAACACGTAGACGTGCCAGAGCTGCACGAGGTTCGTCACCGTGAGGATGCCGAGCAGCAGCCCCAGCAGCCCCATGGTCGACTGGGTGACCATGAGGATCTTGCGCTGGCTGAAGCGGTCCGCGGCAAGACCCGTGACGGGCAGCAACAGCAACTGAGGGCCGAACTGCAGGGCCATGACGACGCCGACGGCGAAGGCATCGTTGTGGGTGAGCTGCGTGAGTACGAGCCAGTCCTGGGCGGTGCGCTGCATCCAGGTGCCGATGTTGGAGATGATCGCGCCGCCGGACCAGACTCGATAGTTGTAGCCCGTGAGGGAGCGAAACATGGACGTCACTGGTCGGCGAGTTCTTGCAGGATGGGCGTGGCCGCCTCGAGGATCTGCCGCTGTTCGGGGTCGAGGGCGGCCAGCCGCTTGGTGAACCAGGCGTCGCGGCGGCGCCTGGTCTCCTTCACGAAGGCGCGGCCGGCATCCGAGAGATCGAGCGTGATCTTGCGTGCGTCGTCTTCCGCGGTCGCCTTCGTGACGAGACCGGCGGCGACGAGTGCGGTCGTGGTGCGGTTCATGCTGGGCGGCGTGACCTTCTCGCGCTCGCTGAGCGAACCGAGCGTCTGGGGGCCATGGTTGTCGAGTTGGAACAGCACGGAACGCTGGCCCTCGGTGACCTGGTCATCGGCAGCCATGGCGCGGATGCGTCGGCTCAGCCGCTGGATGGCAAGCCGGAGTTCCGGAGAGTTGTTGTGAGGCACAAATAGTTAGCATAGCAAATTAGCTAGGCTAACTAAAGGAGTATTCGAGAGGCCGTTGGGGTATCGGCGCCTTCTCTGTTCGAAGTGCTGCACGACGGCGCACCCCTCGCCGTACACTGGGCAATCAGCATCGTCGTCAGGGAGTGATCGTGATCCAATTCACCGCAGCGCGTCAGGACCGCACCTTCGTCGACGCCAGGGGAGTGAGGGTGCACTTCTACCAGTGGAAGGCGGGCAAGCCGATCGGCGTCGTGCAGGTCGCACACGGCCTCGGCGACCACGCGCTGCGCTACGAGGAGCTCGCGCAGAAGCTGGTCACCGCGGGCTTCACCGTCTACGCGGACGACCACTACGGCCACGGTCAGACCGGGCTGGAGCAGTGGGGCGGCGACAGTTCGAAGCTCGGCAGGCTGGGGCCGACCGGGATGCGCGGAACGGTCGAGTCCGTGCGCGAGCTGACCGACCTCATCCGCTCGGAGAATCCTGGGCTCCCCCTCGCGCTGCTCGGCCACAGCTGGGGCTCGATCATCGCGCAGAAGATCGTCAACCGGCACTCCGGCGAGTACGACGCGCTCGTGCTCACCGGCACGGCGTATCGCACCTTCCAGCACATGAACGGCGGAGACCTCAACGCCCGGCACAAGCAGTTCGGAACCACGGGCAACGAGTGGCTCAGCCGAGACTCCGCCGTCGCGCGGGACTTCGAGAGGGATCCGCTCACCTTCAGCGCGAAGGCGATCAAGCTGTTCGGCCTCGCCGACAGCCTGCGACTGCTCGGGCGCCCGGCGAAGAACCTGCCGAACGACCTGCCGGTACTGATCCAGATCGGCAGCGACGACTCCTTCGGCGGCACCGAGAGCGCAGAGCTTCTGGCCCAGGCCTACCTCACCAGGAGTGGCCTGAGCGACGTCGAGCTCATCGTCTACACGGATGCCCGCCACGAGGTCTTCAACGAGACCAACCGCGAGCAGGTGTTCACCGACACGATCGCGTGGCTGAAGGACCGCCTGCCCGCCTCTCGCACGAAGGCGTGAGCCGCGCATCCATGGCCAGCATCTTCACCGACATCATCGAGGGGCGCGCGCCTGCCCGCATGATCTGGACGGATGACCGTGCGGTCGCCTTCCTCACCATCGAACCGAGGCAGCCGGGCCACACGCTCGTGGTGCCGCGACTCGAGGTCGACCGCTGGCTCGATCTGCCGGAGGAGCTCGTGGCACACCTCATGTCCGTCGCACGCCAGATCGGCCTCGCCCAGCGCGAGGAGTGGCAATCGGATCGCGCGGGGCTGATGATCGAGGGGTACATGGTGCCGCACGTGCATGTGCACGTCTGGCCGTCGTGGTCGCCGTTCGAGTTCCACCCGAGCGGTATCGACCGGGGCGCTGTGCCCGCCGCGCTCGATGAGGCGGCCGTGCGCCTGCGTGCTCGCCTTCGCCTGCGGGGCCATGGAGACACCGTCCCGGCGGAATAAGCTGGGGAAAAGGAACTGAGGGAGCACCCATGCATGGTGAATACAAGGTGCCAGGCGGCAAGCTCGTGGTGGTCGACCTCGAGATCGCGGATGGCAGGATCGCGGACTTTCGTCTCGCGGGTGACTTCTTCCTCGAGCCCGACAGTGCGCTCGAGTCCATCAATGCGGCGGTCAACGGTCTGCCGGAGGACGCGGATGCCGTGACGATCGCGGCCGCGGTGCGCGGTGCGCTCCCCGAGGGCGCGACCCTGCTCGGCTTCTCTGCGGAGGCGGTCGCCGTCGCGGTGCGACGCTCGCTCGCCCACGCGACGAGCTGGCGGGACTATGACTGGCAAATCATCCACGGCGAAGCCTACGAACCCTTGCTGCAGATGGCGCTCGACCAAGTGCTTGCCGAGGAGGTCGGTGCGGGGCGTCGCAAGCCGACGTTGCGCATCTGGGAATGGGACAAGCCGGGGGTCGTGATCGGCAGCTTCCAGTCGGTGAAGAACGAAGTCGACATGGACAACGCCAAGAAATACGGCTTCCAGGTGACCAGGCGCATCAGCGGTGGCGGTGCGATGTTCATGGAGGCGGGCTCGGTCATCACCTATTCGATCTACGCGCCGAGCGATCTCGTGCACGGAATGACCTTTGCAGACTCCTACGCGTTCCTGGACGAGTGGGTCATCACCGCGCTCAAGTCTCTCGGCATCGAAGCGTTCTACCAGCCGCTCAACGACATCACGAGCGCCAAGGGCAAGATCGGCGGTGCAGCGCAGAAGCGTCTCGGCACCGGTGCCGTGCTGCACCACGTGACCATGAGCTACGACATGGACGGCGACAAGATGGTCGAGGTGCTGCGGATCGGCCGCGAGAAGATGAGCGACAAGGGCACCAAGAGCGCGAACAAGCGTGTCGACCCGCTGCGCAGCCAGACCGGCCTCAGCCGAGCGGAGATCATCGACAAGATGAAGGCCACGTTCGTCGGACTCTACGGAGCGACGGATGGCGAGGTGACGCCGGACGAGCTGGCGAAGGCACGCCAGCTCGTGGACGAGAAGTTCGCCACCGAGGAGTGGCTGTACCGCGTTCCCTGACGGCAGGTGATCCACCGGTTAGGCTTAAGCGATGGAATGGTGGGTCTTCGGCGCAATCGTGCTCGGTATTGCTGCGTTCGGCTACCTGCTGCAGCGACTTCGCCTCATCGATCTCTCCGGCGCCACGGGCAGGAAGAGTTCGGGCCACGGTGGCGGCCTCATGGGCATCGGCGACGAGGTGTTCGCGCCAGCCAGGTATGAGGCCTCTCTGGAACAGGACCGACAGACGAGGCTTCCCGCGCCGGCGCCCCTCGCGGGCGATGGTGACAAGGGCATCTTCAACGGCAAGGTCACGATAGACGTCTCCGACCGCCGCTAGTCAACCCGCCCGCGTGTCCATCCCGCGCAACGGTCGTCGGACACCGAGCCGAAGGCGGGGCGTGGTGGGCCTCTATGCGCGCTGGAGCTATGAGGAGCGCGGAGCGGTCCTGCGACGCCAGCGCCGACTGAGCCTGCGAAGTCGGTTCAGCCTTCGGCTCGATGTCCGCCGACAACTCACGGGATGCGACAATGGCACCATGCCCACCGCCTGGTCGCCCACCGGAGCCGACCTGGTCATCCACGGCGACAACCTCGACGTGATCGCCGCTCTCCCCGAAGGCGCGTTTACTCTCATCTACCTCGACCCGCCGTTCAATACCGGCCGCAGCCAGGCGCGACAGTCCACGACGAGCGTGCGCAGTGCATCCGGAACCATCAAGGGGTTCAAGGGTGAGCTGTACGAGCGCATCCGCGGCGACCTGATGAGTTACGACGACCAGTTCGAGGACTACTGGTCGTTCCTTGAACCGCGTCTTGCCGAGGCCTGGCGCCTGCTCGCCGATGACGGCACGCTCTACCTGCATCTCGACTACCGTGAGGCTCACTACGCCAAGGTGCTGCTCGACGCCCTGTTCGGGCGGGAGAGTTTTCTCAACGAGATCATCTGGGCCTACGACTACGGTGGCAAATCGAAGAGCAGGTGGCCGGCGAAGCACGACACGATCCTCGTCTACGTGAAGAACCCGAGCTCCTATTACTTCAACTCGGATGAGGTGGATCGCGAGCCGTACATGGCTCCGGGCCTCGTCACGCCCGAGAAGGCGGCGCGCGGCAAGCTGCCGACGGATGTCTGGTGGCACACGATCGTCTCGCCGACCGGCAAGGAGAAGACCGGCTATCCCACGCAGAAGCCGCAGGGCATCCTGCGCCGCATCGTGCAGGCGTCCAGCCGAGAGGGTGACTGGGTGCTCGACTTCTTCGCGGGCTCGGGCACGACCGGGGTGGTCGCGGCCGCGCTCGGCCGCCGCTTCGTGCTCGTCGACCAGAGTCCGGATGCCGTGGCCGTCATCCAGAAGCGTCTCGCGACCGCGCGCGTCGACTTCGCCCTCGTCCCCGGCGCCTGAGGTAGCGGGCGGATCGAGGCGCGCGTCAGTCGACGACCGCGATCGCCTCGACCTCGAGCCGGATCCAGTCGAACACGAGGCCACTGACCTGCACTGCCGAGCTGGCCGGCGGATGCGCGGTGTTCACGAACCTGTCCCGCACCTCCCGTACTGCGGGGAAGTCGGCCATGTCGATCATGAAGAAGGTGAGCTTGACGACGTCTTCGAATGCCGCCCCCACGGCTGTGAGCGCGGTGGAGAGGTTCGCGAAGACCTGCTCGGTCTGGAGTCTCGTGTCGCTGCCGCCGACGATCTCGCCCTCCGGGGAGAGTGCCACCTGGCCCGAGAGGTAGATGGTTCTGCGGCCCGTCGACTCAGCGACGTGACTGTATCCGTGGGGCGTGTGAAGCGCCTGCGGGTTGAGGAAGCGTGCTGCTGACATTGCTCTCCGATCGACAGTGGTGCGGGGAGGTGCTGCTGCCCTCATCGTATACAGGACGCTCCGGCGCACGGCGAACCGGCTACTTCGTTACGGTGGAGAGATCATGTCTGTCTTCCGCGCGACCAAGGCCGTTCTGCTCGACTCCCCGATCAGCCGGGTCGGCTACGGCTATGCCACGGCCGTCGGTCTGGCCTGGGGTTTCATCTGGAGCACGGGCCACATCGAGCGCCGCAATGGTCTCGTCGTCTTTCGCGGGATGCCGAAGTGGACCTTTGGGCGCGGCGGCTCCTGCGTCGGCGGGGTGTATCTCACCGACGACAACGTCACGGATGACGTGCTCGAGCACGAGGCGGTGCACAGGAAGCAGTGGTCCCGCTACGGCATGCTCATGCCGGTGCTGTACTTCTTCGCCGGCCGCGATCCTCTGAAGAACCGCTTCGAGATCGAGGCGGGCCTGACCAAGGGTGGCTACGTCCGCGACTGACACCCACTGCTGGCCGCCAGACCTCACGACACGAAGGTGGGGAGGGCCATTGAGAAATGTAATGTTAGTTATAGCTTGGATAATGGCGTCGAATGTGACAGCTCGATCTATCCTTAACTAATGGCTCCTGACTCTGCGGTAGATGACACCGCAACGGCGCCTATCCCCGTGCTTCTGAAGCCGCCGCGGTGGCGCGACACCTTCAGTTCCCTGCGCATCCACAACTATCGGCTCTACGTGATGTCGCAGTCGATCTCGAACACCTCGGTGTGGATGCAGCGCATCGCGATCGACTGGCTCGTGTTCGAACTCACGGGCAGTGTGACGGCGGTCGGCATCACCGCCGGCCTGCAGTTCGGGCCGATGCTGCTCTTCGGCCCCTTCGGCGGCGTCATCACTGACCGGTTCAAGAAGCGCCCGACGCTCGTCACGACCCAGAGCGTGGCGGTGGTTCTCTGCGGAGTGCTCGCGGCCCTCGTCTTCACGGGGATCGTGCAGGTGTGGCAGGTCTACCTCACCGCGTGCCTCCTCGGCTTCGTGGATGTCGTGGACCAGCCAGCGAAGAAGGTCTTCGTCAACGAGATGGTCGGCCAGCGCCACCTCAGCAACGCCATCAGCGTGAACGCCTCCATCTGGCACCTCGGCGGTCTCGTCGGGCCGGCGATCAGCGGCGTCATGCTCGCGCTCGTCGGCGCGGGCTGGGCCATCGGCATCAACTCGCTCGCCGGATGTTTCGTCATCGCCGCACTCCTCGCGATGCGCAAGTCCGAACTGCTGCCCTCGCTCGTGGTCGAGCACGCCAAGGGCCAGATCCGCGAGGCGCTGCGCTACATACGCTCGAAGCCGTCGATCTTCTGGCCCATGGTCATGCTCGCCTTCGTCTATACCTTCGGTATGAACCTGCCCGTGCTGCTCGTGGCGTTCGCCGACAGTGTGTTCGGTTCAGGCGCGGCGGGCTACGGACTCTACAGCTCGGCGGCCGCGGTCGGTGCGCTCGTCGGTGCGATCGCATCCACCCGGAGGATCACCTTCCGGCTCCGCTTCATCGTGTTTGCGGCAGGGCTGTTCGGCTTGACGCTCATTCTCACCGGACTCGCTCCAGTGCTGAGCGTCTTCCTCGTCGTGCTGGCGAGCATCGGATTCATGCGAATGCTGTTCTCGACCACGGCAGAGGCGATCGTGCAGCTCTCGTCCAACCGCATCATCCGGGGCCGCGTCATGGCGCTGTACTCGATGATCGCCGTCGGTGGCCAGGCGCTCGGAAGCCCGGTCATGGGATGGCTGGCCGAGGTCTTCGGTGCACGCGCAGCAATGGTGGTCTCTGGTGCAGTCCCGTGCCTGGCCGCGATCGTCGTCGCCGTGCTGCTCGCGCGATCGGGCGGACTCTCCCTGCGGTTCCGGCTGCGCAGGCACTCGAGGCTCATGAGCATCGAGCCGCGCGGCCAGATCGGCTAGACAGACTGTCGGCTAGGCCGAGTCCCGCACCACGAGTGTCGTAGCGATCATGGCGTGCTTGTCCACCGGCCTGCCTTCGATGATGTCGAGGAGCATTTCGGCGATCTTCGCACCGTGCAGGCCTGTCGGTTGCTCCATTGTGGTCAGCGGAGGCTCGGCGTTGATCGCGAACTGGTCGTTGTCGACCGTCGTGATTCCGACGTCGCCAGGAACGCTCAGTCCGGCGTCGCGGAGCACGGTGAGGGCTCCCGATGCCATCTGCGACGACGCGATGAAGATTCCGTCAAAGGGCTGCTCGTGCTTCAGCAGGCGGCGCATCGCATACACCCCGCCCACCGGGCTGAAGTCGGCGGACTCGATCGGCCCGGGCTCGAGGCCAGCCGCGGCCAGCGCAGCCTCCCAGCCTGCGACACGATCGGCGCTCGTCACCATGTTCTGCGGCCCGGCGATCGTGGCGACACGGGTGTGACCGCGTTCGATAAGGTGCCTTGTGGCCGCGGCCGCCGCGCCCACGTTGTCGATGTCGACGTAGTACGCGTCGTCACTCTCGATCCCGGTTGGACGACCGGCGAAGACCACGGGTACCGACTCGCCGAGCTTCAGATATGAACTGTCGTCGGAACGGTGCGAGATCACCAGTACGCCGTCCACGTGCTCGCTGTGGAGGTGGCGCAGGATCTTGTCGGATTCGGTGGGCGAGCCGACCAGGAGGTTCAGCACGTAGTCCGTGTCGTCGAGAAATGCCGCGGCGCCCTGGATGATGGAGGCGAAGTAGGGGTCGGCGAAGAATTTGCCCGTGGTCTCCGGGATGAGGAGAGCGATGGAATGGCTGCGGCGACCCGATCCGCTGCTTCCGTGTTGGGGAGCGTAGCCGAGGTCCGCAGCCGCGGAGATGACACGGTCAACGAGATCGGCCGGAACGTCTCCAGAGGCATCGAGCACCTGCGCCACGGTGGACCGCGAGACTCCAGCACGCTCAGCCACCATTTCGAATGTCACGGCGGAATCGACCACCGATCCTGTCGCGTCGATGGATCCGGGGTTCGCGCGTGACTTGCCGCCCGCTCGAAATAGTCTTGGCATGTTGGTGGTCGTTCTCCTCGGTCACGCGTCGTCGTCGTTTAATAGAGGTTAGCCAGAGCATCGCGTTTGGAACAGCCTTGGCCTGCCCCCATTGCGCGTGTCCCGCGACGGTGACACAACGACCGCGCGCTCAGGCGGAGTCGCGGATGACGAGCCTGGTCTCCAGCAGGTGGACCCGGTCGACGTTCTCGCCTCGCAGCAGACCGAGCATCACCTCGGCCATCTTTTCGCCCATCTCGTACGACGGCTGGTGCACGGTCGTGAGCTGGATCGGGCCGGCTACGGCTGCGGGGCTGTCATCGAAGCCGACGACAGCGATATCCGCAGGGACGGCAATGCGGCGCTCGGCGAGCACTCCGAGCGCTCCGGCGGCCATCAGGTCACTCGCGACGAAGACGCCGTCGGTATCCGGATATGCTTCCAGCAGTTCCCGCATCGCGCGCGCTCCGCTCATGAGCGAGAAGTCACCGTTGGCGATTCGATCGGCGGGCAACCCGGCATCCGCGAGTGCCTTCTTCCAACCCGTGGTGCGGTCGATCCCAGCTGGCATGTCCGTCGGGCCGGCGATCATGCCGATGCGCGTCCGGTTGAGGTCGATGAGCCGCTGGACCCCGACGGTGGCAGCAGTGACATTGTCCACGTCGACGTAGTAGCTCTGGGTCGCCGTGGGGTCGAGCGGACGACCGCCGAAGACAACCGGGAGGGTGGCGCTGAGCGTGGTGAGGAAGTCGTCACCGACGTGGTGGGAGATGACGAACGCGCCGTCCACGTTTCCGCCCAGAAGATAGCGTGTCGTCTTGGGGGACGGGCGCGATGGGTGTGCCAGCTGCAGGTTGAGCACGTAGTCGCTGTCTTCGAGGCCATTCGCGATGCCCTGCACGACCGCGGAGAAGTATGGATCGCCGAAGAAGCGGGAGGTGTCTTCCGGAACGACGAGTGCGATCGCCATGGTCTGGCTGTTCGCGAGCGACCTGGCCGCGCGATTGGGCACGTAGTTCAGGAGTTCAATGGCGTCCTGCACGGCGGCCAGGACATCCTCACTGACCTGGCTCGACCCGTTCACCACGCGCGACACGGTCGACCGTGAGACCCCGGCTGCCGCCGCGACCTCTTCGAGCGTGGGGGCGGAACGCCGCCCTGTCTGCTTCACGGTGGTCATGGGACTGTGGGCTCCGCTTCGAAAGCGTGCCGGTCAGAGCTTCCTGGCCGCGATGATGCGCTCATACTCGATGGCGCTGTCCTTGGGAGTTCTCTGCTGTGTCTTGTAATCCACGTGCAGCAGTCCGAAGCGCTTGTCATAGCCCCACGCCCACTCGAAGTTGTCCATCAGTGACCAATAGAAGTATCCCTTGACCTGGATGCCCTCATCGATCGCATCGAGGATCGCATCGAGATGCAGCTTCAGGAATTCCGTGCGGTCGGCGTCGTGCACCCGTCCGTCGGATT
The DNA here is from genome assembly GCF_040227205.1 of Parafrigoribacterium humi. Classification (NCBI taxonomy): domain Bacteria; kingdom Bacillati; phylum Actinomycetota; class Actinomycetes; order Micrococcales; family Microbacteriaceae; genus Parafrigoribacterium; species Parafrigoribacterium humi. The sequence continues at coordinate 20,118 of NZ_JBELOA010000004.1, read as the reverse complement.
CGACTATATCGTTGTATGCCGCGCCATTCTCCGTGACGTAGAGCTTCACGGTGTCGCCGGTGTAATCGTCGTGGATGCGGCGAAGCAGCCGGGTGAGTCCCTCCGGCTGGACCTCCCAGTCCATCGCCGTCATGGGCAGGCCGCGCGGGTGCCAGTAGATGCCCTCTGCCGCGGGGAACGGCGAGCGCTTCGGGCGCTCGCTCGGCGCCGCGGTCGAGGTCTGATGCTCGACCGGGTGCACGCTCACCGCCTCGCCGTGGTAGTAGTTCACGCCGAGCACGTCGATGGGTGCGGAGATCGTCTCCAGGTCGCCTGGCCTGATGTATTTCTCGAAGCCGTACTGTGCGACATCCTCGAGCAGGTCCTCGGGATAGGTGCCGCGGAAGATCGGGTCGGTGAAGACCCGGTTGAACTGTCCGTCGATGCGCCTGGCCGCATCCACGTCACCCTCGTCATTCGGGTCGACCGGGTCGGCCACCGTGAGGTTGAGAGTGATGCCGAGTTCGAGCGAGGAGTTTCTCGAGCGCAACTCGGTGATTGTCTGGCCGTGCGCGAGCAGCAGGTGGTGCGCCGCGGCGAGGCCTGCCTCCGGGTCCTGGCGGCCGGGGGCGTGCTCGCCGCCCGTGTAGCCGAGGAACGATGCGCACCACGGTTCGTTGAGTGTGGTCCAGGCGTCGACTCGATCGCCGAGACGATCGTGCACGTCAAGGGCGTACTCGACGAAGCGGGATGCGGTGTCGCGGTTAGCCCAGCCGCCCTTCTCCTCGAGCGCCTGGGGCAGGTCCCAGTGATAGAGGGTCAGCCACGGCTTGATGCCTTTGGCGAGGAGCTCGTCGACGAGCTTCGAGTAGAAGTCGAGCCCCTTCTGGTTGGCCGGGCCGCCATCCGGTCGCACGCGCGACCAGGACGTGGAGAAGCGATAGGTCTGGAGTCCCATGTTCGCTATGGTCTCGACGTCTTCTGCGTAGCGGTGGTAGTGGTCGCAGGCCACATCGCCGTTCTCGCGACCCACGACCGCTCCGGGGATGCGGCAGAAGGCGTCCCAGATCGAATCCGTGCGGCCGTCTTCGTGGGCTGCGCCTTCGATCTGGTAGGCGGCTGTCGCGACGCCGAACAAGAAATCCTTGGGGAAGTCGCGCTCGGTGCCGGCCGTGCGCGGGGAGGCGAGTGCGCTGCCCTCAGTCAGTGTGGTCACCCTTGTACCGCTCCTTGCGTAGATCCGGCTCGGAGCCGCGTGCTCGCGACGACGAAGTGGAAAATCAATAACGGGAGCACAAGGAGCGCTCCCACAGCACGACACACTAGCCGAAGAAGCGGCCCGTGTGCAGCGGGACTACATCAATCCGGAAACTATTTCAGGCGCCGAGGGCCTCGTCCACGATGGTTTTTGCCTCCGCCTGCACTCGCGCGAGGTGCTCTGCGCCGAGGAAGGACTCCGCGTAGATCTTGTACACGTCCTCGGTGCCGCTCGGTCGCGCGGCGAACCAGGCGTGGTCCGCGACGACCTTCACGCCGCCGACCGCGGCGCCATTGCCCGGTGCCTCGCTGAGCTTTGCGGTGATCGGTTCACCCGCGAGCTCGGTCGCGGTGATCGCGGAGCCGTTGAGCTTGCCGAGGGCTGCCTTCTGCGCCTTGCTGGCCGGGGCATCCACTCGCTGGTAGGCGGGATCGCCGAACTCGGCGACCAGTTCTGCGTAGAGCTGCGACGGCGTCTTGCCCGTGACAGCGAGGATCTCGCTCGCGAGCAGGGCGAGCAGGATGCCGTCTTTGTCGGTCGTCCAGACCGTGCCGTCCTTGCGCAGGAAGCTGGCTCCGGCGCTCTCCTCGCCGCCGAACGCGACCGAGCCGTCGATGAGCCCGGGGACGAACCACTTGAAGCCGACCGGCACCTCCCAGAGGCGTCGGCCGAGCGAGACTGCGACCCGGTCGATCATGCTGCTGGAGACGAGCGTCTTGCCGACCGCGGCATCCGCTCGCCACTGCGGCCTGTGGGTATAGAGATACTGGATGGCCACGGCGAGGTAGTGGTTGGGGTTCAGCAGGCCGCCGTCCGGCGTGACGATGCCGTGCCTGTCAGCATCCGCGTCATTGCCGGTGAGCAGGTCGTAGTCGTGCTGGTGCGTCAGGACGGAGACCATGGCCGACGGCGAAGACGGGTCCATGCGGATCTTCCCGTCCCAGTCGAGGGTCATGAACCCCCACTGCGGATCCACCAGCGGGTTCACCACGGTGAGGTCGAGCCCGTAGCGCTCGGCGATGAGTTCCCAGTAGTGCACGCTTGCCCCACCGAGCGGATCCGCACCGATGTGCACGCCGGCCTTCTTGATCGCGGCGACGTCGATGATGTCGGCCAGGTCATCCACATAGTTGCCGCGGAAGTCGTAGGTCTCGACCGCACTCGGCTGCGCCCGCAGCACGTCCCGGTTGCCACCCGCGATGATCTCGTTGGCGCGGTTCGCGATCCAGGAGGTTGCATCGCTGTCGGCCGGGCCTCCGTGAGGAGGGTTGTACTTGAAGCCGCCGTCGCGGGGCGGGTTGTGGCTCGGCGTGATGATGATGCCGTCGGCCTGCCCACCGCTGGTTGAGCCTGTCGAAACCCCGGCCGCGTTGTATTTCAGGATCGCGTGGCTGAGCGCCGGGGTCGGAACGAAGTCGCCGAACTCGTCCACGAGCATCCGCACCTTGTTGCCCGTGAGCACTTCGAGCGCGGTGGTCTCGGCGGGCTGGGAGAGCGCGTGGGTGTCGCGCCCGATGAAGAGCGGGCCGGTGATGCCCTGGCTCGCGCGGTACTCGACGATGGCCTGGGTGATGGCGGCGATGTGTGTCTCGTTGAAGGCGCGGTCGAGCGATGAGCCGCGGTGGCCGGAAGTGCCGAAGACGACCTTCTGTTCCGGAATGCGCACGTCGGGCGTGAGCTCGTAGTAGGCGTGAAGCAGCGCCTCGATGTCGACGAGGTCGGAAGCCTGGGCTGGTTTTCCTGCGCGATCATTCATCGCTCCAGTCTTTCACCCGTCTCCCCTCCCAAATGAAGGCATTTCGGATGTTGGGAGCGGTTTTGCAGGCAACGGAGACCGTCGCGGATGAAATGCCTTCATTTGGGAGGGGGGAGGGAGGGCGGGAGGGCGGAGCTTTCGGGACGGACGGGGCGGTGGCCTAAAGTTGGGACATGCCAGACGAGCCGAACCCCGCGGAGACCTACAGCTACCTGGGCCCCGCTGGCACCTTTACCGAGGCGGCGCTCGCTCAGGTCCCGGAGGCCGCGGGCAAGACCTGGCGTTCGGTCAACAACGTGGGCGAGGCGCTCGACGATGTGGTGTCGGGGCGCAGCGTTGCAGCGATGATCGCGATCGAGAACTCGGTCGAGGGCGGCGTGAGCGCGACCCAGGATGCCCTGGCGAACATCCCGAATCTGCGCATCATCGGCGAATACTTGGTGCCGGTGAACTTCGTTCTGGTCGCGCGGCCGGGCACGGCACTGGCCGACGTGAAGGTCATCAACGCGCATCCGGTCGCCTACGCCCAGTGTCACCTCTGGCTCGACGCGACCCTGCCGGAGCACGGGCACATCCCGGCGAGCTCGAACGTCGCGGCAGCCGCGTCGCTCTTCGGAGCGTCACCGGCGGACGCGGCCATCGCACCGCCCGGCATCACCGCGCACCACGATCTCGTCGTGCTGGCTGAGAACATCGGCGACAACCCGCACGCCGTCACCCGCTTCGTGCTCGTGAGCCACACCGTTCCTACGCCGCCGGCGACGGGCGCGGACAAGACCAGCATCATCGCCGAACTTCCGGATGACCGCGCCGGCGGCCTGCTCGACATGCTCGAGCAGTTCGCCACCCGCGGCATCAACATGAGCCTGCTGGAGTCGAGGCCGATCGGCGACAACCTCGGCCGCTACCGCTTCGTCATCGACCTCGACGGACACATCCTCGAGGAGCGGGTGGCGGATGCCCTGCTCGGCCTGCGCAGGTTCAGTCCGAACGTGACCTTCCTGGGCTCGTATCCCCGTGCCGACCGCACCACTGTCGTGTTCGATCAGCGCTATCGCGACGAGGTGTTCACCGAGGCGCGGGACTGGCTGCGCGGGCTCATCTCGGGAGAGCCGGGAGTCGAGTGATGACGGAGCAGCCCACTTTCGATCCCCGATTCGACCCCGCCTTCCAGCGCGGCTACGTGCCGCCGGCGGTTGCACCGGTGATACCGGCCGCTCCCATCCCGACAGTCTCCATCGATGAGCCGGATGCCGATGACGGCGAACCGGATGCCACTGCCGAGTCGCAGCAGGAGGAGGCGATTGCGCCGGAATTCGCTCAGCGTCGCGGGATCAATCCTTACCTCGTCATCCTGTGGGTGGTCGGTGTGATTCTTCTTCTGGGAGGGGCTGTGCTCCTCTTTGTGAGCTACCTCCAATTGCTGGCAGGGTATTCGACAGGACCTTCGCAGAGCTCTGCAGCGCAAATCCTGTATCTCTTCGGCAACGTGTTCGGGGTGCCTGCCATTACCGTCGGCCTGATCACGATCGTCGGCCTGATCTTCTTTTCGGCCTGGCGCTCGTCGCGACGACAGGGTGGGACCTGATCGTGAACCGCTACGAAAAGGCCCTGCTATGGATTGCCGCAGTCCTGTTGCTCTCCGCATGGGCGCTGTTTTCCGATGTCAACCAGCCTCAGGGCGGTTGGGTCGAGGGAGAGATTCCCTGGAAAGTGCTGTTCTGGCAGTTCCGGCAGCTCGTCGCCCCGCCACTCGCCCTGGTGGGACTAGCCTCCGCCGTCGGTATCCTCTTCCTCCGGGCGGTGCGCTGGGAGAAGGCTCCTTCAAGGCCGGTCGAGTAGCGAGGGACGAGAGTATCGAGCGCCGTACTGAGCCTGTCGAAGTGGCCCACACGGGGTCACGTGCAGGAAGGTCTCGATGCGGCTGCTCCTTCGTCAAACCGACTTCGCTCCCCACCGGCACGGCCGCCCGATGCTGGCGCATCGTTCGGAACCGGCGGCGTGGGCCCAGCTCAGTCGGCGCTGGCGTCGCGGGATCGCTCCGCGCTCCTCATAGCTCCAGCGCGCTACTCGACCCGCCTTAGGGAACCTTCACGGTGAGCGCACCCGCATCCACCCAGGTGCGCACCGACTGCGCCTCGCCGAACTCGTCGCCGTCGAGCTGGAACTCCTGCGGTTCGCTCACAGAGATGCGCAGCGACCGTGCCTGGAAGTAGGTGACATCCTTGACGTCCTTCGACAGGTCGATGATCTTGCGCCCGACCGCGGACTTCCGCAGCACGCCGTTCTCCCAAGTGACCTTGTTCCAGACGCGTAGCCAGCCGAACCTTCCCTGGGGCCGCAGCGCTGCGATGTCGAGCAGGCCGTCATCCGGTTTCGCGTCCGGGATGAGCAGGATACCGCCGGGCAGCGCGCCGCAGTTGCCGATCAGTATCGTGTGCACGCTGAGCTGCTTCTCCGTGCCGTCGTCGACGCTGTAGCGCAGGCGAATCGGCTTCAGGCTCGGGATGGCGCGCACGCCCGCGTCGACGTAGGCCAGCCAGCCGACGGCCTTCTTGAGTTTCGAGTCTGTCATGGCGATCATCTTTGCGTCGAGGCCGAGCCCCGCCATCACGAGGAAGACGTTCTCCTCGACGGTGCCATCCGGCCGCGTGATCTCCGCGAGGCCGAGGTCGATGCGCCGGTCGTCCCCGGTGAACGCCGTGAGAACCGAGTGCTCGACGCTGTTCAGCGGCAGGTCGAGGTTGCGAGCGAGCAGGTTGCCCGTGCCTGAGGGGAGCAAGGCGATCGGAACGCCGCTGTCGCGCAGGGCCTCGGCGACCGCGCGTACGGTGCCGTCACCGCCGGCAGCGATCACGACGTCGGCTCCGGCTGCGAGCGCCTTCCTGGTGCCGCCCTGGCCCCAGTCGTCTTCGCTCGTCTCGAACCAGTGCGTCTTTCCCCAGCCAGCGGATGACTCAGCGCGCGAGACAACCTTCTTCAGCTTCTTCATGTCGACCTTGATCGGGTTGTACACGATCGCGGCTCGCCGCTCGGACGTCGTCACCCAGCCAACGGTACGGCATTCGCCGCCGAATAGACTGGTGCGGTGATTGATCCGCAGTTACTTCGAGACAACCCCGACGCGGTGCGGGCATCCCAGATCGCGAGGGGGGCATCCGCGTCTCTCGTCGACGAGGCGCTCGCGGCCGATGTCACGAGGCGCTCCGCGATCTCCGAGTCCGAGAGCCTGCGGGCGAGCCAGAAGGCACTGGGCAAGCAGGTCGCTGCGGCGAAGGGCGACGAGAAGACGCGGCTCCTGGCCGAGGCACAATCCCTCGCGGCCCGGGTCAAGGAGTTGAGCCAGGGGGCGACGGATGCCGAGGCCGAGTTCTCCAGGCTCGCCAGCGCCATCGCCAACCCGATCGTCGACGGCGTCCCCTCGGGTGGAGAAGAGAACTTCGTCACCCTGCGCGAGGTCGGTGCGAAGGCGAGCTTCGACTTCGAACCCAAGGATCACGTCGAGCTCGCCGAGGGCCTGCGCGCTCTCGACCTGGCCCGCGGCGTCAAGGTGTCTGGCAGCAGGTTCTACTTTCTCCGCGGCATCGGGGCGCGTCTCGAGATCGCCCTCATGAACCTCGCGCTCGACAAGGCGCTCACCGAGGGCTTCGAACCGCTCATCACGCCGACCCTGGTGCGCCCGGAGATCATGGCGGGCACCGGCTTCCTCGGTGAACACTCCGACGAGATCTACTACCTGCCCACCGACGAGCTCTACCTCACCGGCACGAGCGAGGTGGCGCTGGCCGGGTTCCATTCCGATGAGATCCTCGACCTCTCCGCCGGGCCGCAGCGCTACGCCGGATGGTCGACCTGTTACCGCCGCGAGGCCGGCTCCGCGGGCAAGGACACCCGCGGCATCCTGCGCGTGCACCAGTTCAACAAGCTTGAGATGTTCAGCTACGTGCTGCCAGAGGATGCCGAGGCCGAGCACGAGCGGCTCGTCTCCTACCAGGAGTCGATGCTGCAGGCCTGCGAGCTCAGCTACCGCGTGATCGACGTCGCCGCGGGGGACCTCGGTTCGAGCGCCGCGCGCAAGTTCGACATCGAGGCGTGGGTGCCGACGCAGGGCACGTACCGCGAGCTCACCTCCACGAGCAATTGCACGACGTACCAGGCCAGGCGGCTCGACATCCGCTATCGCACCGAGTCGGGCAAGACCGCACCCGTCGCCACCCTCAACGGAACACTCGCGACGACGCGCTGGCTCGTCGCAATTCTCGAGACCCACCAGCAGGCCGATGGCTCGGTGCGCGTGCCGACCGCGCTGCGCCCCTATCTCGGTGGTCTCGACATGCTGGAGCCGGTTGCTTGATGGCTGAGGGCACAAACGCGGGCACGGACCGCTGGCTGATCGCGCTCGACATCGATGGCACGGTCATGCTCGAGGACGGCGAGATCAGGCAGACCGTGATCGACGCCGTACACCACGCGGTGGATGCGGGGAACGAGGTCATGCTCGCCACGGGACGCTCCGTGGCGATGACTCTGCCCGTGCTGGATCGCCTCTCGATCACCCCCGACTACGTCGTCTGCTCGAACGGGGCGATCACCCTCAAGCGCGATGCCGACGCACCGACCGGATATTCGCGCGTGCACGTCGACTCCTTCGATCCGACCGAGGTGCTGCGCACCGTGCGGGCGAGTCTCGCGGACGCGAGCTACGCGGTCGAAGACGAGACCGGTCTCTACCACTTCTCCGGGCAGTTTCCGGATGACACCCTTGGCGCCACGAGCGTCAAGGTCGAGTTCGACGAACTGCTGGGCCTGTACGCGACCCGCGTTGTCGTGATCTCGCCCGGCCATGACATCGACGACTTCCTCGATATCGTCGAGAAGATGGGCCTGCACAAGGTCACCTACAACGTGGGCTGGACGGCCTGGCTCGACATCGCACCGGATGGCGTGAACAAGGCGACCGCGCTCGAGCGCGTGCGCGAGTGGCAGGGCGTCCCGCGCTCGAGGGTGATGGTCGTCGGCGACGGACGCAACGACATCGACATGCTCGCCTGGGCATCCGCGGAGGGTCGCGGCGTCGCGATGGGGCAGGCCCCCGACGAGGTGCGGGCGGTCGCGAACGAGTTCACGGGAACGGACCTGGAAGACGGGGTCGCCAGGGTTCTTGCAGCGTTTTAACGGCTGCGGTCATCCATAATCGGATGCCGGAACCAGGAAGGACACCCGTGAGCGATCTGCGACCACGCCCGTACCGCGTGCGCGCTGCAGTGCGCCATGGCAGGGTCAAGGGCTCGCGTCCCGTGCTCACGGCGTTGAAGTATCTCTCCGCCGGACTCGCCGTGGTGCTCGTGAGTGGTATCGCCGTCGCGGGCATCTCGATCGGCCAGATCAGCAGCAACATCAAGACCGTGAGCCTGGTCGGCGAGACCCAGGGCCCGCCGCCCGCACTCGGGGACTACGAGGGCGGATTCAACATCCTGCTCGTCGGCAGCGACACGCGCCAGGGCCAGGGCGAGGCGGGGCCTCCTGGCGCAAGGAATGACGTCAACATCCTGCTGCACGTCTCGCACGACCAGACCAACGCCGTCGCGGTCAGCATCCCCCGGGATCTCATCGTCGACGTTCCGCAGTGTCCGCGCGAAGACGGCAAGGGCAGCTACCCCGCGCGTTCCAATACGCCCATCAACACCTCGCTCGGCACGGGCGGACTGGCCTGCACCGTGCTCACCGTGAGCAAGCTGACCGGTCTCGACATCCCGTTCGCCGGACTCATCACCTTCGACGGGGTCACAGCCGTCTCGACCGCGGTCGGCGGGGTTCCGGTGTGTGTCAATGGACCGTTCCACGACCACTACACGGGCTTCACGCTTCCCCAGGCCGGCACATACAACCTGTCGGGTCACCAGGCGCTCATGTTCCTGCGCAGTCGCCACGGTGTCGGCGACGGCAGCGACCTCGGGCGCATCAGCTCACAGCAGGTGTTCCTCTCCTCGCTCGTGCGCACGGTGAAGAGCAACAGCACGCTGACCGACTTCGGCAAGATGTTCAACATCGCCACCGTCGTGTCGGAGTCGATGACCCTCTCGAGCAGTCTCAAGAACGTGAACACGATGGTGTCGATGGCGCAGGTGCTCAAGAAGCTGCCGCTCGACCGCATCATGTTCGTGCAGTACCCGGGTGCCACGGGGGGCACGGGTGCCTTCGCGGGCAAGGTCATGCCGATCACGTCTCTCGCGAACGCGTTGTTCGCGAAGATCAAGGCGGATGAGCCGTTCTCGCTCGAAGCCGGCAAGACGGGGCGGGGGTCCGTGCAGGATCCGAACGCGCCGGTCGACGCGGCTGCGACGTCGCCCACGGGGGCGGCGACCACATCCGCTCCTTCCGCGACGGAGGCGCCGGCGACGGATGCTCCCTCGCAGGTTCTCGATGGAGTGCTCGGCCAGTCCGCCGCCGACTACACCTGCTCAAAGGTGAACAACTGAGGCGGAATCCGACGGTTTCTCGCTGGCGCTCGCGGCGTCGCCGAACAACTCGGTTACAATCGTGCCTTGGGTCTCCTGGAGGGCTGTCCGAGCGGCCGATGGAGCCAGTCTTGAAAACTGGTGGGCAGAAATGTCTCGTGGGTTCGAATCCCACGCCCTCCGCGTGTAACTATCGTGCGTCATGACTATGGATTGAAAAGGAGTATCTCGTGAGTGAGCTCCGTCCGCGATCAAGAGCGTCCTCCGCGCCGTCGACCGCTGCGCGGCACGGTCGTCTGAAGAAGTCCAATCCGTTTCTCACCGTGCTCGGGTGGTTCTCTGCCGCGGTCGCTGTCGTGCTCGTCAGCACTGTCGCCGTCGTCGGAGTGTCCTTCACCCAGATCAACAACAGCATCAAGACCGTCAAGCTGGTCGGTGAGACCGAGGGACCACCGCCCGCCCTCGGCTCCTACGAGGGCGGCTTCAACATCCTGCTCGTCGGAAGCGACAGCCGAGCCGGCACCGGCGAAAAGGGGCCGGACAGCGTTCTCAACGATGTCAACATCCTGCTGCACGTCTCACAGGACCAGACCAATGCCGTCGCGGTGAGCATCCCCCGCGACATGGTCGTGCCGATTCCCTCGTGCCCCCGCGAGGACGGCAAGGGCAAGTACGGTGCCATGGCCGGCCAGCCGATCAATGTCACGCTCTCGTATGGAGGGCTGCCCTGCACCGTGCTGACGGTGCATGAGCTCACGGGTCTCGACATCCAGTACGCCGGACTCATCACCTTCGAGGGCGTCATAAACGTCTCGACCGCGGTCGGCGGTGTTCCGGTGTGTGTGAACGGTCCGTTCCACGACCACTTCACCGGGCTCACGCTTCCCAAGGCCGGCACCTACAATCTCTCCGGCCACGACGCGCTCATGTTCCTGCGCAGTCGCCACGGCGTCGGTGACGGCAGCGATCTGGGGCGCATCAGCTCACAGCAGGTGTTCCTTTCTTCCCTCGTGCGCACGGTGAAGAGCGACAGCACGCTGACCGACTTCGGCAAGCTGTTCAAGATCGCCACGGTCGCCTCGGAGTCGATGACCCTCTCCACCGGCCTCAAGAACATCAACACCATGGTGTCGATGGCGCAGGTGCTCAAGAAGCTGCCGCTCGACCGCATCATGTTCGTGCAGTACCCGGGCACGACCGGTGGCACGGGCCTGTACGCCGGTAAGGTTCAGCCGACGACGTCCCTCGCGAACGCGCTGTTCGCGAAGATCAAGGCGGATGAGCCGTTCTCGCTCGAGGCCGGTAAGACGGGGCGGGGGTCCGTGCAGGATCCGAACGCCCCTGCTCCGACGACGGATGCGACAGCGGAGCCGACCACGGACGCTGCCGCAGCCGGTGATGGGACCGCCCCGCCCGTTCTGCAGGGCGTGCTCGGGCAGTCCGCGGCGGACTACACCTGCTCGAAGGTGAACAACTAGGCTCCGGTGGATACCTTCACCGAGGTTGCACGGCGCAACAACAACTTCGATGCGTTGCGCATCGCGGCGGCCGTCGCGGTCATCCTCGGCCATGCCACCGACCTGAGGGGGCACCCCGAGAACATGGCCGTGGTTCTCGGCCTCCCGGTGAGCCAACTCGGCGTTGCCGTGTTCTTTGTGATCAGCGGATACCTCATCACCGGCAGTTGGGAACGGCGGCCGCACCTGCCGCGATACCTCACCAGCCGGGTACTGAGGATCATTCCCGGCCTCGCCCTGGTGTCGGTGGCCGCCGCGTTCGTGCTCGGCCCCATCGTGACGGTGCTGTCACCGCAGGCATACTTCAGCAGCGGCGAGACGTACTCCTATCTGCGTAACGCCGTGCTGATTCCGGACTACGTGCTGCCGGGGGTCTTCGGCACGAACCCGTATCCGGTCACCGTCAACGGTTCGCTGTGGACCTTGCCGGCCGAGTTCGCCTGCTATCTCGTCGTTCCCGTTCTCGGCCTGCTGTCCACGCGTCTGCGGGTGACGGCCTGGCTGCTCTTCGGGCTCGCCTCCGTGGTGCTCGCCACGATCCTGCCGCTGCAGTTCTTCGGCGCTCGGGTCGAGTCTGCCGCCGCGATGTGGGTGTTCTTCGCGGGCGGCGCGATCGTGCGGCTCACGGTCGCGAGGGCGCGACTGCGCGTCGACGTCGCCGCAGGGCTGCTCGTTCTCTGGCTCATTGTCGCGGCGATTCTTCCGCAGTACGCGCTGTACCTGGCGTGGATCATGCTGCCGTATTGCCTACTGGTTTTCGGTTCGCAGTCGACCCCGGTCATCCGCCGGGCCTCTCGCTTCGGCGACCTGTCGTACGGGCTCTACCTGTGGGCGTTTCCCGTGCAGCAGACGATCGTGCACTATTTCGGCGTGCTCGCCTGGGGCATCGACGTCGTGATGGTCACGGCGATCACCGCCGTGTTCGCCTTCGCATCGTGGCACCTCGTGGAGAAGCCGTGCATGGGCCTGGCGCAGAGGCTGCCCTGGTCGCGGGAGGTCACCGCCCGTCCCACGGCGGTCGTGGGTGCTGGTGGCGCTTAGGGTCTGCCGACTTCACCTTTGCGGGTGACGAGGGATGCGATGGCCAGTGAGGCGATCAGGATCACGGCCGCGAGGCCGACGACGATAATGCTGACGGTGCTTAGATCAACATCGGAAAATGACATAGGGGTGCCTGCGCTTCGGGTAAGTAGTGTCTGTCAGATCGCACCGGGGTGGTCGGGTAACTTCCGGTTCCAACAACAGTTCTGACACTACTGGCGCGCTCCACGGCGAACAAGGAGGTGCCGTTCCCCAGTCCGGGGGTGGAATGAATCGGCTATGCCGAAATGCTCCGCTATGATTGCTGACGAACTACCGGGAGTCGTCGCATAGTTCGGCCTAGTGCACCACCCTGCTAAGGTGGAGAACCCTTTATTGGGTTCCGTGGGTTCAAATCCCACCGACTCCGCCCGTGATTTTTTCTCAACCAACCTCGCTTGCCCTCGCGCGTTGAATGGCCGGGCTACTTCGTGAGGAAGGCGAGCAGCGCCTCGTTGACCTCTTTCGCGTAGGTCCAGAGCAGTCCGTGGGGGGCGCCCTCGATCTCGACGTAGTCCGCCTCGGGCAGGAGCTTCGAGAATGGCCGACCGGTCAGGTCGATCGGCAGGATGTTGTCTGCGGTTCCGTGGACGATCAGTGCGGGAACGTCGATCTTCCGGATGTCCGCCCGGAAGTCCTCGTGCCAGGTCGGCACGACTGCGGCATCCGCGAACCACGATGACCCTGCGGCGACGTTCCAGTTGCTGCGCAGGGCGGCCTCGCTGATGCGCGTGCCGAGGGTGTCGTCCGTGTTGTAGAAGTTCGCGAAGAAGCTGTCGAACCAGGCGAAGCGATCCGCGGCAGCCGTCTCGAACATCTCGTGGAACACGCTGTGTGGCAATCCCTGCGGGTTGTCGTCGGTCTGGAGGAGGAACGGTTCGAGCGAGGCGAGGAACGCGGCCTTCGCGACGCGCGCGGAACCGTAGGTGCCGAGGTAGCGGGCGACCTCGCCCGTGCCCATCGAGAAACCCACGAGCACGACATCGTGCAGGTCGAGCGTCTCCAGTACCGTGTTCAGGTCCGCGGCGAAGGTGTCGTAGTCGTAGCCGACGGTGGGCTGGCTGGACTGCCCGAAGCCTCGTCGATCGTAGGTGATGACCCGATATCCTGCCCTGAGCAGAGCGGAGGTCTGGCGCTCCCAGGAGCGACCGTCGAGCGGATAGCCGTGAATGAGCACAACGGGCTGGCCGGTGCCGTGGTCTTCGTAGAACAGCTCGATGTCGGTCGTGTTCTCCTGGCCGACGGTGATGAATGACATGGTGTGCGCCTTCCTGTCGTGAATCGGATGCTCGGGTCGTTCGCTCCCGCGTGATCCACTTAACTCGCGGTCGGCCGTACGCGGAACCGTTCGCGGCAATTTGGCGGGTGTCGTGTGCTCGCGCTGAAGCATGCGATTCGCGGCACTCCCAACCGCTGGTATAGTCATCTGGTTGGGTTTCGCCGACAGTTGCGCCCGTAGCTCAGCGGATAGAGCAATTGACTACGGATCAATAGGCCGGGGGTTCAAATCCCTCCGGGCGCACCACGCTCAAGCCCCGCAATCCTCGCGATTGTGGGGCTTGCGTCGTCTCGGGCGGACGCCATCTGCTCACGAAGCGATGCTGAAGAAGTGGGCCGTGCCGCCAGGGTGCTCCGCGGTGATGGCCGTGTCCAGGTCGCGATACTGCGCGTCAACCGTGTGGCCGACAAGTTTGATGGCGATCGTGCCATCCACGTTCTTCTCCACCTTCGACACCACCATCGTGTGGTCGACGCCATCCCGCTTCTTCGGATCCCAGTCGAACATCACGACATCGCCCACCTTCACCTTCTCGCGCTGGTCGACGGAGTAGTGGGTGACGTCCGGCCGCGAGCTGAGGTAATCGAACATCGGGGTGCCGCGCACCCAGCTCAGGCTGAACCCTCCGGTCGTGGCGTAGTCGCTGTACCACGCGCGGGATTGCTTCCACCCGCGCTGCACGAGCGTCTGGTTCACGAAGTTGCCGCAATCGTTGCCGGTGAAGACACCCCATTCCGCCGTGTTGTAGTTCTTCCAATAGGTGAACGCGTAGAGCATCTGCTTGTCGACCGGCGTCACCGCGGCGAATTCGTAGTTCTGGGCGGTGTCGATCCGCTGGCCCCGCGGGCCGATGAGCTGAAGAGGCACGGAGACCGCGGCGTAATCGACCGACATCGGCGACGTGACGGTCGCCTCCGTGTCGCTCACGGCGGTCAGCGCCAGGGGCTCCCCCGAGCCGAACACGATGGTGCTTGCGGCGCGCAGGTTCTTGCCGGTGACCGTCACCGCGGTGCCCCCGGACAGGGATCCGGATGCCGGACTCACGCTCGTGACAGAGGGGATCGCCGGAGTCGGTGCCTGAGTCGGTGAGGCGCCTGCGGCCTTCGACGACGACTGGCTGCAGGCGGCGAGGAGGAGCACCCCGCCTCCCGCAGTCGCGGCGAGTAGCGCGCGGCGCGGGATTGTGGTCTCCGGTGCAGAACTCATGCCCTCCAGACTAACCACCAACCACCGAACACTCCGGCGCCGGGACTCGGGGCCGCGACCGGCCCGCTGGCCGACCGCGGTGACCCGCATCACCCGCGCGCTACGGAACCAGCGTGAGTTCGTCCTGGGACTCCTCGCCCGCATCCGCCTCCGCTTCGGCCTTCTTCTTCGCCGCATGCGCGTCATCCGCGGCCTCCTGCAGCGCAGACTTCGCCCGCAGCGCAGGCGTCTTGAAGAAGAGCGCGAGCACGAAGGCAAGCAGCACGACGCCGAACGCGAGCCAGTAGATCAGGATGGTCGACTGCGTGAAGCCGGTGAGGAACGGCTTCGCGAGCCGGGCATCCGCACCCTTGAGGAACGAGGTGTCATTGATCGCGCTGCTGCCGCCGGCGGAGGAGTCGCCCTTCGCGTCGCCGAGCTGCTTGGCGATCTGCGGCACCGCCTTGTCGAGCACCTGGCTGCGAACCTTCGGGTTCGAGAAGTCGAGGGGCTGGCCGGGCACCTTCGTGTCCGCGACCGCCTGCGGCACTCCCTGCGCAACGAGAGCCTGCACGCCCGCGGCGTGCGCGGCCTGCTGCGCACCGCCCTCCAGAGGCGTCACGATCTTCGTGTAGATGAGGTCCATGATGGCCTTGTTCTGAGGTGCGGTGGCCACGGTGGGCGTCATCGCGGCGTTCAGAGCGCTGCGCAGCGTCGGCGTATCCGACAGCGACGTCTGGATGTTCAGCGGCATGATCGTGAACAGGAGCGACAGCATGACGGCGGTTCCCAGGGTTCCACCGATCTGCCGGAAGAACGTCGACGCGCTCGTCGCAACGCCCATGTCTCGCAGGCCCACCGAGTTCTGACTCGCGATGGTGAGCGTCTGCATCAGCTGGCCGAGGCCGAGGCCGATGAGCAGCATCCCTCCGGCCACGAACAGGAAGGGCGAGTCGTACTTCAGGAAACTGAGGTACAGGAAGCCGGCGGCCATGAGCCCCGTGCCGAGGATGGGGAACATCCGGTACTTGCCATTGCGGGCGATCAGCAGACCACTGCCGATGGAGGCGATCATGAGGCCGAGAATCATCGGCAGCATCTGGAAGCCGCTCTCGGTCGGCGTGGAGCCGAGCACGATCTGCAGGTACAGCGGAAGCGTCATCATCGCGCCGAACATGCCGAACCCGACGAGAACGCCGATGATCGTGGCCATCGAGAAGGTCTGGGAGTGGAACAGTTTGATCGGGATGAGCGCGTCGCTCTTCATCCGGATCTCGATCAGGATGAACGCGAGGATTCCGATCGCACCGACGATGTAGCTGAGGATGGCGGCCGGGCTCGTCCAGCCCCAGTCCTGGCCCTTCTCGGCCACGAGCAGCAGCGGCACGAGTCCGACGATGACCGCGGTGGCACCCCACCAGTCGATTCGCACGGATGTGCCCGGAACCTTGGGCAGGTGCAGGAACTTGAAGACCATGCCGAGCGCGATGATGCCGATCGGCACGTTGATCAGGAAGACCCAGCGCCATCCGGAGATCCAGAGGATCTGGTCCGTGCCGGCGAACAGTCCGCCGATGAGTGGACCGAGCACGCTCGAGACACCGAACACCGCGAGGAAGTACCCCTGGTACTTCGCGCGCTCCCGAGGAGCGAGCATGTCACCCATGATCGCGAGCGGCATCGACATGAGGCCACCAGCACCAAGACCCTGCAGGGCACGGAAGCCGGCGAGCTCCACCATCGAGGTCGAGAACGACGACAGGACGGAGCCGATGACGAAGATGCCGATCGCAAAGACGAATAGCGGGCGACGCCCGAAGATGTCGGACAGTTTGCCGTAGATCGGCGTGCTGATCGTCGCGACGATGAGGTAGGCCGTGGTGACCCAGGCCTGGAGACTGAGGCCGTGCAGGTCATCGCCGATGGTTCGGATGGCCGTGCCCACGACGGTCTGGTCCAGGGCAGACAAGAACATCCCGGCCATGAGACCGAAGATGACCAGCATGATCTGGCGGTGGGACATGACCGCGGTTGCGCCCGTCGTGACGGGCACGGTGGGCGCGGAAGTAGTAGATGACATTCGTCCTCGAGACAAGATAGGGTGCGCACTCTTATATGCAGGGGAGCAAAGTTACTCCGTTTAAATTGCGATTTCGGCGCAGAGGGGCTGCATACGCGCAGATATCGCCAGAGGCGAACAAGACTTTTAGCCGACCGTGACTCCGGGGTCGCAGGCCTGGCATTCAGCGGCGCGCAGATACGATGAGACACCATGAACCAGCCGATCGTCGTTTCCGCGCCCGTTGCCGAAGCTCTCGCCCAGAACCGCCCCGTCGTCGCCCTTGAATCGACGATCATTTCGCACGGGCTTCCGCGTCCGAGAAACCACGAAGCGGCCCTGGAGTTCGAGCAGATCCTGCTCGATGCCGGAGTCACGCCGGCGACCGTCGCGGTGCTCGACGGGGTCCCGCAGGTCGGGCTGGATGCCGATGGCGTGCGTCGCATCGCCGAGGAGGAGCTGGCCAAGGCGAGTGTTCGCGACCTGCCGATCCTGGCTGCGGCAGGGGCATCCGGAGCAACCACGGTCGCCGCAACCGCTCACCTCGCCGCGCTCGTCGGCGTGCGGGTCTTCGCGACCGGCGGCCTCGGCGGAGTACACCGCGGGGCCAGCAGCACCTTCGACGAGTCCGCCGACCTCTCGACGCTCGCCGTCACGCCGATCACCGTCGTGAGCGCGGGGGTCAAGTCCGTGCTCGACATCTCCGCGACGCTCGAGCGGCTCGAGACCCTCAGCGTTCCCGTCGTCGGATACCGCACCAGGATCTTCCCGAGCTTCTGGCTCACCGAGTCTGCCTTCGACCTCGACTGGTCGGTCGATTCCGTCGCCGAGGTGGCCGCGATCATGAAGGCGCAGGATGAGCTGGGTCACGGCCAGGGCATCGTCGTGGCCAACCCCATCCCGAAGGACCAGCAATGGGATCCGGCCGAGCACGACCGGGTGCTCCTCGAGGCGCTCGCCGCAGCAGATGCGGCCGGGATGCACGGCAAGGCTGTCACGCCGTTCCTGCTCGATTACATCGTCGGCGCGTCGGACGGCCGCAGTCTCGAGGTCAATCTCGACCTGGCCCGCAACAACGTTCGGGTCGCGGCGGAGATCGCAAAGGCCTGGTCTTCGCTCACGAACGGCAGCTGAGTGCCTGGCGCGCGCATCGTCGTCTTCGGCGATGTCATCGACGACATCGTCGTCGTCCCGAACGGCCCGATCAGGCCGGACACCGACACCCCATCCTCGATCAGGCACAGCCCGGGTGGGTCGGCGGCCAACGCCGCGTCCTGGCTCGGAAGCGCCGGCGCCGAGGTCGACTTCGTCGGCCTCGTGGGGGAGGGGGATGTCGAGCGGCACTCGCTCGCGCTCGAGGCGCACGGCGTCACGCCTCATCTGTCCGCACATCCGACGCTGCCCACCGGGGCCATCGTGGTGCTCGTCGATGGGCAGAGTCGCTCCATGCTCACCGAGCGCGGTGCGAACGTCGAGCTCGGCCCGGACGATGTGTCGGATGCCCTGCTCGACCGGGCAGCGTTCGTGCACTTCTCGGGCTACAGCGTCTTTGCCAGCCGCGATCCGGATGCGTTCCGTCGCCTCATCGAGCGATCCGCGACCCGCGGAGTCGGCGTCTCGGTTGACCCCGGATCCGCGGGGTTCCTCGTCGACTTCGGGCCTGAGCGCTTCCTCGAGGTGATCGCCGGGACGTCCGTGTTCTTGCCCAACCTCGACGAGGGCAGGGTACTGACCGGGCTGCACGATCCAGACGAGATCGCGGCCGCGCTCAGCGAGCGATTCGGGGTCGTCGCTCTGACGCTCGGCGAAACCGGTGCGCTCGTGGCGATCCGCGGTGGCGAGCGGGTGCACGCGAAGGCGCACAGCGTGGAGATCATCGATCCGACCGGCGCGGGCGATGCATTCTCCGCCGGGTTCCTCGCGAGTTGGGTGCGTGACCACGACCCGGCGGCGGCGGCCGATGCGGGCGCCGCGCTCTCCGCGCGCGCGGTCTCCAGCACGGGCGGTCGCCCGACGCGCTAAAGTACAGCCACGCTCACGCGCAGGGAAGGAGACTACCCGATGGCTGTGGATCTTCCGGAGGGGGAAGATCTTCGGCGGGCGCGGTTCGAGAAGAATCGCGTGCTTGCCCAAGTGTCCCAACTCGCTTCTGACCACGCCATCCGTGTGCTCGTTGCGGGCGGCCCTGTGTTCGCAGCGCAGGGGCTCATCTCGCCGCGCGTTTCTCGTTATGCCACCCTCATCGTGGACGTCGCCACGATCGAAGACCTGCTGGCGCTCCTGCACAGAGCGGGCTGGGTGCAGGCCAGGCGATACAGCGGCGCCGCGGTCCTGCCGTCCGCGATGCTCATGCTCGTGCATCCGCAGTATGCGGTGGACCTTGCCCTCTACACGATCTTCCCGGGATTCTATACAGATCCGAAGAGGGTCTTCGCCATCTTGTGGGCCCGGCGCAGGAGCATGACTCTGGCCGGAAGCAAGGTTGCGGTGCTTGATCGACTGTGCACGGTGATGATGGCCGTGCATGACAGGCTCGGGCCGCAGTCGTGGAATCCGAGGGCGCACAACTTTGAGGTGTACCACATCGAGCAGTTCGCACGCGTGCTGGTTCCTCGCGAGCGCAAGGAGCTCCTCGAGCTCGTGCAGTCGCTCGGGGCGGTTGAGCCGATGCGTCTCCTGCTGAGCGCGCTTCACGTCGATGCGGGCCCCGTGATGCTGCCCACCGAGGGATACGCGCGATGGCGCCTGGTGATTCCGTCGGCGTCGCGGGCGACGCTGTACATGCTGGCGCTCGCCGAGTGTCCGCGGCAGCGCCGGTTCAGCCAGGCACTCAAGGTGATGCGGGCCGAACGGAGCAGGGTTTTGGCGGCCCTTCCCGGCATGCCGAAGTCGCTGTGGCTCATCCTGAGCTCGCGGCACCGGATGCGCGGCTACCGCCGCAGGCTGGCTCGCCTCGGTCAGTGAGCGGGTACCTCCGCGAAACGGAGCTTCTCGCACAGCTGGATGAGCGTCTCCATCTCGTCCTGGGTGAGCGCGCTGCCCACCCGTTCGTTGATGGATCGCACGTGCACGACCGCGGCGCGACGGAAGAGTTCGAACCCCGTGTCGGTGAGTTCGACGATGACGCCGCGTGCGTCATCCGGGTCCGCGAGCTTGACGACGAGGCTGCGGGCGACCAGGCGGTCGATGAGCCTGCTCACGCTCGGCTGGGTGAGCAGCATGTCCCGGTTCAGTTCGCGCAGGCGCAGCCGACGGTCGGGCCTGCGCGACAGCGTGAACAGCACGTCGTACTCGTTGAGCGTCACGTCGTCGATGGGGAAGTCGGTGCCGAGATACCGCATGACGGAGACCTGCGCGCGGAAGAGTGCCTCCCACGCGGTGACTGCTGTGGCTCGCGCGCTCATCGTGTATCCGTCTGCATGGATCCACTCTAGTAATGGGCCGCCTGGGGCTTATAGGCAAGAAGGTGTGGATGGGTTCTTGATCTGGGCCCGGGATTGCGGGGCTGGATCGGGGTTGTTATGGTCCGCGACCCTTAGTCGTGGAT